>QKDN01000041.1 GCA_003252535.1 Campylobacterota bacterium | reverse complement strand
CTTTTTTTCCTAACTCGGAATAATATACCTATTTTTATCGAATGCAAGAGTGGGGACTTCAGACAAGATATTGACAAATATCTGCAATTAAAGAAAAAGCTCAAAATAGAAAAAGAAAACTTTATATTATGTGCCTTTGGATTGGATATCAATCATGCTCAGGGGATTACAAGTATGTATGATATGAGTTTTGTCAATGAGTCAACGCTGCTAGATCACATTACAGGTATAGCACATTTGGGTGAAATATAGTGTTTATAGGGCGGGCGAAATCCACCGCTTGTTGCATTTGACAAACATCGTACAATCCGAGAAATCATTGTATGTGTAATTATCGGTGGGCTGGCAAGCCCACCCTACGGATGTCAGGATATTTCTTTACGGCGGCTTCAGTCCCACCTATAGATCGTAGGTTCGATTTCATCGAACGAATATCACAGAGGTAGAACGATCTCGTTATGCAAAATCATGTTCGATGAAATCGAACCTACAGCATAAATATGTGTAAATCTGAATGGATCACGGGTCAAGCCCGCAATGACAAAGATGTCATACCCCCTCCACCACCTCAAACCCTCTCCTTACCCCATCCAGGTACGACGAACCGAAGAGATTGTAGTGATTGAGATAGTGGTAGAGGTTGTAGATGATCCTCTTGGTCGGGTACTCTAGGCTGAGCGGTGAGTGCTCGTCGTAGGCCCGATAGAACTCCCGGCCGAACCCGCCGAACATCTCGGTCATGGCGATATCGACCTCCCGGTCGCCGTGATAAACCGCCGGGTCGATCAGGTAGACACCGTCCCTGCCATAGAGGACATTGCCGCTCCAGAGGTCGCCGTGGAGGAGCGAGGGGCGGTCGGTATGGGCGCTGAGATACTGCGCGAGGCTCTCTCCCTTTCGTCCCAATACCTCCGCGAACTCACTGCGAATCCTGCTGTCCCTGATCAGTGAGACCTGGTATCCCAGACGGTAGTCGACGAAGAAGCTCCCCCAGTCATCGCTGCGGCAGTTCTTCTGAGGATTGAGACCGATATAGTTGTCCTCATCAAGCCCGTAGTACGACCGGGGAATCGAGTGAAGCTCCGCCAGCCCTCTCCCCAGATCACAAGAGTGTGCCGCATCAGGAGCGATACTCCCGATATATTCCGCCTCCAGGGTGCGTGTATCGGCATGGAATATTTCCGGGACTTTCAGATGGGTGTTCACCGCGAGGGCTTGTGAGAGGAGTTCTATCCCCTGCGCTTCCCGCAGGAGGATATCGGGGTAAGGCGTTGTGTTGTGCTTGACGAAGGTCTTCATAGAAATACGACGCGGTTCCTCCCCTCGTTCTTCGCCCTGTAGAGGGCATCATCCGCCCGCTTGATCAGAGTGCTGAGGGTGTCGCCACTGCGGTAGTCGGTCACACCGAAGCTGGCGGTCTTGGTCCCTACCGTATCGAAGTCGAATCCCTCGATATTGTGCCGTATCCGCTCTGCTACTCCCCTCGCCTGCTCTGCACCGAGGTCAGAGAGTATGATGACGAACTCCTCGCCGCCCCAGCGCCCGAGGATATCCCGCAGATCGATCTTGCTCTGGAGGATACGGGCGAACTGCTTCAGCACGCTGTCACCCACCTGGTGGCCGTACTCGTCGTTGACGCTCTTGAAGTGGTCGACATCGACGATCATCACGCAGAACTGCTTCCCGCCATCCTGTGCCGCTGCGATCTTCTCTTCGAGGAAACAGTCGAGCTTGCCGCGGTTGTAAAGCTTGGTGAGGGGGTCCTGTTCGGCGAGTATCTCGATGTATTTCTTGTCGGTGATATCGGTAGCGATCGCCGTGAACCCCTCGAGCCGTTTCTCACAGCCGTACTTCGGGAGGATCGTCATATTGAGCCAGAAAGGGCGATTGTCCCTGGTACTGCACCCCAGCTCGCCGTTCCATACTCCACCCATACTGAGGGTTTCGATGAACTCCGGGTAAAAGTCCTTCGGCTTCTCTTTGGCGCTGAATATCGAGGCCTCCTTGGCGGCGATCTCATCTTTGGTATAGCCACTGAGCTTGCAGTAGGCGTTGCTCGCCTTGACGATATTCCCCCTGACATCGGTCTCGAGGGTGATCACATAACGGTCGATGATCTCAAGGTAGTGCTGCATCATCCTGTTGGACTCGTTGAGCTTGTTCTGGAGCTGCTTCACCTTGATATGGTTGGCGACGCGTACGAGGAGCTCCTCTTTCTTGAACGGTTTGGTGATATAGTCTGTCGCCCCGAGCCGGAATCCCTCGACGATAGAGTCGCTGTCCTGCTTGGCAGTGAGGAAGATGAAAGGGATCTCCCTGAGATCGGGGTCTTCCCTGAGTATCCTTGCCACACCGTAGCCGTCGAGTTTGGGCATGTGGATATCGAGGAGGATCAGGTCTGGTCTCACCTTTTCTATTACCCGGATCGCCTGCTCGCCGTCAAATGCCACTTTGATATTGTACTCGTCTCCGAGCAATCCTGCTACCACTTCGACATTGATCGCCTCGTCGTCTACGATGATAACGGTTGCTTTCTTCATTCGAACTCCTTGCGAATATTACGAAGCGTTGCCGAGAGCGTTTCGTAATCGTTGTCGGCGAAAGATTGTTGCAAAGTCTCGAGCTCCCCGGCCGATACGGTCGTGGAGAGCATACCGACAAGCTCCCTGATCCTCTCCGTACCGATATAGTTGAACGATTCGATATCCCCGACAAGTGTATCGAGAGACCCCACTATCTGATCGGAATTATACACTGTTTGTTCTTTCGCAAGCAGCGGTACGATCTTCTCCTCTATCTCACCGACGACAGCAGCGAGGGCTCTGCCGAGCTTCGAGAGCGCATCGCTCTTCCCTGTACGCTCCTCGGCCTTCTCGATAGCGTATGAGAGATCGAATATCTCCTGCATCTGGAGATTGCCACTGAGCCCCTTGAGCTTGTGGATACTTTTCGCGAACTCTCCGTCCATGACATCGATCCCGTCCAGATCGCTCATGAACGTCCTGTATTTCTTGCCGAAATCAGCAAGCATACCGTAGATACGCTGCTCCCCGGGTCCGAGTGCCCCGAACAGTTTTCCCATATCGACCCCGTCGAGCTGTGGATGGTGGTACGTCTCTTCCGGAGTTTCGACGATACCGGCAGACCTGAGCCCGAAGTAGTGAGAGATCACCGACAGCAGTTCCCCCTGGTCTATCGGCTTGGCTATATGCCCGTTCATCCCCGCTGCCCTGGTGAGCTCCTTGTCCCGCTGCATCACTGCCGCACTGAGGGCGATGATCGGCGTCTCCTGGTCGAATGTCCTGATGTTCTTTGTCGCTTCGAAGCCGTCCATCACAGGCATCTGGATATCCATGAATACGATATCGTACCCGCCCCCGCGCATCATCTCCACCGCTTCGATCCCGTTCTGGGCGATCACAACATCGAATCCGATCTTCTCCAGTGTCTTGCCGGCTACGATCTGGTTGGTCTGGTTGTCCTCGACCAGCAGCGTGCGGGCCGGTGCGGTGAGGACCGACATAGTGGTGGGATCGAGCGGGTTCCTCCCCACTGCGGGGTAGGTGTCGGAGAGCCTGTCGTAGAGGGTCGATGGGGTGTAGGGTTTTTCGAGTATCTTGTCGACCTTGATCCCCCTCCTGTCGGACTCTTCGAGGAACTCTTTCTGCGCGTAGGCGGTGATCATCAGGACTCGCGGTATTTTGATCCCCGATCCGCTCAGTCGCTCCAGCAGCTCCAGCCCGTCCATACCGGGCATTTTCCAGTCGATCAGCATATAGTCGAAATGTTCTTTCTGGATCATCTCCCATGCGATGGAGCCGTTCGGTGCCTCTTCGACAGTGATCCCCATACTCTTGAGCAGTCCGCCGAGATAGGTTCTCTCGATATCGTTGTCCTCTACGATGAGGAAACGCCCTTTGGGGAGGATGGAGACGGGACTCTGGACGATGCTCTGCTCGCTGTAGCCAAGGGTGATCGAGAAGCTGAAGGTGCTTCCTCTCCCTTTGCGACTCTCGAACCAGATCGTCCCGCCCATCATCTCGACGAGCTTCTTGCAGATCATCAGCCCCAGTCCCGTCCCGCCGAACTTTTTCGTCGTAGAGCCGTCCCCCTGTTCAAAGGCCCTGAAGAGCTTGCTCTGGTGCTCTTCGTCGATCCCAATGCCACTGTCCCTGATGCTGAACCTGATCGTGATACTGTCTGGACTCTTGTCGAGCAGGGCGACATCGAGATTGACGAACCCCTCGTCGGTGAACTTGATACTGTTGCCGATGAGATTGTTGAGCACCTGTGTGATACGCAGCGGATCGCCGTAGAGGAGGAGCGGCACTTCGGGATCGAGTGTGAAGGTGAGATCGAGCCCTTTTTCATAGACCATGTACCCGAAGAGATCGGAGATATTGCCAAGGAGGGCATTGAGATCGAATTCGCTCTTCAGAATATCGAGCTTGCCCGCCTCGATCTTGGAGTAGTCGAGGATGTCGTTGATGATATGGAGCAGCGCATTGGAGGACTGTCTCGACTTGAGCAGGTAGTCGCGCTGGAGCGTGTCGAGCTCGGTATGGAGGACGAGTTCGGTGAGACCGATGATCCCGTTGAGCGGGGTGCGTATCTCATGGCTCATATTGGCGAGGAACTCCGATTTGGCACGGTTGGCCGCTTCGGCATGTTCTTTGGCCTCGTTCAGCACCTTCTCGTGCCCGATACGCTCGGAGATATCGAGCAGGTAGCCGATGAAGTGGGTGATCGCCCCGCTCTCGTCCTTCTGGGTAACGGTATGGTCGAGTATCCACCGCTCCTCCCCCTCTTTGGTGATGATACGGTAGGGGGAATGGACGAAGTAGTCTGCGTTCTTCCTGATCGCCTCCTGCACCTCGCTGAAGACCTGCCCAAGATCGTCGGGATGGATACACGAAGCATAGACCACCTTCCCGCTCATGAACTCCTCTTCGTCATACCCCATCAGCCTCCCGACATTGGCCGAGACATACGCGATACTCCAGTATTCGTCGTTGTTCCACTTGAAAAGTACCGAATCCCCTTTGTCGAAGAGCGAGAGGAGCATACTCTGCTCGTTGGCGAACTGCTGCACCTTGTTCCTCTCTTCGAGGAGCTCCCTGTGATACTGAAGCAGCCGCTGATGGAGGACGGCGATCTCCGGCATGATGGGGTTGCGGTCGATGTCCCCTTCGCTCACGCTCGCCTCTACTGCCTCAAGGAGCCTGGAGACAGGCCTGGTGAAGTAGATGCTGAGAAGATAATAGAAGACGATATAGAGGATTGCCATCACTATCGTAAGCATAATCAGGGGTTTGTAGACATCCTGGAAGATGTGTTCGCCGATATGCAGGTGGTCGAGCTTGTATACGATATGGTAGATACTGTTGCTCTTGGGATCGTAGAATATGGACCGCACCCTCTCATACCGCACGATCCCCTTCGGGTCGATATCGCTCAGCAACGGGATCGCATCGAGATCGACTGCATCACTGCTACCGCTTTCGGTTCCGAGGATCATCTTACCGCTGTTGTCATAGATCGCTATCCCCTCGAATGCCTCGAAGGAATTACTGTAGGCGCCAAGTTCCCTCTGCATCCCGTTGATATTGCCGCCTGAGATACTGCGGGAGAGGTCGTTGCTGATATGGTAGCTGTGCTCCTTGAGGTGGTAGAATATCTTGGTAAGGAACGAATTGTTGGTATTGAGACCATAGAGCCCCACCATCAGCAGCATGATCAGGAAAAGTGTCAGGAAGGTGATGTTGAATACTTTATTTAGTCGCATTGAGAAGATTTCCTGTAGGGAGATTTTGTTTGATGAGTTCATCGATATGCATGCTTGAGTCGGAGTATATCCAGCATATCCCTTTGAGACTTTCGAGGAATTCCTCATAGCTCTGGTTGTCAAGGTAGCGCCTGATCTTCTGATAGTACCGGCGGGGGTCCTTGTGGAGATCGTCGAGCGCCTTGCCGATAAGCCTGTTGATCACCTCGAGCTGACTGCGCTGCTTATCGTAGTATTTGTCCCGTACGAGGAGCATATCGACGATGAGGAGCTCATGATCCGTACTGTTGGCCACCTCGCGAAACCCGTTCCTCGCTATCTGCCCGAGATAGGGCTCGTAGGAGATCAGCATGGCATCATGGTCGAGTCCGTCCCGCCTGAGTTTGGAAATGGAATACTGGTCAAGATCGTTCTTGATGAACATAGAGCTGTTGAGATCGTATTTTTTGACGAACAGATCGAAGAGGAGCTCGTTGACCGTCCCTGTCTCCATATAGGTGTGGATAGGCGTCGTACTCCCCTTGATCTGTGCCATATCGAGACTGGCGTAGATCGCATCGCCGCCGTTGGAGTGGTCTAGCAGGATCGCAGGGTATGTCTTCATCGTCCGCGAGAGGTGCAGGTACTCCTGCTGCGTTCCCCCTATCGCCTGCGCCATATCGCTTTCGAGGAGTTTGACGCTCTCCGAGAGGGAGATGACATGGAGCACGTCGATGTTGTACTCATCGAACCATCCGGACTCCTTGATATAGAGCAGCGGTGTGTATCCTATCCACGGATTCACCGCGATGACGAACTTCTCATGTTTCTTCTCCGTACATGCGGACAGAGCGAACCAGGCCAGGAGGAAGGCCAGTACTGCCGACACTCTTTTCATTCGAGCTCCTTTTTGATCTTTTGCAGCAGACTTCCGAGCTTTTCATACTCGTGTTTGCCGAAGCAACGCTCGATTGTAGCCGATTCACCGTGATCTCTGAGCATCTGTATCAGTTCATCG
Source organism: Campylobacterota bacterium (assembly GCA_003252535.1). GTDB lineage: Bacteria > Campylobacterota > Campylobacteria > Campylobacterales > Sulfurovaceae > SZUA-451. Next base: position 6,641 of record QKDN01000041.1, on the reverse strand, counting down.
ATCCTTGACGGCGCGATATAGTTGTATCCCTGTATATCCTCGATAAGGAGAGAAATATGTTCAAGGATACTCTCTTTTGTATAGCTTTTCTCCGGTTTGGAAAGGAGCGGTACGATCACGGTATCGATCGATGCCGTGACCCTCACCAGAGTATTTCTGAGCTTGACTCGTGCGCGGGATACCTCCCCGATATCCCTGCTGTTCTCGATGATACCTGCCAGTGTATAGAGCCCGTTCATCTGGAGATTGCCGGCAAGACCACGCAGGGTATGGACAGTGCCTCTGAGCTCTTCGCTCCCCGGCTCCATCATATCGAGCAGCGCAGGATACTCCCGGTACCTGCGGCTGAAGTCTGCGAGCATCTCGTAGACCTTTTGGGGCTCGAACCCGAGCCGGTCGATCAGCGAGGCGAGATCGATCCCCTCGACGACAGGATGGTCGTTCTCTTCTGCCTCTGGTCTGGGGGTCTCTTTGGTCCTGAGCCTGAAATAGCCTGCGATCACCGAATGGAGCTCGAGCGGATCGATAGGTTTGGCGATGTGCCCGTCCATCCCCGCCGCCTGGGTGAGCTCCCTGTCCCGCTGCATCACCGCTGCGCTCAGTGCGATGATAGGTGTCGTCCGATCGAAAGCACGGATCGCTTTCGTCGCTTCGAACCCGTCCATGACAGGCATCTGGATATCCATAAAGACGATATCGTAGCGGCGCGCCCTGAGCTTCTCCACTGCCTCTTTGCCGTTATGGGCTATATCGACACGGAAGCCCAGTTTCTCCAGGGTCTTGCTCTCCACGATACGGTTGATGTGGTTATCCTCTACCAGCAGGGTGTCCCTGGGCTCGACCAGTTCGAACGCTCTCCCCTGTATCGCCTGCGAACTCTCCTCGTCGATACTCTCCCGGGCCACATACTTGAGGGAGAGGGTGAAAGTGAAGGTGCTCCCCCTCCCTTTCTGGCTCTCGAACCATATCTCCCCTCCCATCATCTCGACGAGCTGCTTGCAGATCATCAGTCCCAGACCGGTACCGCCGAATATCTTGGTCGTCGAGCTGTCCCCCTGCTCGAACGCCCTGAAAAGCCTCCCCTGATGCTCTTCGTCGATCCCTATGCCGCTGTCCTTGACGCTGAATCGCAGAGTGACCTGCTTCTCATCGTGGGCCGTGAGCTCTATCCCGAGGTCGACGAACCCTCTGGGGGTGAACTTGATAGCATTGCCTATGAGGTTGTTGAGTATCTGCGATATCCTCAGCGCATCCCCCATCAGGACTTCCGGTATCTCAGGATCGATATGGGAGCTGAGCGTCACCCCCTTCTCGTAGACCAGGTAGCCGAAGAGGTCGAAGACATTGTTCACGATGGTGCCGAGATTGAACCTGGAGACGATGATATCGAGCTTGCCCGCTTCGATCTTGGAGTAGTCCAGGATATCGTTGATGATATGCAGCAATGCCTGGGAGGATTGCTTCGATTTGAGCAGGTAGTCCCTCTGTAGACCGTCGAGACCGGTATCGAGGAGCAGCTCGGTGAGTCCGATCACGCCGTTGAGCGGGGTGCGTATCTCGTGGCTCATATTGGCAAGGAACTCCGACTTGGCTTTGTTGGCCTTTTCAGCGTTCTCTTTGGCCAGTTCGAGCTGTTTTTCATACTCTTTTCTCTCGGTCACGTCGGTGAAAGTGACGATGATGCTTTTTCCGAAGATCATCCCGCCTATGAGCATCGTCCTCACTTCGCCGTTCTTGCAGGCGACACGATACTCCCTCGCCTCGATCTCGCCGTCTCTGCCCGAAGCGTTCTCCACCGACTCGTTCCAGCTCGTGAGAACGTATTCACGGTACTGCGGGTCAGGGTATGCCAGCTCGAACCAGCTGCCGGTATCGGATGCGTCCGAATCGGTATAGCCGAAGAGATCGATGAACTTTTTGTTCCGTTTGCTGATATTGCCGAACTCATCGTTGAACACTATGGGTATCGGTGTCCTCTCGAAGAGCTGCTCGGCCTCTTCCTTGGCCGCCTTGAGAGCCGCTTTGAGCTTGTTGTCCTCCGTCACGTCGCGCGCTGTCGTATAGATATAGACCCTGTCATCGATCATGATCTTGACCAGCCTGATCGAAGCGTCGTAGATCGTCCCGTCCTTGCGCCGGTGCTTCCTCTCTATCGTGACGGGATTTTCACCGAGTGACTCGATGATACTCTCCCTTTCCGCCTCGTCGATCGTCACATCCCAGTCGAGTACATTGAGGGACCGCATCTCCTCCGGGCTGTACCCGAGCATCTTGGCAGCCTGGAGACTGTGCTCGACCAGGTTGCCGTTCCTGTCGATGATGATGATCCCGTCAGAGGAGAACTCCATGAGCTGCTTGTATTCCCTTTTCTGCTTCTCGAGCTCTTTCCTGAGCGCAGCCTCCTGCGTGATGTTCTTGGTGGTCAGGAGGAAATGTTGCTTGTCTGGCATCGTCGACGCACTGAGACTGACGGTGATGATCGAGCCGTCCTTCCGCAGGCAGCGCTTCTCGAAGTTCTCGATATACCCTTCCCTGTAAGCTTTTTCAAGTACTTCTCTGGAGCGTTCGATATCTTCGGGGACGCTCAGGAGCATACAGGAACTTGCCTTGAGCTCTTCGAGGGTATAGCCTGTCATCTTGAGATAGGCTTCGTTCGCATTGACGAAATTGCTCTCGAGATCGACCACGGCGATACCGTCCTTGGAGGTCTTGAATATCGTCTCGAACTCCTCCTTCTGCTCCTCAAGCCGTCTGCTGAGCCTCTTTTGTTCGCTGATATCCCTCGCAGTGGAGTAGATGAGCTCCTCTCCGTCGACGATCACCTTGACCGCACTGACAGCCGCATCGTAGCTGGTGCCGTCCTTGCGGGTATGTACCGTCTCGAAGGTCACTGGAGTCTCGCCGAATCTCCTCAGATTTTCGGCGACCTGTTCCCTGGTGTGCAGCTTGTCCCACTCGCTCACATGCAGCCCGTACATCTCTTCAGGCTCATAGCCGAGCATCGAAGCGGCATAACTGCTGAACTCTGCTATCCGCCCCTCCATATCGATGATGATGATCCCGTCGGAGGAGAGCTTCAGCAGCCCTTTGTAGCGTTCCTTCTGCGACTTGATATGCTCGAGGGCCTTGTCGAGCCGTGCTTCGTTCTCCCGCTCCCTTGTGATGTCCTTGATGATCGAAAAGAGGAACATCCCCTCATCGGTGTGGATCGGGGAGGAGTTCACCTCCACATCCCTGATCTCGCCGCTTTTCAGACGGTGCCTGAAATAGAATCTGTTTTGGGTATGTAGGAGCGCACTGTCGGTACTTTTCTCTATCACATCCTGATCCAGGATATTGATATCGGATATCGAAAGCTGTGTAAACTCCCCCTTTGTATACCCGTAGAACTCCTGTGCGCTTTTGTTGGCGTCGATGATCCTCCTGCCGTCTTTCGGATCGACGAGGAGCATGATGGAGTTGTGGTTCTCGAACATATTGATGAAACGGCTGTTGAGCTCCTTGAGTCTCATCTCGTAAGCTATTTTCTCGCTCACATCGACACCGACGGTGAGGAGGTAGCGCATCGAACCGTCATCATTGACAAAGAGACGGTTGGACCACTCGAAAGCGTGTTCTATACCATCTTTGGATATCCATGCGTTCTGGAAATGCTTGACGATATTGCCCTTCCTGGCCTCCTCGATGATCTGTGCCACTTTGCCCCGTACCACCTCGGGGAGGAAACGTTTCCAGAAGTACGGCTGCAGTGCGACCTCCGTCTCGCTGTACCCCGTGAACTTCTGCCCGTATTTGTTGAGCCGTACCATCCTCCCGTCGCTGTCGATAGCCGCTATGATCGCATCGACTTCATCGAAGAAGCCGCTGTGGAGCAGCTGATCGTCCTTGAGCTTCCGGTTGATGATCCCGGTCGTCACATCCCTGGCGACCACCATGATCCCGCTGATATCCCCGCAGCTCTCGTGCCAGGGTGAGATATCACACTCCACATAGCGCACCGAGCCGTCTGGAAACTCCATGCCGTTCGTACAAAAGCTCGATTTTTTCCCCTCCAGGGCGGCTGTGAGCATCCCTTTCCATTCCGGCGGGAGCGTGTCGAGACGTTCATGAAAGGCTTCCCCCTCAAGATCACCTTTCTCAAGACCGAATTCCTCAAGCAGCCGCTTGCTGCATGTGACATATCGCATATTGCGGTCAAGGAGCAACAGCCCCATCGGCAAATCAAAAATAACACTGATATCGAGGGAGACGGACATCACGATCCTTTCAAATCAAGCTATAATTTAATTGTAACATAACTTCAGGAAAAACTATGGAAGAGATGAAGGAAAGGGGGGATTTGTTCGTCTATTGTAACAGTCATAACATGACACTGGAGCTGAAGTGAAAATACCCCTCGCTTGTTGCACAAGCGAGCCAAGATCATTAATCGTATCAGTTGAGTTCAATCAGACGATATTGTCGGAGTACATCGAAACTTACAAATGCAATTCACGTATACTCCTGCGATAACGTGGAGCGAAGAAAACGATCTCTGTCATCATTAGTAACGTTTTTATACATATTTTATCCGGTTTATTCTATCATGACACTATCCAAACCAAGGAGTAACAATGAAAACAGCCATAAAGACCATATCGACGATTCTATTACTGGGTTCTGCATTGTCGGCAGAAGGATTGACACTGACAAGTAATGACCTGCATGGGCAAATCTCTGCCGATCAGGTCTATGATGGATTTGGATGCAAAGGCAACAATATCTCTCCTCAACTCAGCTGGAGTGGTGTACCAAAAGGAACAAAGAGTTTTGCGGTCACTATCTATGACCCCGATGCACCTACAGGTAGCGGATGGTGGCACTGGGTGGTGTTCGATATCCCCAAAGATACCGTTGCATTGCCAGCAAATGCCAGCAAGGACAACATGCCCAAAGGAGCCATCCAAAGCAAAACAGACTATGGAAACCCAGGATTTGGAGGGGCGTGTCCTCCAATGGGAGACAAAGCACACCGATACATCACAACAGTGTATGCATTGGATGTAGAGAAGTTGGGACTGGATGCAAATACGGATTCTGCTATGGCAGGATATACGATCAATAGCCATACGATTGAAAAGAGTTCGATCATAACCTATTTCAAACGCTGACATATGACACAGACGCTGCTTGAGTTCGTTCCGACGATATCGTCGGAATGCATACGAGACTGACAAATGCAATTCCCTATACACTCGCACGATAGCGAGGGAGCAAAGGAAAAAGCAGTTTAATTTTTTAGATCGTTCAGATCAGGCGGCGTAAATTTCTTTTCATTATACTCTTCAAGTTTGCCCCGTCTGTCCATATCAACCGCCCACTCTTTGAGTTCGTTTCGTTTTTCTTTATATTCCATTATAGGGATGGACATTCCGCAGCTACTCTCTACAGCATAAATATGAAACAAAAAGAGGTTTCGCACGATCCCCTCACAGATATTAAAAAGATCAAGATAATCTTGGTATTTCTCATCCTCATTGACGACTACTTTGGCTTTACAGAAGAGTCTGAGGATCAGCGGTGCGCCCTCGTAAGCGTTGAACACAAGCGTAAATTCACCGTTATTCACCGCATCGCGGTAGGTACGGTTGCCGCTACCCGGAAGGCTGAGGTAGAGCAAGGTGGAGGCATCGAGTACCCGTATAGAGTCGTACCCTTTGGGCGAGAGATTGACCTCCTTACCCGATGAGCTTGCAATGTAAAAGAGCTTTTGCGCCCGAATAAAGTCGATATCGCGTGGTTGGAGCGTTTTGTACTGTTTACCCATTGGTTCTCCTTTATCTTCAATATTATATTCAGCCTTTGGCTGGAACTCAAAACCGAACTTGACGATCTCGTATTGATACCCCTTGCAAATCGGATTCAGGGCATTGAAATGAATATAAATTCAGCCCTTCCCTTCTAACGATTCGGCTATTTTGACATCAAAATACTCTCGAAGTGCCTTTGCCTGCCCCTCGATCTCATCTCTGAGCGGACTCTCATCCCGCATGATGAAAATGATATTTTCGATACTGCTTCCGACTGTCTGTGGCAGGAACTCTTCGACAAGCCATCTTGTATCGTCCGCTTCGCTCTCAAAGCCGTGTGTCGTATCCGTCACCCAGAGAGTCGGATGATATTGTTGTATCAGTTCCAAACCATATCGCAAAGGGTCTCGATACTCATCCCCTTTGCAGAATCGCTTCCACTGGCATAAAACGGCATTTTTATCTGCATCATAGGTCACTTTGCAAAATGCTGATTCGAACATTGGTTTCTCCTTTTGTTTGATCTTTAGATCATTCCTTTTGAAATATGCATGAAAAATATCTATTCATCTTCGCGCAAGACTGTCAATGGAACAACATGCCTGTAGTATTGCAACAGTAAAGAAACAACGATACAGTGAAATCGATGATAGTTAAGTATATCAGCTAAGTATAAAAAAAACGGCTTTATAGCACGCTGTTCACTGCAAAGCAGCTATCGATTCGGTACATTCTTTATGATATAATGGTTGGCGACCAACATTGATAAAGGAGATGCTACTATGGGTTTCAAAGAGTTCTTACAAGCACACTCTGATATCAGTGATACCGAATATGAACGCATCGCATCGA
>QKDN01000061.1 GCA_003252535.1 Campylobacterota bacterium | reverse complement strand
TGTGGTCGATACCGGAATGCCACTCACCTACAGGGATATCAAAAACTGCACGTTTGAATTCAGCGATGTCACCCGTGAGCTTTCACGCAGCCCCAAATATACTTTCGAAACAAAGTACGGCACAGTATGGTACCGCTCGCTCTTTTATGCTATCCGCAACAGAGAGTATATCGTCCATATATGCAGCGATATCACGGAGAGACGGACCACATATGAGAGACTCTCCAAAGAGGCGCTCTTCTTCCAGGAGACAAAAGAGGGTGTCGTCATCACCGACGAGAACGGCAATATCCAGTCTGTCAATGCCTCGTTCTGTGAGATCACGGGCTATACGATGAACGAAAGCATAGGAGAGAACTGCCGGTTCCTCTCCTCGGGCGTTCACTCCGAAGATTTCTACCGGAATATGTGGGAGAGCCTCAGCCACTTCGGATTCTGGCAGGGGGAGATATGGAACAAGCGGAAGAATGGCGAAGTCTATCCTCAGAGGCTCTCGATCACCAGGAGCTGTGACCCCGACAGCGGCGAGATCAACTTCCTCGGACTCTTCAGCGATATCTCTGCCATCAAGGAGACCGACAAGAAGCTCCAGTTCTATGCCAACCACGATCCGCTCACCGGTCTCTACAACAGGACACAGTTCGAAGAGATCCTGGGTTTCACCATCAGCAGTGCGGCGAGGCGCAATACGAAGTTCGCCCTGATCTCCCTCGATATCGACCATTTCAAGGAGGTCAACGACACCTACGGCCACCATATCGGCGACAAACTGCTCAAGATCGTCGCATCGAAGTTCCATGCATTGCTCAGGGAGGATGATATCATCGCCCGGATCGGGGGCGATGAGTTCAATATCATCCTCGATGGGATCGATGATGAAGCCGATGCGATCGTGATCTCGCAGCGCCTGCTTGAGAGTGTCAAACAGCCTATTGTCATAGATGGCAATACCTGTTTCATCACCCTCTCGATCGGTATCGCCTTCTATCCCATCCACGGCGACAACGCCATCGAACTCATCAAGAATGCCGATTCGGCAATGTACGAGGTCAAGAAGAACAACAGGGACAGCTTCATCGTCTATCACCAGGAGTTTACCCAGGAGCTCATGAAAAAGGTCTCCCTCCTCTATGATCTCAAAAACACCCTGGAGAACGACGGCCTGACGATCCATTTCCAGCCCTTTTACGATGCAAGCAGCGAAACGATCTGCGGTGCAGAGGTACTCGTACGCTGGTTCCATCCCCAAAAGGGCTTCATCTCCCCCGAAGAGTTCATCCCGATAGCCGAACAGCACGGCATGATCATGCAGCTGGGGAGGAAGATCGTCAGAGATGCCTTCGAAAAACTGCCGGGGATACTTGCACATACCGATACCGACTTCAAACTCGCTATCAATATCTCGGCAAGGGAGTTCTTCGACGAGGATTTCCCCGGCGACTTGCTGAAGATGATGGATGCATACTCCGTGAGGGCCGAGAACATCGAGCTGGAGATCACCGAAACCTACGCGATGCAGAATCACGAAGAGGCGATCATCAAGCTGACGAAGCTCAAAGCGCACAATATCTCACTGGCTATCGATGATTTCGGGACAGGCTACTCGTCGCTGAGCTATCTCAAAATGTTCCCTATCGACAAACTCAAGATAGACAAATCGTTCATCCGGAACTTCACCGAAGATACCAGTGACCGGCTGATCGTGAGCTCCATCATCAATATCGCCAGGATATTCAATCTCAAAGTGCAGGCAGAAGGGGTCGAAACCCTCGAACATGCCAACCTGCTCAAAGAGATGTCGTGCGATATTTTCCAGGGGTATTACTACTCCAGGCCGATGGATTTCGAAGCGCTCATAGAGCTTTTGTCCGCCAGAAGGATGCAGACCCCCCTCACCTAGCGGAGGTGTTCGAGTATCCCTGTCAGCTCCCTGCTTTTGCCGTTGAGCTCATCGATATATTTCTCCATCATATCGTCGTCACCGTTATGCATCAGCACTTCGACCTCTTTGCCGATCCTGTGGACATCATAGTGGACCTTCTGGATGAACGCATACGACTGGTTGTCGATATACTTCTCCTTTCCTATCCCCTTGTACCAGCGGTAGAACTGACACTGGGTATGTTCGGGCACTGTCACAGAAGTTTTTTTGCGGATGCTCTCCATGAACTTCTCCATCCAGAGTTTGTGGCTGAAGATGGCGATATTGAGCTCGATCTCCGTATGATAATGGAGGTAGGTCTGGAGATTGTGCCAGAGCTCCTGCTCCTCCCAGCTCTTCATCCAGGCATCTATGGCACCGCCGGGCATAGGTTTGGCGATCGAATACCCCTGGGCATATTCGCATCCGTACGAGTAGAGGAGCATCCCGATCTCGATAGACTCCACCCCCTCCGCGACGACCGGTCTGTCGAGTCTTTTGGCCATTTCGACTATCCCTTTGACGATCTGTGCGCCATGTGGATTGTCGAGGATGTCCCTGATAAAGTTCTGGTCGATCTTGACGATATCGATAGGGAGCTGATGGAAATGGGAGAGCGAGGCGTATCCCGTACCGAAATCGTCAAGAGAGAACTTCACGCCAAGCTTCGAACACTCTTCCATCACTTTGCTCACACGGGCGATATCCTTGATACTCGACATCTCCAGTATCTCTATCTCGAGCTTCGAAGCGGTACCTTCCGGATACTTTTTCAGCTCGTTACAGAGGAACTCGACGAACGTACGGTCGTGTACCTGTTTGGGACTGATATTGACGCTGATATGGACATCAAGCCCCTTCTTCACCCACGTCTGGAGCTGGGCAAGCCCATTGACGATCACGTATTCACCCAGTGCCATCTCGTAGGGAGTCCCCTCGATGACATAGAGGAACTGGTTGGGGTAGAGCAGTCCCCTCCGGGGATGTTCCCAGCGTATGAGCGACTCGAACCCGGATATCTTCCCGTCATTCAATGATATCTTGGGCTGGAAGTGAAAGAGCAGCTCATTGTGCCTGAGCGCATGGATGAACTCCTCCAGGAGCAATTTATCGTCGTGGACATCCCCGCTGACCTGCGGACGGTAGAAGCTGTAGGTCGATTTGCCCATACTCTTGGCATCGTACATCGCCTGGTCAGCATGGCGCAGCAGTCCGTCGCTGTCGGTATCATCCTCGGGATAGAGGGTGATGCCGATGCTGCCCGATACATGGAGTCTCACCTCTTCGATCTCGAAAGGGACACTGATCAGGTCGAGTATATCCTGGACGATCTGCTCACACTCATTTTTCGAGCGGATATTCGTCAGGATGAAGACGAACTCGTCTCCACCAAGTCTCGCGATCGTGTCTCCTTCTCTCAGGTATCCCCCCAGACGGTCTGACAGATGTTGCAGCAGCAGATCCCCCATCTGGTGGCCATAGAGATCGTTGATCGGCTTGAAACTGTCAAGATCGAGATAGCAGACCGCGAACAGATCGTTGTTCTGCCGGGCATAGGCAAGTATCTGGCCGATCCTGTCGGTAAGCAGCGTACGGTTGGGAAGCCTGGTGAGCGGGTCATGGTAGGCCAGGAACTCTATCCTCTGCTCAGCGAGCTTCTTTTCATACATACCGTAGGAGAGGTGGCCGATGGACTTGACCATCTCGACATCCTTCTCGTTGTAGTCGCTCTTTTTGTTGCCCACACCGATGATAGCGACGATCCGTTCGTTCCGTATGATAGGTACAGTGATGAAACGGGTAAGTTTCGCGTGCCCCTCAGGAAGACCTTTCTTGTGCGGGTGGGATTCATAATCATTATAGATCATGGGTTTGCGTTTGTAGATGCATTCGACCCATATTCCGGCCTGGCTGATGGGATAGTGCATACTGTTCCCTTCGGCAAAGCACATCTTCTCCAGCGTATTGGTCGACCATACCTGCAACGAAACCTCCTCTTCCCCCTCCTCGACGAAATGGTAGAAACCGATCTGCGATCCTGTCACTGCTTCTGCATTGTCAAGCGCCTTTGTCAGGAGACTCTCTTTGTCACCGTGAAAGAGCATCCTGGAGAGCTCATGGCGCAGGTGTGCCAGGTTTTCGGAAAAGAGCTGGTCGGTACGGTCACGGATGAGGGTGAATATCCTCCCTCCGTCCACATCGGCATACGAGACGGATGCCTCGACCGGAAGTGCATCCCCGTTCTTCTTGACATGGATAGTATCGAAGATATCTCCGCCGTTTCGAATGATATCCTCCGTATGCGACCGGGTCTCCTCGATGCTCTCGCTGTTCTCCAGTACAGAGACATGCGAGCCGACAAGATCCTCTTTCGTATAACCGCTCATGGCACAATAGGCGGGATTGACCTCCATGATCATCCCCTGGCGGTCAAGCATCAGGAAGCCGTCCTGCGTGCTCTCGACCACAGACTGGTAACGGATGGATGAGAGTTCCAGCTCCCTGACGCTCTCATCGAGCCTCTTCCTGATGGTGCTCAGTCTCCTGTTCCAGTAGAGGGTAATGATAAGGATAAGGAGGAAAAGCGCCGATACCTGCCACACCAGGTCATAATCGATCATCTTTACGAACTTTTTATCATACCACTTTTTGGCTATCGAAAGTTTTTGCACCTGGTCGATCTGCTTGAACGCCTTGTTCAGGATCGAATGCAAAATCGGCTCGTCTTTGGAGACGAAAAGGGTCAGGTTCATCACGACAGGGGTTTTGCCTACGATCTTGAGATTGTTCAGGTTCCTGTCTACCAGGTTGTAGGTCGCCAGCGCCATCGTCTCGAGCATCGCATCATATTTCCCCTGTGCTACCCCTTCGAGCCCCTCCTGGATATTGTTGACCTCGATGAAATCTATCTGGGGATAGAGACTGCGGATATCCGCAGTATACCCGTAGTCTTTGACGATAGCGATCCTGTGATCGGCGATATCCTCGAGCCTGTCGACATAGTTGTGATCCTTGTTCATGATGATGACGATGGGATTGCGGTCGTAGTAAACGGTATGATCGAAGTTTTTTTTGAGATTGGTATCGGCACCGTCACCCGAGACCACTTTGACCTTCTTCTGTGCGGCGAGAGAAAGGGTCTCGTGCCACGAAGCGACCTGAACGGCTTTGAACTTCAGCCCGGTCATGTTCTCGATCAGTTTCAGATGGTCGGCTACGATCCCTGTATAGTTCCCTGCCTCGTCAAATGCTTCGTAGGGGAGCCAGTTGGGATCACCGGCGAAACTGACAACGGGATTTTTCGCTATCCATGCTCTCTCTTCCGAACTCAGTTTCAGAGAAGCGGAATTTTTCGTATCATTCGATCCGGTTTCATAGATGAGCCTGGAGCTGTCGGCGCGATCCTTGAGTATCTTCGACTTGACGAACTGCTTGTATGTATACTGGACGAACTCCCCGTTGATCTCCCCTATCCCGTAGAGGTCGAGCAGCATCAGTTTCCTGACCACTTCCCCCTCGTAGACAAGATGCCCTATGCTCTTCCGGGGCTGGTATTTCTCATGGATCAGCTTCGCCGTCTGTGGAATGTGGGAGATGGCGTATTCCCACCCCTTTCTCGTCGCTTTCAGGAATCTGTCGATCTCTTCCCTGTCGTTCTCGAGCCTCTTCTGCGTAGTAAAAAGGTTGACCGAATTGGTGAAGATACCGTATTCGGCAGGGTCGATCACATTGTATTCGGCCCCTTTCTGATCGAGCAGGTAGAGTTCGTTGGAGCGAAAAGCGCTCATAGCATCCACCCTGTGGGCTATGAAATCATCGATACTGAAGATATGATCGACAAATTCGGCATTGGAATCGTTAATACCGTAGTAGTTGAGCAGGACGGAGAGTATGCTGTTGGTACGTTCGTCCCGGCTCATCATCACCTTCTTCCCCGAGAGATCGAGGACGGACTTGATATCTTTCTGGGTCACGAGTACAAGTGCGGAACGCTGGAAGTAACTTGCGATCAGCGTAAAGGGATCAAGCTTCCCTTCATGTACCGACACGACAGAATTGCTGACGGCATAGTCGACTTCTCCTTTGAGAAGCCTGGTGAGCGGATCGACATTGTCGTACTCGAGGATATCGACATCGAGCCCCTCCTCGCGGTAATACCCCAGCTCCTTCGCCATGATGAAACCGGCGAACTCGAACTGGTATTTCCACTGGAGCTGAAGCTTCACCTTCTGTACTTTGTCCCCCTCTTCAGCGAATACAGCCGAAGCGAAGAGTGAACAGAGTAGGAAAAGCCTATATATAATACGCATACCGACTCCTATGATTCCCATTGCCAGACAACCAACCCTTTTCTATGAGATGCTTCGTTACTGTTCGATCACCAGCCGACCGTCAGCAGCCGGAGGGGTAAGGACCTTGTGGGTCTCGATGAACTCTGCCATGATCGTATAGAACGTCGTATAGGTGTTCTTCGGATCGGTACCGTACTTGCTGAACCAGTAGTACCCGTCGCCATTGTGGTTGACGATGAACGAGTTGCTCAGCACCGTATACTCCCTCTCGGGATCGACAGCGACCCATTTGCCGTTCTCAAGCACTTCGATATCGCTTACCCGCGAGCCTGCTGCGACAACCTTCTCTCCGTCGATCTTCTGGACATTGCCCGGAAGCTTGATACGGTACCTGAGTCCAGAAGGCTGCATCAGCCCTCCCTCGCCGTAGCACGCCGCGCTCCTTTCGAGTATCTCCTTGAAGTATTTCCCCTTGAGCTTGAGGGTATAGGCGTAGTTGCCGAACTCATCGATCTCTTTGAGCATCTCGTCGGTGATGTTCCCCTCGGGGTATATCTTGCTACCCCTGAAAGCGCCGGAGTTATTGAGGACGATCTCGACACCGAACTTCTTGCGCATCAGGTCATTGACGAGATCGGCCACGGTCGATTCCCCTTTGCGTATCACACCTGAGCGCAGGTCCCATGCCCCTTCCGTCGAGCCAAGTACGACCGCCGCAGGGAAGCTCTTCTTGTACTCGGTGATCTTTGCCGTGATCTTCGTATCCCCCTTGCCGCTGTCGATGACGGGGATCTCTTCCATCGTTATGGCATCGCTGAGGACAGTGTTGTTCTCATCAAGCGGTATATCGACCTTCACCACGATGGTCCCTTTCTCGCCGCCGTTGACGATGGAGGTCTCGTGGATATGCCCCGGCACCTTCACGTATTCGTGGGAATGGCCGCCGAAGATCAAATCGATCCCCCGCACCTGCTTGGCAAGGGCGACATCCTCTTTGTAGCCGATATGGGAGAGGAGGACGATCACATCAGCCCCTTTCGCTTTCAGCTCCGCTACCATGTTTTTGGCTACCGTCACACTGTCACCCGAGAGTTTGACGTCTCTCTCGCTCGTCACCAGCGGCAGGTCGGCGGTCATCACCGAGAAGAACCCCACCTTGACCCCGTCAAGCTCCCTGATCTCGTAGGGGACACATTTCCCCTTGAGCGCGGATGCCGATACGTCCAGGTCGGTACAGACGGTCGTAAATGCCTGCCCCTCCAGCGCCCCGGCGAGGACCTTGCTCCCCTTGTCGAACTCGTGGTTGCCAAGTGCGTAGAGATCATACCCTGCATCGGAGATCAGCGAGAGGATCGCTTTGCCTTTGTAGACATGGAAGAACCTGTTCATCAGGTCGTCCCCGACCGAGACGACGATAGTATTGGGATTGCGCTGCTTGAGACCGGCATAGACGTTGGCAAGGTTGGCTATACCACCCATCATCACCTCCTCTTTCGTCCCGGTACCGTTCAGATCGATCTTCTGTTTGGTCGGCTCGATGAGCCCCTGCAGGTCGGCCGTCCCGACGATCGAGATCACCTTCTGTGATGCCGCGACGCTCAGACACGAAGCAAGCAACAATCCGAAAACACCTCTTCTTATCATGATATTCCTCCCTCGACAGATATAATTGAGCCATTATAACATCTGAGGCTGTATCTTTTGGCAGTCGGATAAGTATAGGGGAGAATTGAGGGTATCAATTTCAAAAAGAGTCGATCAGCAGGGCGCAGGAACTTCCCTTGACGAGGAGAGAGGCGTAGGCGACCGTTTTGCCGTCCCTGAGGAGCCTGAGACGCGTCCCCTTGGATATCTTCAGAAGTTTGCCCGGATATATCTCCCGCGCTTCCATCTCGCCAGCCTCGATCATGACGGCATTTTTGTGAGGGCTTTGCACGTTCTGCATCCCCTCCCCCGAAAGACGGTACTTCCGCAGGGAGTCCCGGGGATACCCCTGTGAGACGAGCCTCTCTCCGCTGTATACGTCGATCCTGAGCGCCGGAGCGTCAAGAGGGATGATATCGCCGACCGTAAGCGCTTTGAGCTCAGCTTTCCTGAGGATGACCGGAGTCAGGAAGAGACGGCACATTTGATCCGTACTGCCTCTTTTCTCCTCGACGAGGCGGTAGAGGCGCGACGCCTGGTTATAGCTCATCGCTCTTCCCCAGCAGATACTCGAGCAGATACTCTTTGTCCGCCCTGATCAGGTCATCGGGGACATCCTGCCCGATAGTGAAGTAGCTCAGTGCGATGGGATGGGTGAGAAGATAGCTCACCACTGCGCCGATGTGCCGTGTCTCGTCGAATTTGCTGAGGATGAGATTGTCGAGATTGAGGAAGGAAAAGGTCTCAAAGATCGTATCAAGGTCCTCTCGCTTCGCCCCCACCGGGATCACGAGAGACATCTCGATCTCATGCGGGATATCGACATTGAGATACTCGACCGTCCTGACCAGCTTTTTGGTATCGTACGGAGACATCCCGGCCGTATCGACAAGGATGACATCGTACCCTTCGAGGGTCGGCATCAGTTCGGCAAAATCCTCGATCGTGCTCACACCGTAGTGTTCGAGCTTCATGATCGCCGCGTAGTGAGAGAGCTGCTCAAACGCCCCGACCTTGAAACTGTCGAGATTGACAAGGGCGACCCTGAGCTCGTCATCGAGCATGTAGCTGTATCTCGCAGCGAGCTTGGCGATGGTCGTACTCTTGCCAACCCCTGTAGGGCCGACGAACATCTTGATCTGCGCTCCGCTGAAACGCTCCTCTTTGATGATGATACGCTCGTCTATCTCCTCCATAAGGTATGAAAGGAGCAGCTCCTCGTCCTCTGCTACCGGTGTCCCGGCAAAGGCAGAGAGGACCTCCTCGAGCCACCCTTCGCTGATCCCCCTGCCGGCAAAGAAGCGGTGGACCTTGGCAAGAGTAGTATCGTTCCTGAACTCTTCATGGGCCGCACGGGGTCTGGTCAACGCGCTCTTCATCTGCATGATCTGGTCGCGCAGGAGGCTCAGCTCTCCCAGGAGCTCCTCCTCGTCCTCTCCGCCGTCGATATGGAGGAACTTCTCCCTGGCCACCGAGATGGTGATCTCGCACGATATGTCATCGCCACCGCTCTGGGCTATCTGCCTGGCGGAGATAAGGGCGAAGTTGTTCCCGTATTTGCTGCGGGCAAGCTCATACGCCTCCTGCGGCGTCGGCGCGACCAGGGTCACCTGTATCAAGATCGCCCTTTGAGCCACTGAAGCGGGATGATGACGGAGTTCCGGTGCATCCAGCCCGGATGGGGGATCGTCAGTTTCTTCGTATCGATCGCCACATCCTCATAGAATATGATATCGATATCGAGAGTTCTCGGACCATCCTTGATCGTCCTCCTGCGCCCGAAGCGTTTCTCGACGCGCATAAGATAGCGCAGAAGCTCTCCCGGGGTAAGGGTCGTCGAGACCACCATCACGCTATTATAGAAGAAAGGCTGCTCGAGGTAGCCGAAGGGGGGATTGTAGAGCATCGGCGTCGTCTCGAGGACCCTGAGATACGGCGAGTGCTTGAGGTACCAGAAAAGATGTTCGAACCTTCTGGGGACATTGCCCATATTACCGCCTATCCCCAGGACGGCCTTATGACCCGTGATCTTTTCATACCTGCGTGAGATGCGCCAGGGATAGTGCGCCCCAGTGACAAGCTCATGTTCGAAATCGAGAAGTTTTTTCATCTTTAGAGTACCTCCGCTCTGCTTTCACTCATCGCTACCATATCCTCGATACGGATACCGAACTCACCGGGGATATAGATACCCGGCTCGACGGTAAAGACCATCCCGTCCTCGATCACGGTGTCGGATCGGCCCGAGATATAGGGCATCTCATGGATATCCAGCCCTACGCCGTGCCCGGTGGAGTGGACGAAATACTCCCCGAATCCCGCCTTCTCTATGACACCGCGCGCGAGGGCATCGACCTTTTTGGCCTTCATCCCCGATCTGGCCTTGGCGATGGCATTGTCATGCGCCTTGAGGACGGTATCGTAGGCTTTCTGTATCTTCCTGGAGCTGAAGCTCTGCGCAGTATCGAAGGCGAAACCTTTCTGGGCAAAAACGGTGCGGGTACGGTCGGAGCAGTACCGCTTGTACTTCAGGCCTGCATCGACCAGGAGGAGGTCACCTTTTCTGAGACGTTCTTTGGTAGGGAGCGCGTGGGGTTTGGCGGCATTGGCATTGATCGCAACGATGGGATCGAAGCTCAGGTCGTATTCCCCGAAACTACCGAGGATCGATCTCGCCAGGTAGGTCAGCCTCTGTTCATCCTCTCCGAAACCTTCCCTACCGAGCTCTTTTGAGAGGGTTGAAAACGCCTTTCTACCGAGCTTTGCGGCTTTTTTGAGCAGTGCCAGTTCATGGGAGTCCTTGATGATGCGCTTTTTGTGGGAGAGGTCGATGAGGGGGATGAAGGTGACGGTACTCTTCCCCTTGAGGAGCTCGAAGCTGTAGATGCTCCACTCTTTGGGATCGTAGCGGAGCTTTTTGACCCTGTGTTTTTCCAGCAGTTCGGAGGCGCTCTTCTCAAGCTCCCTCGTAGTGACGACCTGTGCGCCCCTCACCCCTTCTTCGGCCTCCACGGTGTAGCGGCTGTCGGTGAGGAAGTAGGCTTCGCTCCCGAGCTTCAGGAAAAGAGCATTGTCACTACTGTACCCGCACTCATAATAGATAGCGTTCTCATCTCTCAGGATATAGTTCAACAGTGCTCCTTTGAAGCTCTTTATCGGATAATTATGCGTTTGCCTGTGTCTGCTCTCTGGCTGCCTGCGCCTGTCTCATTGCCTGGATCTCGTTGAGGATCTGAAGCATACCGACCATTGCAAGATGGTATCCGAAAGGCCCCATACCGATGATCTGTCCTGCACATACCGCAGCTGTGAGAGACTTGTGTCTGAACTCCTCTCTCTGGTGGATGTTCGAGAGGTGTACCTCGAGCGTAGGGATCTGCACTGCGCTGATAGCGTCGCGGATAGCGATCGATGTGTGGGTATAGGCAGCCGGGTTGATGATGATACCGTCAGCATCCCCTACGCACTCCTGGATACGGTCGACGATCTCACCTTCGAGGTTGCTCTGGAAAAACTCGATCTCTACTTTGTTCTGGTCGGCAAAGCCTTTCATCTGCTTATGGATGTCCTCGAGTTTCATAGGACCGTAGATATTTCTTTCTCTTACCCCCAACATATTGAGGTTCGGTCCCTGGATTACTACAATTTTCATTTTTTGCCCTTCGAATAAATTTTTATCATTCTATCCAAAAATTTTTAAACTGATAGCAAAATGCCCCGGGTGAGTGGCAAGAGGATAACGGAGCGTTTCAAAAGTAAAAAGGAAGTTGAAATTCATTGTGATACAATAGCGGAGAGATTTGGCAAGAGGAGCGAAGAAGAAAAAGATGAAGATCATAAAAGCTGATTATATATACTATAAAGGTGGCTATCTCGAGGAACACGCTGTCCTCTTCGATGAAAAGATCATCGCCGTGGCCCCGTACGAAGAGCTGTGCAGCAGCCACCCCGAGGCCGAACTTCTCCCCTATGTCCCCAACAGCGTCCTCTACCCGGGATTCATCAATACCCATGTCCACCTCGAGTTCTCCGCCAACCGCACGACCCTCAAGTACGGCTCCTTCGTGGAGTGGCTCTACAGCGTCATTGGCCGCAGGGATGAACTCCTGGGCGAATGTGACCAAAAAATACTCGATGAGGCATGCGCCCAGATGCTTCGCAGCGGCGTAACGGCATTCGGTGCGATCAGTTCGCTGGGACTGGAGCTCGAAGCTGTCGCCAGGGCTCCCCAGAGGGTCGTCTTTTTCAATGAACTCCTCGGAAGCAATCCTGCCAGCGTCGATGTCCTCTATGCAGATTTCCTCTCGCGCCTCGAAGCCTCTTCGCTCCGCAGCGATGCCCATATCACCCCCGCTATCGCTATCCACTCCCCCTACTCGGTCCATCCGATCGTCATCAAAAAGGCAATGGCACTGGCCAGGGAGAGGGGCCTCATAGTCAGCGCCCACTTCCTCGAGAGCCCACAGGAGCGGGAATGGCTCGAACACGGAAGCGGGGAGTTCAGAGAGTTCTTCAAAAAGCTCTTCAACCAGGAACGCCCCAATAACTCCATCGGCGGATTCCTGGATGCCTTTGACGGTCATAGCACCCACTTCACCCACTGTGTACAGGCAGGGAGAAGCGAGCTCGAAGCGATCGCCGGGCGCGGACACTCCATCGCCCATTGCCCCCGCTCCAACCGTTACCTCGGCTGCGGCAGGCTCGACCTGGAAACCATCCATGAGCTGGATATCCCCTACACCGTCGCCACCGACGGTCTGAGCTCGAACAATACCCTCAGCATCTTCGACGAACTTCGCGCCGCACTGATGCTCCATGAGGGGATCGATCTCAATACCCTCGCAAGGAAGCTCATCGACGCCGTGACCGTCAATGCAGCCGATGTCCTGAGACTCGACTGCGGCAGGCTCGAAGCGGGGTATCACGCCGATATGGTGCTCATCGCTATGGATGAGAAGATCGACGATTACGACGACCTGCCGCTCTGGACGATCCTCCATACCAGAGAGGTGACCCAACTCTATATCAAAGGAGAAAGACATGTTTAGTGCTATAGGAAACCTGATCAAATGGATCGGCGACCATTTCTGGGGGATGCTCTTCCTTCTTATCGTCATCGCGGCGCTTGCCCCGAATGAAGACCCCGCCAATCCGCCCAATCTCCAGGAGATCAAGGTCGTAGGGACGATCCTCGATGCCGACAGTGTCGTCAAGGAGATCGAAGAGGCGATCAGGAACAAGAACATCAAAGGGGTGCTTCTCGATATCAACTCCCCGGGAGGATCGGTCCCTCCGTCCATCGAGATATCCTACGCAATCAGGGAACTTGCCAAACAAAAGCCCGTCGTCGCCTACGCCAGCGGTATCATGGCCAGCGGCAGCTACTACAGCGCGATCTATGCCAACAAGATCATCGCAAACCCCGGCGCTATCGTCGGCTCCATCGGTGTCATCATGGAGAGTGCGAATGTCAAGGAGCTGTTGGACTCGATCGGTATCAAACCCCAGACCGTACAGCAAGGTACCTACAAGCAGGCGGGAACCCCGATGCGCGAGTGGACGCCCGAAGAGCGCGCCGAGCTCGAACAGCTCACCAAAGATACCTATGACCTCTTCGTCTCCGATGTCGCTAGGGCCAGAAAGCTCGAGAACAGGGACTCCAAGCTCTATGCAGATGCCCATATCTTCTCTGCGAACAGAGCCAAGAAGGTTGGCCTCATCGACCAGGTCGGGATCAAGATGGAGGCCAAAAAAGAGCTTGAGAAACTCGCCCACGTCACAAATCCGAAATGGAAAGAAAAGGACAAGTTCGAAAGTTTCATGGAAAATATCAAAGAAGAATCGATACTCCGCATCCAGAGCACCCTCTACAGCTTCAAAGCCATACTCTGAAAACCGGGAAAGAGCATATGCTCTTTTCTCGATTTTCCCCTTTGCATCAAGTTGAATAAATTTTCAAAATGTTATAATAAAATTATAATGTAACGGAGCAAAAGGGTGACCAAAAAATTCAACGGTGATGAGCAGTCATATTCGGTACACGATAGTGAAGAGCATGAAGCTTATCACGGTTTGAAAAAACTCGCCCAAAAGATCA
Organism: Campylobacterota bacterium; assembly: GCA_003252535.1. Taxonomy (GTDB): domain Bacteria; phylum Campylobacterota; class Campylobacteria; order Campylobacterales; family Sulfurovaceae; genus SZUA-451. The sequence goes on along the minus strand of QKDN01000061.1, from coordinate 30,613 downwards.
GGGAAGCACAGGGGAAGAAGTCTGAACCTGCCCCGGTGCCCTCTGAACCAACGCAGACTGAAATCGCTCCGGAAGCACCCCAGACCCCGCAATCCCAGTCCCGAAACGCTTTCCGCTCCAAGATCATCCAGAAGCTCCAGCCCAATGCCGGCAGCGCAGTACAGAGCGGCGCGGACACTGTCGTGGCAGATTCCTCAGCCGCTACCGATGCCGGGGGATCGGTAGGATCACAGAAGCCGCAGGAGCGTGCAGGTGACTACCACGACAAAGCGCTCGGACGCAGCAGGAACTTCCTCTCGCTGACCAAAAAGCTCCTTACCGACAACAAACCGGCAGCGATCGACGACAACTGGATCAAAAGACTCTGGAAATGGGCCGATGAGCACGGCGTGCACGATCTTGAGTGGATCGTAGACCGCAATACCAAGGAGGGGGGCTACTGGAAGGGACTCCCCAGGGATCGGACGATCATGTTCAACATCACCGAGCTCAACCTCGGCGATTTCAACCTCACTTCGCTCCCGGAGGACCTTGGCAAGATCAAAACACTGAGCAAGCTCAGCCTCGCGAACAATAAGCTCCACACCCTCCCTCCGGAGATCGGGGAGCTGACCAACCTTCGCACCCTCTACCTCCACGGTAACCTCCTCAGCGATCTCCCCTCCGAGATAACCGAGCTCGGCAAACTTGCCAAACTGACCCTCCACTCCAACAGGTTCAAAAAACTGCCGATGGAACTGGAGTACCTCACCAGTCTCGTCACCCTCGACCTGAGCGCCAACCATCTCGAGCGTCTGAGCCTGGGGATCAACAAACTGACGAAGCTGCGACATCTCAACCTCCGCCACAATGACCTCAGGAGGCTGCCTCTGGGGATATCCCATATGGTCAACCTGACCGTGCTCGATATGAGTCACAACCAGCTCAACAATCTCACGGCAGAAGTGGGTTCGCTGGTACAGCTGAGCGAGCTCAACCTCAGCCATAACCAGCTTACCGAACTCCCTGCAGAGATCGGCAACCTGATGAACCTTACCAGGCTCAGGCTCGAAGGGAACCAGCTCTATACACTGCCCCGCGAGATCGGATTCCTCTTCAGGCTCACGAAGCTTGACCTGAGCAACCATAACCTGGTCGATCTCCCTTCCGAGATAGGCAATCTCACCAACCTTGCAGAGCTCAACCTTGCCAATAACCAGCTCACCGACCTCCCCGAAGAGATCGGCAACCTCAATCATCTCAAAAGGCTCAATGTCGAGGGGAACGAGCTCACGCAGCTCCCCTCCACGATATGCAATATTACCAGCCTCACCTATCTGAACGCCGGAGCCAACAAGCTCGCCACCCTCCCGAACCAGATAGGGGACCTCTACAATCTCGTCGAGCTCAACCTCAGGGGCGACCTCCGAAGCAACCAGCGCAAATGGGGCAACATGATCACGAGACTCCCTTCCGAGATAGGGAAACTGAGCAAGCTCAAGGTACTCAACCTCTGGAGGAACAGGATCATCCTCCTCCCCACTGAGATAGGGAACCTGACGCAGCTGACCCACCTGAGCCTCTCGATGAACCATCTCATAGAGATCCCCGATACCATCGGCAACCTGGAGAACCTCGTCGATCTCACTCTCCAGAGCAACAGGCTCAAGACAGTACCCCCGGAGATAGGGAAGCTCGCCAGGCTCGAACATCTCGACCTCTGGAACAACAAGATCGAGAAGCTCCCCAAAGAGATCGGCGAGCTTGAGAATCTCAGGATACTCAACCTCGAAAGCAATATGCTCAAAAAGCTCCCGCTGACCATCACCCAGCTGCTCAACCTCACCGAGCTCAATCTCCGCGAGAACAACCTCCAGGTCCTTTTTGCATCGAACAACCTCATCAAAGAGTGGCTTCTGAAGCTCAAGGAGAAGAGTTATCATATCCTCTACTGAGCAGCAGGAACAGATGCACTATACCGAACGTCCCAGAGAGACAGCGCTACTGTTCGGCACTTTTGTCATCGCCGTATGCGGTCTGGTGTATGAACTGCTCGAGAGCACGATTTCATCCTACCTCCTCGGCGACTCGGTCTATCACTTTTCCCTGGTGATCGGCCTTTTTATGAGCTCGATGGGGATAGGGGCATGGCTCTCGCGCTTTGTCGAGGAATCTCTGGAAAAGGCTTTTGTCATCCTGCAGCTCTCGATCTCCGTCATTGGCGGCTTTTCGGCACTCCTCCTCTTCTATGCCTTCGCCTATATCCAGAACTACCAGGGTTTCCTCTACCTTACTACCGTAGCGCTGGGAAGTATGCTGGGGATGGAGATACCCCTCATCATCCGGATCCTCCGTTCAAGCTTCTCGCTCAAGAGCAATATCTCCAATGTCTTTACCCTCGATTATATCGGTGCGCTCTTTGCAGCGCTGCTCTTCCCGATGGTGCTCCTGCCCCAACTCGGACTGATGCAGACTGGTTTCCTGCTCGGGATACTCAATCTTCTTGTCGGTTTCATGGCATGGTACCTCTTTCGTGAACTCCTCGGCAAAATATATATCGTCATCATCCCGCTGATCGGTACGGCGCTGCTCACCGGACTGTTCCACTCGCAGGACCTTACCTCCTTCATCGAGAGCAAACTCTACCGCAGCCCCATCATCTACTCGGAGCAGACCCCCTATCAGAAACTCGTCGCCACCTCGTCGAAAGGGCGCATCCAGTTCTATATCAACGGTGCGATCCAGTTCGATACCCTCGACGAGTATCGCTACCACGAATCCCTCGTCCACCCTGTTATGGGCAGCGTCAGGGCACATGAGAATATCCTCATTATCGGCGGGGGTGACGGGATGAGCCTCAGGGAAGTGCTCAAATATCCGGATGTGTCCCGCATCACCCTCGTCGATCTCGACCCGGCGATGACGAAGCTCTTTCGGGACAACCCTGCATTCAGTGCGATCAACGGGCAATCGTTCCATGACAAAAGGGTCAAGGTGGTCAACGAAGATGCATGGAAGTTCCTCGAGAACGCCAGCGAACTGTACGACGTCATCATCATCGATCTACCCGACCCGGACAACCTCTCGCTGGGGAGACTCTATTCGCAGACATTCTACACGCTCGTCGCAGCGCACCTCTCCAGAATGGGCGCGATGGTGACCCAGTCGACCTCCCCGCTCTACTCCAGGCGTGCCTTCTGGTGTATCGAGAAAACAATAGAGAGCACAGGCCTGAAAACCATCCCCTACCACACCTATGTACCGAGCTTCGGCGAATGGGGCTTCGTACTCGCTTCTGGGTACGATATTCCCCTCAGGGCCCCCGGAGAGATCAAAGGGCTCAGATATCTGAGCCGGGACATGCTCGACACAATGCTCCTCTTCCCCGCTGACATGGAGAAGCTCGATGTAGAGATCAACCGTCTGAGCGACCACAGGCTCATCTACTACTACGAGGCGGACTGGAACAAGTGGTATGACTGAGACCCCTGAGACCCCCGTATTCGTGATGCAGCGAGAGCTGCTCGGGCAAAACCTTGGCCGGATCGCCTCGCTCCGCTTCACCCCGCGTATCAGGATACTCCACGCGATCAAGAGCTTCCACTCCCATGAAGGTCTCCGGGAGATACTCGGAGTCCTAGACGGTGCCAGTATTGGCAATACGAACGAGCTTGAGACCCTGCACGGCAGCGATGCGCGATATATCCACACCTATGCCCCTGTCTTCAGAGCTTCGCAGGCAGAGACTCTTGCAAAGCGCTCCGACTCGATGAGCTTCAACTCCCTCTCGCAGTGGCGGCAATTCGCCCGGGAAGCCTCCCTGCACACCTCGGTCGGTATCCGCATCAATCCACGCCTCACCCTCAGACAGCCCCGATATTGCAACCCCAACTACTCCGCTCGGCTCGGCATCAGCCGTGACGACCTGCTCGGGGCCATCCTCTCCGACCCGGGGGAAGCCGCACTGCTGGAGGGGCTGCACTTCCATGTCTTCTGCGATCAGGGGATCGGGGGGCTGAAATATCTCCTCTCTCATATAGAAAAGTATTATTCCGATCTCCTCCCCCGTCTCAGATGGCTCAACCTCGGCGGCGGCCATGCCTTCGACCGCTATGAGAGAGAGGCGTTCGAAGCCCTGCTCGATCCCTTCATCCGGCGCTATCCCGGCCTCACCGTACTCTTCGAACCGGGGAGCAGCGTAGTCAGGGGGTGCGGCTACCTCCTCACATCGGTCGTCGATATCATCGAAAGCCCCTACGAAGATATCACGATCGCCGTCGTCGATACCTCCATCGAGACCCACCTGCTCGATGTAGCGATCACCCGAATCAGCCCGAAGATCAGGAGCGCCTCCCCTACCCAAACCCCCTGCCGTTACCGTATCGCCGGAATGAGCTGCCTGGCGGGGGATATCATAGGCGAATACAGTTTCGACCATGAGCTCAGTATAGGGGAGCAGCTCATCATCGAAGATATGATCGGTTATACCATTGTCAAACAGACCACTTTCAACGGGATCGACAATGCGAAATTTACTCTCATCTAAACGCTTCGAAAGGGGAGTTTGTTGGATTTTTCGATAGAATATATATTCACTTCACACTAAGGATGGCGATACATGGTTCTGCGTTCCTGGATTTCTTCAATAGCTCTACTTCTCACGTTGAACGGATGCGGCGGGGGTGGCGGTACCTCCACACCGACTGTCGATGACACGAACGACACCACCGATACCAACAACACTGTCATCGATGACAGCGCCTTTACCGATCCCCTCTACAAAGAGTTCAATGTCGGCTTTGGCGGAAGCGGTTCGTTCGGATTCCAGAATGCGACAACGGGGAGTGACCCTGTCTGGCTCAGCTCCATCGACCTGATGATGGACGACGCTATCGAGGACAACGGCTACTACCAGGAGATCAAAAACTTCGATGCTTCACAGTTCGATCTCCTGCAACAAAAACTGACGAACTCGAAGTATGTCGTCTACTGGATCACCAAGTACTGGCAGGAGAACTGGAACAATGTCACAGAGATACAGGCAGCGATGGACCAGGGGTATATCCCGGTCTTCAACTACTGGTACTTCGCCGACGAACTCGGCGGCGGTCTCCCGACCGAAGACGAGATCACAGCCTATCACGAGCACAATATCAAAGTGGCGAACTTTCTCAAGCAGCTCAATGGTACGAAGTTCGTCATCATGGAACCGGAGTTCAACAAGAATGTCGTCACCGATGCCGATACCAACCAGCATACATTCTCTGCGATCATCTCGACCGCGATCGACAATATCAGGAACAACACCAGCGGCGTCCTCTTCTCGCTCTGTATGATGGACAGGGGTGCGAGGGATGTCAACGAGGTGCTCGAGGGGTGCGGCTACGACAACTGTGCCCTCGGAGACAAAGAGGAGTGGGCGAAACCGCAGACGGTCTACAACGACCTGATCGACAAGCTCGACTTCATCTCGTTCGAGCAGATGATCGGTCAGTTCGGCAGGGACCACAGCAACCCCGGCACCTATTCCGACCCGATCCCCGGTGCATATACCAACGATGAGCTCGGAATCGAACAGCTCCCGCAGAGGATAGCCAATATGGCGAAATACCTGCGTGAGAAATACAACAAACCGGTCTTCATGCCATACATAGCAGTCGCCACCGCCACATGGAACGACGCCAACGCCAACGGCGCCATCGAAGCGGGTGAAATAGACAAAAGTGGCTGGGAGAGCGAAGCGCAGAGCGTCTATGCAGGGATCATGGCACTCAAGACCCAGCTCCTCGCCAACGGTATGTTCGGCTTTGCCGTGATGGCGCTCTTCGATGATCCGCAGCACGATATCGACGGGTACCAGTACTTCCTCAACAACGAATACCACCTGGGAATCATCAAAAGTTCGGCTGTCGATGAGACCGATGAGCATGCGAACGGGGATATCGTATTCAAACAGGATATCGTCGATACAGTCTTCGGCAATTAAACGGCAGGGCTTTCCTCCCCAGCACAGGAAGCCCTCTCCGCCATGATTGTTGTCGGATTTTAAACATTCTGGGTTGTGACAATCATCCCGCAACCATATATCCACTCCTTAAGCCGGGATGGATACCATTGCACCCAATGAAAACCACGGTTGATTTCGATACCCATTCTATCCGGAACAATACTAAAACAGGCAAGTCATGAAAATAATAATCAAACAGCTCAAAGATGAATTCGTATATATCAAGATCGATACCAAGCAGCTCACATTTGAACAAGCGCAGGATGCGAAGCAGACAGTGATCGAAACCATAGAGAACGACTCGAAGAAGATCAATCTCGATCTGAGTTCGATAGTATTTATGGATAGCATCGGGCTGGGGTTGATCGTTTCGATCTATCGCTACGTCCACAAGGTAGGGGGAGAGATGCGGCTCTGCTCACTGGCGAAACAACCCAATGAGCTGATCAGTATGCTGGGACTTGACCAGCTCCTCACACTCCTCAGCTGCCAGGATTGTCTGATCGAATACGGAGAGTGCAAATGAAAGCGGTAATACTCGGAGGCGGTATGGGGACAAGGGTACGACCGCTGAGCTACACCTATCCCAAGCCGATGATCCCGATCGTCGAAAAACCTATTATCAGTTATCTCTTCTCCCTGCTCAAAAGGCATAACTGCAACGAAGTGGTCATGGCGGTGAGCTACAAGGCCGACGTGGTCAAGGCCCACTACCAGAACGGGGCCGAGTTCGGTATGCACATCGCCTACTCCCTCGAGGGGAAGATGGAACACGGACAGATCATCCCCGAACAGCTCGGTTCGGCGGGCGGTCTGAAGAAGGTGCAGAACTTCGCCCAATACTTCGACGAACCTTTCCTCGTCCTCTGCGGCGACGCGCTCATAGACCTCGATCTCACGGCAGCGATGGAGTATCACAAATCTCACGGCGGCCTTGCGACGGTCGTCTGTCAGAAGGTCCCCAAAGAGGAGGTCTACCGCTACGGTGTCGTCGTGATCGACGAGAACATGATGATCAGAAGCTTCCAGGAGAAGCCGAAGGTCAGCGAGGCAAAAAGCGATATCATCAATACCGGTATCTACATCTTCGACCCCAAAGTGCTCGACCTTGTCCCTGAACACAGGGAATTTGACATAGGTGGCGACCTGCTGCCGCTGCTTGCCGAAAGGGGTCTCCCGTTCTATGCCTACACACCGGATTTCCACTGGGTCGATGTCGGTACGATCAGCGATTTCTACAGGGCCAACATGATGCTCCTCTCTTGCAAGATCAAGGATGTCAAGCCCTACGGTGTGGAGGTCAAACCGGATGTATGGGTCGGTATCAACAGCCATATCGACTGGGACAACGTGGAGATCGTACCGCCTGTCTATATCGGCAACAGCGTTCGCATCGAGAAAGGGGTCAGGATCGTGGGCCCAGCGGTGATAGAATCGGGCAGCGTTATCCAGGAGAAGGCACATATCGAAAAGTCGGTGGTCTTCAACTATACCAAAGTGAGCCGGAACCTCCAGATCAAAGAGAGGATCATCACCTCGAAGTACCTGATAACGCCCGAGGGGTGTTACCTGGAGCTTGAAAAACTCGGACTCAACTTTCTCATCGACGACAGCAGGAAAAAGAACCACCACCTCGTAGGAGACCAGGTAGAACTGATAGAATCCCTCCCCCTACTCTACAGCGAGCCAGGAAAGCCTCAGTGAACGAACTCTACTTCCTCGAGGAGAAATACGAACAAAGAATCCCCGAAGCGCCGCAACTCCAGTCAGAATGGACGCAGTCTGCTTTCAGGTTCTTTGCCGTGATCACCCTCATGATGGGAGTATGGTATATCCACTACCGATGGTACTACTCTCTCAATACAGAAGCGCTTTGGTTCGCCATACCGCTGGCCTTCGCCGAGACGATGATGTTCGTCGGGACGATCCTCGTCGTGATCAACTTCTGGCGTATCAACGACACACAGAAGCAGGAACCCCCGCATACGATGGCAGATGTCAACGAAGAGCTGTACAGAGAGTTCTATACAGACCGCAGGATCAAGATCGATATCTATATCCCGGTCTTCAACGAAGCCCCCGAACTCGTACGCGAGAGTATCAGGGCTGCCAAACAGGTCAACAAGCTCGACTCATGGGATGTCGAAGTGTGCCTCCTCGATGACAGCCGCAACGACGAGATGACGAAGATGGCCGAAGCCGAGGGGATCAGACAGATCACCAGGGAGGGGAAAAAAGGGCGCAAAGCCGGCGCCATCACCAACGCGATGGATATCACCGGGGGCGATTTCATCGTCATTATCGATTCGGACACGAGACTCTTTGAGGGTATCCTCCTCAATACCATGGGCTACTTCAGGGACGATAGCGTCGCATGGGTACAGACGCCGCAATGGTTCTGCGATATCACCGAAGGTGTCCCCCTCGATGTGAAATGGAAGGCGAAAGCGGGGAGAGTCGGCGAGATCGGCGCCAACATCGTCCAGAAGCTCTTCGGACGGATCGAGACTGACAAGGATATCTTCGCCAACGATCCAAAGATGTTCTTCGATGTGATCCAGCGACGCAGGAACAACTACAACGCCTCGTTCTGCTGCGGCGCCACCTCGATCCACAGGGCCGATGCGCTGCGGATGGTCGCCACCCAAAGATGGATCGAGCGTATCAACGATGCAGAAGACCGGAAGAGCGCTGTCGACGATCTTGATGTCGAATATATTGCCTACCATGCGTCAGAGGATATCTATACATCCCTCCTCGTCCACGCCTACAAGGGGAAGAAATACAAGTCGATCCTCCACCCCGATGTCGAGTCCAAAATGCTCTCTCCCCTCGACCTCCTCACATGGTCGACACAGCGGTTCCGCTACGCCGGGGGGACGATCGACCTGGTCAAGAGGGAGTTCGGGAGATTCTTCCGCTCAGGGCTGAGCCTGGGGCAGAAGCTGATGTACTTCAGTACTTTCTGGTCCTATACGGGGGCGATATGGCTCACCATACTCCTCTTCTCGCCTATTATCTATATGTTCACCGACATCGCGCCGGTCGAGAGCTATTCGATGGAGTTCTTCGTCCACCTCGTCCCGTTCCTCTTCTTCAACCAGATAGCGCTGATGATCGCCACCTGGGGGATAGAGAGCAACCGGGGGGCGAAGTTCTTCGTCGCTATCTCCCCGATCGTACTGCGGGCCTTCTGGGATGTACTGCGCAACAGACCGATCAATTTCGTCGTCACCTCCAAGGTGGTCGGACAGGGGAACTTCCTCCCGCTGGTGAAGTACCAGCTCATCATCATCGGGCTCTATATCGCCGCGATTCTCTACGCCACCGCTCTGCTGCTCCTCGACGAGCGTGAGTTTCTGACCGGATACTCGGTCAACCTCATGTGGTCGGCGTACAATATGCTCGCACTCTGGGCCATCGTCAAAGCGGCACTCTATAAATTTGAAGGATAATATGGCATGAACAGTGAAAATCTCATAAGAGCCAGGCACCATCTCGTCTTTTTGGCGGCTTTGATAGTCGGCTCGGTTCTGATATACTTTCTCAACGATATCGATCTCAGAAAACAAGGGTACGGAATGATCAACCTCAAAGAGACCGCCCCTGCCTCTGCCGGCAAGCTCAAAACAAGAGAGCTCAATGCGAAGGAGAAGGAGTGGGCCAAAGTCGCATGGAGATACTTCGAGAACAACTACAACGAGAATACCGGGATGGTAAACTCCGTGGACAAGTACCCCTCGACCACCCTCTGGGACAGCGGCAACTACCTCTCGGCCCTTATCGCCGCCCATGATCTGGGGATCATCACCAAAGAGGAGTTCGACAGGAGACTTGATGCGATACTCTCCACCCTCGCAACGCTGCCCCTCTACAAAGGGAAACTCCCCAACAAAGCGTACAATACCCAGACCCTCCAGATGACCGACTATGCCAACAAGGCGACCAATGAAGGGATCGGATGGTCGGTGATCGACATCGGGCGTATCCTCTCGCCCCTCTCCTATATCACGATCAATTTCCCTGCGCATAACGAACAGATCAAAAAGATACTTGCCGCCTGGGATTTCACCTCCCTTCAGAAGAACGGTGAGCTCTACGGTGCCGTACGCAAGAAAGACCGTACCTATATGCTCCAGGAGGGTAGGCTCGGGTACGAGCAGTTCTCATCCAAGGTCTTCGCCCTCTTCGCCGTCGAGTCGTTCAGCTCGATGCGCTACGACAGGTTCCTCGACTTCGTCGATATCTACGGGGTCGATGTCCCCTTCGATATCCGTGACAGCGATACATTCCGCGCCAACAACTACGTGCTGATGGAGCCGTATATGCTCGACGGGCTCGAATTCGGCTGGGACTATATCTCCAGGGAGTTCTCCTATCGTCTCTACGAGGTGCAGGAGGAGCGGTACAAAAGGACAGGTATCCCTACCGCCGTCACCGAAGACCATATCGATCAGAAGCCCTACTTCCTCTACAACTCGATCTTCGTCAACAACCAGTCATGGGCGGCAGTGGACGAGACGGGCAAGGCCTACCCCGACCTGAACCTCCTCAGCACCAAGGCATCGTTCGCGATGTATGCGCTCTACCGGACGAAGTACACCCGTATGCTCGTCGACAAGGTCGGAGAGCTCCAGGGGGAAAGGGGCTGGTATGCCGGTATCTACGAAAAGAGCGGCAAGCCCAACAAAGCCGTCACCTGCAACACAAATGCCGTGATCCTCGAATCGCTCTTCTACATCAAGAACGGCCCGTTACTAGGACATAAGTAAGTATGAACGATCCGAAAAGAAGCAACAGACTCATAGCGCTGGCGATAGTTGTCGCGCTCTTTTTGATCATCCTCATAGCACCGCTCTATATCTACATCTACAACGATATCCTGACAGCGAAAAAAGGAACAGTACTCACCGATACGAATGTCTCCTCATCTGCCGTTCCGTTCTACGGCGCGCAGGAACGCGGCTGCTGCATCGATATGAGTCGATTCTGCTGCGACAAAAATACGAGCGAGGAGAACATCACCATCGTCGAACGCCCCGATGATCCGTGCAAACTCCGCACCCATCCGACCAAAGAGCAGCTCGAGATGGCGAAGATCGCCTGGAAATATATCGAGAACAACTACAACGAAAAGACCGGCCTTATCAACGCAGCCGATAAATACCCCTCTGCCTCGGTATGGGACTGGGCCAACGCCATCTACGCGGTCTATGCCGCCAAGAAGTTCGGCCTGATCGACCAGCACCGCTTCGAGACGATGATCAACAAGTTCCTCGAGACGATGCAGTCGGTACGACTCTTCAACAACGAACTCCCCAACAAGACCTACAACACCGAATCGATGCTGATGACCGACTACGGCAACAATGTCAAGGATGAAGGGATCGGCTGGTCGGTCGCCGACCTTGCGAGACTCATGTCGGCGCTCAACCTCCTCGAACAGTGTGAAGAGACCCTCAATCCTGCCATCGAGAAGCTGCTGCTCCGATACAGATACTGCCGCAGTGCGGGTGTGGACGGCAATATGTACGGCGCGAGCTACGAGGATGGGCAGGTATCGACACACCACGAGACCCTCACGGGCTACGAAGAGTACCTCGCGCGCAGCTATGAGCTGTGGGGCTTCGATCTCTCGGAAGCGCGAAGCTACAAGTTCATGAAACTGGTCGAGCTCTACGGGGTCAAAATACCTGTCGAGACCAGGGATTTCTACAGCGCGTTCGTGGGGAGCGAATCGTACTGGTATACAGGCTTCGACTACGGTCTGGACGATAACGAATCGGGCAAATATATCGAGAGCATCTACAAGGTGCAGGAGGCACGGTACAAAGCCACATCCCAGTTCACCGCCATCACAGAGGACCACATCAACCAGAAACCCTACTTCCTCTACAACACCATCTACGAAGATGCCGAGCCCTGGAAGACCACCAACCACAACGCGCAGGATTACGCCGATTTCAGGGCGGTGAGTACCAAGGCTGCCATCGGGATGCGCTACCTCTTCGATACCAACTACACGCGAAAGCTCTTCGACTATATCGATGACAGCTACGACAAGGGAAAAGGGTACTACGCAGGTATCTTCGAGACCAAACCCGGGATCAACAGCGCCGTCACCCTCAACACCAATGCCGTTATCCTCGAATCGCTCCTCTTCGCCAACCTGGGACCGCTCCAGGAGTTGAACAAGATCGAGTCAAGAGGTCTGTTCGACCACTACAGGAATACTGTCAACAACTTCAGGTGTCTCCCACGGGATACCAATTTCACCGTCCTCGAGCCCTACTCCACCGATATCGCCCCCGCAGACGTCACCGAACGGGATATCGGGGATGCCAGGATCGCATGGAAGTTCTTCGAGAACAACTATAACCCTCAGACGGGTATCGTCAATGCCTACCATCATTACGAGATCATAGGCCCCGATGCGATCGGCAAGACGATCATGGGGACGATCGCAGCCCATCAGCTTGGGATCATCGATGACCAGGGCTTCCATGAGAGGACATCCAAACTCATGGAGACCCTCAAGAGACTGCCGCTCTACAACAACGAACTGCCAAATATCTACTACGATGCCTCCAAAGGGATCATGACGAAAGAGTTCGGCGAAGAGGACAGCAACGGCAGCGGGTGGGATCTCTACAATATCGCCCACCTCATGACGGGGCTCTACCACCTCCAGGCGAAGTACCCGGAATTCGCAGGCGACGTCTGTGAGATCGCCTCACGGTTCAATTTCGACAGGGCCGACAAGGGGGGTCTCAACAATGCCAGGATCGTGATGGTCGATGTCAATGTCAGCGATGCGAACGGCAGCGGGAGTACGATGATACAAGTACCCCGGGAGAAGCTCAAGATCGTCTCCGACCTGGCGCAGGACTACTATATCCATACCGCACTCAAGCTCTTTGATATCAACAGCTACAACCACTTCGTCGACGACCGTCATCTCGACTACAAAAGGGTCTACGACTACGAAGTGCCGATGGGCTACTGGCAGCAGGTGACCAATGCTGAGACCTACCTCTGGGCGATGATGGAGCACCCCTACTATCTCAAATACAAACACTACTCCTCCAACATCTACCTCGCACAGAAGCAGCGGTATATGATCACCGGCAAGATCACTACATCGAGCTACGAACACCTCGACCAGGCCCCGTTCTTCGTCGCCAACGATATCTACAACGATGGCAGGCACTGGAGCGACTTCAACCGCAAGAACGAACCGCTCAACGACTTCGCCACCTACAGCACCAAGGCGGCGTTCATCTACGATGCCCTCTACGGCTATACAGACGAATACGGCAGACTCCTCAGGGATAGTGTCGAGGATTTCTACTATTCAAGCGAAGGGTGGTACGGCGGTTACTATATGGACTTTAAGAGGGTCAACAAGTCGGTCAATATCTTCACCAATGCCGCCGTCCTCGAATCGATCCTCTACAAGAAGACCGGAAACTTCTACTATGCCCTTGACAGCAAACTGAGGGAGAGGATCGCAATGCACAAGCACCTCGCCGAGAAGGAGAGATACTCTATCACCTCCCCGACGATCAAACTCTTCGGCTATGCCAAAGATATACTCAAAAGATTCAGGGACAAGGAGCTCGTCCGCATCGAAAGGATCAACGGCGATTATGTTGTGAAGATCGGCTCGTTCGCGAGCGGCGACGAAGCGAGGGCCTACCTGGCCGATCTCAACATTACGCTCCCAGAGCAGAAATTCGACAAGCGCTATCTCAATGACGAGGATGACAGGACGTTCAGGGTCGTCAGAGGCGATATCGATTCGGACGATTTCCTATGGGCGAACCGCTACTACCGTTACGACTACCGTCTCCCGTACGAAAACGAGATCATTTACGACAACAACCTCTCGTTCGAGCTCTCGTGCAAGATCGATATAAAAAAAAAATCCCAAAGCCCAAATGACGACGCCAACGTCTCAACCCCTCTCTTCACAGCCGTTGTAGCCCAGAAAAGTGACGGCACCAGAGAAGAGCCCAAAAGCGGTACGGAAAAGCCGGAGCGAAACAAGGACAGCCAGGCCACACTGACGGAAAAAAAAACTCATAAAGAGACACCGAAAGGGGATAAAAAAGTCTCCAGTGAAGCAAGCTCCAGAACACCTGAAAAGACCGAAAAAAAGATAAAAAAAAAGAAAAAACTCCCGACACAAGGGAGTAACCCAAAAAATCCCGACACCGTCCCTGCCACAGTAAACAGCCAAAAACATACAGGCCACACCGCCACTGCCCCGATACGGAACACAGGCACTGCGAAGAAAAAACTCCCGGCGTCTTCCGGACACCTGACCATCAATCCCGTCGAGCAGATCGTCCAGAAGCTCGGCGATATCACTCCGACCGACGACTATCTCAAAGAGATTTCGAAATACTTCAAAGAACCCAAAGAGTGGCTGCACGGTACCATCACCTATAACTCATCGCTCAAGAACATCTCAAAACCCGATGCGACCCGGCAGGATGTGCGCCTCACCCTCAACCTCACCCCGATCGATCACTTTCTCGCCTCGACCACCCTTATAGCTGATACCAACCGCTACAAGAACGTCGACTACCAGCCGGACTTCTACTATGTGTTCGGTTATGTCGATTATACCCCCGGTGCATGGAGCTTCTTCTACTCCAACTACGAGAACAACAAATTCAGCTCTGACCCCAATGCCGCGGATTTCCGCGACGGTACATGGGAGCTCAACTACAAGACTATGATCGAAAAGGTCTATTTCACGACGAAGTTCAGGTACCGCCCTTCAGAAGGGTACAAGATACTCGGTTTCTCAGGTTCGAGGAAGCTCACCGATACCCTCAGCGGATCGGCCTCGCTCGATCATTTCTTCGACCACCGACAGGACAAGCTCACCCTCTCGCTCAAAAAGAACTTCAGCGATGACTTTTTCGTCGAGGGCAAAGTGTTCTTTTTCAGCAATGAGGCCGAGAGGGAAGACTACGAAGGTGACTACAGCCTCGTCATCGGCTACAAGAAAGGCCCTTTCTCGATCACCTACTCCAACGAATACGAAGAGACCCGCTGGCCGTGGAGCAGCGAAAAAGGCTTCCCCCTTAGCGAAGGGAAGATATCATTCTCGTATAGTTTTTAAAGCCTGCCGTTTCGTCGTCCACTTAATATCTTCTGTTTTTTCTGTGTTATAATATCTGCATCAACATAAAATCTGTGTAAGATTAAAAGAGAGGATTGTTATGAAATTTAGCAGTATAGTCTTGCTCATGTCTCTTCTGGTTTCCGGCACTTTTGCAGTTACTGATGATCTGAGAAAGGAGTGGCTCAATGATACAGACTATCTTTTCAAGAATAACACTTGCGAATCCTCATTGTGTATCGAGGGTCGGGTCATTGAGATCATTGATCAGGTGTTCAAGGATTATATAATGAGCGAACATGAAAACATCAGCAGTATCAAGAATTATAACTTTTTCGTCGATGAAGAGCAGAATACACTGACAGTAGGGATAGACCTGGATCGGAATGATATCGATCAAGAGTTCACTGCCAAGTTTCTGGGTGGTGGTACCAAATATAAGATCGATAAAAAGAGTCTGGAAATAATCAATAGAACATTCTATGAACAATATAGTTGCCAATCAACACTATGTGTAGAGGGTGATAAGTTCAAGTTCATCAATATAGCTTTTAGTGACTATAAAAAAAGAGAAAAGGAAAGTCGCAGAAAGATCAAATATTACAACTTTTTCATCGATGAAAAAGAGGATATTTTGGTCGTTGGAATCGACTATAATCGCAAATATATTTACCAAAAGTTTCAGGCAATTATTTTTGGTGGCGGCGGAGAGTATGAGATCGATAAAAAGACTTTGGAAATAGTGCAAAAAATATTCTATAAATAGTTGTCTTACATAATATAGCCGATAAGCATTTTTTACTGCTTTTCTCGTATAGAGTCTGTTTTATACCCTCTAAAGGTATTTTATCCTATGATAGTTTTTGTAATACAAATTCATTTCAAGGAGTTTCGAATGATCGACAAGAAAGCAGCCAAAAAGTATATCAAGAAGATGATCCGCAAGAAAATGGACAGTATGCTCAAGCAAGAGCTAAAACAGGAAATCAAAAAGAATATCAAGCACTATAAAGATGAAGAAAAGATTGCAAAAGGGAAAAAGATGAAAAAGGGGAAATAAACGCCTCTGCATCGCTCCCCGTTCCAAAGCTTACGGCTTTGGGATATTACTCTTTACAATATAAATCTCCGACTTCTGTAACATTCACAAAGATTATGGGTAAAATCTACACCAACCCCTTCAGATACCTCTGCCGCATATCCTCATCGAGCTTCTCGATGGCGTAGCGGAGCATCGTACGGGGCATGCTCTTGTAGCGGGGGGCGAGGTAGGCAAGCATCGCTTCGGTGTCCTTGTTGCCGACATTGCGTATCGCCCAGCCCACTGCCTTGTGGATCAGATCGTGGGTGTCACGGAGGAGGATGTCACTGATGGCGAAAGTGTCGCCGAACTCCCCTTTATCGATGAACGCAAAGGAAGAGATGATCGCGATCCGTTTTTGCCACAAGTCATCACTGCGGGCGAAATCGTAGAGGAGCCCTCTGTCCCTCCCGAGGAGATGGGCGCCGACGATATGCGGGGCGGTGACATCGACGAGATCCCAGTTGTTGATCCGAGCAGTGTTCTCGATGTAGAAGCTGTAGATATCCTCTCTCAGGGCGGCGAACTGCTTCGCCTTGTACCTCTCGGCGAGTACCAGCAAGGCGAAGAGACGGTGCTCATGGTACGGTGAGGAGAGGAACTCTCCGATCTCCTCCATCGAGAGGGCGGTGAAGTGTTTTCTGACCACCTTCCTCGTATCGGGCACCTTGATCCCAAGGAAGAGATCGCCCTCGCCGTAATCCCCCTTCCCCGTCTTGAAGAACCGCATATAGTCGGGTATCTTGGCAGGATTGGCGTAGGCGTGAAGTTCATCGGCTACGATCTGGTTCACCGCTCAGCCCCCTTCTCCTCGAGCCACTTCATCCTCGCATGGAGCCCCGCTATCGTCGTATACCCTACTTCTATGAAAGCGAGATTCCCCGATGCATCATAGAAGAATGTACTCGGGAATACCTCGACATGCATCATCGAGGCAAACTTCCCCTGTCTGTCGTTGACCACATTGAAGCCGACCCCCTTTTCGCTGAGAAAATTCCTGATATCCTCATCACTGCCCGAGTTGACAGCGACGGTGAGGACATTGTAGGATTTCGAGAGGTTGTCGATATTGGGGGTTTCGAGCTTGCAGGTGGGGCACCATGTCGCCCAGAAGTGGATCACGAGCGGTTTGCCCCGGTAGATCGCCAGATCGATATTTTTTCCCCCTACGGTCTCAAGCGTCAGCCCGGGAAGCGTTTTTTCGGTGACCTCAGGCTGGCGGAGGTAACTGACGAGATTGAGAATGATAGCACCTACGACGATCCACAGGACGATCTCCTTCAGATGACGTATGACCGACTCCCTCGTGATCCTGAACATACTATTTCCCCAGGAGATAGATGATATCCGGATAGAATGCGACGATCAGCAGTGCGACAAGCTGCAAGACGATGAACGGTACGACACCGCGATAGATGTCGCCCGTCCTGACGCTCTCCCCGGCAGCCCCCTTGAGATAGAAAAGGGCGAATCCGAAAGGGGGCGTGAGGAAGGATGCCTGGAGGTTGAGCGCGATAAGGACCGCGAACCACACCGGGTCGATCCCCAGTGAATGGACGATGGGGACGAGGATCGGCACGACGACGAATGCGATCTCGATAAAATCGATGAAAAAGCCCAGGAGGAAGATCACCGTCATCGAGATCAGAACAAAGAGCCATACGCTCTTGACATCGCCGCTGAAGAACTCCAGCGCGAGATCGCCGCCGCCGAATTCGTGGAAGATGAGCGAGAAGGCGGTCGCACCGATAAGGATCATGAAGATCATTGCTGTGAGCTTGACCGTCTGGGTCGAGGCGTATCGGATCAACCCGGGATTGAGCTCGCCGTAGCTCCATGCCAGCACCATCGCACCGAGCGCGCCGATGGACGCCGACTCGGTGGGCGAAGCGATCCCGCTGAATATCGAACCGAGCACGACAGCGATGAGGAGGAGCGGGGCGAAGATCGCCTTGAGCGCCTCTTTGAGGGTCTTGCCATAGGGTTCGTCACTGACGATAGCGGGTGCAAGATCACGCTTGATGAACGAAGCGACAAGGATGAAAAGGATATAGAGCGCCACCAGAAGGAGCCCCGGGATGACGGCAGCCTTGAAAAGGTCGCCGACGCTGAGATGCATCTGGTCGCCGAGGATGATCAGTACGATCGACGGCGGGATGATCTGCCCCAGCGTACCGCTCGCCGCGATCGTACCGCTCGCAAGCGGCGCGGAGTAGCCGTGCCTGAGCATCAGCGGGAGGGCGATGAGGCTCATCATCACCACCGAAGCGCCGACGATACCGGTACTCGCAGCGAGGATCGCACCCACCAGTACCACCGAGATCGCCAGTCCTCCCCTAACGGGACCGAAAAGTCTCCCCATCGAGATCAGGAGGGTCTCCGCCATCTTTGACTTCTCGAGGATAAGCCCCATAAAGATGAAGAGCGGTACAGCCATCAGTGTGACATTGTCCATGATACCGTAGATGCGGTAGGGGAGCATCTCGAAAGCGAGGAATCCCATCCCCTTCGTCACGAGGGCAAAATAGAGCGCCACCCCCGCAAAGACGAATGCCACATGGAACCCTGCCATCAGCATCGCCAGCGATCCAAAAAGCATCAGGAGCAGCGGCTCCACGATATAGTCCCACTCATATGCTACCCCAAGATAGGAGAGGAGAGCAAAGAGAAGAAGTGCTGCGATCACTTTGAAAAGGGTGTCCCTGCGGCTCAGGGCGCTGTAGGACTTGATGATCTCGCTGAGCGCCTGGAGGATCAGCAGCACGAACGCCACGGCAACGACCCCTTTGATCAGGTAGCGATGGGTAAGACCGCCCGGGTCGCTCGATATCTCGTGCTGCTGATAGCTCTGGAGCGCCATATCCCATCCACCTACAGCTATCAGAGCCGAGAACGGGATCACCAGCAATGCCATAGAGACGATCTGCATGATCCGTTTTGTATCGTCGCTGTAGGATTCGAAGAAAATATCGACACGCACATGCTTGTCATGCAGCAGGGTATAGGAGATACCGACCAGGAAGAGGACGGCGAAAATATGCCACTCGACCTCCTGGAGCGCGATAGAACCCGAGGCGAAAAGATAGCGCATCAGCGCATCATAAGCGACCAGAAAGATAAGTGCGATGACAAGGAGGGATGAGAGAAAGCCGCCCCCTCTGGAGAGCGACTCGAGTATGGCTGTGAGCTTTTTGGCGGCCAATGGAGGGTTACTTTATCTTGATCGTCGTATTGCCATAACCGTTCGCGCGGACAAGATTATAGAGCTTGTTGGCGTTTGACGGGTGGAGTCTCACACAGCCGTGCGATGCCCTGCGCCCGAGACTCTTGACATAGTTGGTACCGTGTATAGCAAACCCGTCTTTGAAGAATACCGAGTATGGCATCGGTGCATCGTCATACTGCTTGGAGTAGTGCATCGCAGCGGTATGGTACGGTCTGAATGTACCCGTCGGGGTATAGTAGCCGTTCATCGCCGTAGAGACACGCCAGAAGTACACCAGCGTATCGCCCTTGTAGACGAACATCTCCTGTCTCTCCAGGTCGACCTCTACATGGAGCGGACCGCTGATGGTCGATATCTGACCCTCGAGCTTTTTGAGCTTCGCGTTGAAACTGTCAAGCGACCCTACGATCTCGTCTCTCTCTTTTTGGATCTTGACTTTTTTATTCTGATACTTTTGCGAAAGTTTCTCGTATGCGTTGATAGTCGCGTGGTTGAAATACTTCTTCTTCTCCTCTTCAAGTCTTTTTTCAACCATTTTGCACTGTTCTTTTACGACATAGAGATCCATCTCGATCTTATCCGCTTCGACATATCCTGCATTAAGCACAGAAGCACCAAACAAACCTATAAATACAATTGCTGTGAATCTAACTATTATTTTTCTCATACTGCAATAGTACAATAAATTAGATTAACGAAATATTAATCAAAGGTTAATGAGAATCGTGCTGGATCTTGTCAAGGACTTCCATGATATCGGACTTCACAAAAGGTTTGGAAATATGGTAATCATAGAGATGCTTCTGGGATTCTATCGCCTTTGGATCGTTGGTAATAGAAACGATCGTTATCTTCTTGTCCCCGTGGAGCTTTTCGTTCTCACGTATCGTCTGTGCAACCTCGAGACCGACCTTGCCCGGCATATAGTGATCGAGGAAAAGGATATTGATACTGTTGTTCTTCTCCTTCGCCTCTTCGATCTTCCTGAGCGCATCGAGACCGTCATAAGCGAACGATATCTCGTAGTGCTTGTCGCTCTTGATCATAGCATTGAGGATGCGTACGTTCATCTCGACATCATCGGCGAGCAGGATATGGTAATGCTTGTATTCCTCGTGGCTGGTCTGTTCGACGAGCTCCTCGCTCTCCTTGGCGATCTGTTCGACATATTCGGTAGGATTGAGATATTCACAGACCGACTCGAGATTCTCTTCTGCGCGGAAGAGCAGCTTTTGTATCTCGGGATTGTGCGTATGGCTCGAAAGTCTTTCAAGACCTGTCTTGACCCTGTCGATGATATTGTACAGCTCATCACTCCCGAGCGAGAAGTAGTCTTCGTTGAGCTTCCTGATCCTCGTCTCTATCTCAAGGTTGAAAACATGGACGAACTCATTCTCAAGCTCCATCAGTTTCTTGAGTATGAAACGTTCGAACATCCCTTTGAACTTGGAAAACCTGATGATCCCGACCACCTTCTCACCCACCAGCACCGGGATGACGATCTGTGTCGAGATATTGACCTTATAGGGGTTGTCGATCGAGATATTGTAATGTTTGTCGTAGAGCGTGTAGGAACAGTAGTAGGGTGTACCGTTGCGGTAGGCTTTGGCAAGTATGCTTTGGGTCTGATCCTCGAGGAAGCTTGTCTGGATGATATTCCCTTTGATCTTGTCGTACAGCATACCCTTTGATGCATCATAAAAGAGGAGATCGACCTCGTCGCTGTCTGAAACTTTTTTGAGGATATCGACTATTTTCGAAAAGTTCCCCATCACTTTCATCAGCTGTTCTTTGGTACTTGCGATCTCTCCGCTATAATTAATATGCATTACCAAGCCTTTTTTGGAATTATAACTGTATCAAAATTAAAAAAAAGATATTATATTATCTATACTAACTCTCTGCTGCATCTGCAAGAACAAGCGCAAAATCGACCTTCACACCATGCTCCTGCAATACTCTCCTTGCTTCCTGGAGTGTAAGTCCGGTCGTAACGATATCGTCGATCAGTACAACTTCTATTCCTTCTCTCCCGTTATAAACGAAGTTCCTGGGGTTGTTGAGTCGATATTGCAGGCTCCTGCCCGCATACGAAACACTGCTGGTACTCAGGAGAGCTGCATGTTCCATTTTGACATTCCGCATCCGCATCTGGCGCATCATCACCGCGATATGCGAATAGCCGTTCTTCACCCTCTCGTCTATCCCGACGAGATGGATCTCCCTGCCGAGATTCTCCGTGTAATGTTCCACAAAGGGGCGCATCACGATCCGCGCAAGCTCTTTGTATATCCTGTACCCCTCGCTCGTATGCTTGCGAAGGAGCAGCGGTTCGATCGTACTGTAACTGAAAAAACTGTAGATGTCGAGCGACCCGGCACGACGCTTTTTGATCGTCGGCTGTAGCAGTCTGCCGCGGCACTCGGCACAAAAGAGCGCGAAGCTCCAGCGGTGGCAAGAGTAGCAGCGCACTGCCTTTTACCGACCTATTTCCCTGCCTTGGCTGCTCCAAGGGTCTTGGTGAGCTTGAGCATATAGAAATCCTTGGAACTGCTCTCACTGTCGCTCTCCCCTACCGCGACGATGCTCCCGTCGCTCGTCCGGGTGATGGCATGGGCGATATCGGTATTGCGCCCGCCGTAGAGCCCCGACCAGAAGAGCTCGCCGTTCTTGTCGAGAGCGAGCAGATAGGCATCATGTACCCCTTCTCCCATCGAGTCTGTCCCCCCGGCGATCACGACATCGCCGTCACGGGTCAGGGTCACACCGTTGGCGTAATCGTATCTCTTGTAGCCGTATATCTTGTGCCAGAGCAGCTCGCCATCGGCACTGAACTTCATGACGCTCAGGTCGGTCTGTGCACTGCCGTACGACCGGGTATACCCGGTCGCCACGATGCCGCCGTCGAGCGTGGGGGTCACACCGTTGAGCTGGTCTTCGTACTCCCCTCCATGATTCTTGGCCCAGAGCACCTTGCCGTTCTGGTCTATCTTGAATGCGAAGAAATCGCTGTCACCGGCCCGGTCGATCTCACGCGCCCCGACGAGGACAAGGTTCCCTTCGAGTGTACGGGTCATCCCCCTGACGTTATCCTCCAGGTCGCCACCGATGCTTTTTTCCCAGAGTGTGTAGCCGTCCTTGTCTATCTTGTAAAGTACGATATCCTTGTACGCTGTCGTGAGCGACTCTCTCTCACCCGCTACGATCGCCCCGCCGTCATCGGTGCCGGCGATCGCCCTGCCGTACTCATGGCTTTCGTTGCCGAGCGTTGTCTGCCAGAGACCTTTGCCATCGGGTGTCACCTTGGCGACATAGATGTCCCTGTCCCTTTTTTTGCTGAACGACCTGCTGGTACCGACCACCATGATCGAACCATCCGCCGACCTCGAGAGAGAGGCAGCCTCCTCAGCATTGTCGCCGCCGAGCATCACTCTCCATACAGTCTTGCCGTCCTTATCTACCCTGATGAGGCAGATATCACCCTGTTTCGCATCGAACGACTGGCAGTTGCCCACCACGGCGACATCGCCGTCCTCGAGCGCTATGACACCCATCGCCCTGTCGGTATCCTCGCCACCGTAGTGCTCCTCCCATACCTTCTCAAAGCCGACCTTCTTGACGCCATCCGCACCATATGCCACCGTACCCAGCGACAGCAGGCCGACCGCACACCCTTTTAGTATGCTCTTCATCACCGCTCCTCTTGATCTATAGTAAAATATTATTCTACGATAGTAACATATATTATATATTGTCTTGTTTTGTATGGATGATGGGGAAAGGATTTGGAATGTCGGTGCGATGAACCGTTGCGTTTCTTCGCTCTATATCTCCGTGCCGTATCGGGAGATACGCTGCCATTGTGAGTTTGTCCCAAAATATTTTACGATCTATACGACACCGGTAACTACCACAGGGGTATCACAATCCGTAGGTTTGGCACTGCCAAACGGGACAGGGGATGCGCATCGTGATCCGGTGTAACGACCTGCAATATTTTCCAGACGAAATGCATTCAGGATTTGTAGTGTTCGTCTGAGGCGTTTGGCGGTGCCAAACCTACGAAGTACATCCTCGTGCCACATCTCCGGATACACTTGCCATGAAGTCAAAGGATATTGGGACCATCCAAGCAAGTCAAGAATATTTTCTGTAGATGCAGCTTCCCCCCTTGCGGGGCTGAAGCCGCCGACTCCGGGAAGGAGGGGTTACAGCTCGATACAGGTCCCCACACCGCTGCTGGTAAGGATCTCGAGGAGCAGTGAGTGCTCGACGCGGCCGTCGATGATATGGGCCTTTTTGACGCCGCCGCGGAGGGCTTCGATACAGGCGTCAACCTTGGGTACCATACCCCCGATGATCGTACCGTCGGCCTTGAGCGCCTGTGTCTGCTCGATACTGAGATTGGTGAGGAGGTTCTTCTCCTTGTCAAGGACACCGGCAGTGTCGGTGAGGAAGAGCACCTTGCGCGCCTGGAGGGCTACCGCGATCTTGCTTGCGGCAAGGTCGGCGTTGATATTGAACCCCGGGTGCCCGATCGTATTGCTCGCAGCGATAGGGGCGATGACCGGGATGAAACCGTCTTCGATGATGTTGTCGACCACCCTGGCATTGACATGCTCGATCACCCCGGTATAACCAAAGTTTGCAGCATCTTTGGGAGCCCCCTGGAGGAAGTTGGCATCCTTGCCCGATATCCCCATCGCCTGGCCGCCGTGGTTGTTGAGGAGGGAAACGATCTCTTTGTTGATCTCGCCGCTGAGGACCATCTCGGCGATCCGCATCACTTCCCTCGTCGTGACCCTCTGCCCGTCGACGAACTCGGTCGGCACACCAAGGTCACTGAGGAGATCGGTGATGCTCTTGCCGCCGCCGTGGACGATGATCGGCTTCATCCCCACCGTGTGGAGGAGGACGATATCCTGCGCGAACTTCTCTTTGAGATCGCTGCTGGTCTGGGCCGAGCCGCCGTACTTGATCACTACCTTCTCGTCCCTGAATCTCTTGATGTATGGGAGCGCGTCCAAAAGGGTCTTGACAACCTCGATCTGTTTTTTCATTTAGTTCCTTTATTATACTTCTGGTCAATAGACAATTATATAGACATCATCCTTATCGGAGGCTAATAGACCCCTCTGGCGATATAGGCGTCTATCTTCTCATAGACCTCTTCATCGATATCGAGCCTGAGGTTCATGATCGTCAGCGGAAGCCTGAAATCGAGCATCTTCACCGCATCTTTCTGGGTCACCAGCAGCGATTCAGCCCGTGCTTCCTTGAGCACTGCATAGAGCTTCTCCTCTTCGAAATACTCATGGTCACCCAGGATATACTTCGCTACGATCCCCTCGGGGAGGTAGCGGTAGAGACGCGAGGGGTTGGCTATGGCTGTAGCGAGCACCATCCGCTCCTTGAGGTTGGAGCAGGTGACGATCCGTTTGAAATCTTTCCCCTCTTTGACGACAACATCGGCTTTGCTCTTCGTGAATGCGAATTCACGGAATCCCCCCGCCGGAAACGGGAGGTAGTTGCGGATGGTCTCCGGCTCCAGCAGTATCTCGAACTTCTCGATATTCACCCTGTTGAACCCGTCATCGAGGATGATGAGCTTCGCCTCGAGTTCCCTGGCCAGCCTGATCCCCTCTTTGCGGTCTTCGCTGACGATGACACTTGCCCCGGGGAGCCGCTTGGCC
The DNA here is from genome assembly GCA_003252535.1 of Campylobacterota bacterium. GTDB lineage: Bacteria > Campylobacterota > Campylobacteria > Campylobacterales > Sulfurovaceae > SZUA-451. The sequence continues at coordinate 5,491 of QKDN01000061.1, read as the reverse complement.
ATCAGCATCGCCTCGTCGCCGCTCTCCTCTACCGATACGGCTATCTCGCCTCTCCTGCTCACCTCGAGCAGTCCCCTGCTCCTTCGCCCATATCCCCGTGAGACGATGAAAACATCCTCATAATGTGAAGCGATCTCGATGACAAAGGGGGTCTTGCCGCTCCCGCCGACGACGAGATTGCCCACGCTGATAACAGGGATGGAGAAGGACTCCCGCCTGGCGAGCGCTCTTCGGAGCCACATCACCCCTCCATACAGTATGGAGAGCGGCAGGAAAATGAGAATAAAAGGATAATGGTACCATCTGGGAGCTACGAACTGCTCTTCAAAAAAACGCTTCACCCCTGTGATCCGACCTAGATGTGCTTTTTGGCGACCTCTTTGACGGCATCGCAGATATAGGCGACATCCGCATCGCTGAGATCATAATAGATCGGCAGCGACATCACTCTCTGGTATACTCCAAGCGCCGATGGAAAGTCGAGGAGCTTGAGCTCGTACTTTTTCTTGTAGTAGTCCATGATATTGAGCGGAATATAATGGAGACCGACATGGATCCCTCTTTTCTTGAGCTCTCTGGCGAAATGGTCGCGGTTGGTATCGATCTCGATGATGAAGTTGCTGTAGATAGCATCCTCACTTGCCTTCGGCAGCCTGATATGAGGCGTCCCCTGAAGTTTTTCGAGGTAGATTTCGGCGATCTCCCTGTGGCGTTTGATCCGTCTGGAGTTCATCTCGAGCTGTGCGAGGCACTGCGCGGCGCTGAGCTCACTCATATCGTACATCCAGCCGATATCCACCACATCGTAGAGATAATCGACCTGATCATAGGAGCCCGTGTCTTCGTTCTTGATCGCATGGGTACGGAAAAGCATCGCTCTTTTGTAGAGCTCTTCGTCGTTGCAGACGAACATACCGCCGTAGTTGAGGTGATCGTAGAGATGGGGCGTGAAGCTGAACGCAGTGATATCCGCGCCGCTGCTCCCCACCATCGCATCTTCGTAGGTGGCACCCATCGCGTCGCTTGCATCTTCGATCACTTTGACATTGTTATTCCTTGCCATCTCGTAGAGACGTTCGAGATCAGCAGTATCGCCCGCGATATGGCTCACAACCACCGCACGGAGCTTCTTGCTCTTGTTCGCTTCGAGTATCTTCTCAAGCTTGTTGAGGTCGATCTGGTACCCGCCTGCCTCGCAGTCGACGAAGATAGGTTCCGCATCGAAATGGCGCACGACCGCCGGTACGTCAGGGAAACAGTTGATCGAACAGATCACTTTGTCCCCGCGCTTGAGATCGAGCGCACACATCGCCAGGTGGAGCGCCCCAGTAGAGCTGCTCACTGCCAGAGCATACTCCGCACCGGTATATTTGGCGAACTCCGCTTCGAGCTTCGCCACCTTGGAGTCGCCCTCGAAACTTAGCACTTCGTTGATATATTTCTTTGTATTGTCCGTTACGATCGGTCGGTAAAAAGGGATATTATTCTTCATGTTTGTTCACTTAAATTATAATATAAAACTTAAATATTATAACTATATCAAACTGACAAAAAACTAAAAACCGCTCCTAATCACACGATTTTGCTCCGAGATCGAGCAGTTCTTTGCATGAAAATCCTGCTTCCTTTCTCGCGCTGACATTGATGTGAGGACGGTTTCGCATATGGAGGCCGTAGCGGTCGAGCACCTCCATGTAGACAGCCTCGGTGTCCTCTCTCCCCTCAAGAGTGCAGGCGTACCGGAACCACCGGTCCCCCTTCTGCACATGGTTGATCTCTTCGTCGAGGATCACATTGAGGTGTTCTATCAGCCTGGCGATACGGGTGTCGGAGGCCCTGGGGGAGAGCTTCTGGATGATCTTGGGGTTGACATCGAGCCCGCCGGCTTCGTAGTATCGCGGTACTACGGCCATCCTCTCCAGCACGCTGTCGGCACAGTTCATGCTCACTTCGAAGAGGCCACTGTGTACCGGGAAGTCGCCGTAGCTGTATCCCAGCTCCTCCAACAGTTCGTTCAGCATCTTGAAGTGACGTATCTCATCCTCGGCGACGACGAGCCAGTCGGTCTTGAACCCGAGCGGCATTTCCGGGAACCGATAGACGGCATCGAGGGCGAGATCGATGGCTGAGTACTCGATATGGGCTATCGCATGCACCATGGCTGCCAGCCCTTCGTTGCTCTCTAAATCCTTGCGTTTGGGAAGCTCTTTTGGGTCTACGATCCTGCATATGGGTGCATAGGAGGGGGTATCAAAGAGTTTCGGGGCAAATCCGGTGCTGTATTCAATGCTATTTTTGGTACAATGCGTCAAACATGCCGCTACGCCCTGCTCTTTGAGCGCGACATCATTTACTGTGAGCGATCGGTAAAGAAGTTCATCAAATTTCATGGAGAATTATAGTACTATGGAGATTAAAATTCAGCCAATGGGTCCCTACCAGACCAACTGCTATATCGTCAGCATCGGAGGCAAGGACCTCATCATCGATCCGGGTGTGGGAGCCACCGAATGGGTGCTCAAGAACACGACTCATCCCGTAGCCATCCTCAACACCCACGGTCACTTCGACCATGTATGGAGCAACGCCGAGCTCAAGGAGGCACTGCGGATACCGATCTACTGCCCCAGGATGGATGTCTTCATGCTCGCCGAAGACCCGTTCGGCCAGGGGACGCCACCGAGCTACGCTGACTATCTCATCGACGGTGATGCTGAGCTCGAGATAGCGGGAATCAAGGTGATATACCGTCATTTCCCCGGACACACTCCCGGCTGCTCGGTGATCGAGATAGGCGATGTGTGGTTCAGCGGCGATTTCCTCTTCCAGCAGTCGATCGGCCGATGGGATTTCCCCAATTCAAGCGCCGAAGAGATGATCGAGAGCCTCCGCCGCGTCCAGAAGGTCACCGGGAACTTCACCATCTACCCCGGCCACGGCATGAGCACCACCCTCAAAGAAGAACAGAAATATATCCCCTACTGGATCAGACAGGTGGAGATGACAGTATAACGCTACAGCCGAATCGTTCTTCAGCTGTAGGTTCGATTTCATCGAACGATTGTTCCAAACAATCAGAAAATACACTGTATGCGAGATGATGTTCGATGAAATCGAACCTACATATATTTTCCCTCGTACCCATCGTCTCGATGGGTATGCATACGGGATATACCCCTGAGTAATGTTTCTATCGGCTATCGCCGAAATGGGGAATTTCCCTGCCTTTGGAGATCGAATATGGGTTCCCATCGAGAGACGATGGGAACCAGACAAAGTTTACCTGTTCGGTACAATAATTTGTTTTTTTAGTTTTCTTTGACTATATTGATAATATCTTCAAACTCACTACAAGTATCATTTTCTTCCATGATTTTGCGTAAATTACTATACTTTTCATTTAACCGATAGGCTCTATCATTTCTTTTTTGTTTTGTGGTTACTGCTAGTTCATTAAGAATATTATTTTTTACTAACTTATCAATGATATCGTTGTACTTTTTCATTTTTTTTCTTATTTCATCTTTTTGCTTTTGACGAAATGTACTATTCTCCCAGAATAAACGTAAAACGATTTTTAGTACATTTCTAATATCAGTTTCAATATCATCTTGATCATTTTTTCGTTCTTCTAGGGCATCAATGATTCCTTCTAAGTTGCATTGCCCTTTTTCGGTTTGATCAAAGTTCTTGTATTCTAATTGTGTTTTGATCCCTTTTCTATGTAGGGGTGCTATAAAACTACATTTACTAAAAAAAGTCTTCTCATTAAAAGAACACTCTGTAAAGTTCTCAAAACTCTCAAAGTAACAATCCTCAAAACATAAGTCTTTAAAATCGAATAATATTTTGTTGGTAGTCAGTGTGTGTAAATTTATTAAACATAAGTTTTTGATTTTGTTCTCTTCCTCGTAGATTTCTTTCAGAAGTTCAGTTCTTAACTCTCTATCATTATATTTTCCTAACACCAATAACAGCGTAAATAAAGATGAGTTGACTCTGTTTTGCAATGATTTTTCTATTTTCGTTATTTCATACAACTCTTCTTTAATAAATGTAAAGATTTTTAATTTCATCTCTTCAAAATCAATATTACTTAAACGTTTTTCCAAATCTTTCATCAAGCTACCATCATAGCTAATGTGCTGAACTAAAATATCAGTCATATTTTCAGTTAGATCATTAAAGCTTTCATTTTTCAAAAATATAGCAAGTCTTATATTCTTAAAGTATTGATTAAAAAAATCATATCTAAACTCTACCCCACCACTATCCTCTGAATATTTTAACAATGGGTGCGCTCGAAATTTTTCCAAATTAATATTGTGCTTATTTCCTAATTTTTCCAAATGTACATTATTTAACACACCTTCATACTCAAAAGCAATATCCATAAACAGCTTAAGTTGCTTATCAATTGGTGAGTTGTCAAGTTTCTTGATTTCTCTTTCACACACTTTACCAACGAGGAAGTCATTTACACTCCCTTGCTTTAAAAGAATATCACTTTCTAAGAAATTCATAGAACTATTTGTAAGAATATTTTCTTTTATCATGTCTAAGATGTACGGAATATATGTATAAGTAGTATCTTCAACGATTGAGAAATCTTCAGCCAAACTAATGGCTCTTTCGACTTTTTTCGCATCAATATCATTCTCTTTCTTTGAAATCTTATATGTTTCAACATGCTTTTCTATTTTAAAGTGTTTGCCAAAATATTGTTTTGCCATTTCTTTTGTAAAAGGTTTCAAAGAAAGTGTCAAAATATCATCATTATAATCAATCGCTTTATCCCAAAAGTAATCTCTACAGGTAATAATTATTTTTGCTCTTCCCATATTGCTTGAATAATCATTGAAAATAGACTCAATAAATTTAGTAACATTAAAAGTACTACCAATTTTAGTAATTACTTCATCTATACCATCCAAAACCATTAAAATATTTCCATCATCTATCGATAACTCCAAATTTTTTTTATCAAATTTTTTTTCTATATTGTACTTCTCTGCCAATAGACGATAAAAATCAAATAAGTCTTCAATTTTTGGATTTTTCATAATATCGTGAATTAAATCATGAGAATTTATAAATAATGTATTGATTATTGATTTATTATTTTGTGTCTTATGCAAATTGTCAATAAAATACTTTACAACCGTAGTCTTACCAATACCACCAAGTCCTTTCAAAACTGCCAGTGGTTTATCAACATCTCGGTACCACTCCTGTAAGAGAAAGTTTGCTGTTTTCTCATTTGATTTATCAGTCATAGGTTGAATGAAATCTTGTATGTAAAAATACTCTTTGTGAAAGATTCTCTCATCTACTAAATCGTGATAAAGTTTTAGTGCACTGAATTCTTCTATATAGTAAATCTCTACATTAGAATATTCTCTTTCAAAAAGTTTTTTAATCCTCTGCTTATCAATAATTCCATTGTCTTTATTTTTTTCATCAATTAAAATTATTTTCTTATTTACTCGAC
>QKDN01000075.1 GCA_003252535.1 Campylobacterota bacterium | reverse complement strand
ATATACTATGTAACAATCCTACACAATGATTACTCATATATGAACTCTCCGATTTTTTCGACCCTGCTCTGGTTGCCGACCCTTACGACTATCTCACGGCTCTTTTGCTCTTTTTTACCGTAGTGGGTATAGATCTCTCCCCTGATGGTCACGGGTATGGTCGGTTTTTGTTCCGAACTGCCGAAGTAGTTGACTTCTATGATATAGCTTCCTTTGACAGCGTCCCGTATCATGAATTCCTCTGGTCCGTAGCCACCTGTGATATCGTTGGATATCTTGCCGCCTATATGGGAAAGCTTGTTGCTGTAGTAGGTCTTCTCACCATACGGGTCAGTGACCCAGAGATCCATATCGCTGTCATTGCCGCTCCAGTTGATGACCACCCTCAGATCTACGGGCATAGATGCGATGAGACGTTTATCGATACTGTTACTGTCAACCTTCTGACGGGATATGATGTTGTTGAGCTCATTGAGCACAACGATCTTGATACCGTTGAACCTGCCGTCCCAAGTATGGATTACGATATGGTAAAGGTTATCCAGTGCTTTTTGATATTCCCCGGCTTTGGAATAGCCAAGCGCCAGGTCTCTGAAGCTCTGGGGTTCGAAAGGGCGAAGCTTTTTGACCCGTTCGAGCGCTTTGACAGCACTGTCGTATTCTCCAAATTCCATCGCCTTGAATGCAAATATTCTCAAGAATTCACTGTTGTCAAGGTCGAGTTCAAGCAGATTCTCAAGTATCCTCATCGCTTCGACCTTCAGACCGTTCTTATAGAGATGGGATGCACTGTCCACATAGAACATCGGCTGTTCGATATACTCCTGCTGCAGGGCATAATAGCGCTCCATCAGCTTCGGTGCAGAGACTGATCTGAGTGTTTTGAGATAGGGAGTGTCAGGATCGAACTCCTTGAGTTTTATACCCAGTTCTTTGGTCTCTCCGGTGCTCTCACTGTTGACAGCTTTCTTTTTGAGTGTTTCCACTTCCCTGTCTTCCGCTCTGCTCCTGCTTCTCTCTTCCATAGAGGGTGATGGCGCTGCATCCATCATCGGTGCTTCGACGACAGGTGCTATGTCACCGCCTTCTCCATCCGCTTCATTTGTATTATCATCTTTCTCTATGATTTTTTTTGTTTTTGGAAACTTTTTGTTATACCATTGTTTCTGCTCTTCTATCAATTCGATAGCCTCTATGAGTGCCTGCTCTTTTTCATAAAGCTTCTCGTTCTTCTTTTCTGCAAGGAGTTTCCCGTACTCTTCACTCAATTCATCCGGCGGGGTTATCTCATGTTTGACATAGTCCTCTACACGATCCAGTACGATCATAGACATATCACGGGTAAGGATCTTGTACTCTTTTGCAAGTGCATTGATCTTTTCACTGTTGCTGTCGTATTCATAGCTCAGCTGATCGATATAATGCGATGCCCAGATCGATGCTATATGATCCTGGAGCACCATCGCATCGCTGAAGTCGATCGATCTGGTGATGCTCTTCTCCCCATCCCTGATCTCGAGTTGCAGTGAGGCTTTAGGTGTGTTGGAAGATGCGAAGATGGTGATCCTGCCATTTGCATATGCTGTCACTGTCTCTTCCGGTTTGATCCCACCGGTTGCGGTGATGCTGATGATCGGTATACTTTCGTTCAGCAACTGCATCGCTTCGTCGGTGTTTTTCTGTATCAGATCGATATAGGCACCTCCTGATATACCGGCATATTTTCTGAGGACTCCACTATCACTTCTGAGGGATGCGTTGACCGCTATCAGTGGTTTGTCGATCTCTATCGGATCCCCTTGATGAATCGTCTTCATTCCATTGGAAAAGAGCAGTATGACATCTGCGTCTATCTTTGAAATATCGATTCTGCCAAAATCATTGGTACCATTGTAATGGACATCCTGAAGCAGCTTTTCTAATTCTTCAACAGTGGTAAATCGTATCTTTTTGCCGATAGCATTGTCAAAGAATATCACCTCGTTCTCTTTGCTGCCACTCTGTGAGATATATTTCCTGAGAAACTCAAACTCTTTCACACTGTCTCTCTCCCTGTTCGAGAGTGAAGTGTCGTACAGGATGGCTGTTCTGCGTGGCAGTCTCCTGGCAGTAACCTCTGGCTGATAATTCATTGTTGCGTAGAAGAAATATTTACCACCTTTTTGTTGTACAAACTTCTCCTCATAACCCGATCTGTCAAACTCCATAGTAATCGGTTTCATGAGTACAAAATTACTTTTCTTGAGAGTATATCTGTTCCCCTCACGGCTTTCGTCGAACTCTATACCATCGACCTTGATCTTGCTCTTTTTCATAGAGAGTACATCGATATTGAGTACAAAGTTGTCGAGGCTTTCCTTGCATAAAAAAGGTACATGATAACGTACAATCCCTTTGTCAGCCGATAAGGTTTCCCGGATCGTTATTTTGATCTTTTTATACCCTTTGGCAGGGATGGGATAGAGCCTGGTTTTGAAGTTGTTGCCAATGCTCTTTTCTATCATACCAGGGTCGATATTTTGACGTACCATATCTTCATAAGCTTCCTTGGCTTTTGCTTTTGGGACTACAGAAGCAGAACGATATTTTCCGTCTATCTCCAGAGCATAATCAACCACGCTTTGACCATCAAGCAGTGAGAATACCAGTTCACCCTCAATAATACGGTCATTTGGATTGTAAAAGATCAATTCATATGTTGAAGTAGCGATATCAGATAATATGGTGGCATCTATCTTCATCGTAGAGAGTTTGAGAGGTTTGAGTTTTGGATCATGCAGTTTTACACCTGGAGCGTCAAGAGCAAGGAGCATTTGACCCAAAAAAAACATCAAGGGGAGCACAGTTTTAAACTTTTGCATCTTCAAATCCTTGTAAGTTGATAGGATTATTATAACCTAATTTATAACAGAAGCAAAAAACATTTGATAAGATACTGGTATATTGAACAGTGAGAAAGAAATAAAAAGGAAAATAAGTAGGATCGATCCCCTCATAAAGGGGTTCGAAATTGGATCAGAGTTGCGGTCCGGCGGAAGTAAAGTCGAATTCGTCACCCTGTCCGTCATAACGGCTGAAATTTTCTACAAACATAGATGCAAGTTTTTTGAGTGTGACATCATACGCTTCTTTATCTGACCAGGTATTCTTTGGATACAGGATACTGTTGTCCTTGACACCTTCGAGTGTCTTTGGTACTGAAAGGTTGAATACTTCCAGTGTCTCGAATTGGGCATTATTGATAGAACCGCTGAGAATACCGTCGATACATGCTCTGGTGTCTTTAATGCTCATTCTTTTACCTGTGCCGTACTCGCCACCGGTCCAGCCAGTGTTGACCAGATAGACGTTCGCACCGTGCTCGTCGATCTTCTCACCGAGAAGTTTGGCGTATCTTGTCGGGTGAAGCGGAAGGAACGCTTCACCGAAACATGCGGAGAATGTCGCAATCGGCTCAGTAACACCACGCTCTGTACCTGCAACTTTCGCAGTATAGCCACTGAGGAAATAATACATCGCCTGCTCTTTTGTCAGTTTACTGACAGGAGGAAGTACACCGAATGCATCTGCGGTAAGGAAGATGATGTTTTTAGGATGTCCGGCCATCAGGTCACTTTTGTGATTTTCAATGTGATTGATAGGATAGGATACTCTTGTATTCTCTGTTTTCGCACCGTCGCTGTAGTCTACCTCACCGTTTTGATCATGGACAACGTTCTCAAGGAGTGCACCTTTTCTGATCGCGCCGAAAATCTCCGGTTCACTCTTCGGATCGAGGTTGATGACTTTGGCATAACAGCCGCCTTCGAAATTGAAGACACCGTTTTCATCCCATCCATGCTCGTCATCACCGATCAATGCACGGTGTGGGTCGGTGGAGAGGGTTGTTTTACCAGTACCTGAAAGTCCGAAGAAGAGGCATACATCACCCTCTTTTCCTACGTTGGCTGAGCAGTGCATAGAGAGATTGTTCTCAAGCGGCAGCCAGTAGTTCATCATTGTGAAGATACCTTTTTTCATTTCACCGCCATACCAGGTACCGCCGATGATCGAAATATTATCTTCGATATTGAAGACAACAAAGACTTCAGAGTTGAGACCATGGTGTTCGAACTTGTGGTTTTTTACCTTGCATCCGTTATATACGATGAAATCAGGCTCGAAGTCTTCAAGTTCTTCTTTTGAAGGCATGATGAACATATTGGTCACGAAGTGAGCCTGCCATGCTACTTCTGTAACAAATCTGATTTTTCTTCGACTCGCTTTGCTTGAACCGGCATAAACATCTACAACATAAATGTCTTTATACGATAGTTGATCTTTGACTAACTCCAAAAGCTCTTCATAGACCTCTTTGCTTATCGGTTTGTTTACATCACCCCAGGCAATATTTTTGTTCGAAGGTTCCTGATCAACAAAATATTTGTCTTTAGGACTTCTACCTGTAAATATTCCTGTATCACACATGGTGGCACCGCTCGTTGAAAGCTTTGCTTCACCTTTGTTGATCTCGTGAGCTATGAGCTGGTCATAGCTGAGATTATGATATACACTTCCAATATCTTTAAGTCCTAGTGCATCAAGCCCTTTGGGTAATCTTGTTGTCATAGTTTCCTCTTTTATTTAAATATCGAGAGCAACACACCTGCTGCCACAGCTGAACCGATGACACCTGCCACGTTTGGACCCATTGCATGCATGAGCAGGATATTGCCCGGTCTTGCTTCCGAACCAACCTTGCTCGCAACCCTTGCAGCCATTGGTACTGCTGAAACACCGGCAGCACCGATCAGTGGGTTGATAGGTTCATCGGAGAATTTATTCATAAGTTTTGCCATCAGAACACCTGCGGCAGTACCTGCTGCAAATGCGAGGAGACCGATGATCATAATACCCATTGTCTCTGCGACGAGGAACTGCTCTGCTGCAAGTTTCGAACCTACACCGAGACCGAGGAAGATCGTTACGATGTTGATAAGAGAGTTTTGCATTTCGTTTGAAAGTCTGTCGACAACACCTGATTCTTTGGCAAAGTTACCCAACGCAAATGCACCGATAAGCGGCGCAGCATCCGGGAGCACCAGCGCAGTCATCATGATAACAAGAAGAGGGAATACAAGCTTCTCGAGCTTATGCACTTTTCTTGCTGTTTTCATAACGATCCTTCTCTCCTCAACAGTCGTGAGTGCCTTCATGATCGGCGGTTGGATAACCGGTACAAGCGCCATATACGAATAAGCAGCAACGGCAATAGCACCGAGAAGTTCAGGGGCAAGCGCAGAAGCGATGAAGATCGATGTCGGACCATCCGCACCTCCGATGATACTGATAGCTGAACACTGCTTGAGGCTGAAGTCTACAAAACCGGAATACTGTGAGAGCATCGCAGCACCGACAAGTGAACCGAAGATACCAAACTGAGCTGCACCACCGAGCAAAGCGGTTTTGGGACGTGAAAGGAGCGGACCGAAATCTGTCATCGCACCGACACCCATAAAGATCAGAAGCGGGAAGAATTCATTCGAAATACCCATATTATAGATAATACCGAGCATTCCGTGCTCACCTGTCATATTTGCTATGGGGATATTGGCCAGCAATCCACCGAACGCAATCGGAAGGAGCAGTAGCGGCTCAAAGCCTCTTGCGATCGCAAGATAGAAGAGGAAGAAGATGATCGCAAACATGATCACTCTTCCCCAACTCTGTGAGAATTTGCTCATATCCTGACCAAGACCGTTCTTGACACCGTCCTGAGGCTCGATAATAGCCTTCAGACCTGTAGTATCATAAAAACTGGTCATCATCTTCCATAGACTCTTAGATTCGTATGCTGCTTCTTCGCTTGCAGCCGTTTCGTGAGCCGGAGTCGCTTTATGCTCTTCTGCCAGTGCAACGCTGCCAAGTGCTGCAAAGGCCAGCAGAAGAGTCAATAGTAGTTTTTTTACTCTCATCACTACTCCATTGTAGCCAGAAGCTGTCCGTCGCTCACTGCGTCATTTACGCTTACATTGATCGATTTGATCACACCGTCCTGAGGAGCAGCGATATCGATCTCCATCTTCATCGCTTCAAGGATCATGATCTTGTCACCTTCTTTGACACTGTCGCCTGGATTGAGAAGGATCTTCCATACGTTACCCGGTGTCTGTGAATTGATCTCTACATTTCCTGCACCTGTCGGTGTAGCTGTAGCTACAGGTGTTGCTGCCTGTACCGGTGCAGCAGCTGCTGCCGGAGCTTCAGTGATCTGAATGTCTGCATTTCCTTCAGCTACCTGTACGCTGTACTTCTTGCCATCTACTACTACTGTATAATTTCCTGCCATGTTGACCTCTCCGTTGTTATTTGTTGTTTCTTCTGGTTCTAGACCTTTTTTTCTCACCATCAATGGGCTCTCGCCCTTGAGGAATGCAATACCTTTCTTGTCGCACGAAGCAGCGATGAAAATATTTTCATCGTTCACTTCAAGTCCCTCATCTTCGAGTACTTTCGTCCAGTGTGCGATAGATTTGCCAGAATCTCTGTCAGCGATATCAAGTGGATTTTCTGTAGTTGGTTCGAGTTCGAGTTTTTCGCTGGCAAGTTTTACGAGTTTAGGATCAGGCTCGACAGGAGTTTTGCCGAAATAGCCGAGTACCATTCTTCCGTATCCCGGTGCGACCTGTTTCCAAGGGCCGAACATTACGTTGGCATAAGCCTGTTGCCAGTAGAACTGGCTTACAGGTGTTACCGATGTGCCGTAACCGCCTCTTTCCACAACCTCTTTCATAGCGAGGATAACTTCATCGTATCTGTCAAGGTTGCCGTTGTCTCTCATCATCTGTGTATTGGCAGTCAGCGCACCGCCAGGCATCGGTGAGAACGGAATGATCGGTGATACCTGTGTAGCCTCAGGCGGGATCATATAATCTTTGAGGCATCTGGCAAGCTCTTCTTCATATTTGAGGATCTTGGGCAGTTCAAGATCTCCAAGGTTGTAGTTTGTCCCTTTTGTAGCATGAAGCATTGTAAGGATGTCCGGTTGGCTTGTACCGCCGCTCACAGGAGCTGCTGCCATATCGATACCATCTGCACCAGCTTCAAGTGCAGCGATGTAGCATGCCACGCTCACGCCTGCCGTTTCATGTGTGTGTAGTCTGAGATGTACATCATCACCGAGAAGCTTTCTTGCCATCTGGATCGTTTCGAATACTTTGTGCGGGTTTGACGTACCGCTGGCATCTTTGAAACAAACGCTGTCGAATTCGATACCGCTGTCGAGAATATTTCTGAGTGTCTTCTCATAGAATGGCATATCGTGTGCACCTTCACATCCTGGAGGAAGATCCATCATTGTGACAACGACTTCATGCTTCATACCATGCTTTTTGATACATTGTGAAGAGTACATGAGGTTGTTGACATCGTTGAGAGCATCAAAGTTACGTACAGTTGTTGTGCCGTGTTTTGCGAACAGTTTTGCAAACAGGTCAATCATCTCTCTGCTTCCTGTATCGAGCATCACAGTATTGATACCGCGCGAGAGGATCTGAAGGTTGGCTTCAGGTCCGACGATCTCCCTGAACTTGTCCATCATTTTGAACGCATCTTCCTGAAGATAGAAATAGAGGCTCTGGAATCTTGCACCGCCGCCGAATTCAAAGTGTTTTATCCCCGCTTCTTTCGCTGCATAGACCGCAGGAAAAAAATCATTCATAAGAACACGACCGCCAAAAACGGATTGGAAACCGTCTCTGAAGGTAGTATCCATTACATCAATATACTTTTTTGCCATATTTATACCTTCTTGTTATGATTGGATTTTTTGTAGTCAGCGATCGCAGCGATAATAGCAGCTGTTCTGGCCGCATCATCATCACTTTGTACAGCGGGCTGCTGTTTTGGAGGGGAGACAATAACTTTTTCAGGAAAATATTTCGCTATGATCTTTGCTTGCAGTTTCATCAACTGTATCAGCACGACGAGGAAGATATAAACAACTATCATCCCCAGGATCATAAACTTGATACTTTCACCTACGATGTGAATTTCTTGCATTCAGGCTACCTTGTAATAGTTTTGTAATTTAATTTTAAAACAACTTTCCTTGCTATCACTTGAAGAACATCGAAAAAGCAATAATAGTTATAAGAGTTGTTTCATTCCGTTTTATCGACGCTTTCTTTTGCGATTGCTACTCTTCGAAACTTTGTTTTCATTCTCGAATGCGTGTATCATCTCATCGACCATATCCTGTCTGAATCCTATCCCGTCAGATATCGTTTCCGGCTCTGCATCGATAATCATGGAGAGGGTTTTTCTGAGCAGTGTCAGGTGATCCATCTCTCCAAGCCGTTCCAATATTTTCTCAACTTCCGGATGTGTCTCATAGTCCCTGATTTTGTCACTGAGATGATCTATGAAAGAGTTGTCTATATCGCTGCTTCCGCTAATTGTGGCCAGTTTCATATTTGCCCCGACCTCTTTCTGGATACGCTGAAGCTCTCTGAACTCTTCGGTAGATACCAGTGTGATCGCCTGACCGCTTTTACCTGCTCTTCCCGTTCTCCCTATCCTGTGGACGTAGCTTTGGGGATCAAAAGGGATATGGTAGTTGAATACATGCGATACGTTCTTGACGTCAAGCCCCCTTGAGGCTACATCCGTAGCAATCATGATCTTGATCTCACCCTTCCTGTAGCCTCTGATGATCTCATCGCGTTCCGTTTGTTCAAGGTCACCGTGGAGTCCCCTGGCATTGAAACCCAGTGCCATGAGGTGTTCACTCAGTCTGTCTACCTCGCGCTTCATACGGCAGAATACGATACATTTCTGTGTATCCTCGGTCTCGAGAAGACGGACGATCGCCTCATCCCTTTCGTGTTCGTTGATCACATAGTATCTCTGCTCGATGACATTGTTGGTGGTTGCCTCATCGGCACTCACGACTGAAATATATTCGGGGTTGTAGAGGATATTGTCCGCAAGCTCTTTGATGGGTTCGGGCATGGTAGCAGAGAAGAGCAGCGTCTGTCTGTTCTGGGGGATATATTCGAATATATCCTTGATCTCTTCGAGAAATCCCATATCAAGCATCTCGTCGGCTTCGTCAAGGACTACTATCTCTGGGTTGAACGTATCGATCTTCCCTTTACGGTAAAGGTCCTTGAGCCTGCCCGGTGTCGCTACGACTATCTGCACGCCTTTATGGATCAGTGCGATCTGTCTGCCGTATCCCACGCCGCCATAGACCGTAAGCGTTTTGATACCGGCAAATCTGCCAAGATGATAGAGCTCGTCGCTCACCTGGGTGGCAAGCTCCCTGGTCGGAGTGATCACAAGCGCTCTCTCTATCTCCCCTTTGGCGATCTTGTCGAGGATAGGGAGACCGAATGCTGCTGTTTTGCCAGTCCCCGTATGTGCCTGGCCGATCATATCGCTGCCGTTTTCGATGATCGGGATTGCCTGTACCTGGATCGGACTGGGCTCTTTGAAACCTGCTATCTTCACCCCTTTTCTTAATGCGGGGTGAAAGTCAAACTCATTAAATGTCATTCTTAACCTTTCATGCGAATCCTTGTTCGCGTATGTCCAAAAATCGATTTTGAACTTATCAGAGTCTCCCGTGGGAAACTCTCTAAATCCATATCTATGGCTAATAAAGCCAGAGCAGCAGCAGGCCGAAAATTATACGGTAGATACCGAATGCCACAAAAGTAAAACGCTCCAGAAAGGCCATAAAAAGCTTGATCGTCAGATAGGCTACGACAAATGCCACCACAAATCCGACGGCAAATCCCGTATAGTCTGCATTGGCAAACTCATGGTAGTGTTTGAGCAGGTCATATCCGCTCACTGCTCCCATCACCGGGATGGCAAGCAGGAACGAAAACTCCGCACTGCTTTTGCGATCGAGTCCGGTAAGCATTCCCCCGATGATCGTCGCACCTGCCCTGCTGGTGCCGGGTACGAGAGAGAAAACCTGTGCAATGCCTATCCAGAGAGTCTGCCTGAAGCTGACCGATTCTATATCATGTACTCTGATATGACTCTCCTTGTAAAACCGCTCGACGATCAGAAAAAGCACCCCGCCTACTATGAACATCGTTGCTACAACCTCGACACTGAAGAGCATTTTGATCTGGTCTTTGAAGATAAAACCAACGACAAGCAGCGGAAAAAATGCTACCATCACTTTCTTCCAGAGTTCGATCTTCTTGAGACTCAGTTTGCTGCGGTATGCCAGCATGACCGCGATAATGGCGGCAAACTGTATGATCACTTCATAGGCTTTGTTGAGTTCGCTCTCTTCAACGCCGAGAAACCTGCTTGCAACGATCATATGCCCGGTAGAAGATATAGGTAGAAATTCGGTAAAACCTTCGATAATACCGATAATAATTGCAGAAAAAATATCCATTGATCCCTCAATATTCAAAATAACCATGATCCTAGATCATAGTACTAAAATAGCTGCCGTCTTTGTGCATCAGTTCATAAGGTGTACCGCTGTCGACGAGCACACCGTTCTCAAGGACGAAGACCAGCTCGGCACTTTTGATCGTACTGAGCCTGTGGGCGATCGTGATGACAGTTTTCGGCCGCAGGAATTCCCCAAGGTCATGGAAGAGCTGTTCTTCGGTATGCACGTCGAGTGCAGAGGTCGATTCATCGAATATCACTACCTTGGGATTGGCAAGAACCATTCTTGCGATCGCAACCCTTTGACGCTGTCCCCCGCTGAGTTTGATGCCGTCCTTGCCGACAACAGTTTCCAATCCCTGCGGCATATTGGACACCACTTCATCAAGCTGTGCAATATGCAGAGCATTGATTATTTCGTGTGTACTGTACTCTTTGCCCAGCGTCAAATTGAAACGCATTGTATCATTAAAGAGTTTAGGATGCTGTAAGATAAGATGGATATTTTCCCTGATCACAGCCATCGGGAGGTCGGAATGCCTGGTATTGCCATAATAAATCTCTCCGCTTTCTACCGGGTAGAAGCCTACAAGGATATTGGCCAGAGTAGTCTTGCCGCTGCCGCTTGCCCCTACGATAGCCACTTTGGAGCCTCTGGGTATACTCATAGAGAGGTGTCTGATGATCGGTTTGTCTGCCATATAGCTGAAACTGATGTTCCTGATATCTATGGATATAGAATAATTATCTGCAAAAGGATCGTTGCCGGGTGCGATACTGCGCTCCTGTTTCATATCGAATATCGTATTGATCCGTTCACATGCTGCCCGGGCATTGGCAAGGGCATACTGGAAATTGATGATATCCTGCGTAGGGGTCATAATGATCCAGAGGTATCCGAATATCGCCAGCATCAATCCCACGCTCAGGTCGCTGTAAGCGACTGCCAGGATGCTTACCGCCCGGAAGAGCTCATAGCCGCTGAGAAAGATCAGGAACGAAAAGCGCATGGCCCTGTCGCTTTTGTAATCAAAAGCTATCGAGGTATCCCTGACGTTTTTTGCCTGTGTCTCGATCCTGTCGAAAAAGAAGTTCTCCTTGTTCGACGCTTTGATCTGGTGGAAGAGCTCCAGTGTTTCGGCAAGGGTAGACTGGAAAATTTCGATAGAGCGGTTCTCCTCGCGTTTCAGTCTCCCGACATTTCGGGCAAGCTTTGCAGTGAAGAAGACCACTACAGGGTTGGTCAGGAGGATGAAGATAGCCAGCTCCCAGTGGATCAGTAGCAGCACTACGGCTGTAAAGAGGAGTGTCAGGAGCGATACGATGAACTTGCTGACCGTTGTACCGATAAAACTGTCGATAGTAGTGATATCAGTGACAAGTTTCGAAGATATCGCACCGGGGGAGACCATCTCGTACTCTTTGAGCGTAACGGTTCGCAGATGGGTGATAGCTTTGAGTCGAAGCTTGTAGGATATATCCTTGGATATCTCCAGAAAGGTCTTCACACCGATGACACTGAGCCAAAACCCGGCTCCACGCATCACAAGTGTCACCATCAGGAAGAAGATCACGAAACCGCCGAGCGAGAACTCGTAGATGTGTTGTCCGACCCATCCGGTCATCGTATCACTTTTGTGCAAAAGAAGCTCATCTACGAGAACCGGTATAAAAAGCGGTATCAGTACGGTCGCTATCGTCGAGAGTACCGCTATAATGTTACCTTTGAGCAACAGCCGTCTGTATCCGGATGCTTCCCTGAGAATATTTCCTATACTACAGATCGCCAAGCGCCCGGTCCCCTACCTTCTTGCTGCCTGTACATGCATCCAGTCACGGTTCTCTTTGCGTCCCAGGCTCAGCCAGCCCTCTTTCTCCCATATTTCCCACCATGCGTCAAGCTCCGGTTTGGCGAGGCTTGCGGTGCTTTCATTGGAACGGAGGCCGTTTTTCGACGGGTACCAGTCGATTGCTATGCCCCAGGCATGGGTCGACCATGCAGTTGTCGATCCACGCTTTTTGCGGCAGTTGTAACTGCCTCCGAATCTGTCCAGTCCGTACTTCCTGATCCCTGCGAGTCCGTATTCCTTGTGAACTTTCTCAAGGATGTCACTGAGACTGTCTGCGAGTTTTTCATGGATGGCGATATGCGAGACGGTCGAGCTGAGTTCCCAGTCAAGTCTCAGTTTCCAGGGGGAAGGGACCCTGACGATCTTGCTTTTGCACGGCGCACCGTAATAGGCGGTCAGTGACGCAAAGTTCTCCATCGGGTAGCTGTGCGGGTTGGTATCGATCCTTGCGATATCATCAAAGCTTCTCGGGAGCACACCGGTGTTTTCCAGGGCGACGAGCTGCTCTGATGCGACCATCGTCGAGGGGCCGTATCTGCCGTCGATGATCCCTGCATCGATCCCTTTTTTGAGGCAAAGCCACTGTAGGAGGGCGATCGCCTGTCTTGTATCCGACCAGCTCTTATAGGCAGCAGGAAAGTCTTTTTTGTGTTTCTCTATCGCCACTGCGATCGCTTTGTTGGTCTTCGGACCCCTGTCACCGTCGATCTTGCCGTTGTAGAGCTTCTCACTTGTCAAAAATTTCTGAATTACCTTGACTTCTGCCGCTTTCATCGAACACTCCTTGATCGTGATATTTCATTGAAGTATATTCTTATCCTCTTCAAGGGAAGTTTAATTTATGACTTTTCAATAATAGTAATCATTGTATTTCCGTCCGCTTTTTATCTGCATATCGTTGACTACGATCCCTGTTTTTTCCTGCATCGGGCGGACGCTTCGGTCGATCTTTTTGAAGAAGTCTTTTGACGAATGCTCCATCCTGACCACGATCAGGCTCAGATCAGCCATATGCATCAGCTTCTTTGCATCGGAGACCAGCCCGGCAGGCGGCGTATCGAGCAGTACATAATCGAAGCGTTTTTTCAGCTGGTTGAGCAGTTCCTCTGTATGGTCGGACATGATAAGTGCCGTAGGATTGGGCGGCCGGGCCCCCGCTGTGATCACCTTGAGCTTCTCAACATGGGTATCCTGAAGGACACCCTCAATATCATCTATTCTTGAAAGGAGCGCACTTGTACCAGATTTGTTGGGGAGTTTGAATATCTCGTGCAATGAAGCACGGCGCATATCGAAATCGACGATCACTACCGATTTGTTGCTCTGTGCGATGATCTCACCGAGACGCGATACGGACATACTTTTCCCCTCCCCGGGCAAAGAGGAGGTAAAAACGATCAGTTTCGAGCGCTTCGTATGCGATGCGAACTCGATGTTGGTCCAGAGTGTCCTCATTGCTTCATCATAGACAGAAGTGTCACCGGTGCTCCCTTGATGGGGAATCGTCCCATAGATAGCAAGTTTGGTAAGTTTTTCAAGGTCATAGATAGTTTTGATACGATTGTCAAAAAGGCTCATGATCACTGCCATGACGATACCGACAAGAAAGCCGAGCAAAAGCCCTTTGAGGATGATCCCTTTGCGGTTCGGCTTGATCGAGGATGCCGGGAGGGAAGCGTTTTCGAGAATACGGGTACCTGAGACCGCCGAAGATTCCGATATGACCGTCTCAGCTTTTTTCTTGAGCAGGTAGGAGTATATGTTCTCGTTGATCATGAAGTTTCTCTTGAGCTGCTCAAGTTTCTGTTCTTTGCGGGGGATGTTCTGCAAGGTCGCCCGATAGCTCTCGATGACCCCATCGAGGGATTCTTTTTGTTTTTTCAGGCTTACCAGAGACGTTTTGATCATATTCTCAAGCGATCTCTTGAGAGAATCCAGCTTGACTCTGGCTGCGACAGCCTTCGGATGATTGGGCCTGTTGTCGACGGAGAGAGCTTTGTATTCTGCTGCGCTTTGCTGTATCTGGTTGATAAGGAACTGGTAGGAGCTGTCCTCACTCCCTACCCCTTCGATCGCTATGGCCGAGACATTCTTATTCTCCCTGATAAAGGAGAGTGCTTCGTTGAGGGTATCGATGCGTACTTTGACCTTGTAGTTCTCTTTTTCGATCTCGCTCAGCTTTTGGATCATGGTGTTGGTTTCGGTACTGAGATTGGCTATGGTATTGCTTATCTTGTATTCCTGGAGCAATTTCGAGGAGTTCTCAAGCATACCACTTACCGTCTCCAGCTGGAGGTCGATATTGTAAAGCTTTTTCTTGGAGCCTTCAGATTTGATATTGGAAGTTTCTTCGAGGTATGCCTTGGCTACCGCATCGAGCACTTCCATCGCACGGAGCGGAACATTGTCGTTGTAGGTCAGTGAAATGATATTCCCTTTTTTGACATAGCCGCTTGCAGAGAGCCTTGAACGGATAAAACCCGACATCGAGTCGTTGGGCGTAATGGTAAACGAATAACACTGGTATCTGAACTCTTTGATCTTCTGTATCGTGAACGAAAACCATGGGGTCTCAATCAGGCTGTTGTAGCTATGGATCTTGTCATAATAGACGTTCGTTCCCCCAGGTTCGACGAATGGGATAAAATCAAGGAAGAAATCCTTGATACTTTCATTCCATGGTTGTTCGATCTTGAGCCGGAAGCTTCTGTCATCGACAGGTTCCAGTCTGAAGGTAAGCCCGTATGCTTTTGGATTGCTCTCATTCTCTATCACCAGGAAAGGTGAGTCCTTGTAAAGCTCTATCTGTTTGAACTTCGAGATCGCGTAGTAGCGCGTCCCTATATTAAGACTTCCGAGTGCTTTCTGGACGATATTGTGGGTCTCCAGGACGATCAGCTCGTCTTCGATATTGCTCCCCTCCTGCCCGAGGGCAAGGGTCATGAAGTCATCCAGCGAACCTTTGTATTTTTCAGCAGGTATTTTGATGAGTGTCTGTGACTGGTAGACACTCGGTGAGAGATAGGCATATACCGACGCGATAAGGGTGAACAGTAACGTAATAAGGGTGATCGTTCTCCTGTATCTGTGGAGAAACTCAAATATACCCCGGATATCTATCTCTTCGGACTCATCACCTTTGATCAAAGCTTCGATATCGACCTTTTGCTCTGCCATCAATAACCTTTGTTATTTATATTAATATTCATTACAAATAATAGTACAGCAAAGCACCTTAAGTCGAATCTTAATCAGGGACTATATCACCTGGCAAGCCATCTGTTCAAATCATTCGACAACATTTCAAGAGCATGCTGCGTAGCCGCGGCATATCCATGCGCATCGAAGCTCTGCGTTGGCACCTCGTAGCGGAACTTCCTGCTTTTGACGATAGCGCCTGTGGATGAGTCGGCAAGATCAAAACGGATCGAGACGACAGAAA
The DNA here is from genome assembly GCA_003252535.1 of Campylobacterota bacterium. GTDB lineage: Bacteria > Campylobacterota > Campylobacteria > Campylobacterales > Sulfurovaceae > SZUA-451. Next base: position 29,850 of record QKDN01000075.1, on the reverse strand, counting down.
CCGACTCGTCACGGTATGCCTTGTGGTAGAACTCATAGACATAGGTGCTCAGCGCGTAATCGGTTTTTCCATCCCCATCATACCCGGTCACCCTGCCGAATACCTTTCCATTCTCGATCCCTTTCCAGAAAGAGTGCATCAGCATTCGCCCTTTGTTGTCGTTCCACTGGGCATTCTGGTAGACTCCCCTCTCGTTCGGGCCGTAGGCATAGAGCATCTCCTTGCTGTTACCGGAATCCATAAGCTCCGGGTACTCTATCCTGAGACTTTTGTGTGCATAAGCCGAAGCCTGACGGGGTATCTCACTGCGAATATCGAGCGTATAGAGCTTCAGACTCCCGCCGCACCCGACAAAGATAAGTGGTGCTAAAAGCAATAACAGATATTTTTTCATTCTCCCGGCCCCTTTGCACTTTTTTTGGATTTGAAGAAGATATCGCTCGGGCTCCTGTCAAGATGGGTACTCATCATCTCAAGCTCGCGTGAAAGCTCCCTGATATCTATGATCATCGGGTTGAGTATCTTTTTGAGATTGTAGTCTCCTCTGTTGATAGTCCTTTCGATGTTCTTTGCCAGCTGGCTGATATCCTGGGACATTTTGGCAAACTTCTCGAGTGTCGGCTCGACATTTCCGTCGAGACTCTTCGAGACATCATGGAAATCGTTTCCGATACTGTTGAAGGTACGGTTGAAATCGTCAAGGGCGACACGCGCCCTCTCCAGTGTATCGACCGCATTTTTTCCAAGAGCTATCGTATCTCCGGTGACCTTCTCGGTATTGCTCATGATGGCATCGAATTTTTGGATATTCTCCTGTGTCAATACCTTGTCGATCTTGTCCAGTGCCCTCTCGAGTTTCATTGAGATATTACCTATATTCTCTTCGACACGTCCGTAGAACGATACCCCGGCAGGGATGACGGGGGGTGTGCCGTCATCCGTCGTCAGGTCTGCCGCAATATTGCTCCCTCCCGATATCTCGATATAGGAGAGCCCTGTGAGACCGTACATCTTTACCAGACCGTACATATCCTCCTTGATAGGTATCCTCTTGTAGATATTGAGAACGATGTTGACCTCCTCGATGTTCTTCGGGTTGATCTCGATCGTCTTGATATGACCTACGTCGACCCCTTTCATCTTGACCCCGGAATCGGGTGAAAGACCGGTCACCGATTCTTTGGTACGGAGAATATAGACGCGGTAGTCGTTCTGGTCACCCCTGTCACCGAGCCAGAAAGCGAACCCGATGATCCCCCCTACAAAGAGGAGTACAAAAAAACCTATCAGCGTATAATTGACCTTGCTATACATCACTCTCCCTCACACTTTTGTCCCCGCGGGAATTTTTTGTTGACATATTCGTTCTTGAAGAACCTCTCGATGAACGGATGATCCGACCTGAGGACATCGTCCAGACTCCCCTCCGCTACCACATGACGGTCTGCGAGTACCGAAAACCTGTCTATTATATCATGGATAGATTCAAGATCATGTGTGATCATCACCACCGTGATCCCCAGCAACTCCCTGAGCTCCATGATAAGACGGTCAAAATTCCTCGCACCGATGGGATCGAGCCCCGAAGTGGGCTCGTCGAGGAAGAGGAGCTTGGGATCCATCGCCAGCGCACGGGCCAGGGCGGCTCTCTTGATCATCCCGCCGCTCAGTTCGGAGGGGTAGAGTCCACCGGCTCTCTGTGGGAGTCCCACCATACTGATCTTTGTAGCGACAAGCCTGTCGACAGTATTTTTGTCCATATCGGTGTACTCTTTGAGCTGCAGGGCGATATTCTCCGCCACAGTCAACGACGAGAAGAGCGCTCCGAACTGGAAGAGCACTCCCCATCTCTGGCGCAGCTGCTGGGCCTCTTTGAACCCGATATTGACCACATCGTGCCCGAGCACCTTCATCGTGCCGGAAGTGGGACGCAGGAGCATGATCATCTCTTTGAGCAGCAATGATTTGCCCGCCCCGCTCTCGCCAAGTATCCCGTATATCTCCCCCGCATCGATATGGAGGCTGATCTTGTCATGGATCACCGTCTCGCCGAAACTGGTGACGATATCCCTGGCTTCTATGACACGTCTCTCCATCATATATGCCATTGTGTCAGAAGTACGGAGAAGAGCGCATCGCAGGCGATCACGAAAAATATAGAGTTCACCACGCTTGCCGTCGTCTGCTGCCCGATGCTCTCGGTATCATTGGAGACGATCAGCCCCCTGTAGCAGCCGATCGAAGCTATCAGTACAGCAAAGAAAGGGGCTTTGATGATACCGATCCAGAAGTGTTTGGTATTGAGCACATCCTGAAGTCTGTTGATGAACTGGGTATACGATATCCCCAGTTCCATTTTGGCAGCGAACATGCTGCCGAATATCCCTATGACATCTGCAAAGAACACAAGCAGCGGGAGTGATATCATCAGGGCAAAGATGCGCGGCAGGATGAGGAAATAGTAGGGATCGAACCCCATCGTCCGCATGGCCGATATCTCCTCGGTGATCTTCATCGCGCCGATCTGTGCGGTGTAGGCTGACCCGCTCCTTCCGGCGACGACGATAGCCGTGATGAGAGGCCCCAGCTCACGTGTGATGGAGATGCTCGCCATATCGACGATGAAGATATCCGCACCGAACTTGGTCAACTGCACCGCACTCTGGTAGGATATCACCAGCCCCACGAGGAATGAAGTCAGCGCGATGATCCAGATAGCATCCATCCCCGATTTCTCGATATGGTAGAACATCTCTTTGTAGCGAAAATTACGAATGTTTACGAAGTAGCGGAAGAACCCTGCCGTATTGTAGCCGACGAACTCCAGGAAGGAGACAAACTCCCTGTAGGCATCAATGACCCCTTTGCCGACGCTGGCAAGTGAGCCTTCGGATTTCCTCTCCAGGGAGATTTCATCGTTCTGGTGTTCTGCAAGAAGCCGGTAGAGTCGCTCCTGCTGCGGTGTGTAGCCTCTTACCTCTACGTTGGTGAGTTTTTTGAACTTCTCGAAGTAGTTGATAAAGAGCAATACCCCAGCGCTGTCGAACTCTTCGATACCGCTCATGTCCCAGATGAGCGGTGTCACAGGCCTGATGCGTTCGAGCTCAGACTCGATCCTGCGCTGGTTATAGAGATTCCAGTCCCCTATCCCGAACAGCACCGTCTGCCCTTCATGCTTTTCAACTCTCAGATATTTTTCTTCCATAAAGCGATTATAGCGAAATTATTTGTATACACGATGCCCAGAGATCGTTTGCCGCCTAAAGTATGGCATGGTGGGTCATTACGCGCCAGTCACTCCCGTATCCGATCCCATCATGCCCCTATATGTATACATATCGAAACCAATAGAAGCATTATTGATAAAAATAAATAACTTTTTAATTTTTTTGACTACAATGATAACAGATAAACTTCTAATGCAGGAGAGCAGAATGCTTACGACGATCTATATTGCTATACTGATTGTATTGTTCACAGCTTTGGGTATATTCGTCATCTCTACGATCAATGCCCCCGAAACAAAAGGACACGGTCATGACGACCACAATGACCATGACACACATGCCGCGAACTCACATGTGCATGAAGAGGCCGCAGTGACCACAGAAGATTCTCACGGGTCTGTCACCGATGAACCTGCTGTACAGCCAAACTCTGAAGATTCAGCCCTTTCAGAAGAAGAACCGGAAGCTGAGAACATAGCTGCCGGCGGAGATACGGCGGCAGAAGCGGAAGAGACGGCCGAAGAAGCGGTAGCTGATGAGACGTCAGGTACCGAAACTGCAAATGAAGAAAGTGTTGCAGAGACGGAGGAGGAAGTTCCTGCCGATAACTCTATGCCGGAATCCGAAGAGGACCAGACACCCTCCGGTGAGACCGAAGTACCGGCACATCAGGAAGAGAGCCCGGCCACGACCAGAGTGATCCTCGAAGCTCCGAGAAACGGGCAGAAGGACAACCTCACGCTGATCAAAGGTGTGGGGATCAAGCTCGAAGAGAAGCTCAACGGTCTGGGTATTTTCCATTTCGACCAGATCGCTGCATGGAGCGATGAGGATATCGCATGGGTCGACAGTACTCTCTCATTCTCTGGAAGGATACAAAGGGATGGCTGGATAGCGCAGGCCAAAGCGCTCGCTGCCGGCGAACAGACCGAGTTTTCAAAAAGAGCCGCCAAAGGCGAAGTGGCAAGCAGCCACAAATAATCCTATCGGACAAATCCCGCTATCCCAAACCTGATCCCGGGTAGTGGGGATTACTTTTCCCCCCTACGCTCTTTTCGCGTAGAACTCTCTCCTGAACTCTTCGAATCTCCCCTCGACTATCGCTTCGCGCATCTTTGACATCAGGTTAAGGTAATAGTAGAGATTGTGTATCGTCGCGAGCCTGAAATAGGTGATCTCACGCGCCCTGAAGAGGTGGTTGAGATAGGCACGGCTGTAGGTCTGGCATACCATACAGCCGCACTCTGGATCGACGGGCGCTTCGTCGAGCTTGTACTGCGCCGATTTGATATTGACCTTGCCGAACGAGGTGAATAGGGTACCGTTGCGGGCATTGCGGGTGGGCATGACACAGTCGAACATATCGACCCCGCGGTAGACATTCTCCACGAGGTCTTCGGGAGTACCGACACCCATCAGGTAGCGGGGTTTATCCTCCGGCATGAACTGTGTCGTCCATTCGACCGTATCGTACATATCCTGGTTGGCCTCACCGACGCTTAAGCCCCCGATCGCAAAGCCGTCGAAATCCATCGCGCAGAGCTCTCTTGCCGATTTCTCACGGAACTCTTTGTCTGTGCCGCCCTGGATGATGGCAAAAATATTCTGATCGAGACTTTTCCCCTCTGCCTGGTTGGCCCTGTGGTAGTCGATGGATTGTTGCGCCCAGCGTGTGGTACGGTCTATCGAAGCAGCAATCCGTTCTCTTGTCGCGGGGAGTGCGACGAGGTCATCGAGGATCATCATGATGTCCGATCCGAGGTTTGCCTGGATATCGATCACCTTCTGTGGTGTGAAGTAGTGCTTGGAGCCGTCGATATGACTGCGGAAAGTGATCCCGTCCTCGTCGATCTTGACATTGTCACTGAGCGAGAACGCCTGGAACCCGCCGCTGTCGGTCAGGAAGCTTTTGGGGAATTTGGTAAATCCGTGGAGCTTGCCCATCTTCGCCACCGCCTCATCACCCGGGCGGAGGTAGAGGTGGTAGGTGTTGCCCAGGATGATCTGGGGCTTGATGAAGCTCATCAGATCGGTAGCATCGAGCGCTTTGACCGCCCCTACGGTACCCACGGGCATGAAAACGGGGGTCTGGATGGTGGAGTGTGCCGTCGTGATGGTACACGCCCTCGCCTTCCCGTCGGATTTATCTATATGAAATTCCATTATGTTATAATTCCTTATGTTTGATCGTGTAATTGTATCAGGCAGGTCGTAAATCCCTACTTGCAAAGAGAATCATGAAGAATATACTCATATTAGCCGACGGCTCGATCGCCAAACATTTTGTCAAATGGATCGGCAAGCGGCGTATATCCGAGAACAAATACCATGTGGCATTCTATCATCAGGAATTTCTCTCCGAAAAGCTCGATCGAAGCATCACGGGACACTTCTGCGATCCTACGAGCTATGTCAAGCTCCTCCGTCTTATCTCCTCGGTCAAGTTCTCGATGATCTTTATCGTCCTCGATGAGAAGGACGATATGGTCTATGCCCTGCAAAATATCAGGAAGATCGACCAGAAGGTATTTGTCGTTGTTCTTGACCGTTGGGGGAACAATTTCGAGGAGAAGCACAATATCACGATCCTTGATCAGAACCAGCTTATGGCGGCACACCTCTACGACCACCTCCCCAATGTCCCTGTCATGGCCCAGAACGTAGGGCTTGGCGAGGGGGAAATCATGGAGATGATGGTACCTTTCGGGAGCAGCTACGCCTACCGCCATGTAGGCTCGATCTCGCAGCGCAAATGGAAGATCGCTGCGATCTACCGTGACAAGAAGCAGATCATCCCCACAAGCGCGACGATGATCCGCCCCAACGATATCCTCCTGGCCATAGGCAAACCCCTCGTCCTCGACGGTGTCTACAAGAGCATCAACCGCAGACAGGGGCTTTTCCCCGAACCGTTCGGGAAGAACCTCTACCTCCTTCTCGACATGAAACATGACCAGGAGAGCTCGCTCAAATACTTCTATGAGAGTATCTATCTGCTCGAAAAGCTCGAGAAGAAACACCTCTATGTCCGTATCATCAATCCCTCCCACTTCTCCTATATAGAAGCGCTCAAGGCTGATACGAGGGATAATATCACCATTCATCTCTATTATGACGAGACCCACATCAACGAGCTTATCGAGTACGATCTTCAGAATTTCAATATAGGGCTGACGTTATGCTCTACCGATACTTTCAGTGACCATCGTCTCAAGAACCAGTTCTACAATCTCAAGAAGCTTGTCTATCTCTTCGGTGATACATCACTCAACAGTATTACAGACAGTGTGGTCCTCCTGACCAATGAGAACGAGATGGAATCGATCTCCGCCACGGCATTCGACTTTTCAGAGAGTTTCAAGTTCAAGCTCAAACTCTATAATTTCGATCCCGACGGGGATTTCGAGAACAAAAAAAGGATCGTCGCGCACTTCGAGACCCTTTCGCAGATATTCAACTACGATATCAGCATCACCCACGAGATCAGCAACCCTGTACGACGCATCAACGGTATGGAGAATATCCTCCAGATCGTCCCGTACCATCTCAAGATGCGCAAGAAGAGTTTCTTTACGATACTCTCCACCCGTGTGCAGGACTATCTGCTCACGATCAGAAGACATCCCAAGCTGCTCGTGCCGATCGAAACAACGGAGACATAATGAAGGAGTAACCCATGAAAGAGATAGTCCTTGCCCTGGCCAAAGCGGCCATCGCCATCACCCTTGGCAAAGAGAGTGATTTCGACCTCGACAAAGCCCTGCATGATTATCCTGCGCTCAAGGAGAACGGTGCAGCATTCGTCACACTGACCCAGGGGGCCAATGACGATCTGCGTGGCTGTATCGGCACCCTTGAGGCCTACCAGCCACTCTACAAGGATATCATCGCCAATGCCCGCTCCGCAGCTATGAGAGATCCGCGTTTCCACCCTCTCGCTCCAGAAGAGTTCGATTATACCCATATCGAAGTTTCTATCCTTACCCCGCCCACTCCTGTCAGCTACGGTACCCTTGATGAGCTCCGATCGAAGATACGCCCGGGGATCGACGGTGTGGTACTCAAGCTTCACGGCCACCGTGCCACCTATCTGCCGCAGGTATGGGAAGACCTGCCGAATTTTGATATCTTCTTCGCCTCACTGTGCCAGAAAGCCGGACTCAGACAATCGTGCCTGGGTAAACACCCTGATATCGAAATCTACCAGGTCACCAAATACAGATAAAGGAGCCTCAATGCAGGAGAGAAGAAAAGCAGCGGTTGCAGGGAGCTTTTACCCGGCAGAATGCAGTGCGGTGAGCGCATACTTCGCCAGATTCGACGAGGCGCTCAAAAGCTCACAGGCTTTCAGCGAATATCTCAAGCTTGGTACGAATGCCATCATAGTCCCCCATGCCGGGTACGTCTACAGCGGTTTCACCGCCTCGGTAGCATACAATCTCCTGGCGAAGAATACCCGTATCAGAAGAGTGATCGTAATAGGTCCGAGCCATCACTATGCTTTTGCCGGGGTCAGCGGCAGTTACTTCGAAGAGTATGAGACCCCCTGCGGCAATCTACCCATCGACACCGGCTATCTGATAGAGCTGGCCAAAAAGCATCCTATCGGTTTCCTCCCGGAAGCACACTCCAGGGAACACTCTACGGAGGTACAGATGCCTTTCGTCAGGAACTACCTGCCAAAATCCTCAGTGATCGAGCTCATCTACAGCGATATGGATGCTTCAGAGCTCTCGGAGATCATTTCCACACTTCTCAGGGACCCTGAAAACGGTATCATCATCAGTACCGACCTGAGTCATTTTTATGACCAGAATACTGCCAATGCGAAGGATAAGCGTTGCATCGATGCAATACAGCATCTCGATCCCGCCATCGCTGCCAGCGGCTGCGAAGCCTGCGGGATGAGAGGTGTCAGGGCGATGATCCTCGCTGCCAAAAAAGCCGGGCTTTCGTCGAAAGTACTGGACTACCGTACGAGCGCAGACTATGCAGGTGATACTTCGCGGGTGGTAGGGTATACGAGTGCCCTTTTCTATTGAGTGTGTTTAAAAAAATAATGTTACAATAAAACCATGAAAACGATAGAGTCCCCATACAAAAGCCTCAATTGTCCACAGTGCGGTGCTGCTCTGCCGCTCTTTTTTGTCCATACCAAGATAGCGCAATGCAGCTCGTGCGGATCGACGATCTTCCTCGAAGACGAAGCGGCACGGCTCGCAGGGGACTCCTCGGTACTCGCCCCGGAACTCTCCCTGATCAAACTCGGCTCCACCTTCAGCTACAGGAACAAAAGCTACCTTCCGGTCGGCATGATACGCTACTCGTACGGCAGGGGCTTCTGGGAAGAGTGGTGGCTCAGGGATGAATCGGGTAGTGAACTCTGGCTGAGTGTCGACGAGGGGGACATGGTACTCGAAGTGGAGACAGAAAGCACAATGACACCGGAGCTCTTCGGAGGACTCAAACAAGGAGCCTTCGTAGACAAAGAGTGGATCGTCACCGAAACAGGTGAAGGGGAGTGTGTAGGCTTCATCGGTTCACTCCCCAGGATTGTCGCCAAAGGGGACAAACACGGCTATGTGCATCTCTCCGGCAAAAAAGCAAAGCTCAGAACACTGGAACTCTATACAAGCCCACAGGGTGAGCGGACCATCAGTACATTTGAAGGGGAATGGATCGATCCCTTCGAGATCAAAGGGTCATACCTATGAGTGATACACAAAAATATTCGATCAAGTGTACCAACTGTGCCGCACCGCTCAGCCTGATCGGAGGGGGACGGGTCAGCACCGTCACATGCAGCTACTGCAACAGCATCCTCGACCTCAATGACAACTACAAAGTAGTGGCCAAATTCAACGCCAAAGAGCGTCCCGACGTCCCCTTCACACTGGGTATGAAAGGGACGATCAAAGGGGTCGAATGGACCATCATCGGGATGATCACCTACCGCACCGATGATCCCGAGGAGTGGACCGAGTTCTTTCTCTATTCGCCCCTTTACGGCTACGGATGGCTCGTCTATGAAAAAGGCCGGCTCTCTTTCAGCAAGAGGGTAAGGGATTTCGAGCTCAGGGAATGGAGGGAGAAGAACTATCCACGCACCCTCTTCTACCGCAAAGGACACTATCTTGCCGCAGAAGAGTCCTACTACTGCTATGTAGGATTCGTCGAAGGGGAGATGAGCTGGGTAGCCAAAGCCAATGACCGGATAGAGTGCTGGGACTACAACGGTGTCCAGGGGCGCAGCCTCTCGATAGAACGAAGTAACAGCGAATACGAGGTCTATCTCAATGAGAAGCTTGACAATGAGAGTGTCTATAAGAGCTTTGGCGTCGACAAGAGCAAACAGGTCAGTCCCACAAAAAGCATCCGGGAGAAGCTTATAGACGAAGATGCCATCCAGTCCCCGGCATCACCGCTGCTCAAGGGGCTCGGAGTGATCCTGGCTGTTCTGCTGCTGTCGCTGATAGGCTCCTACTATACGGATAAGACCGTATTCTACAAAAGTACGGATCATCCTTTCACGCAGGAGATGAACATCACTTCGGATGCCTATGTGACACAGATCGCCCTCAGGGCACCGAGTGCGGCAATACTCAACAACTACACTCTCTCGCTCCACCAGAACGGGAAGAGAGTGTTCCATATCGACAAGGCATTGGCGGTCAGCGAGAGCTACTACTTCAAAAAGACATGGAAACAGGGCTCGAATCTCGTCAATGTCTACATCAAACTCCCGCAGGGAAATTACTCTGTTTCTTTAGCCAAGGCCAATATGACAGGCACCTCCGGTATCGTTACAGTAACAGTCAAAGAGAAGTACGCGCGACTCAACTATATCCTTCCGCTGTTCCTTCTTACCCTTGCAACGCTCTTCTACCTCTTTTTCATGGGTTCTCCAGGAGGAGGAAGCTGGAAAAAATATACAGTCTGGTCGATCGGAGGGCTTGGCGCAGTCTACTGGCTCGGTGTAGGTGCCGTGGTCTTTGTCATCGTCCTCTATATCTTCATACAGCCTATGATCGATAATTTTACTTCTTATAAAGAGGAAGACGAATGACAAAAATGATCCTGATACTCTTTGGAGCCTTGACGATAGCCAGCGGTTTTATGACCTACAAGGGGATCGGGTTGCAGGGGATCAGTTCGGAGGATACGACATCGGTCAGCCGTTCCTATCGTTCGAGCAGTTCAAGCAGCTGGACCGGTACAAGCAGCGGCGGGTTCCGCTCAGGAAAATAAATTCAACAGAGGAGAATAAAATGGATGAAACAACGATCTTCACACAATTGGGCTCGACACTGCTCTATGCGATAGTAGGTACGGTTATTTTCGTGACCGTCGTCTATATCATCGAGGTGATCACACCTTTTTCTATCAGGAAACAGGTGGTAGAAGATGGCAATATCGCAGTCGCTATCGTACTCGCTGCCATCATTGCATCGCTCGGTATGATCATCTCGGCTGCGATTCACTGACCACACTTACAAAGCTCCATACTTAAATGGAGCTTTTCCAAACGATCCAATTTCTTTTTCATACTGTTATCACGGAACATTTATTGCATAATAATCATGTAGCTGTTTAAAATAGCATATTCTTATCAGATACAGAAGGTTTTTTCATAAAAATGAACATTTTTTAGACAAAAAGTGTATTTATATAACAATTTTGTGTTAAAACTATGTTAAAATATTTTTAATTGAAGCAAATTAACGATAAAATTAAATTTATTTTTTACATCATTTTTAAAAGGACATTAATGAGACCCGTACCGACAGGCAAAGAGATCAAGCTTGACTCAGATATGATGATCGTCAGCAAAACCGACACAAAAGGTATCATTACCTACGGTAACAGCAATTTCGTCAAAATATCAGGCTATAAAGAGTCAGAGTTGATAGGTTCGCCTCATAACATCCTCAGACATCCGGATATGCCAAAAGCGATCTTCTACCTTATGTGGCAGTCGATCAAGAACGGCAAGAACATCACTGCTGTGGTCAAGAATATGGCAAGAAGCGGTGATCACTACTGGGTCGTTACCGATTTTGATATCAAAAGAGACCGTGATATGAAGATCACGAGCTATATCGCTTTCAGACAGGCTGCACCGAAAAATGTCGTCAAGGAGATAGAAGATCTCTATACGATCCTTCTCGATATCGAGAAAGAACACGGTATGGATGCATCGATAGAGTATCTTGAATCATTCCTTGCCGAAAAAGGTGTGAATTACAACCAGTATATCGAACAGCTCGCCAAACCAAAAGGTCTGGTCGGTGCGTTCTTCAATAAAATGAAATCTATGTTCGATTGATAGGGTATTTTGCTATGCAAGGTGCCGGTTAGTCATCGCTCTCTTATGAGGGCCCGGCTTTTTCTTCGACCGTTGCGATCCATGGATAGACCCGGTGATCATCGTACAGAGTATGATCATACCTGAGAGGTCATGATTCGAGGTATCCATGCCTCGCTGCAACAAACTCTCTGATACCTCTCTACAGAGAGCTAATCATCTTTTTGACTACTGATATCGTCGAACTCACTTCTTCTTTTCTGCAACTGTTCCCGGTAGCTCTTGTAATCGCCGTATGAAAAGAACCGGTCATATCGTGAGTGTTTATCCCTGATATCTTTCGCATGCTTGATAGGGCACCAGAATTGCTCCGTACGCGCTGCAACCTCCCTGACATAGGCTACGACACCGTTGAAATATTCACAATACCAGCAGTTGAACTTTTCTACTCTGTCAAGATAAAAAAGATTGTAACGGTCCATTACGATGTAGTCGCTCCGTTTGACCAGGGGAATCCTGTAGATGGGAAAGCAGGTATATTGGTAGATCGTTACAAGGATATCGGAAATGAGTGCCGGGATCATCATCGACCAGATGATAGGTATCGTCAGAACAGCGAGGAAAGGGAATGAAGAGAGATAGCGGAGAGAACTGATGATCGTCGAGCGCCCCTCCTCTATGATCTCTTCCCGAAATATGATCTTGCCGTGTTCATAGGTATATTTCAGACGCTCTTCGCTTTTCTGGAGCTCCTCTTCCAGCTCTTTCTCGAACTCTTTGATCTGCCTGATCAGGTATTCGATCTTGTCTTCTTGCTGTTCAGAATCCATCGGCAATCCTTTATGTAAAAACTAAAGCCCTACTTTTTTGAAAAAGTCCCTCGTGTACTCATACCCCGAGTAAAGGGTCAGGGCAACAGCGATCCAAAGTATCGTTTCACCTCCAGGCCATTCCATCAGCAGGAAACCGATCGCGATCATCTGGACGACCGTCTTGACCTTTCCCATCCATGAAGCTGCGATATCGATGTTTTCGCTCACAGCCGAGACCCTCAGACCGGTCACGAAGAGCTCACGTGTGAGGATCAGGTATATCGCCCAGGCATCGGCACGCTCAAGCATCATCAGGCCGAGAAATCCGGCGAGAGTCAGCATCTTGTCCGCAAGAGGATCAAGTATTTTGCCCAGTGTGGTGATCTGGTCGAAGGTCCTTGCGATATACCCATCAAAAAAATCGGTAACACTTGCAAGAACGAACAAAAATGCCGCAGTATAGTCAAGCCAGCTGTAGTGCACTCCGGCAAAAAGAGCATTCTCGCGGTTGACCAGCAAAAAGAAGAACAGCGGAGCGATCAGCAGACGGATGAAAGCGAGGATATTGGGGATATTGAGTACTTTGGCTTTTGTCATAGTTGTTCTTTATATGAAGCTTGGCGCATCATTGGCAAAAAGGATCAGGTCCCCTGCCCTCGTCTGCCCGGCAAGCATATCGACCATACCCGATTTGTCCGCAAGGCGTTGCAGTTTGCTTGCGTCAATATACTCTTTGAATATAGGGTAATTGAGATCACCCGTAACGACGACCATGTCGAACACCTCGTTGGCTTTTTTGGCTACCAGAATGTTGAGCCTTTCATCCACCTCGACCAGACCCGGGGTGATGACCACTTTGCGCCCAGGGTAGCTCTCTGCAAGCTCGAATGAGGCCAGCATACCGTCGATATTGCCATTGAAGCTGTCATCGAGTATCACTTTGCCCCCGGCATCGATACGCTGGAGTCTGTGGGGTACGCTCTTGAGTGTAGAGAGGGCTTGTTTGATCTTCTCTTCTTCTATCCCAAGAGCCCTGGCCACTTTGATCGCCGCGGCTATATTCATGGCATTGAAGCTGCCGAGCACCGGTACATTGTATCGCATACCGTCAAGCGTGAATGCGGTTCCTTCGAGGGTAGCACTGATATCTTCTATCTCTTTGCCGAACTCGTGGATCGTTTCCGTTCCCCTGATCGTCGCACTCTCATGCACCCATGCCTCTTTGAGCCGGTTCGATCTGATGATCTCCATCTTGGTATTGCGGATATTCTCAAGGGTACCGAAATACTCGATATGTGCCGGCCCGATGCGCCCTACGATCGCATACTGCGGATTGACGAAGGTCGCTATCTCAGCGATGTCACCCTCGTTCCGCGCACCCATCTCGACCACATAGACCTCCGTATCGGCGGGGAGATCTTCGTTGATATCTTTGATGATACCGCCGAGGGTATTGACCGAACGCGGCGTAGCGTATGTCCTGAAGCTCTCTTTGAGTATGTGTTCTACATAGTTTTTGATACTTGTCTTGCCGTAGCTGGCGGTGATCCCTACGACCGTTAGCCCCTCTATGGAGTAGAGCCTCACTTTTGCCTTTCGTTTGTATCCCTCGAAGAGTATCTTCTCTATGAAAAGCGATACGCCATAGGCGATCATCAGCGGGATGAACACCGAAAAATATTTCAGTGCAAGTGCACCGAAAAGTGCAAAGAGAAACAGTACAGCATAAAATCTCTTGACTCTGCCGGTAAACACGAGCTTTTTGTCAAGTGAGCGGTACCACCAGAAGAATAGCGGCAGATAGAGTGCAACTACGATAAACCCATACGTACCGTCGGTCGTAACCGAGATGAACTCAAAAAGTACAAAAGGAACGAGGAAATAGACGAAATGCCACCAGACCTTCGTATGGTGGAAGATCACACGGGAAAGCATATAGTTGTACCACTGGAGATTGGTGATAAAATAGTATCCGATCACCCCGATAAAAAGCAGATAGGCTGCCATGTTGAGTAGCATCATAGGGTTTTCTCCTTGCAAAGCTCGTTAATTTTTTCTGCGATAAGTCCGGCATGATTGAGAAAGAAATAGTGGTCTCCACTCAGGGGAAAAAGCCTGCTCCCTACGATCAATGCCGCGATCTTCCTGGCACTCCACAACGGTGTTGCCGTATCGTTTTTCCCCCAGAAAAGAAGTGCCTTCCCCTGGTAGGCAAGGAATTCTTTTTCGAAACACTCATTCACTACATTCTTGAATGTCTCATACATCTCTCTACTCATTCCCTTGGCATCATCCGAAATAAATAACTGATGAATACGATCAAGTTTCAATGGTTTCAGAAATTTAAAAAGTGCTATTTTTAGTCTGACTTTGAACTGTTTCGGTACCAAAATACCGGAAGAGGATAGAAGAACCAGGCACGGCGCATTTTGAAGTGTGGCGACCTTGCCACCGAAAGAATGTCCCATAGCGATCCTCACATCGGCATTGATCTGGGCACTGAAGAGCCTGATGATCTCTCCGTACTCGTGTGTCGTCAGTACGACATCGTTGCTGCTTCTCCCAAAACCGGGCATATCGACATAGATATGTTTGTACTCTGGCAGTACGTTGCCAAATGCCTGTTTCATGATCTCTTTGTTGCTTCCCCAGCCATGAAGGATCAGTAATGCAGGTTCTTTTACTGGATTGATTATCTCGTAGGAGATGGTGAAGTTGTGATTGTTGTATTGGATGTCTTTAGATGCCATTATTTCCGTTCTCTGATCAAAATAGCCCAGATTTTACCATAACGCCACTTAATCCAAATATCCGTCGTCCTTCATCCTTTTCTCTTCGATATACTCTCTGTAGAGCATCGCCAGACCGAGTGTAACGACCACGATCACGGCAGCGGTGATCGTGATCTTGATAAAAACGACTCCGGAGAGCATGTCACCCCACAGCTGCGAGAGAAGCAGTATGGTATAGACCACCAGTACCAAAGCGACGATAATACTGGCTACTTTCATAGCATTCATCTTTTTGCCCTTTTGAGTATCACTACATAGGCTTCTCTGCTGAAAAACAGGAGCATTCTCCTGATATCCTTCTCCATTGTCACGACCTCCCAACCCTCGCTTGCATTCTTGTTCAAGAACTCGGAGAACCTGACCGGATCGATCTTCGACTGACCCAGCAGGAGGGAACCGAGCATCCCTTCCTGATAGATCACAGCCTTGTATTCATACATCTTAGAAGTTCTGACCGTTTACACTGAGTTTGCCTTTGGCAAACTTGACCACGTAGACGACCTTGCCGTTCTCTTCCTTGGGAGGAAGCATACCGAGCATAGCAGCTCTTGGGTCCTGCATGAGGGCGGCAAGCATCTCTTTGGATAGTTCGATCTTTGCATCTACTTCGAGTGCAGAGATAGCCATCATTGGGCTGATCGCGATCATCTGGAGTACCTCCGGGTTGTCTTCAAGGTTTGCTTTTGCATGGATCCTGGCATTGCCCATGTCTTTACCCTTGACTACCAGTGAATCGATACCAAGGTTTGATATCTCTACGAAAAGTCCTTTGGAAGTAAGCAGTTTTGTCGCGAGTTCAAGAATCTTTTGCTGATCTTCCGGCGTTGGGTTCGGATGCTCCTGGCCGAACTTCTCAATCGCTTCATAACTGGCTTTGTCGACATTACCGAGAGTAATAGAGAAATTGAAACCTTTTGCTACCATCGTCTCTTTGCTTACGTTGGCATCAAGCCCATCAAGGGTGATCGCATACGTAAGATCGATCATTTTGTCTTTTGCTTTGGTACTTGCGTCGATCTTGAAGTTGTTGACCCTGAAATATTCTCCAAGAAGTTCTTTGACTACAGGAGTCGCATCGACAGAGTCCACACTGATCGTTACTGCACGTTTAACCACATCATTAGGATCGTATACGCCATTGATCTTCGCATTCTTGACCTTCAATGTTGCTTTGCCGACAAGATCATCTATATCCTTGAACGCAACATTGTAGGTATAATCTTTTGTGTTATAGTCGGTAATGAGTTCTATACTTTTCTTTTCGATGAGTTTGTCGAAAACCTCTTTTTTCTGTTTCTCTTTGTTGACAGAGTCGGGGGCTGCAATGAGGAGTGAGTTTCCGTGGATATTGTCGCCATCGTATTTGATATCGTTACGGATCGCAAGTCCTATCAGGTCTTCATCATCCTGGCTGTAGCCGTCGGTATCATTACTGTCACCTTTGTATTTGGTGAACTTGAGGATGAAACTTTCGCTGTCAGGAGTACTCTTTCTGTCCTGGACGATCCAGCCACCTTCTGTTTCACCGCTTTTTGCTGCTTCATCAAGGAATTTCTTGATCTCACTTTTTACATCAGTGTTGACTGCTCCGGCATCACCCAATGCCATCGCCGATACCGATAAAGCACTGGCTACAAATATACTTCTTACCATTGTTTCTCCTTTGTCATGGTTTGGTCTATTATATCAAAGTTTTATTACTATTTGAACACATAGCGTCTGTTGATCACTGCTACCGTCGGAGGCATCCTGCTCTCTTCGAAATAGTCATATCCCTCTTTGAGATTGCCCCAGAAATTGTACCATTCGTTATCACTGTATTTGAGCATCATCTCGTCGTTCATACGGAACGGGAAGATATGGACCGGTATCTCCTGCTGTCCGCCGTCAAATGCCGCGTCTACAAGCCCGTATATCTCGTCTATCTTGCTGTCGGTCATCGCAAAACAGCCGATAGAGACACATCCGCCGTGTACCATAAGCGCAGAGCCAGTGTATCCCTGTATCTGGTCATAGGCGTTTGGAAAACCGAGATTGAACGAGAGATGGTATTTGCTGTTGGGGTTCATATCTTGTCTGGTGACACTGTAGAAGCCTTCCGGCCCCTGTCTGTCACCCTCTTTCATTTTTGGCCCCAGTGTTCCCGATTGTTTGCATATCGGATATATCTTGAGAAGCTGATAATAATCATCGACTTTGATCCACACTTCGAGCTCCGCAGTCAGCTTGAATATCCTGATAAAGATATTGTCACCCGGTTTTGCACCCATCTGTTCTATACACTCGTCTATACTCAAGTTCATATCACATGCTCCCAAAGCTGCATCAGTGTTGATCTTCGGAGATATATCTTCAAGCGACTGCGTATTTTTGACCGTTGCAGGCGGGGCAGTTTCAGCAGGAGGAGCTGTCTGCTCATTTGTTTCGCTCTTGGTCACTTCTACTTTTTCATGCTTTTTCACCTCTTCCCTGATCTGTAGTGTCAGGTCCAAAATGACAGCTGTAATAAAAATCGCAAAAGCGATCCATACATATCTCATTTACATCTCCTTGTCTTAATACCTTGAATCATACCAATAGAATGCTGAATATTTCAATATCGGTAGAATCGACGTTCTCATGTTGTTTTGGGGTTTGATGATGGATTATTGAAGTTTGTACTCCGGGTACTGCATTGGCAGTACCCGAAAGTTATGGGTTATATACCTGAAGAGAATCTTTGCCGACAACATAAAGTTTACCATCGATCACCGCTGCACCTCCGGAAGTGACCGGTGTATACATTGCTTCCCCTTCCTCCCACTGGTTGGTTGCAGGATCATATACCTCAACACTGCTCAGTGGAATCTTGCTCTTATCCAAACCACCCAGAACAAAGAGTTTGTTCTGGTAATTGATAGCGATATGACTACCTCTTCTGGGATCTTTCATCTCCCCTGTTTCACCTGTATAGGTCAGTTCATACGATGTACCGTTCAATAATGAATAGCTCATTGCTTTCGTGTAGGTACTCCACTCGTTCCATGTAGAATTCGACAGGTAATAGCCACCGACCAGATAAAGCGTATCATCTATGACAGCCATTTCAAATCCGCTCCATTTGTTGTAATTGGTAATCGACTCATTATAAAGAGACCATTGTCTGGCACTGTCCTGTATATAGACAGGGATATTTGTCTGTGTCGTCGTATAGAATGGTAAGGCGATCACGTTGCTATCCCACGGTGTCATCATAATGCTAAAAGAACTGTCAGTATAAAGAGTGGTACTCCATGTCTTGGTCGCCGTGTCATAAATATAGTCTGCATCATTGCTTGCTGAATTGTAGTCATAAACATATATCTTATCGCCGATGACCCTGGCCTTGTTCCGTACCATTCTGGCAGCAGGCATATTTGCTTCGGTTCTCCACTCTTTTGTCGCAGGGTTATATACTTCCACCGTATCGACCTGAGCAGCAAGCTCACTGCTATAACCGCCGATCACATAGATTTCGCCATTGAGAACTGCAGTCGCAAAATCGGTTCTCGGGGTTGGCATAGGTGTCAGTTCTTCCCATTTCGGCTTGTTGAATGTCGAGCCGTCCGTTGGACTCAATGATGTGTCTATCAGCTCAATATAGATTTTTTTCGTATAGGATGTATAGTAGTTGCCACCGCTGAAAGTATATGTAGAGTTTTCCTGATATCCAAGTACGCCAACCCCTTCCTTGAGATACTCGTTTAGGGTGACCGAAGATGTACTGTCACCTGTACAGATTGTCTCACCGAGGATATACTCGCATCCACCCTGAGAATCGGCAAAACCGATCTTTATTGCGTCAAGAGTGTTGTAGGTCCCCTCGAATGTTGCTGCCGTGGCATTTACCGTCGCATCATCAGGGAAGCTGATGAAGAAACCGCCGCCCTCCCAGCTACTCTTCGTCGCTTCATAGATCGTACTGAACGTACTGCCGTCCTTTGATCCAAGGAGGGATCCGTCCGAAGCTATCGCGAGATGGGTCCAGCGAAGTACCGGTGATTCAGGGAACTCTCCGCTTCTGACAAGGGGAAATACCTCAAGACCGTTCGAGCTGTAGGGAGTCCCCAGTGTCAGTTTGAACTTGCCGTATTTATTGCTCGAACTGGTACTGCCATCCTGCGAATAGCTCGAAGTATGGTATGTCCAAGTGTATTCCCAGAAATCACCCCCTTTCAATGAGAGTTTGAGCATATCGCTCTGTTCAGTAGTGGTATTGCCTCCGGTCGTATCCGTGGTCGTACCATCTGTAGTAGTATCAGCGGTACCACCCCCGCCGCCACCACATCCGCTTACAAAGAAAAGCGCCGTCACCGATAAAAAAATAAAAAGATATTTGCTTAAGTTTTTCATAGTATATACTCCTTTCAACTCTCGCTGAATTCAGTATATCAGATTTTTTTTCAAATTGCCAAATTTTCCGGTCTCATAAGAGAGTCATTTTGCCTTTTTGAGTGAATACGCGCACACATAGCCACTGCTGAATGCCCATTGGAGATTGTATCCGCCGAGTCTTCCGGTGACATCTGCCAGTTCTCCGATGATGTAGAGGCCGTCGACCTTTTTGCTCATCATGGTTTTGGGATCAATCTCATCGGTAGAGACGCCACCTCTCATCGCTTCGGCTTTTTGGTATCCGAAGTTCCCGGCAGGTGAGAGAGTATAGTTCTTCAAAAAGACGAGTTTCTCCCACTCATCTATGGTACATTTGTTGACAGCCTTGTCTTCGATACCCAGGTGTGCAAGAAATGCCTTCAGAAGGCGTTTTGGCAGCGGCAAAGCCGAGCTTACAAGCTTTTTTGAATCCCGGACTGACGCAAGGTCGAAACCGGGCAGAAAATCTATAAAGATAGATCCCTTCTGCCAGTACAGGGAGACATCGAGGATCACAGGGCCGCTGATCCCCCTGTGTGCGAAGAGCAGAGCACCGTCACAAAGCTGCTCCCCTACCCTGATCTCCACATCTATGCTGATGCCGCTGAGCTCCTTGAGGAAGAACTGTTCCTTTTGCAGTGTCAGCCCTACAAGTGCAGGAGCAGTTTTGACTATCGTGTGTCCAAACATCCGGGCGAACTCCAGACCACTTCCATCGGAACCGATCTGCGGATAGCTCATCCCTCCTGTGGCAAGGACAACTCTGGATGCACGGAAAATTTTGTTGTGACACTTGATGACAAAACGGTCATCAACTTTTTTGATCTCTGAAATTTTACAGGAAGTAAGTATTTTTTGTGAAGGGATAGCACGGCTGAATATGCTCACGATCTCTCTGGCACTTGTATTGCAGAAATACTGCCCGCGTGTCCGGATCGAAGGGATCACGCCGTAACGGCCAATCCATTGGAGAAGATCGTTTTGATCAAAACGTCGCAGGATAGCATCGACGAAGCTACTCTCCCCCAGGAAATAGCTGCTGTCCATATTCTCATTGGTCACATTGCATTTGCCACCGCCAGAAATAAGGATCTTTGCTCCGATCTTCGGATTACCGTCGAAAACCATGTAATCGCATTTACCAAGATTGGCAGCGGTCATCAGTCCGCTTGCTCCAGCTCCGATTATCGCAATGTCTATATCTTTATTCATGAAGGCAGCCTATAATATTTAAGAGAGATTAAGGTAACATTACCTAAAAATTAGGAGAAAGAATGAAAAAGATAATCCTTTCAACTCTAGCTCTGTTGATGCTCAATGGTTGTACTACATTCGGCCTTTTCGGTCAGCCTGAGCCTGAACCTGTTGCAGTAGAGGAGGTCAATACGACCAAGGAAGAGCCCAAAATGCTTGACATCGCTGCACCGCCTCCAAGAAAGAAAAGAGCTGTGCCGCCGCTTCCCAAACCTGTGGAAGAAGTCGATATCGACTCTCTCGTAGACGGTGTCGTAGAGTAAAGCATACTCTACGCTTCGGCCAGGATCTCCTCTTTGATCTTGGACTGATTGATCTTTTTGATCAGTTTTCTCTCATATTCACCAAAATTCGCTTCATCAATACCTAATAAAGCGGCTGTTTTTGCCATATCTTCACCGTTTGCAAGTGACTGGAGAAGTTTATATTCTTTTTTTGTCAGTCTACGTCTGAACACCTCATGGAGTGTCTCTTCGTCCCTGAGTGTCCCGTAGAACCTGTTTATTTTCTGTTGTAGATAATCGCTGAGTGTCGACAATTGTTTTTCCTTGTATTTATTTTGCCAGATAGAGCAATACTGTATAGCCGACCGCTGCCATGGCAATGGTACCGAAGAGATTGAGCGCCATGTTGACCAGAGCATAGTACCAGTGTCCACCTTCGATCAGGAAGAAGCTCTCGATCGCAAATGTAGAATAGGTCGTAAGTGCTCCGAGCAGACCGGTAACCAGGAAGCTTTTGATATATGGTGAAAGCGAGCTCTGGACGTGAAACCAGGCAAAAAGCATACCTATCAGCAGACTTCCGACGAGATTCACCAGCAAAGTGCCGTATGGGAGGGTATGTTCGATATGCCTGTTGACATATCCATTGATGAGGAGCCTTGAAACAGCCCCTATCGCACCACCGCTAGCGACTGCGGCTATGGTCAGCCAGTTCAGCATCGATCACCTTCTGCATATTCTCTCGCATCTCTTCGTACCAGTTCTCCCCGGCCTCCTTGACATCGAAAGGCTCCAGGTAGATATAGCGGACTATCGCAGAATGCCCGGTATGGTCATGTTCATCGAGCAATTCTTTGCTCCCTGTGATGACGATCGGCTGTATCCTCATCGCCAGCTTGGAAGCGATGAATTTCGCACCGGCCCTGAAGTGGAGCAGTTCCTGACCTTTGGTCCTCGTCCCTTCCGGGAAGATAGCCACGGGACGCCCTTTGTGTTCGATCGACTCTTTGACATCCTTGATCAGCTTGATGAGACCGGCTTTGTTTTCTCTGTCGATAGATATCTGGTCTGTACGGTGCATGATCTTGCCAAATAGTGGTAACTCAAAAAGCTCTTTTTTGGCCACCCAGCTTACGTGCGCTCTCTGAAGCGCCTCAAGGCCTACGATGTCGATGATCCCCTGATGGTTCATCACAAAAAGATTGGCATCCGGGTCGACTGCACCAACCTGCTCAAGCTTGCCTCCGAGAAGGAATATGATCAGACGGTTGAAATAGTGAAGTATTTCACCTTTCCTATGTGGAGCGATATATGTCGCCGGTATCATCAGCAATGCAACGACACATGCGATAATGAATGCACCCCAGTAAAATCTAATCTTTGCAAATATCTTCATTCTTCACCCATCCGATCACTCCGTTTTTATATTCTATCTTGTAATAGTCTGCCCTCGTACCCAATATGAACGTATCATACCTCTCATCGCTCTTCTGGCTTATCCTGCTAGTATATGTCGGCAGGATATAGATAGAAGAACCTTCATTGATGCATATCTTCTCCTTCGGCGTGTAGAAGGTCAGAAGAGTCGTTACCGAAACCACCGAAAGGATCAGGAAGAAAAAATCCCTCTTGATGAGAAAAAGCAAAAAGAAGAAAATACTCAAGCCTACAAAAGTATCTTTTTTGAGCTTCTCGAAACTGTCATCCTTTGGATTGAGCTGCGATTGAGTCGCCACAGACGAATCTTTGACTGTTATTGGGGTCTGTAGAAAGACATACTGCTTTTTGATGGTGTTGAAATAGGTAAATTTGAGCTCTGTTTGACCGATAGGGACTATCACATAGTACTCTGCTCTCACCTTGGCATAATTCCTTACTATATTCTCCACACCATTGTCACTGTAGCCGTTTATCATCATATTCTCAAGATTGGCTTCGTAGGCCTCTATAGAGAGAGTGATGATATTGTTCTGGTCATCGTAGGCTGATGCCTGAGAGGTCTTGATACTCATATCAGCTGCAAGGACCCCGCAGAAATCTTTTCGCAGCTTGAGCTTCCCGACAGGTATCGTCACAGGCTCAAAACTCACTTTACCGGCATGACTCAGGATATCAAGTGCAGGTAGATGAAAATCCCCGGTAGATGCCTTGAAGTAAAAGGTATAGAAACTGTCGCTTCCATTTTTGACTATAAGCGGTTTCCTGGAGATCGGCTCTGTCCCCTGTGTATCGTCAAAATAGAATTTAGGTTCGACAAGAGGCTGAGAATCCGTTTCGAGGATAGTTACTGCAAAGAGTTGGTTCGTATAGAGTTTTTTCGGTACATAGCTGTACTGGTATGTGGATGATGCGACAGCAAGGCACGCTGCCAGCATCCAAAAAAAGAGAGCTCGCAAAAGAAGCATCAGCTGTCAAAGCCCTTGAGCATTTTGATCCCGTCATCAGAACCGAGGATCTTGTCAAGAGCTCTTTCAGGGTGAGGCATCAGTCCAAAGACATTTTTTTCCTTGTTACAGATACCTGCGATCGAGCCTATGGAGCCATTCACATCCATGCTTTTACCGTTGGCATCACAGTAACGTACAAGAATCTGACCGTTCTCTTCCAGGTCGCTGAGGCCGGTCGGATCGATATAGTAGTTGCCATCAGCGTGGGCGATAGGTATCTGAAGCACTTCGTCTTTTTCGCATCTGTTGAGGAACGCATTATCGTTGTTCTCTACCCTGATTCGCTGCATCTTGGAGATGAAGTGGAGATTGCTGTTTCTTTTGAGCGCGCCTGGCAGGAGGCCTACTTCTGTAAGGATCTGGAAACCGTTGCAGATACCGAGTACCTTGCCGCCTTTGTTGGCAAAGTTGACCACAGCTCTCATAATCGGTGAAAAACGGGCGATCGAACCTGATCTCAGATAGTCACCGTAGCTGAAGCCTCCGGGTATGACGACAAGATTGATATCCGAAGGGAGAGTAGTCTCCTTGTGCCATACGAGCTCGGTAGCATATCCCAGTTTCTCAAAAGCATATTGTGTGTCAAACTCACAATTTGTCCCAGGAAATCTTAATACTGCTACTTTCATGCAACAATCTCTACTGTATAATCTTCGATGACTGTATTGGCGAGGAGTGAATCACACATCTCTTCAACATCTTTTCTTGCCTGCTCGCTGTCGCTGTGATCAAGTTCCAAAACAATCTGCTTACCTATTCTTACATCTTTGATCCCTTTGAACTCCAGGGATTCCAAAGCGTGGTGTGTTGCCTTTCCCTGGGGGTCAAGTACACCGTTTTTTAGATATACGTTTACAATTGCTCTCATCTGTTTTCTCCTAATATTCTGTTGAGTACCTCTTCGTATGCCACTTTCAGTCCGCCGAGACCTTCTCTGAACCTGTCTTTGTCCATTTTTTCCCCGCTCTCTGCATCCCAGAGTCTGAAGTTGTCAGGGCTGAGCTCATCGATAAGGATGATATTATCATTTGCATCACGGCCGAACTCGAGTTTGAAATCGACGAGTTTGAGACCAAGCTTGGCATAGAACTCATTGAGGAGTTTGTTGATCTTGCGTGCCATGTAACGGATGTACTCGAGCTCGCTCTCATCTTTCACCAGTTCGAGGATAAGGCAGTGCTGATCATTGAGTTTGGGATCGCCCAGTTCATCATTCTTGTAATCGAATTCGACAAGAGTGAATGGAAGCTCTTTACCGTCTTTGATACCGAGATTTCTGCTGAGACTTCCGGTAGCGATATTGCGTACGATCACTTCGATAAGGATCACCGATGCTTTTTTGTGAAGCATGTGATTGTCATCGATCATATCGACAAAGTGTGTCGGTATCCCTTTGTCATTGAGGAACTTAAAGAGCTGTGTTGAGATCTTGTTATTGAGCGCCCCTTTCCCCTCTTCCGTTGATTTTTTTACTCCATTGAAAGCGGTAAGGTCATCTTTGAACTCTGAAATATACAAATTTTCATCGGATGTAGACCAAATCTTTTTTGCTTTTCCTTCGTAAACCAGTCTCTCTTTATTCATTTTTTCCTCTCTTTATTTTTTTGCAGTGATCATCAGGACCTTGAGGATATCAAGGGCACTTTTGAGCTGAGCGTCATTATATATCTGCTCCTGGGTAACAACGGTATTGTTTTCCAGTGTACCGTTCTCATCCTCATCGACTATGGTCGATTTCTCCGTTTCCTCTTTGCCATCGATCTTCTCGAGTTCACTTTCAAGATGTTTCTTCAGCTCTGACTCTTTGATGGAGAAGCTGGCATTGTTCTCTCTTGTCGCCTTGCCCGGGTAAACGATGACATCAGGGGTGACACCTACAGCCTGGATCGTTCTGCCGCTCGGGAGATAATACCTGGCTACAGTCAGTCTGAGCGCTTCATTACTACCTACCGGAACGACCACCTGGACACTCCCTTTGCCGAAGGTCTTTTCACCTACGACGATCGCACGTTTTTTGTCCTGGAGTGCTCCGCTGACGATCTCACTTGCACTTGCACTGCCGCCATTGACGAGTACGACGATCGGTGTTTTTGTATTTGTATCTTCTTTTTTCGCTTTGAACTCGATATTCTCGTTTTTGTCCCTGCTCTTCTGAGAAACGATAACCCCTTCATCCACGAAAAGGTCGACAAGTCCTACAGCCTGATCGAGCAAACCACCAGGGTTGTTCCGAAGATCAAGGATGATACCTGTTCTGTTCTCTTCATCTTTAAGCGCTTTCTTGACATCGTCCACTACTTTCTGGTCAAACGAACTGACATGAAGATAAAGTATATCGTTATCGACCTTTTTGACATAGACAGATTGAACCTTGATAATATCCCTTGTTATTTTGATATCGAGAGGTTTGTTCTCACCTTTTCTCACGATAGTCAGCGTCACATCAGTCTTCGGCTTGCCTCTCATCAATGATACAGCTTCATCCAGTGTCATGCTCAGGGTAGCTTTATCATTGATCTTGAGCACGATATCGCCGGCTTTCATCCCGGCCTTGTCGGCAGGAGTCCCCTGAAGCGGCGCTATGACTGTCAGAGCGCCGTCTCTCATTCCTATGCTGATACCAAGCCCGCCGAACTCACCCTTTGTCTGTTCATTCAACTCTTTGAAATCCTTTTCGTTGAGGAACGAAGAGTGTGCATCAAGATTGTTGAGCAAACCCTTGAGAGCTTTGTCGATCAGGTCTGTCGTATTGACCTCGTCCACATACTGGGAGTTGATCAGGTTGACGATCTTTGTAAATTTGATATATGACTCGAGTTTGCTTCTCTCATCATCAGACGGGTCTGTTTTGGCTTCTGATGAAGTCGCCAGCAGCATTACCATCATGACAGTAGAGAGTAATCCGAGTAGAATAATCTTTCCGTTTTTTTGAATCATTATTGTCCTGTTTAAAATTGTTTTAGTCTACGCATTTTAGTTAAAAAGTACTTAAGAATAGCTCTATTGAGTGTATAAGTTGTGCTTTTTCAAACTATTGTTTTAGATTCATTATTCCCTATCTTTTACTGACAGTATCAATGCAACTTTCCACATCTATAGTTTAAAAATATCTATAAACAAACTTGACAACAAGTCACTAAATGTTATATAATCCCTCTATAGCATTTAACAAGGATTTCAAATGAGCATTCTCGAAAAACTGACCAATCAAATGACAAGTACCATAGAGTCGGCCGTATCGCTGGCACTGCACAATAAAAACCAGGAGGTTGATCCCGTCCATCTTGTCTGGGCACTACTGACCAACAGTGGATCGATCCTCAACCAGGCACTCAATAAAATGAGCGTCGACAAGGCAGCCATCGAGCTTGAGGCCAAAAGCGCTGCACAAAAGCTCCCATCTGTCTCATCAGTCACAAAAGAGAGCATCAAACTCTCACAAAAGACCATACGGAGCCTTCAGAATGCCGAAGGGCTGATGGCAAGCTACGGCGATGCCTACCTTGCCGTGGACACATGGCTTGCAGCAAACACTTCCGAGGGTTTCATCAAGGATATTCTCGGGAAGTATCTTGATATCAGCGAGTTCAAAAAGTCTCTTGAGGCGATAAGGGGAGGGAAGAATATCGACTCGCAAAGCGGTGACGAGACGCTCGAAGCGCTTGCACAGTACGCCATCGATCTCAACCAGAAAGCTATCGACGGTACTCTCGATCCTGTGATCGGGAGGGATGAGGAGGTGCAGCGCGTCATGCAGATCCTCATACGAAAGACCAAGAACAACCCGATCCTGATCGGGGAACCGGGTACCGGTAAGACCGCTATTGTAGAGGGGCTTGCACAGCGCATCGTTAACAAGGAGGTACCGCTGAGCCTCCAGAACATGAGGGTGATGTCCCTCGATATGTCTCGCCTGATCGCAGGAGCGAAGTACAGGGGCGAGTTCGAGGACAGGCTCAAGGCGATCATCGACGAGGTCAAAAAGAGCGCCAATATCATCCTCTTCATCGACGAGATCCATACTATCGTCGGTGCCGGGGCCAGCGAAGGGAGCATGGATGCTGCCAATATCCTCAAGCCTGCCCTTGCCAGAGGAGAGCTCCACACCATCGGTGCGACGACGCTCAAAGAGTACAGAAAGTACTTCGAGAAGGACGCGGCGCTCCAGAGAAGGTTCCAGCCGGTCAAAGTGGACGAACCGAGCATCAACGAAGCCCTACAGATACTCAGAGGTCTCAAGAGTCGTCTTGAAGCACACCACAATGTCGCCATCACCGACAGTGCCCTCGTAGCGGCAGCCAAGCTCTCGGACAGATATATCACGGACCGCTTCCTCCCGGACAAGGCTATCGACCTGATAGACGAAGCGGCAGCCGAGCTCAAGATGCAGATCGAGAGCGAACCGACCGATCTTGCCAAAACCAAAAGAGAGATATCTACCCTCCAGGTAGAAAAAGAAGCTCTCAAGATGGAAAAAAGCGACAAGAATACCACAAGGCTCGACGAGATAGCCAAAGAGATTGCCGATCTCGAGGAGAAGAGACTAGCATTGCAGAGCCAGTTTGAGAACGAAAAAGAGGTGTTCAATACCATCGCCCAGATCAAGTCCAATATCGAATCGCTCAAAACGCAGGCACAGCAGCAAAAAAGGGAAGGCAACTTCAACAAGGCAGCCGAAATAGAATATGGTCAGATACCTGCCGAAGAGAACAGGCTTAAAGAGCTCGAGGTCAAATGGGAACGGATGATGGAGGAAGGAACGCTCCTGAAGAACTCTGTAGATGAGGAGATGATCGCAAGCATCATCAGCCGCTGGACAGGGATCTCTGTGACCAAAATGCTCCAGGGTGAGAAAGAGAAGATCCTTGCCATCGAATCTATCCTCAAAGAGGAAGTCGTGGGACAGGAAGAAGCGCTCAAAGCGATAGCAAGAGCCATCAAGCGTAACAAAGCAGGTCTCAGTGATGTCAACCGCCCGATCGGAAGTTTCATGTTCCTTGGACCTACCGGTGTGGGTAAGACGCAGGTGGCTAAGACGCTGGCAAAATTCCTCTTCGATACCGAAAAGTCCCTGATCCGTATCGACATGAGCGAATATATGGAGAAACATGCCGCCAGTCGCCTGGTGGGTGCACCTCCGGGGTATGTCGGGTACGAGGAAGGGGGTCAGCTGACAGAAGCCGTCAGACGCAAGCCCTATTCGGTCGTCCTCTTCGACGAGATCGAAAAGGCCCATCCGGATGTCTTCAACACTCTGTTACAGGTACTCGATGACGGAAGGCTGACCGACAACAAAGGAGTCACGGTGGATTTCAAGAACACCATCATCATCATGACCTCCAATATCGCCTCGGACAAGATCATGACGATAGCCGACAAGAACGAAAGGGAGAGCGCGGTCAACGGCGAGCTCAAGAAGTACTTCAAGCCTGAGTTCCTCAACCGTCTGGACGATATCGTGATCTTCAACCCGCTCGATCTTGAAGCGATCACCAATATTGTCGATATCCTCTTCAAAGGGATCGAGGCAAAACTTGCCCAGAGAGATATCGAGGTGAGTCTCACCCCTGCTGCCAAAGCATATATAGCAGAAGCTGGATTCGATCCGGTGTACGGGGCAAGACCGCTCAAAAGGGCGCTCTATGATGTTGTTGAAGACAGACTTGCTGAGCTTATCCTCGAAGATAAAGTGACAGAGGGATCAAAAGTGACATTTGATATAAAAGACGGAGAGATTGCAGTCGGGATCGATTGATATATACGGGCGAACCACCCGTATATCCGTTATTTACAGTTTTGCGCTGAGCTCTGCCATCGCGCCGTTGAGCGCTGCGAATGCTGATTCACAACCTGCTTTGTCCGATGCGGACGCACTCGCTTCGAGTGATGCAAGTGCATTTTCCATATCACTAAGATTGAAGTGATTGATCTTCCCTTTGATCATGTCAACCGCCATGATGATCGTACTGAAATCTGCCGAACCTACAGCTCCGTCTACGATAGCGATATAGTCCGGAAGCTCGGCAGTAATACCGCCCAGCATCACTTTAACATCCTCCACTGAACACTTAAAGTTGCCTGCGATTGCATCTAAATCAACACTCATGATATTCCTCCTGTTAAATAATTACATAGTATATATTTTTATACTTTAAAACAATGTTTAATGATTGTTTATTTGTTCTTTTGAAAACGAACTGTATCGCTTTGAAGCTATGTCAATGCAGTAATGTGCAGTACTGTCCGACGTCATACAGACCATAGTTGTTCCAATGACCATGAAAACGTTGTTCCCATCCTTTAAAAGTTTGAAAATTTATAAAATAATAAAATCTTATTCAAATTTTGTTCAACTTATTTATGCTACTATTAAAATAATATTAATACAAGGATTGCC
>QKDN01000051.1 GCA_003252535.1 Campylobacterota bacterium | reverse complement strand
TTTAGCAATTTAGCTCCCATACAGGCTCATTGAACTTTACATTTCAAGTTTAACGGCTTCAACGAGAAAATCAATCTACATCAACCGACTCTTAGATACTATTTTAGCATCTTTCTTGAGTGGTGATTTGATTATACAAGCGAGCAAAAATTCATTGTCTGGTTATCGGCTGTTTCGGTTGAGTAACCGGGCCTATTCCCAGCTGCCACGAATAGTCCGAACCCCATCCCCAGAGCGTACCGTCGCTTTTTATCGCTACGGTATGAGACCCGCCTGTATCGACACTGCTCCAGTCATTTTCAGCCCCTGTCTGCACAGGAGTATTTCTATTAATTTTTGTTCCGTCACCCAGCTGTCCGCTACTGTTGTCTCCCCATGCCCACAGTGTCCCGTCATCTTTGATCGCTACTGTATGAAAGTTACTAGCCGCTATACTGTTCCAGTTATTCTCTGTTCCTACCTGTACCGGTACAGTACTATAATAGGGCTTAGTTGCATATCCCAGCTGCCCGTAATCATTTCTCCCCCATGCCCATAGTGTTCCGTCATCTTTGATCGCTACGGTATGCGATTCTCCTGTTGCTACACTTTTCCAGTCACTATCAAATCCGACCTGGATAGGTGCATCGGCAGCATGATGCGTTCCGTCTCCCAGTTGTCCGTAATCGTTGTTCCCCCATGTCCATAGTGTTCCATCATCTTTGATCGCTGCATTATGGGTCACTCCGGCAGACACATCGCCCCAGTCACTATCAATTCCTATTTCTCTGGGAACAGGAGTATCGTGCACACTGGGATCACGCCCCCATGCCCAAAGTGTACCGTCATTTTTGATCGCTACTGTATTGATCCCTCCTGCAGAAACTCTACTCCAGTCACTCCCTGTCACTTGTACCGGGATTTCACTAAAATTCGTCGTGCCCCCGTCTCCAAGCTGCCCGTAATAGTTATATCCCCATGTCCATAAAGTACCGTCACTTTTGATCGCAGCCGTATGATAATAACCTGTAAAAACTCCACTCCAGTCACTATCACTCCCTACCTGTTCCTGAGTACTCCTGTCAATTGTTGTTCCATCTCCGAGCTGACCAGTAGAGTTTGCACCCCATGACCAGAGAGTTCCGTCATTTTTGATCGCTACGGTATACTCATATCCTGCTGCCACACGGCTCCATCCACCATGATCATCCAGCCTAATGGGCGAAAGATAGTCAGTTGTAGTACCGTTACCCAGCTGCCCGTACCGGCTCCATCCCCATGTCCACAGAGTACCAGTGCTCTTGATCGCTGCGGTATGGAAGCTTCCCGAGACAACACTGTTCCAGTCATGATCGCTTCCTACCTGTACCGGTACGGTACGGTCGGTCAAGGTACCGTCTCCCAACTGCCCGTAATAGTTATCTCCCCATGCCCATAAGGTACCGTCGTTTTTGATCGCCAATGTTTGATAACTAAATGCGGTAACACTTCTCCAGCTATTTTCGTTCCCTACCTGTGCTGGCGTATTGCTATTCGTATTCGTTCCGTCTCCCAGTTGCCCTTCCCGATTGAATCCCCATGTCCAAAGGGTACCATTGCTCTTGATAGCTGCGGTATGCAGTCGCCCTGCTTTTACCATACTCCAGTCATTATCACCACCTATCTGTACTGGCGCTGCCCTGGTGATAGCAGTACCGTCTCCTAACTGTCCGTAGTAGTTAGACCCCCATGCCCATAATGTCCCATTACTTTTGATCGCCACCGTATGATAGAGTCCCGCCGCAATACTGCTCCAGTCATTTTCGCTTCCTACCTGCGCCGGGACGATACGCCTGTTTGTCGTATCATCTCCGAGCTGTTTGTACCCGTTATTTCCCCAGGTCCAGAGTGTTCCGTAACTCTTGATCGCAGCAGTATGCTCATATCCCGCCGTCACGCTGCTCCAGTCGCTGTCACTGCCGATCTGTACGGGATTTATCTTATCCTCTCTGGTTCCGTCACCAACCTGTCCTTCAAAATTGTATCCCCATCCCCACAAAGTCCCGTTATCCTTGATCGCTACGGTGTGAAAATTACCTGCCGAAACCTTGTCCCAGTCACTATCACTGCCGATCTGCACCGGAACTGCCCGTTCTTCCTTCGTCCCATCTCCAAGCTGACCATAAGAGTTCAGTCCCCATGCCCAAAGGGTGCCATCGCTCTTGATAGCTACGGTATGATCATTGCCAGCCGCACTTTGCTTCCAATAAAGCGCTTTGATCGTCACATTGATATCAATGGAGCCTGTACCATCGGTGATAGTAAGCGTACAGGTATCCGTTGCATTACCCTCTACAGTCTTGAGATAGCTGACAGAGTCCCCGGTGATGACACACTCGCCTGCATTTCCGTTGGTTTTGACTGTAGCGCTTTGGACAACTCCGTCACTGTCATTGGCATCGGATTCGACAAGCCAGTTGCTTATGACTGTCGATTGATTGACATCGAGCACCATTGCATAACCCTTTGCAGTTGGCAGATCATTGATACTGTTCACCGTAATGGATACCGTAGCCTCTGCACTCTCTTCTTTGCCATCATTAACTTTGAATTTAAAGCTATCGTTTCCATTGTAGTTTACGCCCGGTATATAAGTAAGATTGGGCGCTGACCCACCAAGCGTACCGTGTGAAGGCTGCACGGTGACCGTATATTGGAGAGGGTCGTCATCTGCATCACTGCCGACCAGAACAACATTACCCTGAGTATCTTCATCCATGACGATACTCTTGTCCATTGCGCTTGGCGGATGGTTGACTACAGTAGGCAGAGTATCATTGGTATCAGTCTGGATCACATCCACTGGAGATGAAGAGTCGTTGGTATCAGCTCCTATATTGGAAGCGTTATCATCAACTTGTGTTGCGGGATCATAATTGACATCCATACTCTCACCCGGAGTTCCGCCTCCACCACCGCCACATCCGACCATTACCGTTACCATCATGCCCCACAGCAGACGGCGCCAAAGACCTGTCGATTTCATCCTGTTTCCTTGATATTAGATTGCATGGTTTTATGCTAGCAAAAAAATATCATATGTCAAAGATTTTTATGAAAAAAATTAATTTTTTTTTTATAAGGCTACTCCCTCGTCACCGGCCGTATGGGGCTGAGGTAGGTATCATCACCGAGCTGTCCGTAGTAGTTCCATCCCCATGCCCAGAGGGTGCCGTCGTCCCTGAGCGCGATGGTGTGCAGCGTACCTGAGGCGATGGCGTTCCAGTCGTAGTCGGTACCTATCTGTACGGGGGCGTGCCTGTCGGTCTTAGTGCCGTCCCCGAGCTGCCCGTAGTTGTTGCGTCCCCATGCGCGGAGGGTGCCGTCATTCTTGACCGCCACGGTATGACCCCCCTTCGTAGCGATGGTGTTCCAGTCGTTCTCAGCTTCTATCTGTACGGGAGCCTCCCTCTGTGTGATCGTACCATCCCCAAGCTGACCGTAATCGTTGCGCCCCCACGCCCAGAGGGTGCCGCCGTTCTTGAGCGCGACGGTATAGTCGTCTCCCGCGCTGATGCTTCTCCAGTCCGTATCTACCCCGACAGGTACGGAGGCGTTCCTGTCGGTCGTCGTACCGTCCCCGAGCTGTCCGTTGCTGTTACGACCCCATGCCCAGAGAGTGCCGCCGCTCCTGATCGCAAGGGTGTGGTAGCCACCCGCGAAGGCTGTACTCCAGTCGGTATCGCTCCCTATCTGTACTGAAGCGTTCCTGTCGGTCGTCGTGCCGTCTCCGAGCTGGCCGTATACATTGTATCCCCACGCCCAGAGCGTGCCGCCGCTCTTGATCGCGACGGTATGGGAACTGCCGGCAGATATAGTGCTCCAGTCGGTATCTGTCCCTACCTGTACCGGGGTATGCCGGTCGATCGCCGTACCATCCCCGAGCTGGCCGTAGTTGTTGTGCCCCCACGCCCAGAGGGTACCGTCAGACCTGAGCGCGACGGTGTGCATATATCCCGCTGAGATGCTGCTCCAGTCGGTATCTGTCCCTATCTGCCCAGGTGCTGTCTTGTCTGTCGTCGTACCGTCTCCGAGCTGCCCGTAATCGTTGTATCCCCACGCCCAGAGGGTACCGTCAGACCTGAGCGCCAGGGTGTGATAATACCCGGTAGCAACCGTGCTCCAGTCGCTGCCTGTCCCCACCTGTACAGGGGCGTACCTGTCTGTCGTCGTACTGTCCCCGAGCTGTCCGTTGTTGTTGCGTCCCCATGCCCAGAGGGTGCCGTCGCTCTTGATCGCGGCGGTGTGGGAGTAGCCTGCTACCATCTGCTTCCAGTAGAGGGCATTGATCGTGACGGTGATATCGACGCCCGCTACGCCATCAGAGATGGTCAGGGTACAACTGTCCACTGTTTTGCTCTCTAGCGTCCTGAGGTAGCTAACACTGTCACCCGTGATGATGCAGGTACCGTAATGCCCCTGGGTCTTGACCGAGGCGCTGAGGGTATCCCCGTCCTTGTCGCCCGCACTTGACATCACATGCCAGTCGCTCACGACTGTCGATTCGTTCACATCTAGGGTCACAGAGTAGCCCGATGCCGTCAGTGTATCGTTGACACTGCTGACCGTGATCGATACCGTCGCCTCTGCACTGTTCACTGTACCATCGTTCACCCTAAACTTGAAACTGTCACTGCCGTGGTAGTCGGCAGCCGGTTTGTAGCTGAGGGCCGGAGCTGTGCCGCTGAGAGTACCGTGTGCCGGGGCAGTGGTCACGCTATAGGTGAGGGGATCACCGTCTGCATCGCTGCCGCTGAGGGTGATGGATTTGGAAGTATCTTCATTGGTCGTGATGCTCTGGGGAACGGCCGTCGGCGTATCATTGACACTGCTGACCGTTATGGAAACTGTCGCTTCGGCAGAGTCTGCTGTACCGTCATTGACCAGGAACTTGAAGCTGTCGCTGCCGTGGTAGTTCGCAGCCGGTTTGTAGATGAGAGACGGAGCCGTACCGCTGAGGGTGCCGTGTGCCGGGGGAGTGGTCACGATATAGGTGAGTGTATCGCCGTCTGCATCGCTGCCGCTGATGGTGACCGCTTTTGCAGTATCTTCGCTGGTCGTGATCCCCTGAGGATCGGCTACCGGGATATGGTTGACAATGGTGCTGGAGTTGTCATCCGTCTGTGATGTATTGTCATCTGTACTGCTGCTCGTGCTGCCGCCCCCTCCGCCGCCGCATCCGACCATGAACGCCACCGTCATGCCAAGCAGCAGACGGCGCCAGAAAAGTCTCTTTTTCATCCCTCTTCCTCTCATCAGATTATTGAGTACCTCCAAAAACAATACCCTCCTCCAAAAGTGAGTGCGACAGACCTGTGAAATGGGCTCTTGCATCCACTAGGCGCAGGAACACCCGCATTTGGAGTGTATTCTTGAGATGGCCTCTCTTTTAATTATACTACAAAAAACGGGATAGCGACGGAATTATAGAAGAATTTTTCTGTACCGCCTCCCCTGCTGTGTCAAAAATGAGGCGTTAAGATCTCTGCCGCAACGCCGGCAGACTATATCGTTACGGTATCGGGGGTCCCCATCCCCAGTGTCTGGCGCATCGCAGCAACGTATCCCGCCATACTGTGATCCTTGACCGTCTCGAACCCTTTTTCCTTGAGTTTCCCGAAATCGAGCGTCAGCTTGTCAAGACCGCGATACCAGACCGGGGGATCGATCAGCGCCTGGCCGAGCTCGTTGAAATAGATGATCCTGCCCGAATGTTTGTAATCCATTGACTTTAGAGGTATCAGCGGGACGATGTCGCGGTTGTTGACGACCTGGAAGTGGCGTGAGGGGAGGAGCACATCCATCCTCTCCGCGAACTTCCCGTTCCCGACTCGCGGCTGCCCGAAGGTATAGACCCCACCGATCGATAAGCCATCGAACTTCACACTGTCCCCGCTGCCGGGCTCCAGTACCCTGTATGCAGCCAGCAGCGCGAGAGCGCCACCGAGGCTGTGTCCGGTGATCCAGAGCGATTGTCCTTTTTTGGTCGCAGCTGCCAGCGCATCGCCGATCTGGGTCCATGCCGCTCCCCCCGTACCGTGGAGCGCCGCGGCAAATCCGCTGTGGAGTCTGATCCCCTCGTCACTCTCATCTTCCCGCCACGGAGCCCTCACCTGCTGGTATTTCGCATCCGTAGCGAAGTCGTCAAGCCTGTCCTTCTCCGTCCCCCGGAACGCCAGGATAGCCACGCGGTCGTCGTAGGCGATGGCGTACTGCGTATCGATGATGATCTCGGCACCGTCTTTGAGGTATCTGTCGGTGTACTCCCCGAACGTGACGCTCGCGCCCCACTCCTGCACCTGTGCTTCCACTACGGCTTTGTCACTGTAGACGAGGTTGCTCATGCGGGCACACCAGAGGGCATTGGTGAGGCTGTAACCAAAACACTTATCATCGAACGATGCGAATTTCTTGAACTCCTGCATCTGTTCTGCGCCTGTAAGGGCGGTGCGTATGAGACCGCGCGATACCTGTGCCGTACCTGCCGGCTTCTCCTCGTTCTCCTCTTCATCTCCCCCCTGCGTTACCGACCTGACTGAGGTTCTGATCAGTACGAGTTTCTTGAGCAGGTTGTACCAGAACGACCCGCCGAGCGAAAGGGCGATAGCGGTCATCAGCCACCCGATGATGCTCAGCAGCAGCGTCCCCCACGGGATCTTGTTCCAGGCAAGCTCTTTCATCGCCGGGAAAGCCCGTACCAACGGGGTCGTATCCTCCCACCCCACTACCGATATCACTTCGGGGATCTGTGTCTTGAGGTAGTCCATAGGGTCACATTCAGCCGGAAGATCACTTCCTTTGCTTTTCAACTCGCTACACTTGACACTACTGGTATTGAAATCAACTTTGACACGCTCGATCGCAGCGTCCACATACGACTGGCGGAGCGAATCGTTCTGCATCAAAGTGCTGAAGATGCGGATGGTATCGGCATTGACCGCGATCGAGACGACCAGACCCGTACCGAAGATCAGCGGGATAAGCTTCCGCTTGAACCATCCTCTGGAGCGGTCGGTGGTCGCTTGATACCACCCTTCGAGACCCTTGCGAAATGCCGCGACATCGTAACCAGCCTCACCCCATATCTTCTTGATCTGCATCAGGATATTCTGATCGTCCGCCAGTGCGTGTCTCATAGCGGTCAGCGACTCTTCGACTTTTTCTGTCTGCAAACCTCTTTTACTCTTTGGATCGGTCGCGATATGCAGGGCGCTTCGCAGTTGTAATATATGATTTTGGAACTGCGGATCGGCGGCGCCGTTCGCTTTCCATGCCGTCTCGATCTGTTGCAGGAGCTCCTGGTGTTGTTTGTGGGTATTTTCCAGATAGACGATCGACTTTTCCAGTTGTGCCGGATTGATCGCGGAGCAGACGACGGGCGCTGTTGCTTCTCCCCTCTGCTCCCCGTAGGCAGCGCCGACCACCATGTCGATCATCACTTCGCTGAATATCTCGTTCGGTATCGCGGAGGGGTATCGCTCGTCATCCTGCTGGAGGTTCTTGATACGGGGATGGGCGAAGAACTTCTCCGATCTCCACTCCCCGACGAGCTGGTCGATTGCAAGCTTCACCGTTTTGCCACGCAGACCGAATATCTGGCCGAGATACTCCACCGTCGCAGTGACAATAAGGCTCAGTATCAGGTAGACGGTGATCAGCCCGATAAAGGCATCCAACATATCCAGTGCATTCATGATTCACTCCCCTTGCAGATAAATATCTTGATTGTACAGGGAAATTCTTGAGATTTGTATAAATATGCAGAAACGGAATGACGCTACTTCTCCATCAGCTCCTCGTAGCACTCTTTGACGCTTTTGCCTGTGAGGCGGGAGATGAGCTTGGCTTTGGGCTTGGGGGGCATGTCGAGGGCGATGATATCCTCGAGGTAGAGGGCTGTCCGCTCGCTCTTCTCCCCTTCGATGATGACAACCCATTCCCCCCTTATATTTTCGCTTTTGAACTGCTCATAGAGCGCTGCCGCGCTGCCGCGGTAGTAGCGCTGGTAGCGTTTGGTCAGCTCTTTGGCCAGGAAAAGCTCCCTTTCGCCGTCGATAGAGGCGAGCTCTTCGAGGAGTTTGAGGAGCCTGTGGGGGGCTTCGTAGAGGATGATATCGCTTGGCTGGGCAAGGAGCTCATGGAGGGCTGTCTGCCGCTCCTGTCCTTTGTGGGCGAGGAAAGCGGCGAAGAGGAAATTCCCGCTGCTCATACCGCTCGCCGCGTACGCCGTCACCACAGCGCTCGCACCCGGGAGGACATCGTAGGGGAGGTTGTGCTCCTGGCAGTATGCGACGAGGAGCTGCCCGGGATCGGAGATGGCGGGCATCCCGGCATCGCTCACATAGACCACCTCGTGCTCACCCAGCTTCTCACCCCACTGCTCGAGCCTCTCGCGGCCGTTGTGCTCGTGGAAGGAGTGGTACTCGGCTGCCGGCTCTGTCATATCGAAGCGTTCGATGAGAAGTCTCATCAGCTGCTTTGTCTGGCGGGTATCTTCACAGAGGAAAAGTGTCGCTTTCTCAAAGGTACGCATAGCGCGGATAGTGATATCCTGGGGGTTTCCGATGGGGGTGGGTACGAATGTGATCATGTGGATGAAATGGGGTCACGCTGCCGCGGGGGCAGCATGGGATGGGATACGATTAAGAGAGTTTGTATTTGTTTTTGAACTTCTCAACTCTACCTGCGGCGTCGACGATCTTCTCAGAACCTGTGAAGAACGGGTGGCACTCGTTGCAGATATCGATTGACATCTCAGCTTTGTCAGATTTGATCTGGAATGTGTTACCACAAGCACAAGTCACTTTACACTCTATATATTCCGGGTGAATATCTTTTCTCATTTGGTTACCTTTTTGGTGATTTAGTTGATAAGACGATAGGCAACTAACCTATTCCAGTACGTTTCGTACTCTTCCACCGTAGTGTCCTACAGGGGTCATTGCAACCTTTACGGAGACAATAATTTTAGAGCCGCATTGTACCGAAAAATCCTTAATTTCACCATAATCAGCGCAGGTCTACCGAGCGGTCGAACTCGATATTGTACTTCTGGAGGATGTTCTTCTGGTTGGCCAGCGCTTCCGAGCGGTTGATGATCACTCTGATCCCCTCGGAATCCTCGAGGACGATATACTCCCCTTTGGCCTCACGGATAAGCGTGTAGAACTTTTCGAACGTGTCGAATGACTCTCCGTTGACCTTGTCGACCGGCCAGGCGGCAAGGTTGTTGTTGCCCCGGCTGATCTCCGAAGCGAGTACCTTGAGGAGGACAACGACCTCTTTTTTCTCTTTGCTCGGCCACTGCGTAGCGTAATAGCGCAGCGCTACATTGCCGCTGTTGAGAGCGAGGAGATTGCGTGAGAGCGGTGAGAAGACATAGCCGCCGTAGACGAAATAGCGCGGCATCACATCGTACTCGGTGGTCTTGACAAGGAGCACATCATCGGCTACGTGGGTGAGGTTGACATCGATCTTGAGCTGTTTCTGGTCACGCACGATATCGAAAGTGACGCTCTGCCCCATCTGCTTGAGATCGCTGTAGTACTGGTAGGCGGTATACTCGTCCTCCCTGAATGCGACGGTGCCGTCATCCTTGATATCGTGCCCGTCGATAGCGGTGATGATATCTCCCTCTTTGATGATCCCCTTGAGAGCACTGTTGTAGACCACATTGGCTACGAGCACCCCTGTGGTGTTCTCATCGAGCTTATAGTACTGCTTGAGCGCAGGGTTCTCCATGTACTGTGTCGTCAGGCCGAACTCGGCGAAACCGTCATAGTGCCCATCCTCCATATCGACAAGGAAATGCCGTATCAGGTCAACAGGGACGATATAGCCTATGCTCTGGGATTTGGATATCCCCTGCATGACGATCCCGACCAGTTTCCCCTCGCTGATGGCAGGGCCGCCGCTGTTGCCGGGATTGACCGCAGCATCGACCTGCACGGCCAGGAACGACTCGCCGCTGTGGACATACTGCGTGTGCTCTATACGTGAGACCACCCCGGTCGTGGCGCTGAGGGTATTGCCGCCGAGGGGGAAGCCGTAGACGGTGATCTGCTGCTCTATCTTGGGGAGTGTCCCGAGCTCAAGAGGCTTGACCCCATCGAAAAAACTCCTGTCATCGACCGTGAGCAATGCCATATCCGCCTGGTGCGAGACACTGAGAACCTTGGCAATGTACCTCTTTCTCTCTCCGTAGCGTTGTACTTCGATAAAGGTCTGGTTGGCGATGACGTGGGCATTGGTAAGGATACGGTTGCCGCTGATGACTGCTCCCGACCCGCTGGAGGACTGGGTCGAAGAGTTCCACGGTTCGGCATAGTTGGGAACCTTGGAGACGGTATAGATCTTGACGATCGCCTGCTTGAGATGGCGGTCGTTTTGCGACTGAGCATTGAGCTGTATCAGGAAAATGGCCATGATGGCGACGAGATATTTCATAACAGATAGTACCTTGATAGTTTTTTTGATGAAAGTATAGCGTAATAGGGAGTATAAAGCCTAAACGGAACGCTTTGATACCGGCACTTCAAGATCGCTTCAGCAGTGATCTCAATACCGGGAGATAGAAGAGGAGAACTATATTTCGAAATTGTGCGCCCGCCCTTTGTCGTCGATGTAGACACCGCTCTCAAGATCGGCACTGTCAAAGAGCAGCTGCTCCTTGTCGTTGGACTCTATACCATAGAGATATTTTCCGTCGCTTCGTTTGGATTTGAAGAAAAAGAGTTTGCCATCATCCCCGCCGCACTTGACCTCGAAGGCCATGCTCGCAGGTTCGACCGTACAGACAGCATTATCGGCAGGCTCGGCAGATGCTGCGACCATAGCAGACATCAAGAAATAGACAACTGTAAAAACTCTCATCGGACTCCTTTGTGAGACAATGCAATATTCTACCTTTTTTATATCAAACTTGCAAGGGACAAATAATAATTTATTATTTTAATTTTGACAATTCATTATCTTTTTGTACAGCAGCGGAGGCGAGATCGAGCGTCACGACGGTCCCCTCATCCTTGCGCGAGCGTATCTGGATGGCGATTTTCATCCCGTCGCAGTAGCTCTTGACGAGTGCCAGACCGATCCCCTCCCCTTCCCTTCTCGTATCGGCCTGGTAATAGCGCTCGAATATCTTTACCAAAGTCGCTTCATCCATCCCTATCCCCCTGTCCTCGACCGTCAGTTTCGTCCCTTTGAGCCTGATGGTAATGGGGGTGCTCTTGTCGCTGTATTTCATGGCATTGGAGAGGAGGTTGTCGATCACCTGTTCGAAACCGATCTTGTCGACTCGTATCTCAAGCTCATCAAGCTCGAGGACGAAAGGATTCCTTGCGAACTCCCTGAAATGCTCGACCCTCTGGAGAAGCAGCGGCGCGAGGGCAAAGGTCTCTTTCTCGATGGTGCGTATCTCTTTGTTGATCGCGTATACGAGCTCCTCGTAGAGCTTCCCCAGCCTCGCCGCCGCCCCCTCGATGCGCGAGAGCCTCTTCCGGGACTTCTCATCATCGAGTTTCCTCGCGAGCATCGAAGCGTTCGCCTTGATCGTCGAGAGGGGGATATTGAGCTCGTGGAGTATCTCCTTGGTGATGCGTGAAAGGTTATAGTCGGTCTCCTCCTTGGAGGCGAGGAGATCGGAGACATAGAGATACCCGGGGAAAAGAAAAACGACATAGAGCCCGGCAGCTGTGATGAGAAAGTTCGCCTCGTTGAAACCGTTGAGACTCAGGAACCAGTAGAGCATCCCCAGCAGCAGCAGGAGCATCAGTGCATAGATGATCGTAGCGAAGAGGAGTTTTTTGCGGCTGTTCATGGGATGTCAGCTCTGTGGGACGAAACGGTACCCGATCCCCCTGATATTCTCGATCGAGTCGGGGAAGAGCTTTTTGAGCTGTGCGACATAGACACGGATGGAACCTTCGCTCGACTCCTCGCTGGTTGCCCAGAGGGTACGCTTGATAGTCTCAAGGTCGACGACATTGCCGCTGTTGGATATAAAAAGGATCAGAAGATCGATACTTTTCTTGGAGAGCTCCATCACTTCATCCCCGGCATAAAGCTGCTTCGAGCGTATATCGAGACTGTAACCGCCTATCGTCACCCGTTCGTTCCGCACCTGGCGGCGCAGCAGGGCTTCGATACGGAGGAGAAGCTCATCGAGATCGACGGGTTTTTTGATATAGTCATCCGCACCTGCGGCAAACCCCTCTTTGAGGGATTCTTTGTCACTGCGCGACGTAATGAAGATCAGAGGAGTGGTATCGCCGCTCTGGCGAAGCCTCGAGAGGAGGTCGAAACCGCTCTCATAGGGGAGATTGACATCGAAAAGGTAGAGATCGAAGTTCTGTTCGTAGGTGAGGTCAAGAGCAGTATAGGGATCGAGGGCACATGAGAGCTCATACCCCTCCTCCTCGAGAAAATCCTGCAATGTTTCATTGAGAAGCCTGTCATCCTCCAGCAGCAAGATCTTCGAAGACATTTACATCAACATCCCGCCGTTGACCTTGAGCGTCTCGCCCGTAATGTAGCTGGAGTGATCCGAGAGGAGGAACGCCACTGCTTCGGCTACTTCGCTCGCATTGCCGAACCTGCCCAGAGGTATCCTGGAGATGAATGCCGCTTTGATATCCTCTTTGAGGACATCGGTCATCTCGGTAGCGATGAAGCCCGGAGTGATAGTGTTGAACCTCACGCCTCTCGCCGCACCTTCTGCCGCGAACGATTTGCTCATTGCGATCGTACCCCCTTTGGATGCGGCGTAGTTGGTCTGTCCTGCATTACCTGTCTCGCCGACGATCGAAGCGACATTGACGACACTGCCGAACCTGTTCTTACTCATCACTTTGAGCGCTTCGCGGCAGCCGATGAATGTCGATTTGAGGTTGGCATTGATGACATCCATGAACTCGTCCTCTTTCATACGAAGGGCGAGTTTGTCCTTGGTGATCCCGGCGTTGTTGACAAGATAGCTGAGCTCTCCGTCAGCCTCCACGATGCTCTTGAGTGCTTCGACGAACGCGCTCTCATTGCTGACATCGAACCCGATCACCTCGGCATTGCCACCTTCGGCTCTGATCGCATCGGCTACAGCATTGGCTTCGGCTTCACCGCTTCTGTAGTTGACCCATACTTTGAGTCCCATAGATGCAAGCGTCTTTGCGATCTGCGCGCCGATCCCCCTGCTGCCACCTGTTACCAATACATTCTTACCGCTGAATTTCATTTCTTTCCTTACTTTGAATTTTGACCGATTATTTCTTTACGTCACAGGTAAAGAGCCTGTCCTTGATCCGTTCGAACTCTTTGTAATCCTGTTCGGTGATCTTGTCCGAATAGATGATATGGTTGAGCTG
Source organism: Campylobacterota bacterium (assembly GCA_003252535.1). Taxonomy (GTDB): domain Bacteria; phylum Campylobacterota; class Campylobacteria; order Campylobacterales; family Sulfurovaceae; genus SZUA-451. The sequence goes on along the minus strand of QKDN01000051.1, from coordinate 120,238 downwards.
CTCCATGACATGCATCTTGCTGAGCCTGTCGTTGCAGAGCGCATCGTTGATGATATCAAGGTGCTCTTCGAGATCGTAATCGCTGTGCACGAGACGGGTGAGAAAACCTTTGGCCTCCTCCGTACTACAGTCGAAGCTCTCACCCATGAGCTTGCAAAACAGCGGCGCTTCCTTCTCGACATCCCTGTTGTCGATCTTGATGATATGCGCCAAAAGTGTACCGACGGATTCTTTTATTCTTTTGTCCATTCTCTCCTCCCCTCAAGTTATCTCGTAATTATACCCTAATTAGAACAGCGCTTCATCCATCTCTGCCGGGATTTCAAGCCCCATGAGCTTGAGGACTGTCGGTGCGACATTGTTCAGCCCTTTCCCCTCTTTGAGTGTTTCGACACCCGGCGCGATGATATAGCACCACACTTCCCCTACGGTATGGTTGGTGAGAATATGCCCCTGGGCATCCTTCATCTCCTCGCAGTTGCCGTGGTCGGAGGTGATGATGACCGCATACCCCTTCTCTTCGGCTTTCTCGAGTATCGCGCCGATCTCTGCATCCACCGCAGTGACGGCGAGCTTCGCCGCTTCGTAGTTGCCGGTGTGGCCCACCATGTCGCCGTTGGCGAAGTTGACGACGACGAACTCGTACTCTTCATCCATCGCCGTCCTCACCGCCGCACCCACTTCGGGAGCCGACATTTCAGGCTTCATATCGTAGGTCTTGACATCGGGACTTGGGATGAGTACCCTGCTCTCACCCTCCACCGGTGTCTCTACACCACCGTTGAAGAAGAAGGTGACATGGGCGTACTTCTCGGTCTCAGCCGTATGGAGCTGTCTGTACCCCGCCGCAGCGACCACTTCGGAGAGGGTATTGGCCGGAGCCTGCTTGGGGAAGAGGATCGGATAGGGGAACGATGCGTCGTACTGTGTCATCGTTGCTATGTGCAGCGGCACGAACTCCCTCTCGAACCCGTTGAAATCGCTGTCGCCGAGGGCAGTCGTGATCTCCCTGGCCCTGTCGCTGCGGAAGTTGATCATGAGGAATACATCCCCTTCCCTGATCCCCTCGTACCCGCCGAATGCTGCCGGTTCGATGAACTCGTCGGTGATATTGTTCGCATAGGAAGCCTCGATATACGCAGCAGGAGCCGTCTCGCTCATCGGTGTAGCCGAAGCGATCGCATCGTACCCTCTTTTGACCCGCTCCCATCTGTTGTCCCTGTCCATCGTATAGAACCGCCCGCCGATGGTGGCGATGGAGATCGCGTCATCGCATATCGCTTCTATCTGAGAGAGGTATCTGCCGCTCGATGTCGGACTCACGTCACGCCCGTCGGTGATCAGATGGAGGAATACCTTTTTGCCGCGGGCTTTGGCGAGCTTCGCCATCCCGATGATATGCTCTATATGGGAGTGTACACCGCCGTCACTGAGGAGCCCTGCCATGTGGACACGGTCGCTCTTTGCCAGGGTGTCGCCCAGCGCAGCATTCTCCTCTATAGAACCGTCCTCGAGTGCCAGCGATATCTTCACCAGGTCCTGGTAGAGTATCCTGCCGCTGCCGATCGTCATATGTCCCACTTCGGAGTTCCCCATCTGCCCCTCAGGGAGCCCTACGCTCAGGCCGTGCGTGGAGATCAGCGTTTTGGGGACGCTCGTGAGGAGATGATCGAAGGCCGGTTTGACCGCATCCTCGAATGCATTACAGACACTGTTCGGCTTATACCCGATACCGTCTGTGATGACCAGCAGTGTTTTTTGTACACCCATTTTGACAATCCTTAATTGAAATGATAGTAGAATAGCATTTCCAACTTAAAAACAGACGAAAGAAACGCAATAAATGTTGTATGAATTATACCATCTCCTTGATATAAACCTATTTTCATATATCACGGTTCGCTCCGCGCTCGGCTTCCTGATAGCATTTACAATGACGATGTTCCTTATGCCGCGCTATATCGCCTGGGCTATCGCCAAAAAGGCCAATCAGCCCATCTCCAAGTATGTCCCGGCACACAACTCCAAGAAGCACACCCCGACCATGGGCGGAGCGATCTATCTCTTCTCGATCGTTACAGCGATCCTCTTCAGTGCGAACCTTTCCAACATCTATATATGGACCGGGATCGTCACCATCGTGGGATTCGGCCTGATCGGCTTCAAGGATGACCTGGGCAAGGTCATCAAGGCAGACAACCTCCAGGGGCTCAGCCCGCGCGGCAAGTTCTTTTTGCAGATCATCGTGGCGCTGATCGTCATCTCGATGCTCTTCTATGCGGGCTTCCCGACAGAGTTCTATGTCCCTTTCATCAAGACGCCGCTCTTTGACATGGGATACTTCGCCATTCCCTTCTGGCTGATGATGTTCCTCGCCACCACCAACGCGGTCAACCTCACCGACGGCCTCGACGGTCTCGCCACCGTCCCATCGATCATCGCCCTCACCACGCTGGGTCTCATCATCTATATCACCGGACACGCCGGACTCTCGAACTACCTCCTCATGCCCAATATCAAGCATGTGGGAGAGGTGAGTATCATCACGGCGAGCTTCGCAGGGGGGCTCCTCGGGTTCCTGTGGTACAACTGCCACCCTGCCGAGATATTCATGGGGGATACCGGGAGCCTCGCCATCGGCGGCACCCTCGCCTACCTCGCGATCCTTGGCAAGAGCGAGATACTGATGCTCCTCATCGGTCTCATCTTCGTCATCGAGACCCTCTCGGTGATCCTCCAGGTGGCGAGCTTCAAACTGAGAGGAGAGCGGATATTCCTGATGGCTCCCATCCACCACCATTTCGAGCTCAAGAAGTGGGCGGAGAACAAGATCATCGTACGATTCTGGATGATCTCGCTCATCGCCAATATCTTCGCCATGATCACCCTCAAATTCAGATAACACCACACTGCACAGGAGTCTTACCGTGAGTGAAACCAGACCCACACTCTTTGGCTACGGCCTCACTACCCGCTCTATCGCCCGAAGTCTCGGAGGCGGCTGCACCTTCTTCGACGACAATGCCAAAGAACCCCGCACCGACGACGAAGGGAACACCATCCTCCCCTCGCACCTCTTCGACCCGGCAGCGAGTACCCTCGAGGTCACCACGCCGAGTCTCAAGCCGACCCATCCACTGATCCAAAACGCCCGCAATCTTATGAGCGAATACGACTATATCTACTCGCTTCATCAGAAAAGACCCCTCTCCGTCTGGATCAGCGGCACCAACGGCAAGACCACCACGACCCAGATGCTCACCCACCTCCTCGCCAAAAGGGGCGCCCAGAGCGGCGGCAATATCGGCACGCCCCTCGCCGATCTCGATCCTGCTGCTCCTATCTGGGTGCTCGAGACCAGCTCCTTCACGCTGCGCCACACCCGCACTGCGTCGCCCGATATCTACCTGCTCCTCCCCATCACACCCGACCACCTCGACTGGCATGTGACCCCCGAGGCGTACGAAGCCGACAAGCTCCGCCCGCTGCTGACGATGCGAGAGGGTGAACTGGCGCTCATCCCCAAGGGACTCAACCTGCCGCAAACCGATGCCTTCGTCGTCGAGTACGATACGGCCGAATTCCTCGCAGAATACTTCGATATCGACCCGGCCAGGATCAATTTCAAGGCTGCTTTCCTCCTCGATGCGATGCTCGCACTTGCCGTCACCCGCACCCTCTTCAACGAGGTCGACTATGAGGCGATCAACTCCTTCGTCCTCGATGCCCACCGCCAGCAGGAAGTGACCGACTGCAAGGGGCGTCTCTGGGTCAACGACTCCAAGGCGACCAACCTCGACGCCGCCATCCAGGCGGTCTACGCCTACGGCGACCGCCCCATCCGACTCATCCTCGGCGGCGATGACAAGGGTGTCGACCTCGCCCCCCTCTTCGAGATACTCACCGGCTACGATGTCACCCTCTATACCATCGGCTCGAACAACGACAGGCTCATGAGTCTCGCTACGACCTACGCCATCCCAGCCGTCTCATGCAGCACGATCGACAAAGCGATCGCGGCGATCGACGCAGATATGACCCCAAACGAGGTCGCCCTCCTCTCCCCGGCAGCTGCAAGTCTCGATCAATTCACCTCCTATAAGCAGAGAGGCGAAATATTTATGCAAACAGTCTTAAATTTAAGATAAATTTAAGACTTTCCTGCTATAATGTCAGTCCACAAAGCATGGCTCTGTAGCTCAGTTGGTAGAGCAAAGGATTGAAAATCCTTGTGTCGGCGGTTCGATTCCGTCCAGCGCCACCATTTCTAAAACTCAATCACAAAAAAAATAATCCCTATACACAATTTCACAATATACCAAAATATAGTTTTCTACGTCTCTATCCTATTAGGATATGCACAAAGATAGCCCTGCCCATCCTTCACGCCACCACCCTGTTCCTCCCTGCATTCTTGGCCTCGTAGAGTTTCCGGTCGGCTTTTTTGAACACTTCGGTATAAGGTTCCTCTTCTTCCATATCGATGACGCCGAAGCTGCATGTGATGGTCAATGGCAGGCCGAAATCATGCGACTCTATCGCGGTCCGAATCTTCTCAGCGACGGTAACAGAACTTTCGAGTGAGGTTTCGGGCAGAATGATGATAAACTCCTCGCCTCCCCATCTGGCGAGATGATCGCTCTCCCGGATGATCTTCCTCACCAGATTCGTAAGCTCGATAAGGACATGGTCCCCCTTATCGTGCCCGAAACGGTCATTGATACTCTTGAAATGATCGATATCGAACAGGATCATCGATATCGGCCTGAGGTATCTCCGGTGGATACTCTGCTCCTGTGCGATGATATCGCTGATATACCTTCGGTTGCCGATCTGCGTCAGGGGATCGACCAGTGTCAGCCGCTCTTTTTCATAGAGTATCCGCAACATCTGGATCCGCTGCGCCGTCATGAGCAGTACGGCAAAAGTGACGGTGAAGATAAAGAATTGCAGCAAGGCCAGCGATATCTTCTTGTCCTCCATCGAGAAAAGACTGTATCCAGATGTCGTCCCGAGGATCGCCATGATCGTGATCAGGAACAGGAAGATCAGGTTGATGCCGGGTTTGAACCGTATCGTCGCCCAGAGCAGTGGGAAGAGGATAAGATACTCGATAGGGTAGCGCTGGGTGAAAAAGAAGCCGGAACCGAACACGATGATGGAGATCGACGACAGCAACAGCAGCATCAAGCCGATCTCGATGATGGAGTCCTGGAGCGCTTTGTTGTAGCGGCGTTCGAGTCTGAAGGAGATATAGAGGGAAGTCAGGAGGAGGAAACCGATCAGATCGCCAAAGAGCCACACCAGCCACCCCACCATCCGGTCTTCCGCAGCAAGCAGTCCGTTCATGTGCAGGACAAAGGTCCCGGCTCCCGACGTGATGACCGATCCGAGCAGACTGTACCAGATGAAACTGATCACGGCATTGGTATCATAGAGAATATCTTCGCTCAGAAACCTTTTGGACAAAACATAGACTGCATAAGGGCCGACCGTATTGCCGACAGCTATCTCCAAAGCGACAAGCGGGGAGCTGATCGTCGCATTGAGGAGGAATGCACCGAGGAATATCCCCGGGACGACGATACGCCCCTGATGAAGCAGGAATACCAGTGCGACACCCGTAGGGGGCCAGATCGCAAAAATGCTCGACGACTCACCCAGTGATAGCGGATAGACCGCCTTGGCAGACAAAAAGTAGGATGCTGCTACGAGCAGTGTGATCAATACCGTCTTGATAGTTCCATTCATTTTCAATGCATTATTTCCTTCTATGCGGATATGCTTCCGGATACTTGTTATTGTCTTTTATATATTATAACATTTCCGGCAGGTTCCGCCGCAGCTTTCCATCAGGAATATACCAGACTCGCCCGGACGTAACCCGCAGTAGCAAAAAAACGATCAAAATGATATTGTGGGAACGGGGATATACAGCCGTACCGCAGACATACGACCCTGCGGTACGGCGGCGTGCTAGTAGATGTAGACCTTGGACTTCGAGTCTTTCTCTTTGGCGGGTGTCGGGACGCCGCACCCGGAGAGGACCAACAAACCTGCTGTGATGACCAGTAGAGATGCAATTGCTTTTTTCATAATCTGACTCCTTTCTCTTTTTGTGAGATTATACCATTTTTGCATACCGCTTCATCCAATATCCTGTATAATAAACGATAGACATAAAGGAGCTGTAATGCACAAGACCATCCTCCCGATCCTCCTCGCGGCAACCCTGCTTTGCGCAGGAGAGGAAGCGCTCGATATCACGAGAGAGTTCTCCCTCAAAGGGGAAAAGGCATCGCTCACGATAGAGGGAGAAAAGGTGACAGTGACCATCGGCAACAGGAGCACACCCCTTGCGAACGCACCGCTGTCCGGTGATATGGAGGCGGTGGTCTCGATCATAGGGGAGGATGGGCTCGTAGTGATCGACGATTACAATTTCGACGGATACAATGACATCGCCATAGCTCATGCGGTCGGGTATGGGGGTGTGAACGTCTTCAGGAACTACTATTTCTACGATCCCCGCAAAAGAACTTTCCGCAACGTCTTAAGCAATGTCAACAACCTGGAGATCGATGGGAAGACCCTTACGACACAGGTCAGAAGCGGCCCCGGCTACTACACCCTCGTCTACAGGATCAAAGACTCCGGACCCTACCTCTCACGCCGAAGCGAATGGCTGGGGGGAGTGCTGGAGATGACGGAGGAGTTCGACAACCATGGCCAAAGAACCGGGCGCCATTTCAAACCCTCAATCCTGGAAGTCGCTGCCGACAGGGCCTATCTCCACGATGCCCCGGATGAGAAAAGCAAGACGGCAGGCTATATCCTCAAAGGGGAGAGGGTCAGAGTGACCGGGATCGACAGGAGCCTGCGCTGGACAGAGGTAGAGTATCGCCATCCGAAGAGAACCTACCGCAAATGGATACAATTGGAAAACCTTAAAGCGACCCGTTGAGTACAGAAAATTAAAGAACTTTTATTGTGCTTTGGAGTAACATAAAAGAATAGAAAAGAAATCAACGTACGGACTCCCAATGCACGACAAAATAAATCCTGAAGAGCGTTTTTTGCTGGAAAAACTCGATATTGCTTTCAGGCATTTGAGACTCTCCGCGATCAACGTATCGGTCACTATGACCATCATTTACATCATCTTCATGGAACATATCGGGAGCATTGTGCTCAACAGCTGGTTCGCATACGGTATGGTCGTGACCGGAATGCGCTACTGGCTTGCCACCATCTACAAGAACAACCCTTTCAGATACGACGTGAAAGTATGGGAGCAGCTGTTCGTGGCCGGGGTCGTCCTCGGTGGGCTGATATGGAGCGCCGTGCCGTTCTTCATGATCTACGACATGGATATCGTCGACCAGACGATGGCTATCATCATCATAGCGGGGATCACATCGGGCTCGGTCGCTTCCCTCTCATCGCACAGACTCTCGATCAAGATATTCCTCTCCCTCGTCCTCATCCCGCTGACCGTCAAGATCATGCTCACCGACGGATCATCCTACTACTATCTTGGCTTCCTGATCGTCTTCTATTTTTTCATGCTGCTGAAGATCTCCTCGCTCTTCCATGAGAACGAGGTCAATTATATCTGCTCCCAGAAAGAGCTTGTGATCTCCAATTCCTATCTCAAAGGGGTGATCGACAACGCCCCGCTTGGGATCATATCGTACGACAACAACCTCAATATCCTTGAGGTCAACAATGAATTCGCCAAGATCGTGGATGCCCCGATAGAGTATCTCACAGGGCTCGATATGAATACCCTCACCGACAGGAGAGTGCTCCCCATCCTGGTGAACGCCCTGGAGAAAAAGAACGGTTTTTACGAGGGGGAATACGTCACGAAGCTCAAAGCGCATCACAAATGGATACGTCTCTACAGCTCCCCTATCCTCAATGACCGCGGAGAGGTCGAAGGGGGTCTCGGGATCGCGCAGGATATCACCGACAAGATCAAGACACAGCAGCAGCTCGAATACAAGGCACGCTACGATCTCCTGACCCATATCCCCAACCGTTACACCCTGATGGAGCGTCTTGACAATGAGATCGCCCGTTTCAGGCGCTCCGGGAACTTCTTCTCCCTCCTCTTCATCGATCTTGACAATTTCAAGAACATCAACGACTCTTTCGGCCACTCTATCGGCGACCGCCTCATCATCGATGTCGCAGGGAGACTCCGCTCCGTCATCCGGGAGACCGATATCGTCTCACGGCTCGGCGGCGACGAGTTCATCATCCTCCTGGCCAATCTCGGCAACTCAGCCGAGGAAGCGGCCCTCCATACCGAATCGGTGATCGAAAAGGTAGAGAGAGCGGTCAAAGACCCCATCAGGATAGAACATCACCGTTTCGAAGTCACGGTCAGCATCGGCGTCTCTCTATGCGACAGCGGTCTGAGCGCGGATGACCTGCTGATGCGTGCGGACATAGCGATGTACTCGGCCAAAAAAGCGGGGCGCAACACCTTCCGCTACTACGAGAATTCGATGAACGAATTCGTGCGCGAGCATCTCGAGATCGAGAACCTTCTCAAGGAGGCTGTCAAACAGGACGGTTTCGAACTCTACTACCAGCCGGTCGTCGAGCTCAAGACCCGCAGGATCATCGCCGCCGAAGCGCTCCTGCGCCTCCGGAACGACCTTACGCTCTCACCGGAGAGGTTCATACGGATCGCCGAGGAGAGCGGCCTGATCATCCCTATCGGGGAATGGGTGCTCGAGAACGCTATCGGGGAATACCTCAGGTGGCAGACGATGGGACACGCACTTGACAAGATCGCGGTCAATGTCAGCGCAAAGCACTTCATGACGACAGGCTTCATCCCTTTCCTCGAGAATCTCCTCGCCAGATATCCCGTCGACCCATCCGCCATCGAGCTGGAGCTGACCGAATCGGTACTGGTCTACGATATCGAAACAAGCAAGGAGAAGATGTCCCGTATCCGTGAGATGCGGATGGGTATCTCCATCGATGATTTCGGGACGGGCTACTCCTCGCTCTCCTACCTCAAGCACATCCCGTTCACGACGCTCAAGATCGACCGCTCTTTCACCCGCGATATCCTCGTCGACGAGGAGGACAAGCAGCTGGTGAGCACGATCATCCTCATCGCGAAGAACCTCCACCTGCAGATCGTGGTCGAAGGGGTGGAGGAGTACGAACAGCTCCGCTACCTCGAGGAGAAAGAGGCCGATACCTTCCAGGGCTACCTCTGCTCCAGGCCGGTGAACTCCCTCGATTTCATTTCGCTGCTTGAAAAAGACGGCGGATACTGCAAGCCGGAGTCATGAGACTCTTCATCGCCTCGCCCGCCGTCATCGGCGACTACGCCGCACTCCGCGCCGAATTCGACGGGATCATCGAGGGGAAATGGGTCGAGGAGAAGAACCTCCATCTCACATGGGTCTTCCTCGGAGAAGTCGCGGAAAGTGCCGGGATCATAGAGAAGATGGGAGCGCTCCGGAACCCTGAGCGGAGCGTCGCCCTGCGGGGACTGGGGGATTTCAGCTCACCGCCGAAAGTGCTCTATATCGCCGCCTCCGACAGACTCCTCTACGACACAGCCCGCTCTTTCCGCTCGGAGGGCTTCGACCTCTACCGCTTTGTCCCCCATGTCACGATCTGCCGCATCAAGAGGGTCATCGATCCCGAGGCCTACGGGAGACTGCTCCACAGGTACAGAGACAAAGAGCCCGGCACCCTCCTCCCGCAGATCAACCTCTACGAGAGCCGAAGGGGCGGCAGCGGGATGGAGTATAGGGTGGTTTATGGGGTGTGAAAGCTCCTTTATTGAGGATTATTACAAACTATTGATTATTTGTAAAACATCATCATTGAGCAGGTTTTGATATCGTTCATCCTTGAAAGCTTTAGGGTTTGCAAGGATATCTTTTGACAATTTCTGTAAACGGATTTTGATATCGGCCTTATTCGCAGTTGTATTTTTTTGCAAGCCAAAATAAATTTTACTTAATGCTGTTCTACGAGTATCAAAATACAAACTATTATTCCCCGCAATTTCAATAAGTCTATAAAATCTGTCATCCCTACTTGACCTTGCGATATGCATTACGATACCTACGGATATGATATCCTGTTCTACTGGATGAAAGTGTGATTTTGGCAAAGTGTTATACAACATATCCTCAAGCTTGTTGATCACATAGTCATCATCTATACCCGTATCGGCAAATGCGCGAATCAGCCGTATCTTTTTATTTCCATCCGTTTCATTGTCCATATCCCTTTCGATCATAGCTCTTGAGCTACCTGGCTTGAAATGAGCAAGGATTTTGGCATAAAGAGATTTGGAATCATCGGTAGAAGCAGGATATCGTTTTTCAACCTCTTTGGATATATCGATCCCCATTTTTGCCAGGAGCTCGCCGCTTTTTGCTACGACAAAACTATCATCACTCTGATCGGCAAAAACAGCTTTGACAGCATTCAGTGCAGTGGCGTCATCTCTATGGTATTTGATGACATTGAGCATAGGGAGTCGCAAAAGATTATGATTGCTTTTATCCGTGTACATACTTATAACGATACTTTTGTAAGTATCATAATGATTGTTCAGCAGCACGAAAACCGGTGTGAGCCTGAGTGTGACGGCGACATCGGCATCTTTATCCAACGGCGCATAGTAGGCTTTGAGCGCAGTTACGATCCTTTGAGGTTCGACAGCTTTGCCGCTTTTGATATCCGAGAGGAGATTTTCCAACCCATTGGACTCGGCATTCTGAACGCTCTCCCCGGCATGGAGCGATATGCCTGCAAGTATCAATACCATTACGATGATAAAACTTTTCATAGTCTCTCTTCCTTTGATCTGTTTTGATGATACTAGCGAAAAGATTTACATTTTGTAAAGGAACAAATGGTGGGATTCTCCCACCATTGTATCTGCTACCCCCGGTAATCCTCCATCAGGTAGCAGAGGCAGTCCTGGCGGATGATCCTTTTGTCGAGGGTGATCATCGCGGGGATGAGGGTCGTTCGGAGGGAGACCGCGCCGTCGGTGATCGACAGCACGCTGTCGGTGATATCCTCCCCGTCGCTCGATCGCACCGTGAAGGGGCGGGGGACGGCGGTGCGGGCGAAGACCTCCCCGGCCATGAGCTCGCTGAAGTTGTGGCGGTCGAAGCCCGCCGTGATGGTGAGGTCGAACTCCCCCTCCTCATCCTCGAAACCGAACGACACCCCCTCCGCGACGGTCAGTGTCGCGCGGTTCTCCACCAGCTGGAGGTCGTGGCTCGGGAGGGGCTTGTGGGGGAAGTGGTCGAGGTGCATCAGGTCGTCGATCAGCTCGACCGCCCTCTCGATCGCTGGCCGGTTGCCCGGGGTGGAGCACTCGAGCGTCATCGCCGGGCAGATATCGTCGAATGCCATCGTCGAGACCCCTTTGGGGGTCTTGAACACCATCGCGATATGGTTGAAATAGCTCGCGAGGTATTTGTTGGGCTCGTTGACCACCGAGATGCAGCCGTAGTGGGGGTTCTTGCCTGTGTTGTTGTGGAGGTCGAGGGCGGCGAAGAGCCCTTTGGCGGTGATATGCCCCATCACCTCCTCCACGAGCCTGACAGTGGGGCTGTCGGTATGGGGAGTCCCCGGCCACGCGCGGTTGAAGTCGAGCTCCCCGTCGAGGGTGCGCAGCCCCTCCTTGGCCGCGTTGACATTGCCGATAAAGAGCCAGAGGGAGCGCGGCAGCGCGAAACCCTCGCCGCTGCGGTAGCGTCTGAGTATCTCCTGCATGATCAGCAGCCCGCTGTATTCGTTGCCGTGGAGCATGATGGAGACGAAGAGCGGTGGGTTCTTCTCCCCCTCTATCCTCACCAGCGTCGGGGAGTCGAAGAGCTCTTTGATATCCTGGTGCTCTATCTCCAGGAACCGCTCCGGGAGGGTGTCGATGAGATGCAGCCTCATAGCGACCACCTGTGTACGGGCAGATCGTTGTCGAAATTTGTCATATAGTCCTCCATCAGTTTGTTGATATCGTGATACCTGTCGAAGTGTGCGAGCTGCCACGACGCACCGTTCTGCGAGAGCCTCCCGCGGATGATATCGAGGGTCTCCTCCCCCTCTATCCCCAGGCTCTCCAGCCCCGTGCGTGCGAGCTCTATCCCCTCCTGCGCTATCCACTCTGCGAGTATCGTCTCTTTGTGAGCTTTCGGCTCATGGAAGTGCGCCCCGATACCGTGCTTGGCGATGCGGTAGAAGTCATCCCTGAGCGCTCCGAACGGGAGCGCGGTCAAGTCCATACCGCCTGCCACCAGCCCCTCTATCAGCCCGATATAGAACCATACATTCGCCTCGGTATCGATCAGGGTAGGACCCGAGGGGAGGACGCGCAGCTCGAGGCGGAGCGTCCATCGTCCGTCGCTCTCCTGCGCGATGATAGGGCGTACCCACCGCCAGATCGTGCCGTTGTGCATATTGAAGTGGTGGAGCTTCTGCGGCGGGTCGTCGGTGATGTCGGGTAGGATGACGCGGAAATCACGGTTCTGTTCGAACAGCTCGCGCCAGCTGCCGATATAGCCGTGGGCGAAGTGGACGCGGTTCTCATCCCCGTGCTCCCGCCCCTCCCTGTCGCGGCTGTCGGTCGCCTGCTCGAAGATCGGTATGCGCGACTCGTGCCATGCCCGTTTGCCCAGTACCAGCGGTGAATTGGCCCCGATCCCCACCATGACGACCGAAGCGATCAGCGAGGCGTGGTAGTAGTCGACGCTCCGATCCAGCGGCACCTGGAGGTGTGCCTGCACCGAGGTGCACAGCGCCTCCCCCATCACATCCTCGCGGTCGAACGCCACCTCATCGAGCCCGTGGAAGAGAATATGGAAGCTCTCGTGTCGCATCTGGAACAGCCGCTTGCTGAAGAGGGTATAGCGCTTCATGACCGACTGGTACCGCTCCCGATCGAAGTGCTCTGGGCGGAGGTTGGGGAGTACCCCGAAGAGCCCGGCATGGACGCCGAACTTGGCTGCCGAGGTCTGGAGCTGCCCCCATTTGCCCCGCATATCGGCACTGAGTGCCTGCGGCGCATGGTCATCGAGGGGGAAAACGCCTCCGTTGATCTCGAGGTCGTATCTGGCCAGCTCGTTGGCGAAATCCCCGGAGGCGAGGTCATCGAGGATAGTGAAATTGACCGGGGAGGGTTCGCGGTCGCCGTCGAGGAGGCAGGCCTCGAGCTCGTACCCTACCCGCCGTTCGTCACTGAAGTTCGCCGGGTCATTGAAGAGGGTGCGGACGAACTCCAGCTCTTCCAGCCACCGCTTCTCGAACTCCGCGTACTCAGCCGCCCGGTACTCGTCTCTCCCTATCTCGCTTCCCACGCTTTATCCTCCAGGGTTGATGTTTTATTATACATCAAAGCCTCTTATTGTATCATAGCCGTTTTTGGAGGTATACATGCAGACACTCTCATTCTATTCGCTCCTCTGGCTGCTGCTGCCGGTGGGGATCGTCTATACGGTCTACCGCAGCTGGACGGAGGACAACACGACGATCCCCCATGCGGCTGCGAGGATGCTCCTGCAGCTCATAGCCATCGGGTATGTGCTGACCTATATCTTCGAGAGTGGCCGGTGGTACTATGTCACGGCAGCTCTTTCGGTGATGCTCATCGCCGCCTCGGTCATCGCCCTGCGCCCCATCGTGCAGAAAGATACTTCCCTCTACCTCTCAAGTCTCCTCTCGATAGCGGTCGGCAGTATCCTCACGCTGGGGATCGTGGTCTTCGCCGTACTCGATCTCCCCCGGTGGTACGAGCCCCGCTACGTGATCCCCCTTGCAGGGATGATCCTCTCCGCCTCTATGAACGCCCTTTCACTGGCAGGCGAACGCTACGCTACCGAATACTCGCGCAGCGGCGACCACAGGAGCTCCCGTTCGATCGCCTACAGGGCATCGCTGATCCCCATGCTCAATACGTTCTTTGCGGTAGGTCTCGTCTCGATCCCGGGGATGATGACAGGGCAGATACTCTCGGGGACCGATCCCATCGTCGCGGTGAAGTATCAGGCGATGGTGATGCTGATGATCCTCTCCTCGAGCGGACTGGCAAGCGCGGTATTCCTCACCCTGATCGGGGATCGCACTGTGCGGGAGAAAAGCTGAGCGGGTCTGCTCAATAGCCCGGCAGCCCCTTGCCTGTATACTCCTTGAGCCCGCAACTGCTTACTTTGGCACAGTGGGCCGGGGCGGTCACCTTGACCTGGCTCATACATTTGACCGTCTGCGGTTTCCAGTGGGCGCATTCGCTCATGCAGGTGTTGTACGCTTCGAGGCCGTTCTGGGCGGTGACATCGTCACCGTACATCGCGCATTTTTTATAATTGGTACACGCTTTATGGCAGCTTGGATCGATGAACTCCGTTTCGGTGTCGGCACTGTCCGAAGGGGTATGCTCCTTGATACAGAAACCCCTTTTGGGATCGACCTCGCCGCATGAGACGGCTGTCCCGATGCATTTGATCGTCTCGTCGCTCCACCCGGCACATCTCTTGATACAGGTGTTCTTGTCGTATTTCTTCCCTTTGCACAGGGTCTTGATCTTGCTTTCGCACAGGGTCACGCAGTCGCTTTTCGGCTGCGGCGGCTGCGGCGTAGTCCCACCGCATCCCGCGAACAGGAACATCCCCAGCAATAGTGTCAACCATGAAGATTTCTTCATTATCTTTTTCATACGTCCAATCCTTTTCTTTTTGTTGATCATTTTTGTGTATTATAGCGACAATCTTTTGAACCCTGCTCCAAAGGCTCCAACCTGATGAAAAAAACCATCCTCACAGCACTCCTCTCCGCGGTGTCGCTCTATGGCGACGGCATCGAGTTCCCCTCTGTCCCTGTCCCGGAACGATACAATGACCAGACAGTATTACGCTCCATCGACCATGTCCTGTCGGATGGCCGCAAAACCCCGGTGAAATTCTCCCGGATCATGACGACCGGGGAGAGGGACAACGGCGAGATATTCGGCGCATCGAAAGACTATAAGGACCGCCCGATCCATCTCTACGACGGCTCCCCCTATATCTGCAACGGCACCAACGACGCGGTGGGTGCGGGTGTAGACTTCTCATCGCTCCACAGGGTCGGGGAGAAGCTCTACCTCATCAGCCAGTTCGAGTGCCGGCTGGGCTCGATGTACATGGTCGAGCTCGACCAGGGGAGCGACGGCACCCTCACACCGAAGAAGGGGACGCTCCGCTATATCTCGCAGAAGAGCGAGTTCGGCGGGTACAACCACTGCGCCGGGGTCAAGACCCCCTGGAACTCCCACCTCGGCAGCGAGGAGTACGAGTTCGACGCGCGCGCTGTGGAGCAGAACATCACCTCGATCACCTGCAACGACGGCGGCGAGGACTACAACGAGATCGTGAGGTATTTCCACGGCAAAAAAAAGCTCATGAACCCCTACTACTATGGATGGACGCCCGAAGTGAAGATCGATGACAACGGCACGCCCCACTATACCAAGCACTACACGATGGGGAGGTTCTCCCACGAGCTCTCTTTCGTGATGCCCGACCAAAGGACGGTCTATATGTCCGATGACGGCTTCAATACAGGGCTCTACAAGTTCGTAGCCGACAAAGCGGGCGATCTCGGATCAGGGAGGCTCTCTATGGCCAAACTGACACAGAAGAGCAGCCAGAATGGCGGCAGCTTCTACATCCGCTGGATCGACCTGGGACATGCCGATGACAGAGAGGTCCGAGCGTACCTCGACCCGGACCACAACATCTCCACCAACGACGGTCTCAGGTTCTCCGATCTCTTCGACACAGCTGACCCCAAAGAGGGGAGATGCCCCCGCGGGTTTGCCTCTATCCACACCATCTTCGGCCATGAGTGCCTGCGGGTGAAAGAGGGGATGGAGACGGCAGCCTCGAGGCTCGAGACCAGGAGATACGGCGCTATGCAGGGGGCCACCACGGAGTTCCGCAAGATGGAGGGGATCACCTACGATCCCAACCGCAACAGGCTCTATATCTCGATCAGCGAAGTGTCGCGCGGGATGGAGGACTACAGGAACACTGACGAGGCTGACGACCGGTACGATCTCGGCGGCCCCAACGATATCCGCCTCCCCTACAATATGTGCGGCGGGGTTTACGAGCTGCCCCTCGATGAGCACTACAACGCCGACTCCATGACAGCGCTGCTGAACGGTACCTACAGATACTATGACGCGAACTCCACCTATGCGGGCAATCAGTGCGATGTCGACGGGATCGCCAACCCCGACAACCTCACGTTCATCCCCGGGAGCGATACCCTCCTCATCGCCGAGGACAGCAAGCAGCATCTGAACAACGCGGTATGGGCATACGACATGAAGAGCAAAAAGCTCTCACGCCTCCTCACCGCCCCGCTCGAAGCCGAGAACACCTCGCTCTACTGGTACGGCGGTATCGGGGACTACGACTACATCCTGACGGTCGTGCAGCACCCCCTGCGGCATGAGAATGTCCCGCCGCGCGACAAAGAATCGGCTGTCCGTGCAGCCGCCATACCCGTCAGACGATGACGGTGCAGTTCCTCCCTCTCTCTTTGGCGAGATAAAGCGCTTCATCAGCCCTTTTGATCGTCTCGCCGATCTCTTCACCCTCCCTGTAGAGCGTACCGCCGATGGAACATGTCAGTGACCCGACCCCCTCGAACGGTTCGGCCGCTATCACCTGACGGATATGCTCCAGGGCCGTCTGAAGTCCCGCCGGCTCCTTGACCTTCATGCTCAGGACGAACTCCTCGCCGCCCCAGCGGATGAGGATGTCCTCTTTCCTCGAGTACCGGTCGATCCTCGATGCGAATTCCATGAGTACCCGGTCGCCGGTATCGTGCCCGTAGGTGTCGTTGACCCGCTTGAAGAGATCGATATCGATGATCGCGAAGGCGGCGAGGTATTGTTGGGTACGGCACTCTTCGAGGAGACCTGTATAGGTCTGGTCGAAATATTCGCGGTTGTAGACCCCGGTGAGCTTGTCATGGATCGTCTTTTCCCGGAGAATGCTCTTCTCTTCGACCGTGGCGGTGATATCGGTGAAGCTGAAGATATAGAGATCGTTGTCGTAGCGGTTGAACGATATGGTGAAGATATGCACCGCGCCCCTGGTATCGGCGATGGAGACGATCCGCTGTGCGTGGGGAAGCACCATGATCGCCTCGATCCAGTTGCTCTTATCCCCGAGTTTGCCCAGATGGAAGTATGCATCGTCACGGATGAAAGTTTCGCAGACACACCTGTGCCCATCCAAAAATTCGGAGAGATCATCGATCCCGAAGAAATCGAAGAACTTGCGGTTGGCGTAGCTGATCCTGATCCCGTTGCTGAGGAGGATGATGTTCTCCTGCATATCGATGAGGTTCTGGAGGGTGTGCCCCTGGGTACGCATACTCTCGAACTGCCTGTAGACGACATACCCCAGCGTGAGGATGATGACAACGGCCAGATCGAGGATGATGGTCAGTATATCGAACCTCTTCTCGATCTCGAGCAGGATGTTGAGACGGCTGTATGAGACGAGGTAGGCTCCGTGCTTCCCTTCGGTATCCCTGATATCCAGGAAGAGGATGCTGTACCCTCCGTCACCGTCGAAAATGTTGATACTGAAGTTGTGAAGGGTATGCTGCATGTGCCTGAATTCGGCATTCTTTGCGATCAGCGGATAGAGCCGGTTGACGATCCTGTTGGAAGCGATCTTTTTCTCCACTTCGGAGATATGAGGGTTTTCGATATAGTGGTCGCTCAGGACAGGCGACGGGAGCATGATATCCTTGTACGGATCGAATATCTTCTCATAGACCGATGCTTTGTCCTGGTGGAGCTGATACCCTGCGGGGAGGACTGCCTGGAGCTCTTTCTCTATCGTATCGAAAGGGATCGAGAGCTCAACGCTGCCGAGATGTTCGGAGCCCTGCATGACGGGGAAGACATAGCGGAAACCCGAATATATCCTCCCCCCTTCGAACCCATATGAGGGGACGAGTTTTTCGTTGGTATCACGGATGGACTTCCGGATCGCTGCAAGACTGTCGCCGTTCTTCGAAGGGAAGTGGAATCGCAGGAGGGATTTCCCGTCGCAGGTATGGAAATGCAGCTGCCTGATACCCAAACTCTTCAGTTCGTCATACTCCCCGTAAAGGTGCCGGTAGAGCTCGCCGCGCAGCAGTGACCGTTTCCACGGATCGCTCTCGTATTTGAAGTCCCTGAGCAGCGAGAGGAGCTTCTGGTCCCGGATGATATTGTCCGCATGTATTTTCGTGACGATCTTGAATGTGTTCCATATCGAACGGTAGGCTACATCGAGCTTCCGGAGCGATTCGTTGTTGAACGATTCGATCTCGACCTTTTTGGCATTTTCTGCATAGATCGTGACGGCGTAGTTGGATACTATGACCAGGAGGAAATAGATGGCGAGTACTATTTTCGCTCTCATCGTGTATTTCCGTGGAGGATGATCGTATCGAAATCGACATCGAAGATATCGTATGTCTTCTCATCGACCGGTGAGAAACCGTAGGAGAGTTCTTTGGACCACTCCTTATACCGGGCTTCGGGGATCGAAGCGATAGTCTCCTGAAGGAGCCTTATCTGTTCTTTCGTGAGGGTCCGGGTATTGACCACGAATGCGAATCCGGGGAGGTAGGGGCTCTGCGCGATCACCTCGATCCCCAGCGAAGCATATCCCCTGGCTATATTCTCCTTGACCCCGGCGATATCGAATCTCCCTTCGAGCACCCGCAGCAGCGCATTCTCATGCGACATGGTATAGTCGAAGAGCTGACGGTCGAGATCCAGGCCGTAATGCTCCCTGACAAGCCGGCTGCTCATATAGTAGCCGCAGGTGGAGAGGGGCTGGGTCAGCGCGACCCTGATCTGCCGCCCCGTATCGACCGTATCGTTGCCGAACTTCGCCAGTACGCAGCGGTAGTGGGGCTTGCCGTCCTTCTCATGCAATGCGATGATGGGTTTTGCGTCGGGATAGCTCTGCCGCAGCTTGATATAGGGGAGCGGACCGAGGAGAACCATATCGATCTTCCCCGACCTGAACTTCTCGATGATCTTCGAATAGTCCGTTTCGAAAACAAAGTTGGTCTCTATCCCGCTCTTCTCCTCTACATAGGCGAAGAAAGGCATAAACTCCTTGAGCACTTTCGAACGCTCTTCGATGGGGAGCGGGGCGAAATTGATCACCTTTTTGCCCTGTGCCGCTTCCACCGATACGGCATACATAAATAGTGCGAGTATATATATCAAACTTATCTGCCTCATAAGCAGATTGTATCCCATCTACTCTTTGAATATCATCAGGACACCTCTAAAAACCCACTCAAAATACAAACGCTCCTGCACCATGCAAACGCAAGCGCCCTTTTCAAGGGTTTGGCGCATGGCTTGTCGCATTTGTTTTTGAGTATGGTATAGTTTTTAGAGATGCCCATCAAAAATACGGCGCTTGACAACACCCTCTGTTCTTATTCGTAGTTCAATATCTCTTTCATTTTGGTAAACACCGTCGCAGCCAGACCTTTGGGGGCTGCAAGCCGCTGGATGTAGGCATCATAGCTCATCCCGATGGTCTCGAGGTACCCCTCGAGATAGGCGAAGGACGCATCCATCCCATATTTCTTTTCTATCTCGAGCATACTGGCGTAGAGGGGCTCGATCTCCCTCACCACATGCCTGGGTGCAGCGTGGCGGAAAGCGATATAGCTCTGTATCCTCCCCTCCCTGTCCCTGCGTATCTCGAAGTCGGTCGTCACCCAGTAGTGATCGCCCCTTTTGGTCTTGTTCTTGACCACTGCCATGATGTTGTTGCCGTGTTTGATACTGTCCCACATGTGATAAAAGATCGCACGCGGCATATCGGGATGCCGGAGGATACTGTGGGGCTGCCCGACGAGCTCTTCCATACTGTAGCCCGAGACATCGACGAAATTGTCGTTGGCGAACATGATCACACCTTTGGCATCGGTCTTGCTGACGAGCATCTGGTGCGAAGCGACTTTTTTCTCTCTACCGGTTATCTGATCGGGTATGACAGTCATGGAGTACTCCTTGGAATTTCTGTTCGGGGCTATGATATAACAAGTTTGTATCATTTCAATAACATCGGACCTCTATAGATCAGGTCCTCAATACAGGGGAAGCTCCGTTGCGACTTTGCGAGATTTGTGCTACAATCACGTCAAATTCTCCCAAAGGTTGGCCATGTCGCTCCAGGACAAAGAGAAGTGGGACAGGAAACACCTCGACTACCCCATCCCAGACAGACCCGTCGGACTCCTCACCGAGTATGCCGCCCTCGCACCCGCCCGCAGGGCCCTCGATGTCGCCTGCGGCATGGGGCGTAACGCACGCTACCTCGCCGCGCACGGCTTCACGGTCGATGCGCTCGATATCAGCTCCACCGCCATAGGATCGCTCCGGGGGATCGAGGGGATCGATGCGCGAGAAATCGACTTCGACCGCTTCACCCTCACCGGGAGCTACGACCTCATCGTCTGCACCTACTTCCTCGACCGCAGGCTCTACGGGCAGTTCCCCGACGCACTGGCCCCGCACGGCATCCTTATCATCGAGACCTTCATCTACCACCCCGACAACGACCCCTCCACCGCCAACCGCACCTTTCTCCTCGAAGAGGGGGAACTCGCGGCGATGTTCGGCTCCGATCTCGAGATCATCGAGCTGCGCGAGTACTGGGACACCGACTACAAAGGGGCGCGCACGATGAAAGGCTCGCTCGCAGCCCGCAAACCACTCTAGCATCTCCGTTTTGTCTCTCCGTTTCCACCCAAAGAAACAAAAATACCCATCGTTATATACAAAAATATATAAAGATGTGGCTATAATCCTGTTTTCGTTGTATACTGGAATATACAATGCATAGAACAAAGGACACTTATCCAAGGAGACACTATGAAACACAAGATCACAGCTTTGGCGATACTTTCGCTCTCATCGGCCGCTTATGCCGACTTCAGCGCCGATGGGGAGGTGAGATACCGTTATGAGGTTTTTGACAATGTCAATGAGAAGTACTACGGCGCCAACCCCAAAACAGGCTCGAGCGACGACAGCTATATGCTCACCCGTATCCGTATCGGGTTCACCTATGACCTGACCGACTCTCTCGAGCTCCGTGCATCGTTGCAGGATTCGAGGGTCTTTGGGTGGAGCTTCGACAACAGCGACTGGTACAGCAAAGAGTTCGGGATGGTCAACAACCCGCAGCAGGACAACACCGAATTCTACGAAACCTACCTCAGGTACCACGACGAGCACTACGAGGTGAAAGCGGGACGGCAGAAGATCGCCTACGGTGACAACCGCGTCTTCGGTCCGGGCGAATGGAAGAACGCCGGCAAATGGGTCTGGGACGCCCTCAAGGCCTCCTACAAAGACGGCGAGAACTTCATCGATCTCTTCTACGGCGGGACGATGCTCCATGACCCCGACGAGCTCAGCACCGAACATCGTCACGGCTACACCGGCGGTGGACTCTACGGACACTATGCCCTCGGCAAAAGCGGTGCTTTCGAGCCCATCGCCGCCTACAAGCTCAACGACGAAGCGAACGATATGTACAACAAGCTCGAGAGCTATTACCTGGGATTCAGACTCTATGATGAGGATTTCCACGGCTTCTTCTACGACACCACCTATATCAAAGCGCTCGGAGAGTACACCAAAACCGACGGAACCACGGTCGATATAGACGCGCAGGGATACCATCTCGAAGGGGGATACAGGTTCAAACCACAGAAGCTCAAGATCGGGGTGGGCTACACCTACGCCAGCGGCGACGACCCGACGACGCCCGAGAGGGAGACCTTCGACGGCGTATTCGGAGCGAGCGACAAGTACTACGGCAGACTCAACCTTTTCAGCTGGAGCAACCTCAAAGATTACGAACTCTTCGCGATCTACAAAGGACTTCCCAAAACAGATATCAAGCTCGAATACCACAAGTTCTACGCCGACGAGCCGACCAACAAGTGGAAGAGCTACACCATCAAGGATATCAAGAGTGACGAATACGGCGACGAGATCGACCTGGTCGCCGTCTACAAGTACGACAAGGTCCTCTCGCTGCAGCTTGGATTCTCCTACTTCACCGCAGGCGACTATATAGCCGAAGCGGCGACGAAGGACCAGTATATCACCGACGATGATGCCTACGGCGTCTTTATGCAGATACAGCTCAAGTTTTAAGGAGAGAAGATGAAACGTATACTACTCATTGCCGCAGTGTTGTCGCTGCTTGTCAACGCCGGAGAGATGAAGATAGCCGTAGCGGCAGGGTACAAAAAACCGCTCAGCGAAGTCCTCAGGGCCTTCGAGGAGGAGAAAGGGATCAAGGTCGACGCCCTCTACGGCAATATGAAACAAAGCGTCGAACACGCCCGCAACACCGACGTGGCGCTGATCATAGGGGACAAAGGTTTCCTGGAGAAAAAATCAAAACTCGATATCAAAGAGTACACCTCTCTGGGAGATGGGAAAGTGGTCGTAGCTTTTGCCAGAAAGATCACCCGAAACGATGGACTCGATACCCTCAAAAGTGCCGATATCTCCAGGATAGCCATGCCGCAGCCCTCAAAAGCGATCTACGGGGTCACCGGGGAAGAGTTCCTCAAAAATGCAAAGCTCTATGAGGAGGTCAAACCAAAGCTCTATATCGTCGCGACGATCCCGCAGGTAGTGGCCTATCTGACCACGGGCGAGGTCGATGCCGGGATCATCAATCTCACCGCCTACCTTGCCAACCGCGACCAGCTGGGGAGCTCCATCGCAGTAGACCCGAAGCTCTACACCCCTATCGAGATAGTTGCTGGGAAGCTCAGTACCTGCGACGGCAAAGAGTGCAGCGAACTGATCGCCTATATGGGATCGCCGAAAGCCAGAGAGATATTCAAGAGATACGGGCTCTAGGACATGATCGGACTTGAGAATATACTCCCGCCGCTTATTCTCAGTATCAAAACGGTCGGTATGAGCGCGCTGCTCTATCTGCTCGTCGGTGTGCCGCTGGCCTATATCCTCTCCGAAAGACGGATGCGATGCCGCTGGCTCCTCGACGCCGCCGTGACGATGCCGCTGATCTTTCCCCCTATCGCGGTGGGGTTCTTCCTCCTGCTCCTGCTTGGCAGGAACGGTGCGATAGGAGGCTTCTTTGCACAGTTTGATATCTCCTTTGTTTTCAGTTTTCAGGGGCTGGTCATCGCCGGATTCGTCGCGGGCCTCCCCCTGATGGTCAAGCCGCTCCAGTCGGCTATCGAACTCTTTCCGCAGAATATCAAAGAAGCCTCCTATATCTCTGGCAAAAGCGGCACCGCCACGCTCATCCGTATCGTCCTCCCCAGTATCAGGAAATCCCTCTTTGCCGCCCTGCTGATCGCCTCGGCCAGGGCATTTGGCGAAGTGGGGATCACGCTGATGCTCGGAGGGAACATTATAGGAAAAACCGATACCATATCGCTGGCGATCTACAATGCCGTATTCGACGGCGACCACGACCTGGCCCTGACCCTGAGCGGGATACTGATCGTCATCTCTTTACTGTTTTTTATCATACTGAGCTTTTTACAAAAAGAAAAAATCTAATAAAGGAACCAATGTGTACACACTCACCCGAACCGAACTCGAAGAGTACCTCCGCGAGGATCTCCCCTACTTCGACCTCACGACCCACCTCCAGGGGGTGACAGGCCAGAATGCGCAGCTCACCATTTTCACCCGTGAGGAGATCGTCATGGCGTGCGCCGAGGAGGTACGGGCGATAGCCGATATGCACGGCTGCGAAACGGCATATCTCCTCCCGAGCGGACACAGAGCTGTGGAGGGGGCTGAGCTCCTCACCCTCCGCGGCGACTACAATACCATCCACCGCCTCTGGCGCTCCGTCCAGATACTCCTCGAGTACACCACCCGCATGGCGACCGCAGCCTCCGAGATGAAACGCGCCATCGCTGAGGTCAACGACCGTTGCGAGCTCCTCACCACCCGCAAGAGCTTCCCCTTCGCCAAACGCCTCTGCATCAAGGCGGTGATGACAGGCGGCGCGATGCCCCACCGCCTCAGCCTCAGCGAGACGATCCTCCTCTTCGAGCAGCACAGGATCGTCTACGGGAGTGACGAGGCATTCTACGGCGCGATAGAAGAGTTCCGGCGTAAAACCCCCGAAAAGATGATCGTCGTCGAATCCTCCACCCTCGCCGATGCGACCGCCCTCATGGCGCACGGCGCGGACGCGATACAGATAGACAAGGCCGATCCCGAAGTGATCTCGGGCATCGTCCGTGAAAGGGATACGAACTACCCCCGGGTCAAGATACTCGCAGCCGGCGGCATCAACCGCGCCAATGTCAGGGAATTCGCCGCACTGGGGATCGACGCGGTGGTGACGAGCAGCCTCTACAGCGCCGGGATGAGCAACCTCGGCAGCAGGATAGAACTTCTCTGAAATTCGTCGGATTTATCAGCGATTTTTTGGATAAATGCGCTATAATTGCATTCCTCAAACGGAATGCAATTGCATACCGGAACATCTACGGGTAGGTGTGAGAGTGGTTGAATCAGCACGCCTGGAACGCGTGTATAGTGCAAGCTATCGAGGGTTCGAATCCCTCCCTATCCGCCATCGAAACAAACTCCATTGACAAATTCCAAAGATATAGAGACTCGCTCGTCTATTTTTCTTATTTTCTTAAAAATCCACAAGTCGTACTCCCATCGATAAAATCATGTTATAATCTTTTATCCACTCGCAAGGGGTCTCCATGTCGTACATTTACCGTATCTTTCTCATCTCTTTTTTGCTCTTTTCAACACTCTCCGGTATGGATGAGGCGAAGATACCGCCCTCGCTGATGGAGTGGAAGGAGTGGGTACTCGATGATGTCAAGGACCTGGAGTGCCCCGTTGACCACAGCACGGACGGGAGACACTGCTCGTGGTACAGAGAGATCGCCGTCTCGCTGATAGATCAGAAAGTGACGTTCGATCTCGCCGTCACACTCTACAGGGACCGGACACGTGTGATCCTCCCCTCGGTCCATCAAAAATGGCCAGAAAATGTCACGGTCGACGGTAAGAGGGCAGTCCTCCTGGAGTCCGACGGCACCCCCTCGCTGATACTGGACAAAGGAGAGCATACCATCTCAGGCTCGATAGCGGCAGGCAAAGACCTCAAATATCTCCAGCTCCCTCCATCGGTAGCCCTGGTGAGCCTGCATAAGAACGGCGAGAAGCTCTCCTCATTCACCGTAGACAAGAACTCCCGGCTCTGGCTCGACAGATCAGGCTCCGTGAAGACAGAGAAAGGGACGCTCTCCGTCTCGATATATCGCAAAGTGATCGACGGCCACCCGATGAAGATGCAGACGAAACTGCACTTTTGGGTATCGGGCAAGATGCGTTCGGTGATCCTCGACGGGATCATGCTCGAGGGCTTCCTCCCCACAGCCGTCAGCTCACCTCTCGATGCTACGATCACGGAAGACAACAGGCTCAAAGTGGAGATCAAAGCGGGTGAATGGGAGATCACCGTAGACTCCTACACCCCTCACGACCTCACCGTCCTCCGCAGACCAAAAGGGGAATTCGCCTATGCCAACGAGGAGGTGTGGTCGCTGCAAAGCGACCCCGGGTACAGGAGCATAGAGATCGAGGGGGCCCGGTCGATCGATGCCTCTGAGACAGCACTCCCCAAAGAGTGGAAAACCCTCCCGGCCTACCTGATAGACGACAAACCATTCGGGATCAAAGAACTCTACAAGAGCGCCGAACAGCAGCAGAAAAACGAGTTCCTACTCAAGCGGGATATCTGGCTCGATTTCGACGGCAAAGGCTATACCATCAGCGACACCATCGACGCCAGGATATCTGAGGTGAGACGGCTGGAGGCTGCCGATATCATCAACCTCGCATCCGTCTCGGTCAACAACAAACCGACTCTCATCACCACCCTTGGCAACAGCGCCCAAAAGGGTGTAGAGCTGCGGGAGGAAAACCTCAGGATCGAGGCCTCCGGCAGATACGAGGGGGATATCTCCCTGCCCCCGGCGAGCGGATGGGATGAAAATCTCGACCGGGTCACCACCAGCCTGCACCTGCCGATAGGGTGGAGGCTCTTCGCATCTTTCGGCTCCGACGGCAAGGGGAGCGCATGGATCGACAAATGGAACCTGATGGATATTTTCCTCGTGCTCCTCTTCGGGATCGCCCTCTATCAGCTCTTTGGATGGAGATGGTCGCTGCCGTCGACACTCTTTATGATACTCCTCTGGCACGAAGATGAGGCGCCCACGGTCATCTGGCTTTTCGTACTGGCGTTCGCGGCGCTGCTCCGTGTCCTTGGGGAGGGAAAAATGAGAAGATTTATAAAGATAACGGCGCTGATCGTGCTCGGGATCACCATACTCAAAGTGCTGAGCTTTGCTGTCACGGAGATACGGACGGCGCTCTATCCGCAGCTGGAGAAGTCCTACTACGACACATCCTACGACTACAGTCCGATGCTCGGTTCGAGCCGGAGCGAATCAATCGCCTACGAAGAGAAGATGGAGAGCTACGCCAAACGCAAATCCCCTTCCGTGCAGAATATCAGCAAGTCGGAGAACCTCATCATGCAGAACAGGATCGACCCCAATGCCGTCGTCCAGGCAGGGATAGGCAAGCCGACATGGAGCTGGAATACCCACTACTTCACCTGGCAGAGCGCTGTAGGGAGCGACGAGCGGCTGGAGCTCTGGCTGATACCCCCTCCCCTCTCCACGCTCTGGAAGATCATGAATATCATCGGCGTACTCTTCCTCCTCTTTATGTTCCTGCGTGCACTGGCGGCATCGATACCGGCCAGACTCCCTCTGGGCAGCTCCAGGCCGCTCCTCGTCGCCCTGCTGCTCGCACTCTCACCCCATGCCCTCAGGGCCGATATCCCCTCCGACGCTCTCCTCGGACAGCTCAGGGAGAAGCTCGTCCAGCCGCCGGGCTGTCTCCCCGAGTGCGCTTCGATGGACAGTGTAGCGCTCGGTATCACGGGGGACAGACTGGAGATCACCCTATCGATATCGGCAGGTGCGGATATCTCCGTACCCCTCTTCGGCGACCGCAATGTCTGGCTGCCTGAGAGCGTCAGTGTCGACGGCAATCGTTCTATCCTCGATATCGACACCGGCGGCAGGCTCAGGGTCGCGCTCACCAAAGGGGTACACGAGGTGCGGATGAGCGGTACCCTCATGGGGTACGACCAGATCGTGCTCTCATCCATCCTCCCCATACACAATCTCACCAACACCGCTACAGGTTCTTCATGGAAAGTGACAAGCGATGAGAAGAGCTATATCGAGATCAACAATATCAGGGAGCAAAAAGCCAAAGAGAAGGAGAAGAGCCGGATCGAACCGATGGTAGAGGTGCGCCGAACCCTCTACTTCGGCCTGCGGTGGTATATCGACACGGAGGTCAGACTCCTCAACACTATCGACAAACCATACCCTTTCCTCTATACCCTCCTCCCGGACGAGTCGATACTCGACAAGGAGATAGAGCTCAAGGACGACAAGGCCCTGCTCCATCTCGACAACAAAAACAGCTACTACCGCTGGCGTTCATCGATCCCCATCACGGAGAGCCTGGAACTGTTCTTCGCCAAAGAGAACCGTCATACAGAGCTATGGCAGATGGATATATCAGCGATCTGGGATGCCCGGTACGAGGGGATAGAGCCTGTCGAACAGCTGCGGGTCGGGTCGATCCTCATGCCGCTCTTCAAACCATGGCAGGGACAGAAGCTCAGGCTCACCATGCAAAAAGCCAAAGCGGTCAGCGGCGAGAGTCTCAGTATAGAGTCAAGCAAGCTGAATATCGTACAGTCGGGCCGATACCGCGATGTGACCCTCGACCTCAGGATCAAAAGCTCGAAAGCGGGTCAATATATCATCACACTGGATGAAACCACCGAGCTCAAACCTACCCAGATAGACGAGAAGAGCCACTACCTCAAGGCTGACCACGGCAAGGTATCGATCCCGCTCCAGGCAAAAGCACAGAGCGTCAAGCTCTCATGGAGAGAGGAGATACCGTCCACGACCACCTACCGCTTCCCCCGTGTCAACCTCGACAGAGAAAGTGTCAACAGCACCGTCTCCCTCACACTCCCCTATGACCGATGGATACTCTGGACGAATGGCCCCACCCTCGGACCCGCCGTCCTCCTGTGGGGCGTGCTGCTGGCTGTCCTCCTCTTCTCGGTGATTCTCGGGCGGTTCGGCGGGACTCCCCTCAGAAGCAGGGACTGGCTGCTGCTGGGGCTGGGTGTGAGCACGACGAGCGTCTATATCATGCTGCCCGTAGTCGTATGGATATTTGCCCTCAGATACAGGAAGGAGAAGGATGCCGCGCTCAAAGGAGGACTGAGAAAGCTCGTGCAGGTGGGTCTCGTACTGCTCACGCTGATCGCGATAGCGACGATCATCGCTGCCGTATCATCGGGTCTGTTGGGCAACCCCGACATGATGATACTGGGCAACGGTTCCTACGGCCACCATCTCAGCTGGTACAGCGACCGCATCACCGCTGCACTGGCCGAACCCACCGTGGTCACCATCTCCCTCTGGTACTACAGGGCCCTGATGCTCATATGGGCCATCTGGATAGCATTTTCTCTCATAGGATGGCTCAAGTGGTCATGGGAGGTCTTCACGACCGGCGATGTCTGGCCGAAGAGGGTGAAAGAGGAGGAGCAACCTGAGCCCTCCACCCTGTCGGGCAGCACCGGCGTGCCGCAGGAGTAAATCCTGGGCGACACTATCAATATATCCGATGGGGTGTCCCAATCCCCGAAACTTATGCTATAATCGCGCTTCTAATACAAAGGCTATAAAATCATGTCATTTACAACTTTGGGACTCTCCCAGCCGATCCTTCGCGCACTCAAGGAATCGGGATATACGAACCCCACACCGATACAGGCGCAGGCGATCCCTCATATCATCGATCACAGGGATATCCTCGCGGCGGCGCAGACGGGTACGGGGAAGACCGCGGGGTTCACCCTCCCCATTCTCGAGAACCTCACCAGGCACAAGCGCACCCTGCACAAGAAACAGATCGCCGTCCTCATCCTCGTACCGACCCGTGAGCTCGCGATACAGGTGCACGAATCGGTCAAGACCTACGGCAAGCACCTCCACCACCGCTCGGCGGTCATCTACGGCGGCGTGGGGATCAACCCGCAGCTCGCAGCTCTCCGCAAGGGTGTGGAGATCGTCATCGCCACTCCGGGCAGGCTCATCGATATCGCCGGGCAGCAGGGGGTCGACTTCTCCAGGATCGAGACGCTCGTCCTCGACGAGGCCGACAGGATGCTCGATATGGGATTCATCCACGATATCAAACGCCTCATGAAGATGATGCCGCACAAGCGGCAGACGCTCCTCTTCTCCGCCACCTTCTCCGCCGAGATCAAGAAGCTCGCTTCGGGGCTCCTCCACGACCCCGCACTCGTCGAAGTAGCGAGGGAGAACAGCACCGCCGAGCAGGTCTCGCAGGTGGTTCACTTCGTCGACAAAGGGCGCAAGAAGGAGCTCCTCGCCCACCTAATCAAAGCCAGCAAATGGGAGCAGGTGCTCGTCTTCACCCGCACCAAGCACGGCGCCAACAAGCTCACCAAGCAGCTCGAAGAGAAAGGGATCACCGCCCTCGCCATCCATGGCAACAAGAGCCAGGGGGCACGTGTCAAAGCGCTCGATAGCTTCAAGAGCAGGGATATCAGGGTGCTCGTCGCCACCGATATCGCCGCACGCGGCATCGACATCGACCAGCTCCCCCATGTGGTCAACTATGAGCTCCCCAATGTCCCCGAGGACTATGTCCACCGCATCGGGCGTACAGGTCGTGCGGGGAGAGCGGGCGAGGCGGTCTCACTGGTCTGTATCGATGAGTACGAGTACCTCGCCGGGATCGAGAAACTGATCAAGAGAGAGATACCCAAGGTGCTCGTCGACGGTTTCGCGCCCGACCCCAATATCAAACCCGAACCAAAAGAACAGAAGCAGGGGAGGAAACCCGGCGGACGCGCCCAGCCAAGAAAGGACGAGTCCAAACCCAAGACTTCCGCCCCGAGACCCGGCGGTCGCTCACAGCCCAAAAAGGATGAGTCCAGACCCAAAGCATCCGCCCCGAAAGCCGACGGCAGGAGCAGCAGAAGCAGGACACGAAACAAAGGAGAGAAACAGTGAAAAAGATATTTAAGCTTACAGATGAGAAAAAAGCCCCCGAGCGTATCGTAGAAGCGATCAAACACGAGCTTCGCAAATATGTCAAGAGAGAACAGAACAAGAAGTCGGAGAGCGAGACAAAGCTCTTCTGGGAGACCCAGTGCAGATTCGGCAAGAGCGAAGCCGAGTCAAATGAGATGGGTTTCGATGCCCTGATCAAAGAGCTCGACACCGTGATAGCTGCAGGGTGGAGCGAGTGTTTCATCGAAGTGGTCGTGAGTTCCAAGGAGTGGGAGCCGAAGCCAAAAAGCGAAGAGAGCACAGAAGCAGGCGAGGTGTACTGACACCTCTGTAAGCCGGAACAAACGGTGGATTACATCCACTTTAGGAGTTTCGTCATCCTCGGGGCTTGACCCGGGGATCATATGCCATATGGATAGCAAGATGGTATCTACAGCTTACTGATTCTTGGCAGTATCCCTGAGCCCCGCATTATCTCCTTGTCGTTTGTTCGCGGGGCTCTATGCGAACTCGCTCATGTACTCCCTGTAGAGCAGGGGGACGAAATTCCTCTGCGCCTTGTAGTTCTTCCGCTCCTCTATCGCCACGCTCTCGAAAAAGCTTTTCCACAGACCCCTGTACCGCTGCTCCTCTGCGTGGAGGATCGGGGCGCTCGCTTCGAGGATGGGGTGGACGGCGAGATTCACTGTATCCCAGACGAGGATGAGGTTTCGCGAGGTGTCGTGGATGATGAACCGCTCCCCTTCCATCCGTTTGGCAAAGTGACGGCCGATGAGGGGGAGGACATTGCACGGCGGGGCGATACGGGCGTAGAGGGAGCTGTCCTCGAGCATCTCGAACCTCACGAAGCCGTACATCCTGTGCACCACCCGCATGAGCCGCTTCTCGTACCCCTCGATGGCGAAGACCACGGGTTGGGAGAGGTCATGCAGCGCCTTATCGTCCCTGAGGGCGAGACGGGTGTAGAGGAGGAGCTCCCGCTCGTAGGCCGCGTCGTCGCACAGTGTGGTGTGGAGGATGCGTCTGAGGGTGTCGGGGGCGAGCTGCACCCTGAGGTGCGCCATCATCTTCGCCGCCGTTTCATCGTCCGTATGGATATCGTACACCTCCTCGAAGAGGTCGATCGTGGAGCGGTCGCGCGTCAGCCTCTCGGGGAGCCGCCGGAGCCTGAAGCTCTCGTAGAGGGCGCAGAGGAACCCCTCCAGGCTCCCGTCGCAGAGCCAGGTCACTACAGCTCCCCCGTGAAGCTCTGGAACCGGTCGAAGAGGCTCGGCTGCGTCCCTGCTTTGGGCTTCTCCAGTGCGAGGAGCTGGTTCTGGAGATACTCGTACTTCAGGGTGGTCTGCTTGACCCTCTTCCCCTGTATCGTGATGAAGAACCGTGCCCGCTTGAGCGATATCTTCATCGCCTTGAGGTCGTTCTCACCGAGACTCCTTGCCCGTCTGGCGCGCAGTATCTTGATCACCGTCCGCATCCCGAACCCCGGCACCCGCAGGAGCGTCTCTTTGTCGGCGCGGTTGATCTCGACGGGGAAGCAGTGGAGGTTGCGCAGCGCCCAAGCGAGCTTGGGATCGAAACGCTCGTCGAGGGTGTCGTACTGCGGCGAGAGTATCTCATCGTAGCTGAAGTGGTAGAAGCGCATCAGCCAGTCCGCCTGGTAGAGCCTGTGCTCCCGCAGCAGCGGCGGCGGGGTGTGCAGCGCGGGGAGGAGCGTATGGGAGACGGTGGGGATGTAGGCGGAGTAGTAGACCCGTTTGAGTAGCGATTTGTTGTAAAGGGCGGAGGAGAGGCGGAGTATCTCGTAGTCGCTCTCAGGGGTCGCTCCAATGATGAGCTGGGTGCTCATCCCGATGGGGTGTTTGCTCTGCTCCAGCGCGTCGTTCCTCACCAGCTCCAGCGGGGCGAAGAGCTTCTCCCTGCTCTTCTCCGGGGCGAGGAGCGCGAGGCTTTTCTGGGTGGGGAGCTCGATATTGGAGCTGACCCGGTCGGCGAGCTTGGTGACCCTGCGGATGAGGTCGTCACTCGCTCCGGGGATGAGCTTGACATGGATATAGCCGTTGAACCCATGCTCGAAGCGGAGTATCTCAAGGCTCTTGGCGATGAGCTCCATGGTGTGATCCTCGCTGCTGACGATCCCGGAGCTGAGGAAGAGCCCCTCGATGTAGTTGCGCTTGTAGAAGTTGAGAGTGAGGTCGGCGACTTCGCGCGGGGTGAAGGCGGCGCGCTGTCGGTCGTTGCTGCTGCGGTTGATACAGTAGGCACAGTCGTAGATGCAGTGGTTGGTGAAGAGTATCTTGAGCAGCGAGATACACCGCCCGTCGGCGCTGAACGAATGGCAGATGCCGCTGGCATGGGTCGCCCCGAGACTCCCATAGCTCTCTCCCCTCGTCGAGCCCGAGGAGGAGCAGGAGACATCGTATTTGGCAGAGTCGGTAAGGATCTGGAGTTTCTCTTCTAGTTTCATAATGGTATTGTAGTATTTATGGAAGATATGGGGTGAAAATATTTCATTTTGGCATAGGGATTTTTTGTGGAAGGGTTGGATGAAATATTGCATTATGCGTAGGTTCGATTGTATCGAACATAATCCCGTATACAGAAATTTTCCCGATTCCGCTAAATTCATTCGATGAAATCGAACCTACGGAGAATTAGTATACCGAAGGGTGCTGTAACCTCACAGCACCTATGTCATATAGATTATTTTATTGTCAGTGTCAGAGCGCTGATGTCTCTTTCCCCTCATCCCCGAAAAAAAGCCAGTTGATACTGATCTTCGTCTCGTGGCAGAAGAGTATGAGTTCCCGGTAGGGGATCTTCCCCCGTTTTTTGATCACTGCGAAATATTCGGGTGAGAGGCCGAGCATCAGGGCCACGTCTTTGTCGTATGCCTTTTTCTTTTTGTTCTTTGACGTATAGAGGAGTCTGAGTCTGGCGAGGATGGTATCGAAATCTATCATTCTGTTACCTTTGTATCAAGATAACAGAATGATAATGGATTTATCGCAGAAAGTTCAAAAATATCGCAAATTGATATTTTTTAGTCGTTTTCGCGGCTGTCGATCGTGATGACGGTGTGGACATTGCCGCGTGGGTTGTAGTCGGCTACGATCTTGAGCCATTTTGGGCTGAGGTTGCCGTAGAGGGTGTCGAATATCTCATTCGCCCCGTTCTCATGGGAGATATGGCGGTTCATGAAGCTGTTGATATAGAGTTTGAGAGCTTTGAGCTCGATCACCTTGTCGCCTGGCGAGTAGCTGAGGTAGATCGTGGCGAAATCGGGATAACCACTTCTGGGGCATTTGCACATGAACTCCGGGAGCTTGATATCGATCGTATAGTTCTTCGGATGTTCGTTGGGCCAGTAGTTCTCGGCCGCATTGATATCGAAATTTGCTATCTCTTCTTCACCGTATTTCATTTGTCGTTCCTTTTGTTGTAAGTTTCAAGCAGTGTGTATTCATCGAGCTGTTTGCCTATCCCGAAGCCCTGGACATAGTCTATCCCGAGCTCTTCGAGCTTCTCTTTCTGCCGGTCGTTGTCGACCCATTTGGCCACGCTGGTGAGTCCCAGCTCCTTGGACATATCGATCAGCGATTTGAGGATCGAAAGGCTGTTCTTGTCGTCGAGATTGGTGACGAAATCACGGTCGAACTGTACCATATCGAAGTTGAAATGTTTCATATACTCCATCGAGGCGTTGGACGAGCCGAAATTGTCGATGCAGATCCGTATCCCTTTGGCCCTGATGCGGTTGAGGGTCTTGAGGTATTTCCCCAGGTCGTGGTGGGTCTTGCGTTCGTATATCTCGATGATGAGGCGCGCCGGGTCGAGCCCCTGTTCCTCGATGTAGGCGAAAGCGCTGTCGAGGAAGTCCCTGTCGCGTATCGAGAACGGGGAGAGGTTGAAGCTGAAATTGACCGTATCGTCTACCAGCAGCGCCGTATCGACCGTACGTTCAAGGATGATACGGTCGTATGCCCTTCCCAGACCCAGACGGTTGATGATGGGGAGATAATCCCTCGGGAGTATCTCCTTACCGTTCTCGCTTCTGAGCTTGATCGATATCTCATAGGTGTCGACACGTTTGTCGTGTACGTTCTCAAGCGGGCGGTAGTAGAAATTGAACGACCTGTTGTTAAGCGCACCCATGACGGATGACTCGAGGATCGAGAGCTCCCTGGCATCTTTGACTGGGGTGGCTTTCTCCTGTTTCTCATAGTCCTGTGACTTGATCTGGTCTCTGAGGAGGGATATGGTCTGCTCCGGGTCGCTGCTGCTGTTGACCACGACAGCGAAGCGGTAATCGACCTCGATGGAATTGATCGTAGGGTTTTCCAGGGTGAAGCTCTCGAGCATCTGCTTCACCTCGATATTGTCGTTGTTGACGGCTACAAGGAACTCGGCTCCCATATTGCGCCCGATGAGCGTCTCACCTATACTGTAGCGCTTTGCATGGTCGTGGAGCTTGATGATAAGCCTCTGGAGCATTTCGTTCGCAGCGTTCGTACCGTAGTTGTCGTTGATCGTGCCGAGGTTGTTGATATAGACTATGGCCAGTGTCTTTGGATGGTCTGCCTGGAGCTTCCTGACGAACGACTCCTGGTTGTACCCCTGGGTGGTCTGGTCAAGGAGGGTCTCCTTGATATCGAGTTCGAGCAGGAAGTAGATGAAATAGATCGTCGTGAAGACAAGTCCCCCCATAAGCAGGGCATTGTCGAGGGTGATCTTGAAGATGGCCTCTTTGGAAAAGGTCGTGAAGAAGATCAGGGTGAACAGTACCAGTATCGGGATACCGGCACGCAGGGCGAGCTTGAACCGCCGCCCCCTCTCATCAAGCGCAGAGTGGAGCATCAGACATCCAGGTGCTTGACATCTTTGGCGTGTCGCTCGATGTATTCCCTTCGGGGCTCTACCTCGTCACCCATAAAGAGGGTGAAGGTATCGCTTGCGTTCTCCTCGCTGTCGATGACGACACGCAGCAGTCTCCTGTTCTCAGGGTCCATCGTGGTCTCCCAGAGCTGGTCGGGGTTCATCTCACCCAGACCTTTGTAGCGCTGGATATAGGCCCCTTTCTTGGCTGTCTGTTCGATCGATTCGAGAAGTTCGAGCAGATCGACATCCCTGTACTCCTCGGTGATCCTCTCAGAAATATTGCTGTAGATATGGAGCGCCTCGTTGAACTGCGGGTTGGTAAAGAGGATATCGTCGATGATAAGCTCTTCGAGTCCGCCGTTGGTCTGGACAAAGAGATGGATCTTCTCTTCGGTGATGCTCTCGCTGAGGATATTGTATCCGTGATGGGCGATCTGTGCTTTGATAAGCGGCGCGAGTTCGATGCTGTTCTTGCTGATGTTGTCGAAATTCTCGATGATATAGCGTACTACTTCGGGGAGCGCGAACCGCTTCTCGAGCTCTTTGAGGGTCATTTTGTAGTAGGCCACATGCTTGAAGAGATCGACGAGGTCGTTCTTGCCCATTGTCTCGCTCTCGATGGAATTGATACCGTGCTCGATAAGGAAGTCGTTGAGCGCTTTGTCGTCCTTGAGATAGGTCTCGTTCTTCCCTTTTCTGTAGAGATACAGGGGCGGCTGGGCGAGATAGAGGTATCCCTTCCCGATGACAGGCTGGAGGAACCTGAAGAAGAAGGTCATCAGCAGTGTCTGGATATGGCTACCATCGATATCGGCATCGGTCATGATGATGATCTTGTGGTATCTGAGCTTCTCCTCGTCGAACTCTTCGCCGATCCCGCATCCGAGTGCCGTGATCATGTTCTTGATCTCGTCCGAGGTGAGTATCTTCTCGAGCCTTGCTTTCTCGACGTTGAGGATCTTACCCTTGAGCGGGAGGATCGCCTGGTAGACCCTGTCGCGTCCCTGCTTGGCAGAACCGCCCGCCGAGTCGCCCTCCACCAGGTATATCTCCGATATCGCCGGGTCTTTGCTCTGGCAGTCCGCAAGCTTGCCTGGGAGCGTACCCACGCTCATGGAGTCCTTGCGCTTGACGAGCTCTTTGGCCCTCTTCGCAGCGTCCCTGCCGCGTGCCGCGAGGATCACATGGTTCATGATCTCCTTGGCTTCTATTGGTGTTTCCTCGAGGTATTTGTTGAAGTTCTCGTAGAAGAACTTCTGTACCAGCGGCCTGACATAGCTCGATCCAAGTTTCCCTTTGGTCTGCCCTTCGAACTGCGGCTCGGGAACCCTTACCGAGACGACAGAGACGAGCCCTTCGGTACTGTCGTCACCTGTGATCTTGGTGTTCTTGTCCTTGGCGTTGGCATTTTTGGTGATGTACTGGGAGATAGCTCTCGTCAGACCCGCCTTGAATCCTGCTTCATGGGTACCGCCGTCCGCAGTACGGATATTGTTGACGAACGATACAGTCTTCTCCTGATCCGTATCGGCATACATGAGGGCGATGTCGATCTCGATATCGTCGATCTTCCCTTCGAAGAACTGCGCGCTCGAGAGGGGGTTCTTATTGTTCATATCCTCGACGAACTGCTTGAGTCCCCCTTCGAAATGGAATATCTCTTTGATCCCTTCTCTCTCGTCCTGGTAGTGTATCTTGATACGGGGGTTGAGGTATGCAAGCTCTTTGAACCTTTTGGTGAGGATCGCGCTCTGGAACGACACGGTCTCGGTGAAGATCGTCTCATCCGGCCAGAACTCTATCCTGGTACCGTTCTTCCTTGTGTTGCCGGTTACAGAGAGGACATCCTGGGGGATACCTTTCTCGAAGCTCTGCTCGTGGACGCTCCCCTCTTTGTAGATGGTGAGGTTGAGTCTCTTGGAGAGGGCGTTGACGACCGATACACCGACCCCGTGGAGACCTCCCGAGACCTTGTAGGTGTCCTTGTCGAACTTACCCCCCGCGTGAAGTACGGTGAGTACGACCGTCGCAGCGGATATCTTCTCTGTAGGGTGCTCGGCTACGGGGATACCGCGGCCGTTGTCCTCGACGATGACCGAGCCGGTCTTGGTCACGGTCACATGGATCGTGTCGCAGTGGCCCGCCATCGCTTCATCGATAGAGTTGTCGACCACTTCGTAGACAAGATGGTGGAGACCCCTGATAGAGGTATCCCCGATATACATTCCCGGTCTTTTCCTGACCGCTTCGAGCCCCTTGAGGACCTTGATATTACCAGCGCCGTATTCTGCCATATATTTCTCCATTTTGACGGATTGGTTGCACTTCGGGGAAAACCGTCGGATATACGGCTTTCACGAAAGACTAGATATATATATTTTATCCAAAAAATAGTAAGAAAAGCGTTAAGAGGGGTCAGCTACGGAGCATTGCCGCCGCACAGTGGCCCGGATCGTATCCGGGATGGCAACGGCTGACTGTCAAACGGTTTTTTTGTAGATGTGAGAGCGGTTGTAGGGGGCTATCGGTTTGGTTTCCGGTCTCTCTTCCCTGGAGAGCTCCTCGAAACCGTGCCCGAGGAACCAGTCGAACTCATGCCCGTAGAGCGGCCACGGAGGACCGCCCATATCCTGGTGGTCTTCCTGCCTGTGAGCGTAGAGGAGGAGTACCCCTCCGGGCGCGACCAGCGAAGCGATGATCTCGATAAGTGCTTCCCGCTTCTCCCTCGGGATCGACTGGATCGTCAGCCCCTCGTAGACGAGATCGTACTTCCCTGTATAGCCGCTCTCCAGGGCGAAGATATCCTCCACAGTGAAGTTGATCCCGAGGCTGGCGAAACGTTCGGCAGCGATCCCGATAGCAGTGGGTGAGATATCGATCGCATCGGTCACATACCCAGCCTCTGCGAGTATCGCCGCGTCGTCACCCACGCCGCAGCCGATCACGAGGGCTTTCTTCCCATCCGTATCGGGCACTGAGGCTAGATACTCCCTGATCAGTCCGTTTGGTTCGAGCTTCACCCAGGGAATCGACGAGAGATCGTCCGACGCTCTCTTGTAAACAGTGTCGAAAAAGTTTTCCTGTTCCATGATCGTACCGATATTATTTGAAGTTTCCGAAGACCAACGGCGCTTTGAGCTCGAGCTTCTTCACCTCGCGCATCACCTCCTGGAGATCGTCGATCTTCTTGCCCGAGACCCTCACCTCATCCCCCTGGATGGATGGTGTGACCTTCACCTTCATCGCCTTGATCGCCTTCACGATCTCTTTGGCTTCGTCCTTGTCGATAGAGTCGACGATACGGTAGGTGATCTTCATATTGCCCCCGCTGATCCCTTCGCTCTTGACCTCGTCGAGCGATTTGCCGGCGATGTTGCGCTTGATGAGCTTGGAGACGAGGATATCCTTGAGAGCATCGATCTTGTTCTCGTTCGAGGAGCTGAGTGTCACGGTCTTTGCCTTTTCGTTCATATCGATCTCGGCGAGGACTCCTTTGAAGTCAAATCTTGTCTGTATCTCTTTCTGAGCCATGACAATAGCATTTTTGAGCTCCATCATATCGAGCTTGGCAC
Organism: Campylobacterota bacterium; assembly: GCA_003252535.1. Lineage (GTDB taxonomy): Bacteria > Campylobacterota > Campylobacteria > Campylobacterales > Sulfurovaceae > SZUA-451. The sequence goes on along the minus strand of QKDN01000051.1, from coordinate 81,512 downwards.
TGATGTCGAAGTAGTGGTCTTTTGCCATTGTTGTTCTCCTTGGTGTTATTGCGGACTAATTATAGCATACTCTCCAAGCAACAACTCAGACCAACAAATAAATCACCAGGCCTCTTCCATCTTTTTCCTGATCGTCTCGACATCGCAGCGCCGCTCTACCGTCTGGGTGCAGTACTCGTCGTTCATCTGCTGTTCGTTGACGAAGACCAGAGGGATCGCATCGGCACCGCGCACCACATCGGCTATAAGGCACGGCGGCTCTTCGAAACAGCTGCAATCGTACGCTGCGTAGGCGTATGAACTATGTTCGAGCCTGTCGAGGAAGTCATGGCCGTCATGGACGACATCGACATCGAAGCCAAGTCCGCTGAAGATCGAGCGGTAGACATTGGAGTGGAGGGTCCCCTCGTTGAAGAGGAGGATCTTCTTGCCGTGCTTGTTCTTGTGCTTTTTCTTCTTTTTGGGCTTTTTGTGCTCTCCGTCCCCTTTGGTCTCATGGGGATCCTTGACCTTTTTCTGTTCGCTATGCACACCCTGAGGGATGAACATATGGGTCTCTCTCTCGGTATGGCTGGATTTGGCCGGCTGCTCTTTTCTGTTCCCGTTCTCATCCTTCTTGAGGCTCAACTCAGCGATGATCGCCTGGAGTTCGAGGAGGTTGAGCGGTTTGGAGGCGTACCCGTCCATACCGGCGCGGAGGTATTTCTCCCTGTCCCCTTTGAGGGCGTTGGCGGTGAGGGCGATAATAGGGATATGTACCAGCCCTTCTCTCTCTTCGTATGCCATGATCGCTTCGGTCGCTTCGAGTCCGTTCATCACCGGCATCTGGATATCCATGAAGATGATATCGTACTCGCCGTTCTGTCTTGCTTCATAGGCTTCTTTGCCGTTGGAAGTGATCGTGACGTGCATACCGAAGTTCTCGAGCGTCACTTTGATGAGCTTCTGGTTGATCGTATTGTCCTCGGCGACAAGGGCGCGCATATCGCCGAAACGGTTCGCAGCCGGCTTGTCACTCCTGGGTGCGCTTTGGGTCACGGCACCCTCGACAAAACCTTCGAGTATCCGCAGGGTCTTGGAGCGTGTGACCGGCTTGTAGATGACACTGATCCGTTCCTGGAGGGCAGCATCGAGCTCTTTTTTGAGACTTCCGGTGGTCATCAGCACCACTTTGATATCGAGTTTGACCAGTGCGTTCAGCATCGCCGCATCCCTGAAATCACTGTGGTCGATGATGAGGAGCTCGGGAAGATCGCTGGCACTTCTGAGATTGACGATCGTCTCGACACCGTAGAGGGTCACATCGATCCCCTCGTGGGAGATGTATTCGTGGAGGGCACGCTCGGCGTGGGTGATATTGCGGCTGTCGGCAGCGACGATCCCTGCCTTGAACGGACGGTAGGAGCGTTTGGGCGATGCTTTGTGGTTCCTGTCCTTCTCGAGGTCGAGGGTGAAATAGAACTCCGCCCCGTTGCCCACCTCGCTCTCCACTTCGAGCATCCCGCCCATTGAGTGGACGATAGCCGAGGAGATCGTCAGCCCCAGACCCGTACCGCCGAACTCACGGCTCGTACTCGAATCAGCCTGGGTGAACGCCTGGAATATCTTTTCCTTCTGCTCCCTGCTGATCCCGATCCCCGAGTCCTTGACGCCGAAGCGGATGCGGCAGCGCTCCCCGTCCTCGCTCTCGCGCGTCATGGAGAGGGTGATCGTCCCTTTGTCAGGGGTGAACTTGATGGCGTTGCTGATGAGATTGTTGAGCACCTGCGCAAGCTTGGTGGGGTCGCCGAGGAGATGGCGCGGGAGTGCGGGATCGGTGTAAGCACAGAGGGCGATCTCTTTTTCGTCCGCTTTGGCGGCGAAGGTCTCTACTGAGGATTCGACCTTCTCGAAGATATCGAACGCGATGTGCTCGAGCTCCATCTTCTGCGCGTTGATCTTGGAGAGGTCGAGGATATCGCTGACGATCGCCAGCAGGTTCTCGGAGCTGTTCTCGATGATGGTGACGAACTCCTGCTGGTCCTTGGCGAGCGCGGTCTCACGCAGCAGCTGGGTGAACCCTACGATACCGTTGAGCGGGGTGCGTATCTCGTGGGACATATTGGCGAGGAAGAGGTCTTTGGCGTTGCTCGCCTCCTCTGCCTGTATCTCTTTCTGGCGCAGGAGGGTGATGATCGAGCCGATATACCTGTAGATCTGCTCCTTGTCGGAGAGGTCGCGGAGGATCTCCTCGGAGCTCCCCATCTCCCTACGGCTCTCTTTGGTGAGCGATTCGAGGTCGTCCATGACGAACCTGAGGGCTTCGTGCTCCCGTCTGCGGCGCTCGAAGTACAGTTTGAGGGTGAAGAGGAAGAGCACGAAGCTCATCACGGTTGCCGGGATGGCGGCCATGAAGACCGATTCGCTCTCCTCTATCTTGGTGTTCGCCTGCTCTTCGAGGTATCCGAGGGTACTCTCCTCGGCCTTTTCATAGAGCTCCATCTTTTTCTTGCTCGTTGCCATCCATCCGTCGATGGTCGTCTCGCTGTTCTTGCTCTCGCGGCTGAGGAGCATATCGATACGCATATTGTCGACACCGTCTACGACCGTCTGTGCCTCCTTGGAGCCGAAGAGATTGAAAAGCGACTCTTTGACCATCGTGATGTTCTGTACCTTCTTCAGCTCGGGGAGTGATGCCAGGGTGGCGTACTTGTCCCACAGCGAGAAGTTCTCGGAGCTGAATCCCCGTTTGTTAGTGAGGAAATAGGCACCGAAGATAGTATCGGATATCGTATCGACATGGGCTCTCGTGAGGAGGTTGTAGAGTCCGAGGTAGGATTTGTCGCCGGCATCACCGTAGAGCTCTGCATTGCTCCAGTAGGTCTGGATCGGGGCGATGAACCGGTGCTGGTACTCGCCGTCGATGAGCTGCTCGATCGTGATCTCAGAGGCATTGTCGAGGGAGTCCCTGATCTTCTGGAGCTCTCTTCGGAGGTTCTTCTCCTCGAAGATCGATATGCTTGCGCGTTTGGAAGCGGTGGGGTAGAAGAAGCTTTTGATCCTCTGCGGCCACGGTGTGGTATCGTCGTAGGCGGTGATCTCTTCGAGGGCGATATCGGTCCTGTTCCTGCTGTTCTGGCACTCTTTGGCAAGTTCCCCGATATTGGAGTTCATCTTGCTCGTACAGGCGATCTCCCCTGCGACCGATACGACCAGGTTCTGGAGCAGCCTGTTCTTCTCGATATGTTGTCTGAGCTCAAGTGTCGTACCGTATCTGCTCCAGGTGGTCATGGCAAAGAACACCCCTACGGTGAAGACCGCAACCAGTACCACCAGCACCATCATAAGGTTGATCCGAATATGTTTCAATCCCATTTTCACTCCCTGATATAGATTAGTTTTGACGGAAGTTTAGTCGACGATGGCAACAAGAAGGTAACAGAAAGAGGAAAAAACAGCAGTTTTTCGTTTTTTGAATGTTATCAAATTGTTTCATATCTGCCTTAAAATTGCGCCGATGTCACCACGACCTATCCATAAACAGGTCGCAAATCGAAGACAATCGATCATAAAGGAATCACAATGAAATTTCTACCGATAATAGCGAGGGTGCTGCTGATGTTCGCCCTCATGATCCAGGCCGGTATGGGAGAATCTATCAAACTTGGCAACGGAGCATCTTTCGAGGCGGGAGTCCACTCGATAGAGAACGGCTCACATATCTTCAAGATACACAAATCACAGATACTCCAGGTCAAGTACGGCACACCCGACTATGTCCGTTTCGCCAACAATACCGACGTATCGACCCAGATCGTCAAGTTCGTCGACAACAACTACTACCTCAAGATCAGGAACAGCGATATCAAGTCTATAGACAGCTCCGCACCGTCCGAGTCCCAGCCAGGCACGACTGATGCGAAGGATACGGCTGCCGCACCTGCTGCCAGCGGTGACTACCTCTTCAGGATACACGGCTCCAACACTATCGGCGCAGAGCTCGCCCCTGCCCTCATCAAGGGCTACCTTGCTTCTATCGGCGCGACCAACATCACCCAGAGCGAGAAAGCCAAAGAGGAGCAGGAGATATACGCTATCCTTGACGGCAAAGAGATCAAGATAGAGGTGCATGCCCACGGTTCATCGACAGGGTTCAAGGATATCGCGAAGGATTCATGCGATATCGCCATGGCTTCACGCAGGATCAAGTCCGAAGAGGCGCAGAAGCTCTCAGCCCACGGAGACATGAGATCGCCGCAGAACGAACACATCATCGCTATCGACGGCGTGGCGGTCTTCGTGAACAAAAAGAACCCGATCTTCAGGCTCACCACGAACCAGATCAAGGATATCTACACAGGCACCGTCACCGACTGGAGCCAGGTCGGGGGTGAGAAAGGGGCTATCAAGGTGCTCGCAAGGGACGAGAACTCGGGTACATGGGATACCTTCAACACCCTCATCATGAACGAGCTCCCCCTCGCACAGAGCGCGACCCGCTACGAGGACAACAAAAAGCTCTCCGATGACGTATCGGGCGATATCAACGCTATCGGCTTCGGCGGTCTCCCCTATATCCTCGACACCAAAGAGCTGGCGATCTCGGACGGAGAGATGACGATCAAACCCGACAAGTTCACCGTCGCTACCGAGGACTACCCGCTTGCCAGAAGACTCTACCTCTATACGACCGACGCTTCGTCCAAAGTCGTCAAGGATTTCGTAGAGTTCGTCCTCTCCTCCAAAGGGCAGGAGATCGTCGATGCGACCAACTTTATCGATCTCAATATCAAAGAGTTCCATCCCATCATCACCGATGAGATGCCCACCGACTACAAGAACCTCGCCAAAGAGCTCACGAGGCTCTCGACCAACTTCAGGTTCGAGCCCAACAGCAGGAACCTCGACAACAAGGCGCTCAGAGACCTCGAGAGGGTCGTGAAGTACCTCAAGGAGGGGAGTTTCCCGGCGCAGAACATCTACCTCATCGGCTTCGCCGACAACCTCGGATCGGCGGAGAAGAACCTCATCCTCTCCAAAGAGCGTGCCAAATCGGTGCTCTACTACTTCAAGTCCAAAGGGATACTCATCACCCCCGACAATATCATCGGGATCGGCGAGGACTACCCCGTCGCCAACAACGCCGACGCCAACGGGCGCGACAAGAACAGACGGGTCGAGATATGGGTGAGGAAGTGATCCTCCCCGCCCCTCCCGCTATCTCCATTTCCTCATCCTCTGCACTTCCATCCCATAATGTATAGAATCAGTACTTACTTAAAGCTCTTGGCTCCCGGCTCTTTGCCAATAGAAGACTTAAACTTTCGCTTAACGGTTAAAAGGATACAATAGCGCCCACACGATCTACAGGCGAAGGATGGGGATGTACAGCTGGCAAAAATTCGTAAGCAACAACTATACTTTTGCCAGGGATCACAGGGAGTACCACCGGGTCTACCTGATCAATACCTTCCTCCTTTCGCTGATGGCGATGCACCTTTTCTTCGCCGTCGCAGATTATATCGTAGGGTATCGGCAGCTCGCCGTGATCAATGCTGTCACTTTCGCAGCCGATCTCATCGTCCTCTATCTCTTCAGGCGAACCTCCCGGGTCATGCTCGGGGCATGGGGCGCCGTGCTGATCTTCACCTTCATGATCATGAGCTTCCTCGATATGTACCGGTACTTCTTCTACGGCTATTACTGGATGGTCGTCATCGTCCCGCTGGCCTTCTTCCTCCTCGGGGGACTCTACGGGACGATCTATACGACCCTCTTTTTCGGCTACCATATCGGCACGATGATCACCTTCCATAAGACATGGGAACCGGCTCCCTTCACATTCGAATCGATCTTCAATATCGCCGGGGCGTCCATCCTGCTGGTGATGCTGATCGCCTATTACGAAAAGAGCCGCCGCGATACCCTCGATATCATCCAGAAGAAAAACAACGAACTCCTCAAACTTGCCGATACCGATGCCCTCACCGGACTCCTGAACCGGGGAGCTTTCTGCCGGTATATCCAGCGGGGGTTCACAGATGCCAAGTCTGCCAGTGACACCTGCGCCGTCATCATGCTCGACCTTGATCTCTTCAAATCGATCAATGACACCTACGGCCACCCTGCCGGGGACAAAGTGCTCATGTCAGTAGCCGATATCCTCAATGCGAACAGCCGTCAGGACGATATCATCGCGCGCTATGGCGGCGAGGAGTTCGTCATCTTCCTCCCCGGGACGGACCATATCGGCGCACAGCTCTATGCCGAAAGGCTCAGAGAAGAGTTTGCCGGGGCGCAGGTGATCTATGAACACAGCCCCATCTCTTTCACGGGGAGTTTCGGTATCTCCGTCCTCCTTGAAGAAGACGAGAGGACCGAAAAGATCATCTACAGAGCTGATCGTGCCATGTACGAAGCCAAAAGAAACGGCAGAAATATGGTCGTCGTCCGATCCGCCGCCTGATACCGGCGTTTTGCTATAGTTTTGTAAGCAGTTCAGTGTATAATCTCCCCAAAACTCTAAAGGTCTTTTGATGGAACATATCGTATGGAACGCAAATCCCCTGATGGTCGACTTCGGCTCTGTCAAGGTCCACTGGTACGGGGTGATCTTCATCGGTTCGATGCTTATCGGTCTGGAAATATTCAAATGGATATACAAGCGCGAGGGGAAGGACACCGCTACCCTCGACAATATCCTCCTCTATATGATCGCCGGGGCTGTCATCGGGGCGAGGCTGGCGCACTGCTTTTTCTACGAGCCGGAGTACTATCTCTCCCACCCCATCAAGATATTCTATGTATGGGAAGGGGGGCTCGCCAGTCACGGCGGCATGGCCGGGGCGCTGATAGCATTGTGGATATTCTCCAGGGTCTACAACGAATCGTACGCCTGGCTCGTCGCGCGCATCACGATCCCCGGCGCACTCACCGCCGCATCGGTGCGGATCGGCAACCTCATGAACTCCGAGATCGTCGGCAACCCCACCGATGTGTCGTGGGCGTTCATCTTCCAGCGGGTCGATATGCTCCCCCGCCACCCGGTGCAGCTCTATGAGTTCGGCGCCTATATTGCGCTGCTCGCGATCCTCTTCGCCATCTATCTCAAGACTCCGTTCAAGCTCTCGCAGCGCATCATGCCGCCGATCTTCCTCGCCGTGATGTTCAGCGCAAGGTTCTTCATCGAGTACACCAAGTCCAAGCAGGAGGCCTACGACCTGGGTATCCCCTTCTCCACCGGACAACTCCTCAGCGCCCCGCTGGCCATAGCCGGTATCCTCTGGCTCATCTGGGCGATAGTGAGTTATAGGAAGAGCATATGATCTCGTAACCTCGGAGGTGATCCCTTCCTCCGTAGGTTCGATTTTATCGAACATTATTCCGTATACAGAAAATTTCCTGATTCCTATCAAAATCGTTCGATAAAATCAAACCTACACATAATGCAATATTCCACCCTACCCATCATAAAATAAATCTGTCGCCGTGAACGACCTTGAAAGTGAGGCAAAGCCGAACGATTCGAGAGCGGCGACGCTTTTTGCCTACTTTTTCTAAAAAAGTAGGATGGAAGCTGCAAATGTGAATAGATCATCACACTCCAACTAACATCAAGAATGCCGGAGCACCCTACCGACTCCTCTGCGCCATCCTGATATAGATATGGATGATCTCCAGAGCGGCGGGGGTGATGCCCGATATCTGCGAGGCGCCGAAGAGTGTCGGCGGGGTGGCGCGCTCGAGCTTCTCGACGATCTCGTTGCTGAGCCCCGAGACCTTGCGGTAGTCGAAGCCCTCGGGGATGCGTACCTGGAGCATATCGTGCATCCTGTCGATCTGCGACTGCTGCTTCTCGATATAGCGGCTGTACTTCGACTGGACGAGTATCTGCTCGATCACCTCATCGCTGTATCGGGCGAAATCCGGCAGGAGGGAGACAAGCTTTTCGCGGTCGAACTCACCGCGCCCGAGGATATCGATCCAGTGGGTCTTATCGTTGATCTTCATCTCGCCGATCGCTTCGAGCTGTGCGAGGAACTCCTTGGTCGGGGTAGCGTAGTTCTCGCGGAGGAAAGCCATCGCTTCGTCGATCGCCTCTTTTTTGGTGAGGAGCGCGGCGGCGTACTCACTGTCGAGGAGCCCCAGGGCGATACCGTACTCGCTGAGCCTCAGGTCGGCATTGTCCTCGCGGAGCAGCAGCCTGTACTCGGCTCGGCTGGTGAACATACGGTAGGGCTCTTTCGTCCCCTTGGTGACGAGGTCGTCGATGAGGACGCCGATATAGGCCTCGTCGCGCCCGAGGACGAAGGGCTCTTTCCCCTGGACGCTCAGCGCTGCGTTGATACCCGCCATCAGCCCCTGTGCGGCGGCCTCTTCGTAGCCTGTGGTGCCGTTGATCTGTCCGGCGCAGTAGAGCCCTCTGATCTTCTTGGTCTCGAGGGTGTGGTGGAGCTCCATCGGGTCGACATAGTCGTATTCGATCGCGTAGCCGTAGCGGACGATCCTGGCGTTCTCCATCCCTGCGACCGAGCGGATCATATCGAGCTGCACATCGGTGGGGAGGGAGGTGCTCATGCCGTTGATATAGTACTCGGTCGCTTCGAGGGTCTGCGGCTCGACGAATATCTGGTGGCGCGGTCTATCACGAAATCTATAGATCTTGTCCTCGATGCTCGGGCAGTATCGCGGTCCCACCCCCTCGATCTGTCCCGAGAAGAGCGGCGCGCGGTCGAAGTTCCCCTCGATGATATTATGGGTAGTTTCGTTGGTATAGGTGACATGGCACGGCAGCTGTACCGGGTCGAAGTTCGCCCGATCGGTGCGGAACGAGAACGGGATCGGCGGCTCGTCTCCCCCCTGCGGCTCCATCACGCTGAAGTCTATGCTTTTGCCGTCGATCCTGGCGCATGTGCCTGTCTTGAGCCGTCCGATATTGAGCCCCAGTGTCCGGAGGTACTGTGCGAGTTCGATCGAGGCGAACTCCCCCTGTCTCCCCGCCTTCTGCTGTTTGGAGCCGATATGGATGGTGCCGTCGAGGAAGGTGCCGGCAGTGATAATCACCTTGGGGGCACGGTAGATATTGCCCAGCTGCGTCTCGACACCCCCGACTGCATTGTCATCGATGATGAGCGCCGTGACGATCTCCTGCTTCACCTCGAGGTTGGGTGCACCCAGGACGACGCCGCGCATATAGATGCGGTACCTGTCCATATCGATCTGCGCCCTGCTCCCGCGGACGGCAGGCCCCTTGGAGGCGTTGAGGATACGGAACTGTATCCCCGTCGCGTCGGTCGCCAGACCCATCTCGCCGCCGAGTGCATCGAGCTCCTTGACCAGGTGTCCTTTGGCGAGACCGCCGATGGCAGGGTTGCAGCTGCTCGCCCCTATCTGCTCGGCGAGGATCGTCACCAGGAGAGTCTTCGAGCCCATCCGCGCCGCTGCGAGCGAAGCCTCGACGCCCGCATGGCCGCCGCCGATCACTATCACATCATAATTCATTGTGTTTCCTATACATTGCTACTAAATGTGCAATTATACCCAAAATATACCGCCCTCTCTTTGAGCTCTTTTATTTCGAGATTAGTTTAAAAAGAGTACAATGGATTATTATATTTTATTATGAGGAGTTCTTATGAAGCGGGTTCTTTTCCTTTTGTTGGCGGTTTTTGTCACAGGCGCTTTTGCGCTCAGGGATCGCAGTTCGGCTGACGGCAAATATACCGATCTCAGGCAGGTGCTCGAGTGCAGCAAGGATCGGGCGAGCTACGGTGAGTTCAACGACTACGGCTACTGGGGCGGCGGCCCGTGGTGCGGGCAGCAGGGCAAGAGCGGCTACTGGGTCTACCTCTACCCCAGCTGGTATGTCTGGGGCAAGAAGGCCGACAGCGACAAACCGCAGGAACCTGTCACAGATGATATGCCGCCTCCGGTCGACACCGCGGACAATGCCCCTCCGTCAAATGACAATGCCGACAACTCACAACCGCCCGTTATCTCCGAAGATACGGGCGATGACACTCCGCCATCGGGCAACAGCGGTACGCTCGAGCGCTCCGGCGACCTCCCACCTCCGGCTCTCGGGAATGACCTCAGACGCAATAATCCACCCCGTACGAGACCGATCCCCGAAGAGGCTTCCGGGTACGGTAAGTACCGCAACCTCAGACAGAAACTCCACTGCAAACGGGACAGGGGTACCTACGGCAGCTACTACGACTACGGCTACTGGAGAGGCGGCCGATGGTGCGGGCAGCAGGGCAAAGGTGGCTACTGGGTCTATGTCTATCCCAACTGGTATGTATGGGGGAGCAGGAGGTAGAATCTCCGCCCCCTGCGGTTGACAAATATTTACATTCTATTCATCTATCATTCTCCATCCAAATCTATAATTCGCTTTGAGTAGATGCTACTCTATCATCTTCAAGGAGCTCTTTTGAAAAAGTTTCTTTTATTGACCCTCCTGGCTATCGGTTCGCTTTATGCCAGAGACGGATTCTCTTCTGCCCACGGCAAATATGTCGGCCTCAAACAGGTACTCGAGTGCAGACACGACCGCCACCAGTATGGCGATTATTATGATTACGGCTATTGGGAAGGGGGTCCATGGTGCGGCGAGTACGGCAAGCGCGGCTACTGGGTCTATGACTATCCCAACTGGTACATCTGGAGATCCAAACGCCCCCATCATGTCCACAACCCTTACAATGACCATGACCGCTACGATCACGGCTATGATTATGAGCCTTCATACAACAGTGTCACTGTAGGAGTCACATATGACACTCCTCCAAAACACCATATCAACAACAATACACGCTATATCAACGGCGAGCGCTACCAGGGACGTCCGGACGGCAACCGCAACCAAAACGACCACAGACCGCAGCACAACAATAACTATGGCCAGAACAACAACCATCCAACGAACAATACTTCCACCAATTATGGGGGCAATAGAAGCACTGTGAACAGCAGCCAGCCACGAAGCACCACCACGACCAATAATCACCCCCACAACAATTTCGGCACCCATACGGGCAATGTGAACCATACGAACAATTCCGGTCAAAACCCACCCAATCATCACAACCACGGCAAGAACGACAAGGACAAGACACCGCCTCCTCCAACCCGTCCATACAACAAGGTCAACTAGCACCCTGCTGCACCCCGGGTGGGTGTAGTTTTTGTATCTTCTGCTATAATTTGCTATCTTAGAAACTAGGGATAGTATGTTCACCGGACTCATTCGCGAAATAGCCACCGTCAAAAGATACGCCAACAACATCCTCACCATCGCCTCCTGCCACAAAGCAGGTCTCGGGGACAGCATCGCCATCAACGGCATCTGCCTCACCGTCATCAAAGTACACAGCGACGGCTTCGACCTCGAGCTCTCGGATGAGACCCGCTCGATCGTCGATATGGGGAAGTTCAGGGGGCGTGTCCACATGGAGCCTGCTATGCGTATGGATGACCGCTTCGAGGGTCATGTCGTCCAGGGGCATGTCGACTGTATCGGCACCGTCGCTTCGATCACGCCGCGCACCAATGCCACCGACTACATCATCTCGCTCGATCCCGAACATATCCGGTATATCGTCCCCAAGGGCTCCATCACGATCGACGGCGTGAGCCTCACGGTCAACGATGTCTACGACGACAGCTTCCGCCTCACCATCATCCCCCACACCCTGCGCGAAACACTCATCGGAGACTACAAGGTCGGCACGAAACTCAATATAGAGACCGATCTCTTCGCCCGCTATATCGACCACATCCTCTCCCACGGCCGCAACCCCAAACGATCGCTGAGCTGGGACGAGGTCGAGCATATCCAGGCGCTCTACTGATATGAATCTCTACGACATCCCTATGCTTATGGAGGGGGAAGCCTTCGACACCCTCCTCTCTCACAAAAATGTCAGGATCATGCGGATCGCAAGCTCTGAAAATATCGAAGAGAATCTCTATGTACAGGATGATGACGAGTGGGTTGTGGTGATCGACGGGGCGGCGACAGTGGAGATGGACGGGACGACCCACAGGCTCTCGAAGGGCGAAAGCCTCTTCATCCCCGCACGTACGCCACACAGCGTCCTCTCAGTCGTACAGGGGACGATCTGGCTGGCAGTGCATATCGGGTGATAAACGGTCTGGTCTTCCCGACTTTATCAAAGCATCATTTTCATCTGACGGTTCTCAATACCCCGGTACATCGGTGACATAGATCGTATAGGTGACGGTATTGCTCGCACCGACATCGTTGTATGCAGTGATATCAAGCGTATAAAGTGTCTGTGTCTCATAATCGAGTCCCTCTACCAGCGAAAGCGTACCGTCAGGCGAGACTTCGAAATGTTCACTGCCTGTACCGCTGATCGTAAAATGATCTATGGCAGCATCGCTCTGAGCCACTATCTCTATCGTGCCGACTGCACCAAGAGGAGTATCTTCGGCAAGTGTAAGCTCATGTGGAGCACCTTCAAGGATGATCTCGTCTACCCATACTGTGTCAGAGAAAGAATTTACCGAACTATCCTTCGTATAGCACCATTTCAGGGTATGTGTACCCGCAGATACTCCATAGGTATTCGAATGTATCCAGGTCTTATTGCCGCTGTCAGACATCATCTGGGTATTGTCGATATAGAATCTCAGGAAATCAAAAGAGCCCTCACAGGATACTTTATAGTAGAATGTAAGATTTCTATCATTACTCACATCGACCGTAGCCATCATACAGGCTGACTGAGTATGCGTTATATCCTGATTTCTCCAGGAGCCGTCGGGAGTGTAGTATGTGGCATTGTCCTCTTCCCATCCGGCATTACCGCTGTATGTAAACTCTGTGATCTCACTCGTATTTGCGACCAGTTTCGGTGCATTATCTGGCAGATTATTGACCATAATGGACACGACCGCTTCAGCACTGTCAACCGTACCATCGTTGATGATGAACTTCAAGCTGTCGCTTCCATTGTAGTCGGCATAGGGTGTATATGTGAGGTTTGGCGGTGTGCCGCTCAGTGTCCCGTTTGCAGGATGAACGGTCAGGATGTATGTGAGGGGATCGCCGTCAATGTCGCTGCCGCTCAGTGTGATTGCATTATCACTGCTGTCTTCATCGACTGTGATATTCTGCTCAGTGGCTACCGGTGCATCATTGACTCCGTTCACGGTGATCGTCACGGTTGCTTCCGGGCTGTCTGCCGTACCATCGTTGACGATGAACTTCAAGCTATCATTTCCGTTGTAGTCGGCGTTTGGTGTATATGCGAGGTTTGGCGGTGTACCGCTCAGTGTCCCGTTCGTCGGATGAACAGTCACCGTATATGTGAGGGTATCCCCATCAGCATCTGTACCGTTTAATGTGATCGCATTATCACTGCTCTCTTCATCTACGGTGATATACTGTCCTGTGGCTACCGGTGTATCATTGACTCCGTTCACGGTGATCGTCACGGTTGCTTCCGGGCTGTCTGCCGTACCATCGTTGACGATGAACTTGAAGCTGTCGTTCCCGCTGTAGTCGGATGCCGGTGTATAGGTACATAGATCGCCATCACAGGAGAGCATACCGTGAGATGGGACGACCGTCACAGAGTAGGTGAGAGTATCACCTTCTGCATCCGTTCCGGTGAGTGTGATCGTTTTGCTGCTATCCTCATTGGTTGTAACGCTTTGGGCTGTAGCTGCCGGGGCACTGTTCCCAGGCGTTGACGGTGACGTATCATTATTCTCTGGCGTTGTCGACGTTGTATCATTGTTCTCTGGTGTTGATGGCGTCGTATCGTTGTTCTCATCTGTTGTTGTATTATCCGCGGCAGCAGGGACTACGGTCATATACCCGTTTTCTGTTTCCGTACCGTTCTCTCCATTGCCCACACAGCCGCCAAGACCCAGTATCATGAACACCAATACAATTTCAAAACTTTGTCTGATCGATATCTTCTTCATTTTTTCTCTCCTAAAACCTATAGCTGATCCCTACACTGATGAGTGCAGCATCATTGTCATTGTTGACAGCCAGATGGTCGAAACCTTCACCGCTGTATAGCGACATATAATCAGCGAATATACTCCAGCTCTCACATATCGAGTAGCTGATCCCCATACCCCACTGGAACCCCTCCTCTCCCCTGTCGACATCACCCTCAGGGATATTTGTCAGTGATACTTCTCCGTATCCGAGCAGTGCATAGAGTGTAATGTCATCTATACTGTAGGTAGGTTTGATATAGATACCGACATTGATGAAATCGGTAGGATAGTCATCGGTATCGGCTGCGGCAGTGGTCGTGCCATTGTCATATTTGACATTGGTAGCGTTCTGTATATACCTGGCTTCTATCGCAAGATATTCGTTGTAGATATACCCTGCCTGGAGGGTCACCCCCACCGTAGCGAACTCCTCATCGGTATCGTTGTTCATCAGCCTCATATCCGAAGTGCCGAGACCTATATAAAACGAACTCATCTGCGCCGATGGTATCGCGACCGGTTCTATCTCCACTTTGGCTATATCACCGCCGCCGAAAGTGTTCGATACAGCAATAACTGTACATATCAATACATTCACTGGGAAAAAAGGTTTCATACTCTATCCTTATCAGAAAAGGTAATATTTTGTAATCATACTTGTTTATCACTTATATCAGGGGTGGTGTAGAATTGTTAGATATATTATCGTTAGTAGATTTTATGCACACTATGGTAAGGGGTATGTAAGATTCCTCCCCACACCAGCACAGCAGAAACTTTCCCGGTGGCAAAAAAACCGTTTCACCCTCCTCTTCGGTACTCGTAATACCCGCCTACAGATCGGCAGGATACCCCTCGGGCTTGCTTGTATACCAGATGGCGAAATCGATGCTTTCGCGAGTACCGTCATTGTTCGTGTCCTCATAGTACTGGAAGAGCCAGTGTTCATCGTCGCTGTAGAGCAGTGTGAGTTCAGGGCCGCTCGGGATATCTATCCTGCCGTCTATCAGGTCGAATGCTGTTGTGGAGAGCTCTGTAGGCTGCTGCACACCGTTGATCACCTTGATACTCTTGATATCGGCACCGGTAGCGTAGAAGCTCACCTTCATATACTGGTACTCCGTAACATCGATATTGTTCTGCGTGTATCTCTGGACATCCATCGTGTAGAGTACATTGCCGTCAAGTATTTCGCTGGTCGCCGTGATATACTCGAGGACTTCATTGGGGGCTGTCCCCTGTATCCCAAGGGCGGCAGACTCCTCTTTGAAGAAATAGAACATCGACCTGAGCGTACCGTCGAAGTAGTACTGGTGTCCGGCATACATCTCGCCGCTCTCCACCTCGAAGAGCATCGTCACGCCACTGGTGTGCTGCGGGTCGTGGTAGAAAACGAGCGCGCTGCCATTCACCTCGACATCTTGGCTCTCGATCACCGTGCTGCCGTCGATGAGTTCGGCATGGGTCATATCGGCATTGAACACCATCTTGTAGACGCCGGGATTGGCAGGGATATAGAATGTCATTCCGCCCAGCGACATGGGATCGAACGAAGTATTCTCATCATCGGGCACGGTGGTATTGTCATCGGTCTCCACACTGCTGTTCTCATCCGTACTGGTATTGTCCTCGGACAATCCGCTGCTGCCGCCACCTCCGCCGCACGCTGTGAACAGTGCTGCCATCATAACTGCTGCGATCAATCCTCTGAAGTATTCCATCTGCTCCTCCCTAGTATCATAATATTTATTGTACAGAAAAAACACGGCATTTGCAAAAGAGAGAGATCTTTGGGATGAAAAGAAGGGAAAAAGAAGTATATAAGTGACCATGTCCCGGAGCACAGTGCCCGGAACAGGGATATATCCGTTCGGTGGAACGGATCAGTGTGATTTGTTGAGGATCACCTTTTCGGCTTCGATCATACCCGTACCGACCGGGATGAGTCTACCGATGACGACGTTCTCTTTGAGGTCTTCGAGAGCATCGACCGTACCTGCGATAGATGCAGATGTAAGTACTTTGGTCGTATCCTGGAACGACGCTGCGGAGATGATACTGTCCGCACCGACCGCTGCCCTGGTGATACCTACGAGCATCGGCTCTGCGATAGCAGGTTCACCGCCAAGCTTGACGATCCTTTCGTTCTCCTCTTTGAACTTCTTCTTGGAGACGATATCCCCTACGATGAAGTTGCTGTCGCCGCTGTCTACGACACGTACCTGACGCATCATCTGCGATACGACGATCTCGATGTGTTTGTCGGAGATGTTAACCCCCTGTCTGCGGTAGACCTGCTGGACTTCGCTGACGATATATTCGTAAAGAGCCCTGCTTCCAAGAGCAGAGAGGATATCATGGCTCGACACCACGCCGTCTGTGAGTTTCTCACCGGTATGGACGAACTCGCCGTCGTGGACGAGGATCATTTTCCCTTTGTCTACGAACTGCTCGGTGATCTGACCGTTCTCACCGGTGATGATGAGTCTCTCCTTACCTCTGAGTGACTTACCGAAGCTTACCACACCGTCGATCTGTGCGATGAGGGCGATATCTTTCGGACGTCTCGCTTCGAAAAGCTCTGAAACTCTCGGAAGACCCCCGGTAATATCTTTCGACTTGATCGCCGCTTTCGGTGTCTTGGCGAGGATATCCGCGATGCTCACCTCGTCGCCGTCCTTGACGAAGAGGATGCTTTTCGGATCGAGCTGGTATCTGATCACTTCACCGGTAGCCGTTGCGAGGATGATCGACGGTTTGTACGCTGCCGGGATATATTCGTTGAGCTCGAGTCTTGTATCGCCTGTCACTTCGTCGAACTGTTCGCTCACCGTGACACCGGCGATGATATCTTCGAACTTCACTCTTCCGTTCTGCTCGGCGATGATAGGCTCTGAATACGGGTCCCACTCGGCGATGACGATCTGCGTCTCTTTCTCTGGAGCAGAGATCACAGTACCCTTATCTACATGACCATCGTTCGGTACCTGGATCACTGAACCTCTTGAGATGTAGTGTCTCGATGCTTCACGGTTGCTCTCGTCGACGATCACGGCGAAGACACCTTTCTCGGCGACCGGTGCACCGCTCTCGATAGTACCGATCGGCTCGAGGTAGTCACCCTTGAGGATGAAGTACTTGAGCTTCCCTTTGGCATCGGCAAACACCTGCTGCGTAACAGGGGCACCGTCCTCGACCTTGAGTTCACTCGCGAACGGCACACGGCCCGGAACGCTCCATCCCTCTTTGATCATCTCGACGATCGAATCGCCTTCTTTCACTATATCACCGTCCTGGAGCGGAAGGTAAAGCTTCCCTTCGACCTTTCCTGCAACACCTGCAAGCTCGTTGCTCTTGGCAACGTCACTCTTTCTGAGGTTGTATTTGATCGGCTCGGCACCGTCGTTCTTCACATAGATGATAAACTCGTCGTGGTTCACGCTGATGCTGAGCGTACCCGATACCGTAGCCTTGATCTTCGGCTCGACGAGGAGGATACCTGCGTTCCTTCTGTTGGCAACGATCAGGCTCCCTTCACGGTTGCGATATACCGAAAGGTTGTAGTAACGGATGAAACCTTCTTTCGTCGCTACGACCTGTCTCTCCTCTTTGCCCGCTGTCGCCGTACCACCGGTGTGGAACGTACGGAGTGTCAGCTGTGTACCCGGCTCACCGATCGACTGTGCCGCGATGACACCGACCGCTTCGCCCGGCTTGACGAGTTTGTTCTCTGCCATGTTGAGACCGTAGCATTTGGCACAGATACCTTTCTCTGCCTTACATGCCGACGGCGCTCTCATGACGACCGATCTGACACCCGCTTCTCTGATGAGTGCCGCCATCTCTTCGTCGATGAGCGTACCCTGGCTGGCGAGTACTTCGCTGGTGATCGGGTCGATGACATCTTCCGCCACCACACGTCCGTAGATACGATCCGATAGCGGTTCGATCATCTCGTTACCCACGACGATATCGGCTACTTCCACACCTTCGTGCGTACCACAGTCATCGATCGTGACCTTGACGTTCTGCGCGACGTCGATAAGCTTTCTTGTAAGGTAACCTGCGTTCGCCGTCTTGAGAGCGGTATCGGCAAGACCTTTTCTCGCACCGTGGGTTGAAATGAAGTACTCGAGTACGTTCAGACCTTCACGGAAGTTCGATGTAATAGGTGTTTCGATGATCGATCCGTCGGACTTCGCCATAAGACCCCTCATACCTGAGAGCTGTCTGATCTGTGCCGCAGAACCCCTCGCACCCGAGTCGGCCATCATAAAGACCGAGTTGAAACCGTCCTTGTCTTCACGGATAAGCTTCATAAGCTCCTCAGCGATCTCGTTGTTGGCATCGGTCCAGATATCGATGATCTTGTTGTAGCGCTCCTGCTCTGTCAAGAGACCTTTGCCGAACTGCTGCTGGATCTCTTTGACCAGGTTCTTCGCATCGCCGACTCTCTCTGTCTTGAGCTGCGGTATCTTGATGTCGTCGATAGAGATCGATACACCGACCTTTGTCGCGTATTTGAAACCCATATCCTTGAGGCTGTCGAGGAACGACGCAGCGTCATTGATACCGCCGATCTTGTAGACGTAGTCGACGAGCGCACCGATGTCTTTCTTCTTGAGGATCTTGTTCCAGTATTTCTCAGGTACATAGTCAGGGATGATCGACTTGAGGATCAGACGACCCGCCGTCGATGTGACGATACGACCGTCGAGTACCGTTCTCACACGCGCATTGAGGTCAAGTGCTTCCTGACCGAACGCGATCTCTACCTCTTCGATATTGGCGAAGAGTTTGTGCTCACCCTTCACATCCGACTTTTCGAGGGTCAGGTAGTAAAGACCGAGAATCATATCCTGTGAAGGTACCGCGATCGCTTTACCCGAAGCAGGAAGCAAGATGTTCATCGAAGAGAGCATCAATACTTTCGCCTCAGCGATAGCCTCGTCGCTCAGCGGTACGTGTACCGCCATCTGGTCACCGTCGAAGTCGGCGTTGAACGCTGAACATACGAGCGGGTGGAGCTGGATCGCTTTCCCCTCGATCAGTCTCGGGTGAAACGCCTGGATCGAAAGTTTGTGAAGCGTCGGTGCACGGTTGAGAAGGATCGGATAGTTGTCGACCACCTCTTCGAGACACTCCCAGACCTCATTGACCTGGTGCTCGATCATTTTCTTCGCCTGCTTGAGGGTAGTCGCGTACCCTTTCTCCTCGAGCTTCGCCATCAAATGCGGCTTGAAGAGCTCAAGAGCCATCTTCTTCGGAAGACCACACTGATCCATACGGAGGTCCGGACCGACGACGATAACAGAACGGCCCGAGAAGTCGACCCTCTTACCGAGAAGGTTCTGTCTGAAACGACCCTGTTTACCCTTGATGATCTCTGAGAGCGATTTGAGTGGACGCTTGTTCGCACCCTTGACCGCGTTGCCTCTTCTGCCGTTGTCGAAGAGTGCATCGACAGATTCCTGGAGCATACGTTTCTCATTTCTGACGATGATCTCCGGAGCATCGAGCTCAGTCAGACGCTTGAGCCTCTGGTTTCTGTTGATGACCCTTCTGTAGAGGTCGTTGACATCGGATACCGCGAACTTGCCGCCGTCAAGGCTGACAAGAGGTCTGAGGTCAGGCGGAAGAACCGGGAGGTTGGTGAGCATCATCCACTCCGGTCTGTTCCCTGAATTGATGAACGATTCAATGACCTTGAGTCTCTTGATGATCGTCTTTCTCTTCGCTTCCGATTTGGTCGCCTTGATCTCCTCTTTGAGATCGCCGAACATACCCATGAGGTCGAGATCAGCAAGCATCTCCTGGATGATCTCGCCACCCATTCTCGCATCGAAAGCGCTTTCGCCGAATCTCTGAGCGATCTGCTGGTACTGCTCTTCGTTGAGGACATCATACTTCGCCAGAGGTGTAACCCCTTCACTGTCGTAGCTTGCATTGCCGGGATTCTTGACGATGTATGCCTCGTAGTAGAGTATACGCTCGAGGTCTTTCATCTTGACACCAAGAAGTGTACCGATACGTGACGGGAGCGAGCTGACATACCAGATGTGCGCTACAGGAGCAATGAGAGCGATGTGACCCATTCTCGTTCTTCTTACCTTCGATGTGGTGACTTCAACGCCACACTTCTCGCACACGACACCTTTGTATCTCATCTTCTTGTACTTGCCGCACAGACACTCATAGTCTCTGATCGGTCCGAAAATCTTCGCACAGAAGAGACCGTCGCGCTCAGGTTTGAGGGTACGGTAGTTGATCGTTTCCGGTTTTTTTACCTCGCCGTAGCTCCATGAGAGAACCTTTTCCGGGCTGGCAATACGAAGCTGCAATGCCTCGATGTCACGGGCTCTGTCTTCGCTGTTAAGGTCGATCGGTAGTAGATTTTCTATTTGTTTACTCATTTGTGCTCTCCACTGTATTGTCTTTTTGGTAAAGCTCGACGTCAAGCCCCAGGGCCTGAAGCTCTTTTGTCAATACGAACATTGTCTCAGGTACACCTGATTCTGGTACGCTCTCACCTTTTGTGATCGCTCTGTAGACCCGTGCACGCCCTTCGACGTCATCCGACTTGATCGTAAGCATCTCTTTGAGGATGTGCGATGCACCGTATGCCTCGAGTGCCCAGACCTCCATCTCTCCGAATCTCTGACCACCGAAGAGGGCCTTACCACCGACAGGCTGCTGTGTGACGAGCGAGTATGGTCCGGTCGATCTCGCGTGGACCTTCTCGTCGACGAGGTGGTGGAGCTTAAGCATGTACATATAGCCGACGTTGACACGCTCGAGCATCTTCTCACCTGTCATACCGTCGTAAAGCTGTGTTTTACCATCCTGGTCGATCTTCGCAAGCTCGAAGAGTTTGGCGAATTCGTCGCGGTTGGTACCTTCGAATACCGGTGCAGCGAACTTGACGCCGTTGCTCCAGTCTCTCGCATATTCGAGAAGCTCATCGTCGCTCATCGCTTCGAGGGTCTCTTTGGCGTTCATCAGTTTGGCGACGTCAGCGATCTCGATCATCTTCGCTCTCATATCGGCGATGAAGCTCTCTTTTTTCTCTTCGAACATCTCCTGGATCTGCTCACCGAGTCTTTTACCTACGAGACCAAGGTGGACTTCGAGGATCTGCCCGATGTTCATACGCGACGGAACCCCCAGAGGGTTGAGAATCACGTCGACCGGTCTGCCATCTTCCATATATGGCATGTCGATCTCTCTGACGATGTTGGAGACGATACCTTTGTTACCGTGGCGTCCCGCCATCTTATCCCCGACCTTGAGCTTACGCTTGGTCGCGATGTAAACCTTGACAAGCTTCGTTACGCCGCTTGGAAGGATATCATCTTTCTCAAGGACGCTGAGCTTCTCTTCGTGCTCTGTTTTGAGCTTCTTCTTCTGCTTGAGGAAGTAGCTCTTGAGCGCTTCGTATTCACCCTGTACTTCTGCACTGAACGACTGTACTGCCGATCTGAGGGCAAATCTGTTGACGTTCTTGATCACATCGTACTCGATCATGTCACCGGCTTTGTACTCGACTCCTGAGATAGAGACATCGCTGACGAGTTTGTTCTTCGAGAGGAGCGAAGTGATACGGAGCATCTCTTCCCTGTCGATCATCAGGAGCTGATCGTGGTGGTCGCTGTCGAGGATCGCTTTTTCAGCTTCGAATGCTGCGACAGCTCTATTGTCCTTTGTGTATCCTTTTTTGGTGAATACTTTGATATCGACGACAATACCCTCCATCGATGCAGGGCAGTAGAGCGATTTGTTGACAACGTGGCCGGCTTTCTCACCGAAGATCGCTCTGAGGAGTCTCTCTTCCGGTGTTGGCTTGATCTCGCCTTTGGGGCTTACCTTACCGACGAGGATCATACCCGGCTTGACGTGTGTACCGATCTGTACGATACCGCTCTCATCGAGGTGAAGGAGCTCGTCCTCTCTGATGTTCGGGATATCTCTTGTGATCTCTTCCGTACCATGTTTGAGCTCTCTTGCTTCGATCTCTTTCTCATAGATGTGAACCGATGTGAAAGTATCTTCACGGATCAGTTTCTCGGAGATGATGATCGCATCCTCGTAGTTGTATCCATTCCACGGCATGAAGGCAACGAGGGCGTTCTTACCGATCGCCAGCTCACCCTGATCCATGTTCGGACCGTCCGCGATCACCTGACCGTTCCCTACTTTGTCACCGAGCTTGACGATCGGCGTCTGGGTGAACGTGGTGTTCTGGTTGGTTCTCATGTTCTTCTCAAGGGCATAGTGGTCGATGAACACACCGTTCTCGTCCTCACCCATGATATAGATGTTCTTCGCATCTACTTTCTCGACGATACCTGCTCTTCTGGCTTTGATCGATTCCCATGCATCACGGCTGACGACCGCTTCCATACCCGTACCGACGACCGGAGCGTCCGTTCTGAGAAGCGGTACCGCCTGTCGCTGCATGTTCGATCCCATAAGCGCACGGTTCGCGTCATCGTGTTCAAGGAATGGAATGAGCGCAGCAGCAGAACCCGAGATCATAAGAGGCGAGATATCGATCAGGTCGACTCTCGATGCAGCGTTGAGCTCGATGTTACCGTTGAGTCTCGTTTCGATAAGGTCCTCAACGATATGTCCGTTGGCATCTACTTCAGTCGAAGCAGGAGCGATACACTTGTCCTCTTCCTGTGTAGCAGTGATATAGACGATCTCGTCCGTTACCCTGCCGTTCTTGACGATCTTGTACGGAGCTTCGATGAATCCGAGCTCGTTGACCTTCGCATAGGTAGCAAGGGTGTTGATAAGACCGATGTTCTGACCTTCCGGTGTCTCGATAGGACAGATACGTCCATAGTGAGTCGGGTGGACGTCACGCACTTCGAAGCCTGCTCTCTCTTTGACAAGACCGCCTTCACCGAGTGCAGAGAGTCTTCTCTTGTGAGTCACTTCCGAAAGCGGGTTCGTCTGGTCCATGAACTGTGAAAGCTGTCCGCTCGAGAAGAACTCGAGGATCGTGTTGGTGATCATCTTCGAGTTGACAAGATCATGTGGCATAAGATCGTCAAGTGAACCGCTGATGGTCGTCATCTTATCCTTGATCGCCTTCTGCATCTTGGCAAGACCGCTGTGAAGCTCGTTGCCGAGAAGTTCGCCAATCGCCCTGATCCTTCTGTTACCGAGGTGATCCCTGTCATCGATATGCCCCTGTCCGTTCTTGACCTTGATCAGGTATTTCACTGTGTGGATGATATCTTCGGCAGTGAGAACTGCTACGTATTCAGGGATATCGAGACCAAGCTTGTGGTTCATCTTCATACGGCCGACTTTTGTCAGGTCATATCTCTCAGGATCGAAGAAGAGCTGCTTGAGGAACACTTTCGCAGCTTCCGGTGTGACAGGCTCGCCCGGTCTCATTACCTTGTAGATACGGATCGCAGCGAGCATATTCTCATCTTCTACCTCTTCAGTCTGCTTAAGCAGTCTGAGGCTCTCCTGGTCTGCGATGAAAGACTTGATGATAGAGCTGTCTGTATCTTCGGCAAGGTCATCTGCGATATGGAGGGTATCGATACCCATATCTATAATCTTTTTGAGTTTCCCTTCATCAAGCGGAGAAACCACGTCGAAGACCACTTCGCCGCTCTCATTGTCAACGATCGCTTTGGCAAGATGTCTCTCCATCAGGATATCGAGCGGGTATTCTACCCACTCGAGACCATCTTCGATGAGCTTCTGGGCTTTTTTCTTGGTAAGTCTCTTTCCGGCATTGACGATGATGTTTCCGTCGATGTCTTTGACATCATATTCTGTTCTGCCCGAGAAGTCACCTGCGTTGAATCTTGTAAGGAATCTGTTGTCCCTGATAGTGATCTCTTTGGTCTGGTAGAAGAGTTTGATGATATCCTCTTTTGTATAGTCAAGGGCTCTGAAGAGGATGGTTACAGGTATCTTTCTTCTTTTGTTGATCCTTGCGTAGAGGATATCTTTCGCGTCGTATTCGAAGTAGAGCCATGAACCTCTGTCAGGGATGATCTGTGCAGAGTAGATGAGCTTGTTGACAACGGTTGTCGCTTCTGCTTCTTTGAAGATAACACCGGGGCTTCTGTGAAGCTGGTTGACGATAACTCTCTCAACACCGTTAACGACGAACGATGTTCTGTCTGTCATCAGCGGGATATCTCTCACGAATACAGCCTGCTCTTTGATCTCTTTCGGATCGAGTCTTTCACCTGTTTTCTCGTCCCTGTTCCAGATAGTGAGGGCGATGTTCATCTTGAGCGATACGGAATAGGTCAGACCTCTCTCCATACACTCTCTTACAGTATATTTTGGTCTGATGATCTCGCTGTTCTTGTAAGTAAGGGTGAGTCTGTTCTGCTGGTCATGGATAGGGAAAGAGGCACGGAATACTTTTTCGATCGTACTGTTTCTTCTGTCTTTTTCGCCTAGCATCAGGAAGTTTTCATAACTTTGCTGCTGGAGCTGGAGCAAATTGGGGATTTCTATCTCTCTTGGAGTTTTCGAAAAGTCTACACGCAGTCTGTTTCCGGAGTGTAAAGAGTTTAACATTGGCTAACCTTTTAGGGTATGATGTGATTGTTTTAAGTTAATATGACGGATACACAAAAAAACTATTGACAGAGCGTAAGTATTAACCCTTAATAGTTTGTCACTGTATCCGGAGAGAAGGATATCGCGGGAAGACCCGCGAATATTATTTAAGTTCGCAAGCTCCGCCAGCTTCTTCGATCTTAGCTTTCATTGCAGCTGCTTCGTCTTTTGAAACACCTTCTTTAAGTACTGATGGTGTCTCTTCAACAGCAGTTTTAGCTTCTTTGAGGCCTAGACCTGTAAGCTCTCTAACTACTTTGATAACGTTGATTTTCTTCTCACCAGCAGATGTAAGAACTACGTTGAACTCAGTTTGCTCTTCAGCAGCTTCAGCAGCTACTGCACCACCGCCAGCTACTACAGTAGCCTGAGCAGATACGCCGAATTTTTCTTCGAACTCTTTAACTAGCTCAGAGAGTTCAAGAACAGTAAGGTTAGAGATAAATTCAATAACATCTTCTTTTGTTGTTGCCATTTTATTTCCTTTTGTTTATTATAACACTAAAATATATGAACTAAATCCGGTTTTCTAAAACCAGGATTATGCCTCTTCTTGTCTCTTGGTTGCCAAAGCCTGAAGGCCGATCGCAAAGCTTCTTGCAGGACCATTCCAGACGTTAAGTAGCATACCAAGAAGTTCTTCTCTACCAGGAAGTTTCGCCATAGCAACAACAGTTTGTGCATTGACAGCTTTGCCTTCAAGAAGACCCGACTTGATAACGAACTTATCTTTGTTGTCACCGGCCGCAGTATCTGCGATCTTACAAGTTGCTATCTGGTCATCGCCCCAGATGATCAAGTTTGTATCAGAAAGATCAGCTACTTCGAAACCAGCATTTTTCAATGCGATAGTTGCCAGTGTGTTCTTTACAACTTTGACTTTTACTTCTTTTTCTCTGGCTGCATTTCTGATAGCCTCGAGACCATGTACTGTCATACCTTTGTATTCACATACAACGATAGCATCTGTACCGGTAAAAGATTCCGTCATAAAGTTTACAAGTTCTACTTTTTCGGTTCTTGTCATTTTTTCTCCTTTCGACCTCTAACAGGGTTACTGCCGGTGGCAGACTCATAGAGTATTAAGCTTCCGCCCCTGTTTTCTTCAGCCAAGATTGAGCGCCGGGGCTCTTGTTATCTGATATCCATAAGTGGAGTAGTATCGAGTGTTACAGACGGGCTCATTGTGAGAGATACAGCTGCATTCTTGATGTATCTACCTTTTGCTGAAGCCGGTTTTGATTTGTTGATCTTCTCTACAAATGTTCTGAAGTTCTCAACAAGTTTCTCTTTTGGGAAGCTTGCTTTACCGATACCAGCGTGGATGTTACCTTTTTTATCAACTCTGAAGTTAACCTGTCCACCTTTGGCATTGTTGACAGCCTGTGTTACGTCCATTGTAACTGTACCTGTTTTCGGGTTCGGCATAAGACCTTTTGGCCCGAGGATTCTTGCAACTTTACCAAGCACACCCATCATGTCCGGTGTAGCGATAACGATATCGAATTCGATTTTTCCTGCCTGGATGTTCTCAAGAAGTTCATCAGCATTGACGTGGTCAGCACCTGCTTCTTTTGCTTCATCGGCTTTTGCACCTTTTGCAAATACCGCTACTCTTACAGTTTTACCTGTACCGTTCGGAAGTACTACCGAACCTCTGATCATCTGATCAGCATGTCTTGGGTCTACGTTGAGGTTGAGTGCGACTTCTACAGTCTCATCGAACTTCGCAGACTTGATCTCCGGTAGAAGATCGAAAGCTTCGTCTACCGTATATTTTTTTGTATTATCGATTTTCTCTAATAGTTTTTGTGTTCTTTTGCTTACTTTCTTTGCCATTTCTTTCTCCGCTTATTTGCTCCCACTTTCAATAGTGGTTATTTGATAATTAGTCTACGATCTCAACGCCCATACTTCTGCATGAACCGGCAATAATTCTTGCTGCCATCTCTTTGTCAGTAGTGTTAAGGTCTGCGATCTTCTGCTCAACGATCTCATCAAGTTTCGCTCTTGTGATCTGGCCTACTTTTGTAGTGTTCGGGTTGTCAGTACCTTTTTTGATACCGGCAGCCTTCATGATAAGGTCAGTCGCAGGCGGTTGTTTTGTCACAAATGTAAAGCTCTTGTCTGTGTAGATCGTAAGCTCTACAGGGATTTTGAAACCTGCTTTGTCTTTTGTCTTCTCATTGAACGCTTTACAGAATTCCATGATGTTGACACCTCTTTGACCTAGTGCAGGACCTACCGGAGGTGATGGGTTCGCAGCACCGGCCGGGATCATAAGTTTTAACTTACCAGCTATTTTTTTTGCCATCTTCTTTTTCCTTTATTGAGTTGATATGAAGAGTTTACTAAAGCGATGACCTTAGTAAACCCTTCATCAGGGTTTATCTTGCGATAAATTTAGATTATTTTTTCTACCTGGGTGTAGTCGATTTCAACAGGTGTATTACGACCGAATATTGAGACGTTGAGTTTAAGTTTTCCGTGGTCAAGATCGTATTCTTCGACCATACCGGTAAAGTTGGCAAAAGGACCGTCGATAATACGTACCATTTCGCCTGTCTCAAAATCAACTTTAGGACGTGGAGCGCCCTTCTTCTCCATTTTGTTGAGTATCACTTTAATATCCGCTTCGCTCAACGGTGTTGGAGTTTTTTGTTCACCGATGAATCGTGATACCCTTGGAAGTCTCTGTATCTTGTGCCAAAGATCGGTATCAAGTGCGATATTTGCAAATGCGTATCCTGGATAGAGTGACCTCTCAGTGATCTTCTTTGCACCGTTCTTTACTTCGATTACCTCTTCGGTCGGAACAACGATACGGTTGATCTTCTCTTCAATGCCGTAGTCTACTGCCAGCTGCTCGATCGCTCTCTTTACAGATTGCTCACTACCGGCATATGTCTGTATTGCGTACCACTGATATTCCATCTTCATACCTACAATACTGATGAGACTATGGTTGACATCATGAGGTCGACCAGGGTCAAAAATATCGAAATGACAGTCACTACGAGGATGACTGCAATAAATGCTTGTCTTACTTGTACTTTCGTCGGAAATATAACTTTATGTATCTCTTCTCTAGCATGTGCAATAAATGTTGAAAGTTTTCCCATTACGTTTACCTTGTTTTCTGGCAGGCCAAGAGGGACTCGAACCCCCAACACTCGGTTTTGGAGACCGATGCTCTACCATTGGAGCTATTGGCCTAAATTTGAACTTTGGATGTGAATGAACACACTCAAAGAGATTAGAGTTTCATCTCTTTGTGTGTTGTGTGTTCTTTACACCACTTGCAGTATTTCTTGAGCTCAAGTTTAGCAGTTGTGTTTTTTTTGTTTTTTTGAGTGTGATAGTTACGTCTTGTGCACTTTTCACAACCAAGGTGAATATTTTCTCTCATTTTAGTCCTTCTTACGGCTCAGTCACCGGGAAGACCCGGTGAATGAAATTAAGCGATGATCTTAGTTACAACACCAGCGCCGACTGTTCTACCACCCTCACGGATAGCGAATCTTGTACCGTCTTCAAGAGCGATAGGTGCGATAAGTTCAACGTTGATCTTAACATTGTCACCTGGCATAACCATCTCAGTACCTTCTTGAAGCTGTACTGAACCTGTTACGTCAGTAGTTCTTACGTAGAACTGTGGTCTGTAGTTGTTGAAGAATGGAGTGTGTCTACCACCTTCCTCTTTTGTAAGTACGTAAACTTCTGCTTCGAACTTAGTGTGTGGTGTGATTGATTTTGGCTTACAAAGAACCATACCTCTTTGAACGGCATTTTTATCGATACCACGGATAAGTACACCACAGTTGTCACCAGCCTGGCCGCACTCCATCTCTTTTCTGAACATCTCAACACCTGTTACAGTTGTTGTTTGAGTGTCTTTGATACCAACGATCTCGATAACGTTACCAACACATACAGTACCTCTGTCGATCTTACCTGTAACAACCGTACCACGTCCCTGGATAGAGAAGATATCTTCGATTGGCATAAGGAAGTCTTTGTCAGTCTCTCTGATTGGCTCAGGGATGTACTCATCAACTGCGTCCATAAGTGCGTAGATCTTCTCTGACCACTCACCAGCTGCACCAGCTTTAGCTTCTTCAAGAGCCTGGAATGCAGAACCTGCAACGATTGGAGTATCATCACCTGGGAATTCGTACTCAGAAAGAAGTTCTCTTACTTCCATCTCAACGAGCTCAAGCATCTCTTCTTTGTCTTCATCATCAAGTTGATCTTCTTTGTTAAGGAATACAACGATGTAAGGTACACCAACCTGTCTTGAAAGAAGGATGTGCTCTCTAGTTTGTGCCATTGGACCGTCAGTTGCAGCGATAACAAGGATAGCGCCGTCCATTTGAGCAGCACCTGTAATCATGTTCTTAACGTAGTCGGCGTGACCTGGACAGTCTACGTGAGCGTAGTGTCTTTTTTCAGTTTCATATTCGACGTGAGAAGTAGCAATTGTGATACCTCTTTCTCTCTCTTCAGGAGCGTTGTCGATTTGATCATAGTCCATTGCTTTTTGACCGTTTTTAAGTGAAAGACACATAGTGATCGCAGCAGTGAGCGTAGTTTTACCGTGGTCGACGTGACCGATAGTACCGATGTTAACGTGTGGTTTGGTACGTTCGAATTTTTCTTTAGCCATTCTTTTCTCCTAGCTTTGTTTAAAATACGGCTGATATTATATCAGATTTTTCTCAAAATTGCTTGAGGGAATTCTCAAAAATCATTTTGGACCCCATACCGCTATATGGACACAACTGTCACTCTCATAGATAATGAAGTAACACTTCTGTCCATATACGAGTGGAGCCCAGAAGCGGGATTGAACCGCCGACCTCTTCCTTACCAAGGAAGTGCTCTGCCACTGAGCTATCTGGGCTTAATTGCAAAATTGAATGTTGGAAAGCTTGTATGTGAAGTTTATATCGAAAGTGATGCTAATTCACACAGCTCCCAGTTTATGGAGCGGGAAACGAGACTCGAACTCGCGACCCTCAGCTTGGAAGGCTGACGCTCTAGCCAACTGAGCTATTCCCGCATCTTATGTGACTTAACATGGTGGTGAGTGGTGGATTCGAACCACCGAACCCATAGGGAGCAGATTTACAGTCTGCCGTCGTTGGCCACTTGACTAACTCACCGTATGTTGAAACTGGTCAAACACTGAAAATTATTATGGAGCTGGTAAAGGGACTTGAACCCCCGACCTGCTGATTACAAATCAGCTGCTCTACCAACTGAGCTACACCAGCGCCGCTTTTGAAGTCTTTCGACTCAAAATGGACTGCAATTATAGCCACTAATATTTCCTTTGTCAAGGGTTTTTTGAAAAAAAATGCAAATTTCTCAATTTTTTATGTTTTCCCCTCTCAAATCCCCTGAAAATGGGCGATTCCGCTTTATAAGTGCTTTTTGTGCATAATTCAACAGAAGCATAAAGGAAACACATGAAGATACTTTTGGCACCGAGTGAGACCAAAAACGAGGGAGGGAGCGGCGAGTTTCATACTGGCAAACTATTGTTTCCACAGTTAAGCGAACAAAGAACCGACCTGGTAAATCTCTATATGAATATAATTACCGATAGTGATGATGATTCGCTCAAAGATATCTTCGGACTCAAAAAGGATACGGATATCATCCGCTACAGAGCAGACATTATGAAAAATCCTGTCATGAAAGCTGTCGAACGATACGGCGGTGTCGCATTCGATCATCTGGATCATGGTTCACTTGGAACAGATGCACAGGAATACATAGAGCATCATGTTATTATTTTTTCCAATCTCTTCGGACCGATCAGGGCAGGAGACATGATCCCGGACTACAGGCTCAAGCAGGGTGCCCCTATAGGTGATATCAGGACAGAGAAGTTCTACAACGAGATCACTACAGGCATTCTCGACGAATATCTCGCAGGTGAGGATATCCTCGATCTGAGGGCAGGCTTCTACGATAAGTTCTATATGCCTCATAAGCCCTATACTACCCTCAAGTTCATCAAGGACGGCAAAGTAGTCAGCCACTGGGCAAAGGCCTACAGGGGGATCGTGGCAAGAGAGGTGGCCAGAGCTCAGATCAGAAACATCGATGATTTTATCAAAATGGACATAGAAGGGCTCTCAATCATCGAAATGCAGACCAGGAAGAATAAAACAGAGATCATCTACGATATAGGTGCACTATGAACAATATCAGCGAAGAGACACTTTACAGGATCATGGTTGCCCTTCTGGTCCTTACAGTGATCCTTGGGCTGATCTTCGATACAAACTACAACTAAAGGAATACTATGAAAAAGAACCTCTTCGAGATGGGAGCGAAATTCGATGATAGCTGGAGCTCTGATAATAAAGACAAACCAACGACCAAAAAAGAAGTAGAACCAGTAGCACCCGATAAACACAGACTGCATTTCGCAAAAGAGAAACGAAGGGGCAAAGTGGTCACGATTGTCAAACCGTTCTCTCTCGACAAGGAAACTATGCAACAACTGCTCAAAAAGCTGAAATCGTCACTCGGTACTGGTGCTGCAGCCAAAGAGGATACTCTGGAGTTTCAGGGGGATATTCAGCCTAAACTAAAAGAGGTATTGGAAAAAGAGGGGTTTGGGATGAAAAAGTAGGGTTCATGTCAGTATATATCCGTCATCCCCGGGCTTGACCCGGGGATCTCATTCTACAACAGTATGAGATTCCCGATCGAGTCGGGAATAACGAGAATGCAAAGAATCGAAAAGACTAGTTCTTGTCCTGGTCTACGATCTTGTTAGCCTTGATCCATGGCATCATTGCTCTGAGTCTCTCACCTGTCTTTTCGATCGGGTGCGCTTTAAGGTTGTTTCTCTCAGCGTTCATTCTCGGGTAGCCCGCCTGACCTTCGAGGACGAAGTCTTTTGCGAACTGACCGTTCTGGATTTCTTTGAGTACCTGTTTCATAGCAGCTTTTGAGCTCTCATTGATAACTCTTGGTCCTGAGACCATATCGCCGTACTCGGCAGTGTTGGAGATAGAGTATCTCATATCTGCGATACCACCCTCGAACATAAGGTCAACGATGAGCTTGAGCTCGTGAAGACACTCGAAATATGCCATCTCTTCAGGGTAACCAGCTTCTGTAAGCGTCTCGAAACCAGCCTGGACGAGAGCAGATACACCGCCGCAAAGAACAGCCTGCTCACCGAATAGGTCAGTCTCTGTTTCATCTTTGAATGTAGTTTCAATGATACCTGTTCTACCGCCGCCGATAGCAGAAGCGTATGAAAGAGCAAGCTCTTTTGTCGCGTTGCTTGGGTTTTGACCGATAGCGATAAGGTCAGGGATACCGCCGCCTCTGACGAATTCGCTTCTTACCGTGTGACCTGGAGCCTTTGGAGCAACCATCATGACATTGATATTCGCAGCAGGCTTGATTCTGCCGTAGTGGATTGAGAAACCGTGACCAAATGCGATAGTTGCACCGTCTTTAAGGTTTGGAGCGATTTCCGCTTCGTAGATCTCTTTCTGGTTCTCATCAGGAAGAAGGATCATCACTACATCAGATGCTGCCGTAGCTTCTGCAACCGTAAGTACTTCGAAACCTTTTGCTTCGGCTTTCGCCCATGAAGAACCGCCTTTTCTAAGACCAACACATACTTCAACACCGCTATCTCTGAGGTTTTCAGCGTGTGCATGACCCTGGCTACCGAAACCGATCATAGCTACTTTTTTGCCTTTGATGATCTCGATATTACAATCTTTGTCATAATAAACATTCAATGCCATTAACTATCCTTGAAAAAATAAAAATTGATGCGATTATAGCCAATCTTTTCTTACTATTGCATTTTGGTATGCTATAATAGCCTTTCTATAAGGAGAAACAATGGTAGAACTGCTGAATGATCTTATGGTGTGGTGGGTCTGGCTGCTGGCCGGAGTCGGGATGATATTGCTTGAGCTGATGACAGGTTCGCTTATTATGCTTGGTCTTGGCGTCGCAGCCATAGCTGTAGGTATCGTAGTGCTTATCGCTCCGATCAATATAGTGATACAGCTGCTCCTGTGGATCACTCTCTCCATGCTTCTTGTCTGGTTCTCTTTCAAATGGTTCCAGAAGCAAAAAGATGTCACTGCATCAGGACAATCGAATCTCAATCTTGATATCATTGGCACGGTTTCCAAAGAGATCGCACCGCATCGCAGGGGTACCGTGGTCTTCGATACGCCGGTTCTTGGTAGTACCAGCTGGTCTGCTACCGCATCAGAATCTATCGCTGAGGGCTCAAGGGTCAGGATCCTTGAGGTCAACGGGCAACTTATCAATGTCGCCCCCATCCAACCAAAATAAAAGGAGATATTATGGAAGAGACGCTCGTTGTTGTATTGTTGCTCATTGCGATTGTGATCACTACAATCTATAAAGGTATCAATGTTGTCCCCCAGGGTGAGGAGTGGGTCATAGAGAGACTTGGCAAATTCCACAAGACCATCACACCGGGGCTCAATATCATTATCCCCTACCTTGATTATATACGTATGCGAGTCTCGACCCGTGATATCATCCTCGACGTGCCGCAGCAGGAGGTGATCACCTCCGACAATGCCGTCATCATTACCAATGCCATCGCTTTCGTCCGCATCACAAAACCCCAGGATGCGATCTACGGGGTCGAAGACTTCCGTAACGCTATCCAACAGCTTGTCATGACAACGCTCAGATCGATCCTCGGTGAGATGAAGCTCGATGAAGCGCTCTCGAGTAGAGAGCTGATCAAGTCCAAGCTCAAAGAGCAGATCATCGACGATGTAGCCGACTGGGGGGTGACCATCAAGTCTGTAGAGATCCAGGACATCACACCAAGCCCGTCTATGCAGCAGTCCATGGAGCGCCAGGCAGCAGCAGAAAGAGAGCGCAGGGCTATCGAGACCACCGCTGAAGGTAACAAGAACGCTGCTATCCTCGAAGCCGACGGTAAGCTCGCAGCAGCAGAAAGAGAGGCAAAAGCCCAGGTCGCGCTGGCCACCGCTTCCGCCGAGGCGATCAGACTGATCTCCGAATCAGTTGGTGACAAACAGCTGCCGGCGATGTTCCTCCTTGGTGACAAGTACATCTCTTCGCTCGAAAAGCTCAGTAAAAGCGAAAATTCCAAGTTCGTAGTCTATCCAGCCGATCTCCAGGGGGCCATCAAAGGTCTGCTCGGCAGAGTGACAGCCAAGTAAGGGTTATCGCTGCTCATGAAAATCTGCTCTTCTGCGCTGCGTTTTCTGCGCAGCGTATCACTGATAGTACTCATCTCCGTCTCTTCCCATGCTATGCCTGTAAGCGACAAATACCCAAGCTACAGTTATGTATTTGATGAATTCGATATCGACGAGAGCTATCTGTTCGATGACGACTTCAATGATTTTGTCGATGCCTACGAGGAGAGCTACAAAAGATTTTATGCCAAATCGCTCAAACGAGGCGGCCACTATATCCCGGTATTCAAAAGCATGCTGCTCAATGATGACCTAAGTGACCTTTTCGTCTATATGTCGATGGTAGAATCAGGATTCCAGAGCAATGCCGTCTCTCCAAAAAGCGCTACCGGTATGTGGCAGTTCATGGAAGCGACTGCAAAACAGTACAATCTGAGTGTCTACCGCGATTTCGACGAACGGCTTGATCCCATCCTCTCAACCAATGCCGCCATATCCTATATCCATAAACTCTACAAGGATTTCGGCAAGTGGTACCTGGTCATGATGGCATACAACTGCGGCGAAGGGAGACTCAGACAGGCGATCGCCAAAGCAGGCAGTAATGACATCGAATCTGTCATGCAATATGTCCCCAAAGAGACCCATGACTATATCCACAAGATACTTCTTGTCTCGATGATAGGCGAGAATATTGCTCTTGGATTCAGTGCAGACCTTGAGGCGGTCGGAGAGCTCTACGGCAGCGGAGCAACACAGGTAGAGGTCGATGCCGGTGAAAACCTCGAGTATGTCGCCAGCCTCATCGGGATGAAACCCAAAAACCTCCTTCGTTACAACCATCATTTCAAGAACGGTATCGTGCCTGTAAAGCTCCCGAGCTACATGATGAATATCCCCAGTGATAAGATCATAGACTTCTATACCAAGTACCGTCTCAAAAAGGAGCTTGACAACAAACCCAAATCACACTTTATCTCCTATGAGGTCAAAAAGGGCGACACCCTCGCACTTATAGCCGATAAGTATGAATCGAGCATCAAGGAACTGATCCTCACCAATTCTCTCACTGGCAAATCTATCCAACCCCAGCAGATGCTTATCATTCCGGTCACTGGCAAGGTTTTTACCCGATTTTCGGAATAAGTCAACTGCACCAAAGAAAAATAAAGCGATAATCCACTATTTGACTTGACAGGACTACTATGCGATCAGCGATGAGCTTTATTGTATTATTCATTTTATTTTTTCTCTTCTCCGGCTGCGGCAGCACGACACAAAAAAATGCCAGATATAACCCGGCTACTATGCGTACCTACCATGTACTGGGCAAGACCTACCACCCTACTTATGTTTCGACCGGACAAAAAATGAAAGGGGTTGCCAGCTGGTATGGCCCGAACTTCCATGGGAAGATGACCAGTAACGGCGAACAGTACAGTATGTACGATAAAACCGTCGCCCACAAAACATGGCCAATGAACACGATGCTCAAGATCACCAATCTTCGTACCAACAAATCCACTGTCGCCAGGATCAATGACAGAGGTCCTTTCGTCACCGGCCGGATTGTAGACTGTAGCTACACTGTGGGGAAAACCATCGGTATAGACCAGGTAGGTACCGCACCTGTCGAGATCGAAGTCATCGGCTTCCACGGCGAGATCCAGGCACCCAAAGCACAACCTGAAACAATCAGACTCAGCAATTTCGGTGTGCAGGTCGGAGCATTCAGACGCTATGCCGGTGCGCAGATATACCAGGAAAAGTATAGTATAGCCGGCAGTAAATATAATACTATCATCAAAACATTCGATGAAGGGGGTGCGCCACTCTACCGCGTTTGGGTAATGGGCTTCGACTCCGAAGATGAAGCGAGAGACTTCATGAACCAATACAAACCTTGTGGCGGATTTATTGTAAGGGAGTAGTCGATTTCCACGTAGGATGCGTAATCACGCACCAAATATTCCATCGATCGTTACATGTCGCAGCGCGATGGACACATCATTTCGTATGCGTAATAAACGGTGCGTGTTACGCACCCTACGCGAATGAGGAATATTTCCAGTCGCTCCAGACATCTACCAGTCCATGTTTCAGCGTATTATTCCTGATATATTCCATTTTTTCATCCATATCCCGCTCATTTCGTATGGTATGCTCATAATATCTTATATTTTCAATCAACAATTGATTGTGTCCATGAGTTACTATAGTAATGTAATAGCTGTATCCGTCAAGGAATATTCGTCTGTAATTTGCCATACACGATCATATCGCTATCATATTGCATCTTGCAAATATATTTCAAATTCTCATATCCCATGCAGGATTCGTAACACGCACCGTTTATCACGAATACAACATGATATACCCATTGAAAATGATTGGTGTGTGTTACGAACCCTACGCGAAACCCAAAAGATATTATTGAAAAATGTGAATAAAAAAGAAAGAATAATTGAGAAGAACCCTCAGGCCGAAGCCCAAGGAGTATGGAGCAACTTTAAGAGTAATTCTTAGAAGTTGTATCTAGCCCATACACGAACAGTTGACTGAGTGTCATCATCAGCAGTTTGTGCGCCGAATGTTTTTGAACCCGCACCATCATCTGTTTGCATAATGTAAGCAGCGAAAAGCTCAGTATTCTCACCAACTTTTGTGCTGTAAGTAACATCTAGCTCAGTATACTCATTGTCTGCACCACTGAATACATTGTATGTAGTGAAGTCATAAGCGATAGCAAATTTACCATACTCAGTATCCGCTGATACTCTACCTACAACTGTATCTGCATCAGTTTTGATCCAACCTTGGTTAAGAATCATCTGAGTGTAGAGTGGAGTTTTGATACCTGTACCAAGGTTGTGGATAGCAACTGTACCTTCATCAACACTTGAGTAAGCAACTTCTGCACCGAACATACCGAATGTACCACCGATTTTACCACCGAAACCTGTAGTTTCTGTTGGTAGGCCATCACCAGTGATTGTACCACCTTGAACTGCCGCATAGTAATCACCCATTGTGTAAGCAGCATCACCCCATAGT
Organism: Campylobacterota bacterium; assembly: GCA_003252535.1. Taxonomy (GTDB): domain Bacteria; phylum Campylobacterota; class Campylobacteria; order Campylobacterales; family Sulfurovaceae; genus SZUA-451. The sequence goes on along the minus strand of QKDN01000051.1, from coordinate 44,685 downwards.
ACCATTACGTCTTCACCACCAACCATTTCAGGTGCATAGTAAACTGTACCAGTAAGAGTCAAGTTCTCAATAGACTTGTTCTGAGCAGTAAGCATCATTACATCATTGTCTGGGTTGATTTCTCTAAACTCATCCATTGGACCAGTAGTTACGTTTGCTCTTGTTACATAAGCTGCTACCAATGTAGTATCAGGAAGGTCAGTATTGACGATTACAGCACCTTCAAAAGTGTTTTTGAATACTGCCCAGCTTTCTGAGAATGCAAATGGAGAAAGTGCTTTTGGAAGCTCTTGTCTACCAACTTTTACAGTTGTGTTATCTATTGTGTAAGTCAAGTAAGCTTGAGAAATCCAACCACCTGTAGCAGAAATAGCTGTGTAACCAGCAGTAGCTGCATTGAGTTGTACTGGGTTGCTTGGGAACTGGATAGCACCCCATGGGTTTTCTTCGTGCTCAAGACCAAAAGTTGTAAGACCAGAAACTTCAAAACCAGCGCCAAAACCATAACCGAGGTTACCGTTAGCTCTTAGTTGAACACCGAAGTCACCGTTCATATAACCAGTTTCTGCATCGAATAGATCACCAGTACCCCAGTTATCACCTGTTTGGATGTAAGCAGCAAGTTGACCACTGAATGTCCACATTTCTGGTGCTGGCTCAGCTGGTGGTGGAACTACAACACCACCTGCAAATACGAAAGACGAAGCTATTACAGATAGCAATAGACCTTTTTTCATTTGAAACTCCTTGTTTTGTTTGTTTTCAAGTGAACTATAGCACAAGTTACCTAAGATGTCAAGCATTTTTGAACAAAAATAAACAAATAGTTAACAACTTATTAATAAAATTCTCAAAAATTAACATAAAAAAGGGTTGATTTTTTGATTATTTTTTGGTATCATTTCGCACTTCAAGCAAGATGGGGCATTAGCTCAGCTGGGAGAGCGCTTCGCTGGCAGCGAAGAGGTCAGCGGTTCGATCCCGCTATGCTCCACCATCTTACGATCTCACTCAATCCCATAAAATCCTTTTAAACCCCTAAAACGCGACACGTATAGACTTTTCCTGCCTTATACCGTATCACTAAAAACTATGCTAACTAAACAATTATCGGTAGATAAAATGGCATGCCCAGTTTATTTGTTCTCAAATACAATGTTTAATGTAAGTACAAATATAACAGTGTTCTACGGACGATCCCTATTCGCGCCACTGACTGAGTATTTTGATGATCCCATCCATCTGATCGACATCATCCTGCTTTCTATATATAAGGTAAAAGTTTCTCCGCAAACGTTCATTCCCTATTCTTGAAACATAAAGCTCTTTTCTGTTAAGCTCTTCCTCTATAGCCAACTGTGATACTATCGTGATCGTAGGATGGGTGCGGTTGGGCCTGGACCATTTGATCCCCTGTATGGCTGAGGTGGTATTGTTCACTTCCATCAATGAATGGAAGTCGCCGTATGACAGCCCATGTTTGTGAAAGAATTCGCTGATAAACATTCGTGTCGGGGAGTTCTCATTGCGGCAGAGAAGCTGACAGTGACTGAGCTCCTCATATCCCAGGCTTTCCCCGAGAGGTGTTTTGGAGCAGATGACCAGTTCATCTTCCATCCATTTTTTGTAGTTCAGACTCTCGTCGAAAACCGGGGTCTCTATCAGCCCTATCTCGAGTTCACCTCTTTTGACACCGCCTACGATCTTGTCACAACTGTCGATAACGATCTTGATAGTACTCTGCATCGCATTGCTAAGTTGTATGACCGGGTCTCCCGGGAGGATATGGGAACCGATAGTATAGGAAGCCCCGACACGGATTGTCTTACTCAACTGTTACCCTTTGCATTATAGTGGATTAAATTATAAATAAGCCAACTTAATACAAAGCTTAATAGCCATTTCCTCTGATACCACGATTATCTTTCGCTTCTCTGATCACCGGCGGCAAACTTCTTGGAAATATAGACGAAATACCTCTCTATCCCTTCAAATGAATGATTCCCTCCCTCATCCATGACCGTCTCCGCACCTTCGAGATAAGCCAGTGCTTCGCGGTAATCAAGGAGTTCGTCCCCTTTTTGGAGCAGAAGCAGGAAGTTCTTAGGAGATGGATTTTCTATACGATACTTTGTCAGCATTTCGATGTGAGCATCGTTCCATTCGAAACTGCTGTTGTCATAAAAATTCGGTGCATCACCAAGCGATCTGCGAAGTGTATCAAATGGATAGATTGATGGGTTCAATAAAACTGAACGAACATCGTATTTGTGAGCAAGATATATCGAGTAGTAACCTCCAAGTGACGATCCTATGAGCATGACATTGTGATCGTATGATCGTATCAGCTCTTCAAGCGTTGCGATGGCAAGGTCAGGTACATACGAAAGTGAAGGGGCAATAAAAGGAATACCGATACTCCTGAAATATTCCCTGAAAGCCCGGGCTTTGCTCCCCTCACCACTGCCGCCGAAACCGTGTATATAGATGATCATTTTGACTCCTTTATCATGATATGATACCAGACCCATGTTATCAATTTGTTTCCAAATTTCAATAAACTTGCGCCGATTCCCTGTAGCAGGGAAATAACAATATTTCAAAGGAAATACAATGAATTTCAAAAAGCTTGTTAGCGCTACGCTCGTAACAGCTTTGAGCCTTACGGCACTCAACGCAGCAGAACTAAAAGGGAGAGGCGCATCGTTCCCCGGACCGATCTACTCTTCATGGACATCTGAGTACTACAAGACTACACAGAACCAGGTCAACTATACACCGACAGGTTCAGGTGATGGTATCAAGTCGATCACCAAGAGAATGGTAGACTTCGCAGGTTCCGACGAGCCACTCAAACCTGAGAAACTCGCTGAAGACAAACTCTATATGTTCCCTTCAGTTATCGGTTCTATCGTCCTCTCTTACAATATCGACGGTGTCAAAGATGGCGAGCTCAAGCTAAGCCGTGCTGCGATCGCAGGTATCTTCGACGGCAAGATCACAATGTGGGATGACAAAGCGATCACTGAGCAGAACCCGACCCTCAAGCTCCCGCACGAGCCTATCACTGTAGCAGTAAGAGCCGACAAGTCTGGTACGACCTATAACTTCACTTATTTCCTCAATCAGGTTGACCCTACGATCGAAGTGAGCAAGAAGCCGACATGGAAAGCTCCGAAAGTCGTAGCGGGTAAATCAAACTCTGGTGTATCTGCGAACATCCAGCAGATCAAGAACTCTATCGGATATATCGAATACTCATACAAGATCAAGCTTGGTCTCCCTGCTGCACAGGTAGAGAACAAAGAGGGTAAATTTATCAACCCGACGCTCGAGTCGTTCCAGGATGCTGCCAAGTACGCTACATGGAGCGCTGACAATGACTTCTACGCTATTATCGCTGACCCGGCAGGTGCTACATCGTACCCTATCGTAGCTGCAACATTCATCCTCGTCCCTTCTGAGAAAGTGGAGAACAATAAAGAAGTAACGAAGTTTATAGACTGGGCCTACACCAACGGTGACAAGCTTGCGAGTGACCTTGGATATGTACCTCTTCCTGCTGAAACAAAAGAGAAGATCAGAGCTTACTGGGAAGCGAAGAAGATCAAGTAATCTTTTCCTCCCATCATCGCGGTATCTTGACCGCGTAGGGTGGGCTTCCCCAGCCCACCAATATCACATCAACATTCAATTTTCATATTGTATGGTTGTTGCAGATGTAGTAAACGGTGTGCTGACAAGCACACCCTACACATCCTTATATATACCGTACGAAGCCCCTTTCTCTTTGAGAAACTCTTCGAACTTTTTCTGTCCGAGCTTTCTCGCATAATCCCTTGCCTTCATACCGTTCATATCGCTCGAATCCATATCGACACCGTTGTCAATGAGCATCTGGGCACTCCTGGTATCCCCGAAGCATGCAGCGAGCATCAGCGGAGTGATACCGCTTTTTCTCTTCGATCCGCCAAGATCGATACCCTTTTCTATACAGAGTGCCACGACATCATAACGCTTGAACTTGATGGCAGTATCCAGTGCGCTGATCCCGTTCTCATCGAACATCGCTATATCCATACCGTACTCAAGCAGCATCTCTATCGCTTCGATACTTCCGTCTGTACGGATCGCATAGAAGAGTATATTGGTCTCATCAGGTTCACTGAGCTCATACTCCTCCCCTATCAATACCGGGGTATTCAGATCGATACCTGATTCGAGGATCTTTTTGAGCTTGACCAGATTGTCACGATGCAGCGCTTCAAGCAGCTCTTCCATCTTATCTCCTTTGATGATGTAATTAGGAGTGATTATATCCGATTTAATTATTGTTATGCTTACAAGGTGAGATTAGTATAAAAGTATCTCTCACAACCAAATACACCATCCGGCAAGAGTCCAGGAAGCCATCCATGCAACCCATAGAATAGTGCAGTGACATCTTCGGCCATCGTATAAAGAGAACGTATTATGAGAGATTGGCCCCGAATGAGGCCGGATATGGTGGAAGACTATGATGCGAACGGATTCATACCGCCCATCATTCCCAAAGCCTGTGATTTTCTATTGTCTTCAACCATTTTGTTGACATCGTTGATAGCCGCTATGAGAAGGATCTCCAGCGACTCTTTGTCGGTGAGCAGCGAATCGTCGATACCAAGATCGATCACTTCACCCGCTCCGTTGGCGGTCACTTTGACCAGACCGCCACCTGTCTTGGCAGTGAACTCAAGCTTTTTTGAGTCTTCCTGCATCTGCTTTGCTTTTTCCTGAACCTGATCGAGCATTTTTCCAAGATCACCGAGATTGAGCCCTTCGAACATTATTCGAGTCCTTCAAAGCTCTGCGCTATGGTATTGTCATCTTCAAGTATGAGGATCTTCGGCACATGGTTGTCCGCCTCCTCCGGTGTCATCGATGCATAGGCAATGATGATGATCTTGTCTCCCACCTGCACCTTCCGTGCCGCGGCACCGTTGAGGCAGATGTCACCTTTGCCTCTTTCACCCGGGATGATATAGGTAGAGAACCGTTCACCGTTGTTGATATTGACAATATCTATCTTCTGTCCCACACGCATAGCTACAACATCAAGCAAATCTCTGTCTATTGTTATAGAACCGACATAATGGAGATTCGCATCGGTCACCGTAGCTCGATGTATCTTGCTCTGGAGCATAGTAATAGTCACTGTATAACCCTTTGTTTCAATTATAATCGTTGCAAACTATTATTATACTATATTTTAGTTTATCTTACCATCGCAGAAGGGGCGATAGGCTCACCCCATACCTGCTCCGGTATTACATATTCACTCACAATGTTACCGCCGATGATGTGTTCATCGATGATACGGTCGATCTTCTCTTTGGTCAGACCCACATACATAGTGTGACCCGGCTCGACGAGCATGACCGGTCCCTGCTGGCATCTGTTGAGACAGCTGGTCTGGATCGGCTGTACGGTAGCGATGATCCCTTTTTGCATGAGCGTTTGTGCAAGGTGCTGGAAAAGCTGGGCAGATTCCGGGTTGTGCTGGCTTACGCAGCTTGGTTTTGGCATACCCGGAGGTGCACTTTGCTGACACTTGAAGATATAAAAGGCTGGTTGCGGTATTCCTGTCATCATATTGATTCCTTGTTTGAAGTTCTAATTAAGAGTAATTTACTCCTATTTCATGCAATTTTAACAGAAAAACCTTTAGCTTGACCCGTGTCAACGAATTAGTTTTTGTGAAAAGATATAATTTCTAAAATTCCGTAACAGACTTCTTGCACGAATACGTTACTTCATAAGATGTCCCCTCGCCTGTCGGCAGGGCATCCGGGAAGATCATGCAGAAGGTTTTATCTCAATCAACAGGGAGTCACCATGATAATCACAGCCTATCTCAGGGAAGAACACAGAGAGTGCGACACGCTATTCGCCAAAGCCGAAGAGGCAGCCTCCAAAGCGGACTGGGATACAGCCGGGGTACACTTCAGGGAGTTTGCCGACGAGACCCTCCTCCACTTCAAAAAAGAGGAGGAACAGCTCTTCCCTGCCTTCGAAGCGCAGACCGGCAATACCCAGGGCCCTACGATGGTGATGCGTTATGAACACAGCCAGGTCAGGGGACTTATCGAGAGGATGAACGATGCCGTCAGTACGAAGAACAAAGATGCCTTTCTCTCACTTGCAGAATCGCTGATGATCCTTTTGCAGCAGCACAATATGAAAGAGGAGCAGATGCTCTACGCAATGTGCGACAGGCTCATCCCCGTCGATACCAAAGAGCAGCTCCTTGCAGTGATGGAGAAAGTTTCGCTATGAGAAGGCTCTATCTCGATGCCAGGAACATGGAGCATCCGGTCCCGCTCGAGAAGTCTATCGAAGCCCTCCGCGAGCTCGACAATGAGAGCTACTTTTATATGCTCCACCGCAAAAACCCGGTCCCCCTCATCGCAATGGTACAAAAACAGGGACTCTCCTATATCACCGAGCAGGAGCATGAAGATCTCTGGCACATCCTTATCGCTGTCGATCACGATATCGATCTCGAAAAACTCGTAGAAAGGCTCGGTTAGCACGATGTTCGGACAGCAAAACGGCCTTTCGCTCGACCAGGCACCGCCGATCAGGGTGATATTCCGGTTCTTTCTCATAGCATCGCTCTTCGGGATGGGGGGTGGAATATGGCTTGCTGTATTTGCAGGGGATATCATGACCGAACGCTCTGCGCTGCTGGCATTGACCCATATCTTCACCCTCGGTATCATGGCCTCGTTCATGATCGGTGCGCTCTTCCAGATGCTCCCGGTCATCGCCGGTGTGGTGATCAGAAGTCCTCTGCCAAAATCACTGGTCTTCACACTTGCTTTCGTACCGGGTACGATGAGCCTCGTTGCGGTATTCGGAGGGTATCAGGAAGAGCTGCTGTATACTGTCGCGTTCATCCTCCTGGGATTTGCTCTGTTCCTGCTGATCGTGATCATGCTCCCCGGACTTCTCTCCGTCACCCACCATACCCCCTCATCCAAGGGGATGACCATCGCTCTCACTGCTTTTGCTTTTACCTTCATCCCTGGACTCTATATGACCGGGATACTGGGAGGATTCTTCGACGGGAGTAACTATACCATTATCAGGGCGATCCATTACGGATTCGGTCTGGAGGGATGGATAGCGCTGCTGATCGTCTCCATTTCTTTCCAGGTGATCGAGATGTTCTATGTCACTCCCCCCTACCCTCCCCTTGTAGCGAAGTACTTTACGACGCTCGTCCTCTCACTCCTGATCCTCAAAGTACCGTTGCTGCTTTACGGCAGCGAGAGCAGCGCGGCAGCCGTCGATACAGTCATCGGGATACTGCTGCTTCTCTTTGCCCTCATTACCCTGCGTCGCCTCTCTCAGCGCAAACGCTCGGTAACGGATGCGTCGCTGTGGTTCTGGAGGCTCGGTATGGGGAACCTCATCGCCGTAGTGGTCTCAGCGCTTCTCCTGAAGCTCGGCAGCTTTGGTTGGATGCTCGGTGTACTCTATATCTCCTTCGTGTTTTTCGCTCTCAGTATCGTTTTTGCGATGTTCTACAAGATCGTACCGTTCCTGACATGGTTCCACCTCAATGCAGAGGGGTACTTCAGTGCGCCGATGATGCACGAAGTGATCGCCCCGTCGAATGCCAGGCGGCACTTCTGGCTCCATCTCGTTACCCTCACGACACTGTTGCTCTCGTTCGCACTGCCCGCTCTCTTCAGGCTCGGGGGTATCCTATTGATCCTGTCGTTCGGAGTGATCGCCTGGCATATCCTCAGTGCAGGGAAACTCTATGAGGATACGAAACTCAAAGGGGAAAAGTTCGATTTGGGGATGGGAATGCAGGGTTGAGAGAAACTCCCGTGATCGTGGGCTCGGAAAGATATGCAAACTTCTCGTAGGGTAGAAGAATTCACCGATTATTTCGATAAAAATAACACTACAATCGAGACGGCTACTGTATCTTATAGCCCACACCCCATACGGGGACGATATAGTTCTTGGCTCCCGAAGGGTCGATCTTCTTCTTGAGCCTGTTGATCGCGACATTGATGGTCTTGTCGTGGAAGTTCTCGCTCTCATCACCCCACACTTCTTCCCTGAGGTATTCACGCTCGAGCGTCATATTGGGGTTCTTGACGAAGGTATAGAGGAGCTGGAACTCCAGGTTGGTCAGCTCGATGGGATCATTACCCACATGGGCCTCGCGGAGCTGGAGATTGAGGGTGATATCCCTGAACTTGACCAGTTCTTTCTGCTCCTTGCCGCTCCGGCGCAGAAGCGCCTTGATACGCAGCAGCAGTTCCTTGTAGCTGAAGGGTTTGGTCATATAATCGTCCCCGCCCCGGTCGAATCCCTCTTCGAGATCGCTCTCTTTGTCTTTGGCTGTCAGGAAGATGACGGGGATGTCGAATCCCTGTTTACGCAGGTGTTCGACGAAGAGACTCCCCTCTACGCCCGGGAGGTTACGGTCGACGATCATGAGATCGGGCATCTCTTCTTCGATGAACTTCTCTACATTCTGTGTGGAGAGGAAACCGGTGACCAGATATCCGTCCTTTGTGAGGTGATACTCTATGAGATCGAGAATATCCTCTTCATCCTCTATTACGACGATCTCGATATCTTTCTGGGTCATCCTCTTTCCCTTTCTAAACTTGGGTTTTGAGTATTGTACCATAATATTTCGATCAACTTTTTTATTTTTTCTACCATGAATACGGCATTGCTGGCCGATCACTCACAGGAGGTTTATATGTTCGGAGGGATTGTAGTCTGTTTTGGTTACAAAGTGATTACCATATCGAGACCAGGCGTCGGGGAACCACTCCGCAGGGGGAGCGGTGAAAACAAGGAGGACAAAAAAGGTTTCTTACCACTCGACCTGTGCAGTAAGCATGATCGCATCTTCTTTATCTTTACCGGTGATCTCTGTCCCCTGGTAGTTGACGATGAATTCGACCTCTTTGTTGTACTTGTAACCTACACCGGCGATCGTTCTTTCTCTCTTCTCACCAGAGTCAAGTTCCCAGTTGTCGTATCTTGCGATAAGGTTGATCGTGTCTGTTGCTCTGTATTCACCGTTGACAGAGTAACCGTCTCCGACATACTTGGCGATAGAATCAGTATCGACCGAAACATACTGAGCTGCTACGAGGAATTCCGGCTGGTTGTATACCGCGTGGACACCGTACCAGTTGAGATCATCGACACCGTCTCTCTTGGAGTTCATCTGACCGAAGAACGATACATCAGCATAAGTAACATCTTTCTTTCTCTTCTCTTTACCTGTCCCGAGGATATGTCCTGTCGCTCTCCACTCGGCGCTCATCCCTTCGCCGTCCTCTACACCGTGGTATCCTGCACCGTTGAAGATACCCACTTCGCTTGAGAAGTACTCCGTTTTGGTCTTGAAGTTGACACCGAGGTCTGCCGAGTTGGTAAGGTGGGCAGCGTTATCGTCCTCTACGAGTACTTTTGAGATCGATCTGTAGTTCCATCCGCCGTGCTCCTCGTAGTCGATCCATGATCTGTGCGCCTGACCGATCTCTACACCAGTATATGGAAGGATGTTATCGAGGTAAAGGTACGCGTACTTGACCCTGACTTCCCAGCTTCCGGCATCTTTACCGTCAGTTTCACCTGTATTCTGGAAAGTATCGAGCGTGATCCTGAAGTAGTCTTTTGAATCTTCACTGAAGTATCCTTTGACCTGGAGGTAGTTTCTTCTTGTCTCGAACTTGTTGGTAGTGTCACCGCCGTCTACGCTGTTGGAGACGAATCCAAGGTAATGGAGACCTTCGAACTCAAGCTTCTCAGCTTTGGCTTTGACAGTTGGCGTCTTTTCGTCTTTCTTCTCAAGCGCTTCGATCTTCTCGTTCATTTCATTGACCTGGGCCTTGAGCGTAGCGATCTCAGAGTTGCTGGCAGCGAATGCCATGCTTGGAACGATCGCAGCGATTGCAGTAAGTGAAAGTAGTGTTCTTTTCATTGTGTTTCCCTTTGTTTTTGTTGAGGGGATTGTATTTTGTTTTGGTTACAAAGTGGTAACAAAAACCACAAAACGGTAACAATGATAACACAATGGAAACATTGTCAGCCGTGCAAGATCTCCTCAGGTGAAAGTCCGGAAACATAGCAGTAAGGTCGGATTTTAGGCGGTATCCCCGCTATGCGGCAGCGTTCTTTGTATACTTTTGGCATAGGTTCTTTGAGGTAGGGGGCGATATAGAGTATCCCGCCGCTGTACTCTACGGCCCATATCCCCCCGATAACTGTCGAAGTGTGCGTTGAGAGGTCGCCCCGCTGCGCCCCCGAGAGGAGGTAGCCGAGCTCCTTGAGATATCGGTCGGCAGCATAGAGCCTCTGTGATGGGACGACCCTGACGATACGGAGCTGTTCGCCGGCATGGAGCAGTTCGATATCACCGGTGAGCCGCCTTTTGTCCCGCTCGAGATAGGAGAAGCTCCGTTTGATCCCGCCGCTGTAGGCTTCGATCAGCGAATCGCTCCATCGGTGACGGAAGAGGTTGCGCTCGTATTTCATGTTCTTGTTGCTCTCATCGAAGAAATACCTGTGGTGGTTGCTGTCGAGATAGTGCAGCAGCTCCTCCTTGGTATACCCCAGCAGCGGACGGATCAGACGGTAATGGGTACCTGTTGGAGCAGTGCGCTCCGTGACACTCTCCATCCCCAGCAGCTCCGACACTCCGGCCCCGCGTACAAGCCGCATCAGGAACCATTCGAGGCGGTCGTTGAGCTGGTGGGCGGTGAGGAGGTTCCCATAGCCGTGCTCCTCGATGAGACTCTCGAAATATCGATAGCGAAAAGCGCGTGCCTGCTCCTCGAAACGGCTCTCGAACCTCGGCGCTCTGACAGTATGTACCCGCAGACCGTACAGGCTCGCAAGTTTCTTCGCATAGCTCTCCTCGGCGTTGGAGCTCTCTCTTGTACCGTAATTGACCAGGGCGATGTCGAAGGTGATATTGTGTTCGAGCAGGAGGAAAAAAAGTGCCGAGGAGTCGACCCCGGCGGAGAATGCAAGGAGGTTCTTCCCTTCCTGCAGAGGTGCGGTATCGATCATAGAGGCTCGATGAGGGTAGCGAGCAGCTGTGATCCTGCGAGCTCCGTCACCTGTACGCTGTAGCGTCTGCCGTACTCTATGGGGAGGTCGGAGGTGTCGTTGATGAGTATCTCACCGTCGATCTCGACCGCCCAGATGAGCGGACGCGCCGAGAGGAGGTACTCGTGCTCCTCGCTCACACCGTCGATGACGAGCTCCACCTTCTTCCCTACCATGGCTTCGAGCGACGCTGCCGTAGAGGCCTCGGCTATCTGCGAAAGTACCTCGGTGTGTTCTTCGATGGTCTCGTCGTCCACCTGCTCCATCTCATAGGCGGTAGTATCCTCTTCGTTGGAGTAGGCGAAGGTATTGAACCTGTCAAAGCCGAACTCCTCCATGAACCCGCAGAGTCTCTCGAAGCTCTCTTCCGTCTCCCCCGGGTGCCCCGCTATCACCGATGTACGGATGAACGCCCCCTCCTTGCTCTTCATATGCTCGAGGAGCGCGATGGTCTTCTCCTCACCAAAGCCCCGCTTCATGATCTTCAGCATCCCATCGTCGATGTGTTGGATAGGCATATCGTAGTAGGTGTGGAATACGCTGGAATCGGCGATGGCATCGATGAGCTCGAAGGTGGTCGTGGAGGGGTAGAGGTAGAGGATGCGTGCACTCACCACTCCCCCGATCTGCTCCACTGCCGCGATGAGCTCGATCAGCCCATCCTTCATCCCCATATCCCTGCCGTAGCTTGAGCTGTCCTGCGAGATGAACGAGAAGTCGTAGAAGCCCTGCTCGACGAGCCGCTCCACCTCTTTGACTATCGAAGCGAGGGTGCGGGAGTGGAGCTTCCCTTTGAACTGCGGGATGGCGCAGAAAGAGCAGTGCTGGTTGCACCCCTCGGCGATCTTGATATAGGCGTGGTAGTTGGAGCCCGTAATGACCCTCGGCGAATTCTCATTGGCGAGGTAGACCTCGGGGGTGAAGCTGCTCTTCTTCGCATTGATGAGCTTGTCGATCTGCTCGTAGTCGCCGACCCCGGTGAAGATATCGATCTCGGGCATCTGCTCGGCGAGCTCCTTCTGGTAGCGCTCGGAGAGGCAGCCGCTCATCACCAGCAGCGATCCCTCCTTGCGCTCTTCGTGGAGGGAGAGGACGGTATTGATACTCTCAGACTTTGCCGCTTCGATGAAGCCGCAGGTATTGACGATGATGACATCTGCGATCGTCGGATCGTCGATCACTTCGTAGTCGCTGAGCCGACCCAGCATCACTTCGCTATCGACGAGGTTCTTGGTGCATCCGAGGGAGACGAGATGGAGTTTTTTGGACATGGTATTTCGCTTTTTGTTTTTTGGGATTATAGCATAAATGCTTAGAGCATAGAGCCCGGAGGCGAGAGCAGGGATCGCCGGGTGATGCGCTAAGCTCCGATATAGTAACCATATTGGATAATTTTTGAAATCGAAACAAAGGCTATCTTATGATGACACTTCTCTATATCGTGATCGGTATCGTTGTGGTACTGGCACTCGTAGCGCTCGTACTGGGCTCCAGCAGTTCGGCACAGCTCCTCGACCTCCCCAAGGGTGCAAATGACAAAGATATCAGGGCGCTCGTCAAAGAGGGGAAAAAGCTCCAGGCGATCAAGTGGTACAGAGACCTGCATCAGGTGGGGCTCAGAGAGGCGAAGGAAGCGGTGGAGAGGATGGAGGAGAAAAATTGATAATATAACATATGAAATTGATTGTTGATCAAAGAGTTATTTGTTATAATTACTCAATAGCCAAATAAGGTAAAGGAGGAGTAGAGTCATGAGTAATACATTCTATATTGAGCCAAAATTAATTGCTCGAAAATATAATATTAATGTCATTGAAGATACACCTTTTAATCCAGTGTTACAGGCTGATGAAAGTGGAATGATAGAAAAAAGAGATGATGGTAGTGTTGTGATTTATTATAAAATCACTGACCATCCTAACAGGCAGCGTTTTACAATTGCGCATGAATTAGGACATTTTTTTCTTGGTCATCTTGACGGTCATAAGAAAATGTTTAGAGATACTACAAAAAATTATTCATTATCGACTTATGATATATATGAACAAGAAGCAAATGACTATGCAGCCAGACTCTTAATGCCTGATGATAAAATTTCTTTTCTTATTGAAACAGAAAGTATTTATGATATACAAACTCTTGCTAAAATCTTTAAAGTCTCAGAAGTTGCTATGACATATAGACTCAAAAATTTAGGATGGATTAAATAAATATGGAGACCAATTCGCCGCAAAATGTTGATGTTACCGAAGATTTGAGTGGAGCAAGCCCGTCTGAATCACAGAATTTAACAACTACGAGTATTCTCGACCCATTAGAAGCTAAGTTCCGTCAGCATGAGTTAGAAAATAATGCGCAGAAGCACAGACAACAAAATGTATTGTTTTATAGTATTCTTGGAGGCTCGGCGATAATGATTGTGTGGGTAATGCTCGAGGCTTTTAAGCAACTTGCAAATGAGATAACCCCTCAGGCAACTATTATTTTGGGTATATTAATAACTGCACCCATTATTTCAATACTTGCTTTGATGAGATATGTTTACGATGGGAAGAAAAAAGATGATCCTCAACCAACTTTGTTATTGAATGTTGGAAAAGAACTAGCAACTGTAATAAAGTCGATTTTTGGTAAATAAATAACACCAATTCTCTTGAACGACACAGACTTCTACCCCAAACTCAAAGCGCTTCCTGAAGGGGCGGATGATGTGATCTACAACGGACGGAGATACCTCTGCACCAAATCGACGCTGCTGGACGGCAAGCTCATCAAGCTCTATGCAGAGGAGCTCGGAGGCAACAATATCGTCAGCGGGAACTATTACGTGAGTATCAGGAACGGGATGCTCAAACCCTGTGAGATGGAGGAAAAAAAGGTGATAGATTTTGTATTGAATGCGGAGATTTCACAGGGTGGGTGAAACCCACCGGCTGTGTGAGGCTAGAGGTCTCTCGGGTCGGCGATCTTGCCGGCTATCGCGGAGGCTGCCGCTACGGCGGAGTTGGCGAGGTATATCTCGGAGCTTCTTGCGCCCATACGGCCTACGAAGTTACGGTTGGTCGTAGCGACACAGCGCTCGCCGTCACCGAGGATACCCATGTAACCGCCGAGGCACGCGCCGCAGGTCGGGTTGGAGACGACTGCACCCGCTTCGATGAGGATATCGAGAAGCCCTTCGTGCTGCGCCTGGAGGAGGATCTTCTGCGTCGCAGGGGTGACGATCATGCGGGTGTGTCTCGCGACCCTTTTCCCCTTCACGATCTCTGCTGCGATACGAAGGTCTTCGATGCGGCCGTTGGTACATGAGCCGATCATCACCTGGTCTACTTTGAGATCGTCCGCTACCGCCTGCTCGACAGGTTTGCCGTTTGACGGGAGGAACGGATAGGCGATGACCGGAGAGAGCTTCGATACATCGATCTCGATCACCTGACAGTATTCCGCATCCGCGTCGGAGTGGTGGATCACAGGCTCTGCCCTGAGGCCGTCATTGACCGTGATACGCTCGTTGAGGTAGGTTTCTGTCACCTCATCATATGCGATGATACCGTTCTTCGCCCCCGCTTCGATAGCCATGTTGCAGATAGAGAACCTGTCGGCCATTCCGAGGTACCTGATCGTATCTCCCGTGAACTCGAGCGCCTTGTAGAGCGCGCCGTCGACGCCGATCATACGGATCACTTCGAGGATGATATCCTTGCCGTAGATGTGGGGCGCAGGCTCGCCGTGGAGGACGACCTTGATCGTCTCAGGTACTTTGAACCAGTTGCCCCCTGTGATCATACCGAAGGCAAGGTCGGTACTCCCCATACCGGTAGCAAACGCGCCGAGCGCGCCGTGGGTACAGGTGTGGCTGTCTGCGCCGATGATGACATCGCCGGGGATCACGAGACCCTTTTCGGGGAGCAATGCGTGCTCGATACCCATATCCTTCTCGTCGAAGAAGTATTTGAGGTCATGCTTGTACGCAAAATCCCTGCTGATCTTCGCCTGGTTGGCAGAGCCGATGTCCTTGGCGGGGATGTAGTGGTCCATGACGATGCAGAAGTTGTCGGGGCGTGCGAGCTTCGTCGCGCCGCTCTCTTCGAACGCACGGATCGAGATAGGGGTGGTGATGTCGTTCCCGATGATCATATCGATATCGACACGGACGATCTCACCCGCTTTGACCTCGCGCCCTGCGTGGTGTGAGAATATTTTCTCGGTAATAGTTTGTCCCATTGAATATCCTTAAAGATGGGCACCTCTAAAAACTGGATCATCCTCCGATGAGAGAGTGAGAAGCGATGCGCCAAACCCGTACAACGGGCGCTTGCGTTCGCATGGCGCAGGAGCGCTCTCATGGAGTATAGTTTTTAGAGGTGCCCAGATAATAATTGCCGCTATTATAGCGAAAAAATTTTATGGTAGAATTCCGATACTACAACGCGGAAAGATCACCATGAAATTCAACCAGCTCCAGGCCATCACAGAACGACTCTCACAATTTGACTTCATCAAACTCGCCAGGAGGGTGGAGGACAATACCATCGAGATCGTTTTCGATCGGGAGAACAGCTACTTTTTCGATATGACCCGCGGCCACGGTCTAGTCTACAAGGCCAGGAGCCAGAAGCTGATGCAGAACTACCAGGCACCCTTCGACAACCTGCTGCACGCCAACCTCGCCCACAGCAGACTCCTCGGCGCGGAGCTGTATAACAACGACCGCATCATCGCCCTCAAACTCGCCCCAAAAAGCAGCTACAAGGACAAGACCGTCACCCTCTACCTCGAGTTCACCGGCAAGAACACCAACGCCATCCTCGTCGACGAGAACGAAGTGGTGCTCGAAGCGCTGCGCCATGTCGATGCCGGGAGGTCGTACCGCGTCGTGCGCCCGGGTGTCGAGCTCGCCGCGATCCCTCCATACGAGGGGAAACGGAAGGAAGAGGAGAAGATAGAGGATATCGACGCCATCCTCGAAGCCAACTACCGCCTCCACGAAGAGGGGAAGATCGAGAGCCAGCGCAGGCAGAAGCTCGCTTCGGTCGAGAAGAAGATCACGACGCTCCGCAACAACCTCGATGCCCTCCCCAATGAAGAGAAACTCGCCCAAGAGGCGGCGAACTGCGCCAACTACGGCAATATCATCCTCGCCAATCTCCACACCGTCAACCCCTACGACAAGGAGCTCAATACATGGGATTTCGAGGGGAACGAAGTGAGCATCCCCCTCCCCGGCGGTATGCCGAAGGGGAGATATAGCGAGCACTACTTCAACCTCGCCAAACGCGCCAAGAGCAAGGCGAAGAACATCCATATAGAGAGGGAGAACCTCGAGAGTAAGCTTGGCTTCTACCGCAACCTCGCCCATGCCATCGCCACTGCCAAAGACGCCTACGAGCTGGAGCTCCTCGTCCCCAAGCGGGCCAAGATGCAGCGCAAGAAAGAGAAGCTCAGGGAGTGCGAGCTCTTCTGGGTCGAAGGGTACAAGGTGCTCGTCGGGCGCAACTCCACCGAGAACCAGAAGCTCCTCGCCAGCGCCAAGGCCAACGATATCTGGATGCATGTCCGCGATATGCCCTCCTCCCATGTCATCATCCGCACCGACAAGCAGAACATCCCCCAGAGCCTCATCGAGTCGGCCGCCAAGCTCTGTGTCGACTTCTCCACCCGGAATGCCGGCGAGTACGAAGTGGACTACACCAAACGGAAGTTCGTCAAGGTGCAGGAGGGCTCCAGCGTCCTCTACAACAAATATGATACGATCCGTATCACCAAAGAGGGGGTCGAGATAAGGGTCTGATCAAACACTTAATCCAAAATCATATTTTACAAATAGTAACAATTGTTTAATTATTCATCAATTATTTTCTAATCTTATAGCAATCCATAAAGTATCCTGCTGATATAATCCATCTATTTTTCATCAAGGATCATCTTCATGCAGCGTATATTCAGGATCATTCTCCCGATACTCGGGCTACTGTTCTTCTCTGCCTGTGGTGGCGGAAGCTCCGATACAGTATCAGGCAGCACTCCGACAGCACAGACAGAGAGCTACAAAAGTACAGATATCAGTATCATCTCCAATGTCATTTCCGACTCCGAGGCCTCTATCATCATTGTCTCAAAAGGTAACAGGATTCAGCTGTGGAACAGCAACAGCGAGATCAACCAGGCCAGATTCGAGAAAGGGGTGAACGATCTGAGTCTCTTCTTCGAAGGAGGCGAACTGGTGTGGATATACAACAACGCCGATCAGAGCTTCTATACCCTCGCAAAAAGTTCTTCCGGGGTGAGCATCTCCTGCTATGATGCGCAGAACAAACATCTCTACGATATCGTCCTGACAGGCTCAAAGCTTTACAGGGTGGTCGATGGGGAGATCGAAGAGGAGTATCCTCTCAGCGATACTGCCAAAATCATACTTGCAGAGGGAAGCAGCGACACGCAGAACGGACAGATGATCACCATGCTCATGGCAACGGGAAGTTCCATCGGGAGCGATATCCTTGTCAATGCCGCTCTTGCTGCTTCCATGAGCAGCTTTGTCTATTCGCTCGATTCGCAGAATGATTCGTATGCCCTCGCCAAAAACCTCCAGAACCAGCTGCAGCTCTCCTATGCCGCCCTCAAGAATACGGCAGAGGGTACCCTGAGCTTTGCCCGGAAAGGTGCGGCAGCACTCCTGAATATAGGCGCCGATACAGCCGGTGCCGATCCGGTCATCAGCGAGTATCTGAACGGTACCGTCGGGCTGGACGAGAGTGCCTCCATAGTGCTCTACGAAACGCTCCCCAAAGAAGTGGTAAGCCTCTCATCACAGCCGGAGATAGCAAAAGAGATCAAGGATATCTCATCCCATTCGGACAGTGCGAACTTCTTCGTCGCCCTGGAGCTGAGCGACGCTACGGCAGTGCTCAAAACGGGACAGACAAAAAGCTTCGTCCTCTATGACGACGGATACTACCAGAGCGGTCTCGCCAGCTCGCTCGTGCGTGACGATACCAAAGAGATCGTCACGGACAACAACAAGAAGCTGATGTGGCAGGATGACGCTGCCGTCAAGAGCAACAGCAGACAGTGGCTCATCAAGGAGAACTACGACAACGGCGCATGGAACGATACGAGCGGTGAGACGGCAACAAACTACTGCAAGGACCTGGAGCTTGGCGGCTACGACGACTGGAGACTTCCGAGCGTACAGGAGCTGCAGAGCATCGTAAAAGACGACAAGATCAACCCTGCCATGGACTACGACATCTTCGTCAACTACAACACACAGTTTGTCTACTGGTCATCTACCACCTCCAGCAGCGACCTTTTTGATGCATGGGTGGTCAATTTCATGTACGGCAATACCAATATCTACAGCAAAGACCATGTCAATGCCTATATTCGATGTGTAAGGGATATGTAATGAAACAAGAAACTATGATCAAAATTCTGCTGCCGCTCTTTGCCGCGACGATCTCGGCAGAGGCCTCTTTCGCCGCGCAGGGCCAGATGGTCCTCGACCACAGGACGGCACTGCTATGGCAGGATACCGCCTCTCCGAGCCCTATGGCGTGGGAGAGCGCCGTCACCTACTGTGCCGCGCTGAGCCTTGGGGACATGAACGACTGGAGACTCCCCAACAAAAAAGAGCTCGAAAGTATCATCGACTACGGACGCGAAGCACCGAGCATCGATACCACCTTCCAGAATACATCTTCCGAAGAGTACTGGACTTCGACCACCAGGACCGGATACGACGGGCAGGCGTGGACGGTGAACTTCTACTCCGGCTACGTCCAGTACGCAGACAAGACGCAAAACCGCTCTGTACGCTGCGTCAGAGGCGGCGTAGAATAGCCGGAAATACCCGCCGTTTCTTCCCCCTTGCCTCCTGTTACCGGAGGCATCTTAAACAATTAAAAAACCATTAAATGATACTTTCCTCAACAATTTCTACCTGTTTTAGTATTTTATTAAGTTATCGATAGATATAATCCTCTATCTTTTTTTTAACTATTCCATTTTGGCAAGGTACAATATGTCCAGTTATCTCAATCTGACAGCAATAGTGCTGTTCCTGTTTGTATCCACGGGATGCGAGCTCTATACACCAGGTGCCGCAACGGAAAGTGTTCAGGCTACAACAGAGAGCACATCCGAAACGAACACCAGCTTCAAAACGACCGATCTGAGTATCATCTCGGACAAAACGTCCGGCAGCGACACCCCGCTGCTCATCTCGGCGAACGAGACGACACTCCAGGTCTGGTTCAGTTCAGGGAGTATTTCCCAGGCACGCTATCGTGACTCCGTTGAAGATATGACGCTCTTTTACAACAGCGGTGAGCTCTCATCGATCTACGGCAACTTTTCCCACCTGACATATACCTATCAGGAGAACGGTGACGGACTCACGATAGGCGTTTATGACGAGACTGCCACACTGATCTACGAAGTTGCCCTGACGTATACCGAAGCGGGATACGAGATCACCAAGATCCAGAACGGCGAAGTGGTCGCCAACTATGAGATCAGCGGTGTCGCACAGACCCTCCTTGCCTACTATGAAAGTAACAAGGCCGACCTCACCGAATACAAAACTGCCTATCTCTTGATGGCGATCGGCGGTGCGACGAGCAGTATCACCCTCACCAAAGGGGCACAGGTACTGATGATGACCACCTATATCACCACGATGAACTCAGGTGATGACATCACGACACTCTCCAAGATGCTTCATGACGACCTTGCCTATCTGAGCGATGCCCTTGTCAATTATGGCAGCAAGATGAAACTCGATGCCGGCCAGAGAGCCGCGACGCTCCTTCTGCTGCTTGGTGAATCGACGGTAAGTACCGAGGGGATGATATCGCAGTTTCTAAACATCGACACATCGCTTCTGGCGAGTGCTGATGAGATCGTCCTCTATGATACGATTCCAGCAGGCGTGGCGACCACGACGATACAGACCCAGACCATTGAGCCGGCGGAAACTATCCAGGAGGAGACGACCGTACAGGAAGAGGTAGTCTCCGTCCCCCCTACCGATTTCGGCAGTACCGAGCCGACATCGACCAAGAACCTCGTTGTCAAAACCGGACAGAAAACAAGCTACTCTTCGTATGATGACGGGTATTATCAATCGGGGATCGATATCACTTTAAGCAGGGACGACTCCAGGGATGTCGTCATCGATGAGAACAAAAAGCTGATGTGGCAGGACGACAACAACGTCAAAAAGAACTACAAGGCATGGCTGACCAAAGAAGCCTACGGGTCGAATATGTGGAACATGACCGCAGGCGATACGGCCACGACCTACTGCGAAGACCTTGTGCTCGGCGGCTACAGCGACTGGAGACTCCCTACGATAGAGGAGCTCCAGAGCATCGTCAGCAGTGACAAGCTCAACCCGGCGCTCGATTATACGATCTTCAAGAACTATACGAACGCGAACGATCACTACTGGTCATCGACGACACTGGAGAGCAATCCCTACTATGCGTGGGTCGTGAACTTCCTCTACGGCAATACGAATACCATCAACAAAGAACAGAACAATGTCCTGATACGATGTGTCAGGGAGATCGAGTGATAAAGGAGAAAGAATGATGAAAATGTTACTGGCACTCTGCACCGTGCCGCTTGTGCTCGATGCATCATACACCGTCAAGAACCAGATGGTATATGACCAGCAGACGACACTGGTCTGGGAAGAGGCCTCTTCGGTCGAAGCGATGTCATGGGAGGGCGCTTTGCAGTATTGTTCATCGCTCGGTCTCGATGGACAAAGCGACTGGCGCCTCCCCAACAGAAAAGAGCTTGAGACTATCGTATCATACGAACACTCCAACCCGAGTATCGATACCACTTTTGGCGACACCCTCCCCGATTCCTACTGGACATCGACCACACGGGCAGGATACCTGGGGCAGGCATGGACGGTCAATTTCTACGCCGGGTATGCCCAACCCACAGAAAAAGACCAGACTCACTACGTCCGCTGCGTGCGGGGCGGTGTCACCGATTAAGAAATATATTACAGGCAGGACTTGAGTTCGGGTCCTTCACGCACTCGCAAAAGACTGAGTTCGGCCCCGTCTGCTCGCACAGCTCGCTCGCAGTCTTATTCCCTGCCGCTTTCGCTTCGAGCGTACCGAGGGCAAAGAGGGTGGGAACCACCCATGCCTTTTTGAGAAATTTCCTTCTTTTCTCCTGCTCGTTGGATATTTCTTTCATCGTCTGCACCTCCATGGGTTCTGTTTGTTTACCCCTCTGTGCTATTATAGCACAAAAAGGAGGTGCCTATGATCTCATTCGGATACAATGTCCACTTCGCAGACGAGCCACAGATCGATGACGGAAGGAGCGATACATCATTCCCTCTCATCCCGGTCATCCATGCCTCGAATACCTCTTTCACCGAGCGCGCCATCTACACCACACCCCCTATCAACCTTGCAGAGCAGGAGGTGAGATTCTTTTCGCTGGTCGCGTTCAATGCGATCAAAAGCGGCGATTCCTGGGCGATGGAGGTGACGGGGAGGCTCCGCCTCTTCTGGGACGGCAAAAAGAGACTCATCACCTACGAAAAAAGTGCCGGCTATACCCCGGAGTATCTCCGCTACTGGGTACTGCATACATTCCTCCCCCTGCTCCTCCAGCTGGAGAGCCGATACCATCTCATCCATGCGGGGTGTGTCGATATAGACGGCTCTGCGGTACTTTTCTGTGCACCGTCATATGGAGGCAAATCGACACTCGTCGATTATTTCCTGCAGCGTTCCCACCCACTGATCTGCGACGATTCACTGGGGGTCGAAGTGGAGGACGACAACTATTATGCCATTTCCTCCTACCCCTTCCACAGACCCTACAGACAGCCTGAATCGCTTGGGGAGTATTGCTACGATTTTGTCACCCACAAAGAGAAGATCAAAGCCGTCTATAGCCTCACCGAAGTGCCCGCAGATGCCGATGTGAGGATCAGGAAGCTCAAGGGGATCGAAAAGTTCCGCAGGTTCGGGACGAATGCCTTTGTCAAGTTCCGCTTCCTCGAACGGACCAACTTCGAGTTCCTTTCGAAGATGGCACACAGCCTCGATATCTACTCCATCGCCGTCCCCCGCGACACAGGAAGACTCCCGGAGGTCTACAAGGCGATCATGGCCCACCAGAAGAGATATTATCCTGCCCACCGCCGGGAGGCTTAAAGCCACAGAAACTTTTGATATAATTGTCCAAAAAGATAAAGGGTGTACATGGCATCGTCGGATTTTCAGAAGAGAGTGCTCACGGGGGTCGGGCTGCTTGCCCTTGTAGGGGTGGTCGGCTGGATCGACGCCCCTTTCCTGATGTGGGCATTTTTCGGAATGGTCTACCTCTTTGCCTACCATGAGTCGATGAGCCTTTTCAAGCTGGAGAACAAGGGATCATACTTCTGGGCCGCGATACTCTGGATTGCTGCCTATTTCTACCCCGATCCCCAGAACCTCTTCTTCGTGATCATGGTCCTCTTCGGAGGGACACTCGCCTACAACAGGGAGCTCCCCAAAAAGAACTTCCTCCCGTTCCTCTACCCTACTATCGGTATGCTCTTCATATGGGTCCTCTACCTCGAGTACAAACTCGATGCCCTTATCTGGCTCCTC
The DNA here is from genome assembly GCA_003252535.1 of Campylobacterota bacterium. GTDB lineage: Bacteria > Campylobacterota > Campylobacteria > Campylobacterales > Sulfurovaceae > SZUA-451. The sequence goes on along the minus strand of QKDN01000051.1, from coordinate 21,910 downwards.
GTTGTCGTCGCCTTGACCGATATCGGTGCCTATTTCACCGGCAAGAGCATCGGCAAGACCCCTTTCAGTCCCACTTCGCCCAAAAAGACACTTGAGGGTGTCGTCGGCGGGGTACTGATCGCTACGGTGCTCGGCTCTTTTGCAGGGGATGAGATCACCCACGGGATGCTCAGCGCCATATTCGTCTCTTTCGTCACATCGGTCGCCTCGGTCTTCGGTGACCTCTTCGAGAGCTATCTCAAAAGAGAAGCGGGGGTCAAGGACAGCGGTACGATACTCCCCGGACACGGCGGCGTGCTCGATCGGGTCGACGGCTACCTTTTCGGCAGCGTCATCATGGTGCTCATCCTCAGGATAATGTAGGCTCCTGATGTGTAGTTCGATCGTACTTCTTGGCTCCACCGGTTCGATAGGGGTCAATACCCTCCATATTGCCGAACGCTACAATATCACGGTAGAAGCCCTCGTCGCAGGGAACAATATCGACCTCCTCAACGAACAGATCGCCCAGTTCCATCCCAGGTTCGTAGCGATCGCCAACTGTGCCGACAGAGGGAGGGTAAGCCACCCGAACGTCTACTGCGGCCCCGAAGGGATCCTGGAGATGCTCGGACTGACCCAAAGCCCCACGGTGGTCAATGCGATGGTGGGCTATGCCGGGATGATGCCGACACTGCGCTCCGTGGAGCTCGGGCGCAAGGTCGCCCTCGCCAACAAGGAGTCTCTCGTCGTCGCCGGCGAGTTCATCGACACCAGCCGTATCTCCCCTATCGACAGCGAACATTTCGGTCTGTGGTACCTCATGGGAGAGAGGCCTGTAGAGAAGCTCTATATCACCGCCAGCGGGGGAGCTTTCAGGGACTGGCCGCTCGAAGATATCCGCAATGCGACCTTCAGCGATGCCCTCAAGCACCCCAACTGGTCGATGGGCAACAAGATCACGATCGATTCGGCCACCATGACCAACAAGCTCTTCGAACTGCTGGAGGCCAAATGGCTTTTTGACACCGTTGCGATCGATGCGGTCATCGAGAGACGCTCCATCATCCATGCCCTTGCGCAGTTCGCCGACGGATCGACCACGGCACACTATGCGGGGGTCGACATGAAGCTCCCCATAGCTTTCGCGCTCCTTGGCGAAGTGGATGAACCGATACTCCCGCCGCTCGACCTCCTCGAGATCGGCGCGATAGAGTTCGAAGAGATCAGGGAGGAGCGCTACCCCATCTGGCAGATCAAAGACCACCTGCTCCGCAACCCACACCTCGGCGTCGTGGTCAATGCCGCCAACGAAGAGGCTATCGATGCATTCGGCAAAGGGGAGATCGGTTTTATGCAGATGGGCGAACGGGTACTCGATGCATACCGCGAGTTCGGGGATGTCCGGGCCGGCAGTATCGATGATATCATAGAGATAGACCTGGAGGTCAGAAGATACCTCCATACTCTCAGGGCAGGCAACAGGTGAGATACAAAAAGAACATCAACCTCTGGATCGTGGCGTTCGAGCTCGGGATGATGGCCCTGATGATCATCGTTGAGCTGATCGTGCTTCACTATTCGGGAAGCCTCCAGCAGCAGGAGAAGAACCGGTTCGAGATGACCGAAGCGGCCAACCTCCTCAAGCAAAGCTCCCACATGCTCACCCATTTTTCACGGCTGTTCGTCGTCACCAACGAACCGGAGTACAAAAAAGACTATCTCGAGATACTCAAGATCAGGCAGGGGAAAGAGGCAAGACCCAAGAACTACAACGACCTCTACTGGCTGCTGGGGAGCAAAGACCGCTCTGACCGTCACCCACAGACCTACAGGAACTCTATCAAGGATATCATCACTTTCCTCCCGTATACCAAAGAGGAGCGGGGACTCCTCCTCGAGGCCAAAGACCACTCGGACTCCCTGGTGGGGATGGAGATCGATGCCTTCAGCCTGATGGGTACGAGGGAGGGGCAGCAAAAAGCCATCTCGATGCTCCACTCAAAAGAGTATAACGACAAGATGCGGCTCATCGCCGAACCCCTCGACAAGTTCCTGATGCTTCTCGAAGAGCGCCTCGGCAACGAAGCGAAGGATATCCGCGAAAAGATCACCAACAACAACAAGGTGATGTTCGCACTGATCATCCTTTTCGTCCTCAGCAACAGCGCCCTTTTCTTCTTCCTCGAGCGGCAGAAAGAGATGCTCAAGACCAAGGAACTGCTCCTCCAGAAGCAGTCGAGACTCGCGCAGATGGGTGAAATGATCTCGATGATCGCCCACCAGTGGAGACAGCCCCTCTCCGCCATCGCCACAGTGAGCGCTTCGATGGAGATCAACGCCGAGCTCGGACGGAGCAACAACGAACAGATCATCGAGCAGACCCGCAAGATCGCCAGCTATATCAACTATCTCAGTACCACGATCAACGACTTCAGGGATTTCTTCAAGCCCGACAAGGCCAAGGAGCTCGTTTCCTTCAACACCCTTATCAACGCAACCCTGGCGATGATCGACTCGTCACTGAAAAAGAATAACATCACGGTGATCCAGAAGCTCGATGATGAAGTGGAGTTCATGACCTTCGCCAACGAGGTCAAGCAGGTGCTCCTCAACCTCCTCAAGAACGCTGAGGACGCCCTCGTCCTCAAACGGGTGGAGAATCCTACGATCATGATCCTCACCTACAACGAGCCGGACCATCTCAACCTCATCGTCAGGGACAACGCAGGCGGCGTCCCGGTGGAGATCATCCGGAAGATATTCGATCCCTACTTCTCCACCAAGGACAACAAGAACGGCACGGGGATAGGGCTCTATATGAGCAGGAGCATTATCGAGGAGCACTGCGGCGGCGAGCTGACCGTGGAGAACCAGCGCGACGGCGCCGCATTCAAGATCAGGCTTCCCAAAAGCCACAGATCGGATGAGAACAGCTAAGGAATGGATATGGGTAAAACACAGCGGACACTGATACTTCACGGATGGGGCGGGAGCGACCATCCCCACTGGCAGGCAGAGCTGGCTGCGAAGCTGGCGGGTGACTACGGTACGGTCTCGTTCCCCCTGCTGGACAACTGCCACTTCCCGAGCAAGAACCGCTGGGTCAGGCAGCTGCGCACCATCCTGGAGGAGTTCCGCCCTACCCACGTCGTATGCCACTCCCTGGCCAATACCCTGTGGTTCTGGCTCTGTGAAGAGGGGGGAGTGGAAAACGTCGAGAAGCTCTACCTCGTCGCACCCCCGTCGATGACCTGTACGATAGAAACGATCAAAGGCTTCTTCCCCGCCCCATTCCCTCCGTCGCTCTGTGCGGATGAGGCGATCATGGTGGCCTCCGACAACGATCCCTACATGAGCATCGAAGAGGCGCAGAAGATAGCAGGACACTACGGCATAGAGCTCAAAACCCTCCACGAGGCGGGACATATCAATACCGCCGGGGGATACGGACGGTGGGAGTGGATAGAGCAGGAGCTGCTGAGGAGAAGAGATGATTCTTAGTATCGAATCAAGCTGCGACGACAGCTCACTGGCCATCACCGATATCGCTACCGGCAAACTCCTCTTTCACAGGAAGATATCACAGGAGAAAGAGCACGCAGCATACGGCGGTGTCGTGCCCGAGCTCGCCAGCCGTCTCCATGCCGTCGCCCTCCCCGTGCTCCTCGAGAGCGCGAAGGAGTACCTCCCCGGTCTCAAAGCGGTAGCGGTGACCAACCGCCCGGGTCTGGGTGTCACCCTCCTCGAAGGGATCGCCATGGCCAAGACGGTCGCGCAATTACAGCATATCCCCATTATCGCCGTACACCATCTCAAGGCCCACATCTATTCGCTCTTCATCGAAAAAGAGGTCGTGATGCCGCTGCTGGTACTGCTGATCTCGGGCGGCCATACGCAGATCATACGGGTAAGCTCCCATGAGAAGATGGAGGTGCTGGCTACGAGCATCGACGACAGCGTGGGGGAGAGCTACGACAAATGCGCCAAGATGATGGGGCTCGGCTACCCGGGCGGACCGATCATAGAGAAACTGGCACGGGAAGGGGACGAAGAGCGGTTCGATCTCCCTGTCCCCCTGCGCAACTCCCCGCAGCTGGCCTTCTCCCTCTCGGGGCTCAAGAACGCGGTAAGACTGCTGATAGAGGAGTGCCGGGACAGCGAGGGGAACCTCTCGCACCGCGATATGTGCGATATCGCCGCGGGTTTCCAGAAGAGCGTCAAGCTCCACCTGATCCAGAAGAGCAAAAAGATCTTCGACAAAGAGAAGATCGCCGATTTTGCGATCGTAGGGGGAGCAAGCGCCAATCTCTACATCCGCAGCGCCTACGAGCAGCTGTGTAAAAAATACCGCAAGCGGATGCACGTCGCCCCGCTCGAGTTCTGTGCCGACAATGCCGCGATGGTCGGCAGGTATGCACAGGAAGCCTACAGGAAAGGGGAGTTCGCCGATCCTCTCACCATCGATATAGAACCGACGAAAAAACTGAGTGCGAACATGGAACTTTGAAGATTGACGGAAAATGTTCTGCGGCTTAACACTCGTTTAACACAAACATTCTATACTTTCACATACCCCCTGATAAACCATCTCCGACCTGTATCCATGCAATACCCCCAATTATTGAGTCGATCCGTCAGAGATGTCCCCCATAAAAACTGCGGAGTGCAAGCGTGAGCAACAACCCCGGCCAATTCCGGCGAGATATCAAAGCATTTATCCTTTCCCTGCTCCTCTATACACCGCTGATACTGCTATGGGCAAAAAACGATACGGTAGGTTTCGTCTCCGAGCCCCTGAGCCGCACGATCACCCTCGATATCAACTCTTTCAAAGAGAGTACCGCAGACTCGGCCCCGTCGCAGGGGGCCGAAGAACCGGTCGAAATATCCAAGGCTCCAGAAAAGCCCGAAGAGAAAGAACCAGAGAAAGCGAAGGAAGAGGCAAAACAGCCCGAACAGCCGAAACCCCTCGAGGTACCGCAGCCCCTAGAAGAGAAGAGTGAGACACTCCCTGCGCCCAAACCGATCGTACAAGCCCCCAAACCATCCGTCAAAAAAACGGATCCCCTGCCCAAAGAGTCCAAAAGGACCAAGAACCCGACCAAAAAAGAGGTAAAAAACAGCAAAAAAACGGCTGTCGCCACGAAAGCCCCCAATGCTCCGAAGGGGGGAAGAGCCTCCTCGAAACAGAAGAACCTCTTCCTGTCGACGCTCAAGCGGAAGATCGACAGGGCGAAGAGCTATCCGCTGATAGCCCAGAGGAGAGGAATGACCGGTATCGTGAGCGTCAATTTCACCGTCGGCGCCAACGGACAACCGGGCAATATCCAGGTGAGCGGTCCCCGTATCTTCCTCGCATCTGCCAAAAGCGCCGTGCTCGGAGCTTTCCCGATCTCGACGCAGGGGGTCGACCTGCCGTTACAGATCAGCTTCACCCTCAACTATACAATAAACAATTAACAGAAAATTAACAAACTTTTACAATAATACCTCCCTTACTTTAGAGATACGGAGAAAATGATGAGAAGAATTGTGAGTCTGTCCCTGATCTGTGCCGGTCTGCTCCATGCAGAAGAGGCAAATCTGGGAAATATCGAGGTAGAGACGACGATCCCCCAGGATGTGGTCAAGGATGTTCACGGTGAGGAGATCAAATCAGCCGATATGGCCGATGCACTCTTCAAGAACCTTGCGAACGTATATATATCAAGAAGAAGCGGCATCGCCAACGATATCCTCGTCCGCGGTCAGAGAAAGGACAATATCGCCGTCACGATCGACGGAGCGAAAGTATGCGGCGCATGCCCCAACAGGATGGACCCGCCTATCTCCCATGTCCTCTCCAACAATATCGACTTTATCGAGATCAACCAGGGACCGTTCGACGTAGAGACCTTCGGTGCCCTTACATCCGAAGTGGCGATCACTACCAAGAAACCTGCAAGCGATGATGTCCACGGCGATATCAACCTCAATGTCGGAAGCTGGGGCTACAAGAAGACAGCCTTCACTATGGAAGGCGGCGTAGGTAGCGTCAAGTACTACCTCAGCGCTTCGGCTGAAGAGAGCGACCAGTACGAAGACGGCGACGGCAATGACTTCACGGGCCAGATAGCAAAAAACATCGCTGAAGGTTCTGCCGTACCGGCGAACCAGTACCAGAACATCTATGCCGATAAAGCGGCCTATGCCAAACAGACGGTCATGGCGAAACTCTTCTGGGAGATCAGCGAGAACCAGGAGCTCAGACTCGGCTACACTGCCAATAGAAGCGACAGGGTCCTCTACCCATCCTCCCCTATGGATGCGCTCTATGACGACTCCGATATCTATACGGTGGACTATATCGCCAAAAATCTCGGCAGCTACTCCAAAGAGCTCGCGGTCAATCTCTACCACTCTGAAGTAGAGCATCCGATGTCGACGATCTACAGACAAAGTGTCATCATGATGGGCAACGAGATGACCCATGCACTTACCACCGATATGGACGGGCTCAAGATCAAGAACACTTTCGATATGAGCAACCATGAGATCACGGTAGGGTTCGACTACTCCCTCCGCAACTGGGACGGTCTCTATTCTGTGAACGGTATGCCGACCAAAATGCCGCACAGCATCTGGGATGTCGATACGACAAACTATGCCCTTTTTGTCAAAGACAAGGCAAAGTATGGCTCATGGGTGATCGATATGGGTGCGAGAGTCGACTCTACGGAGGTCGTATCGTCCAACCCTGCACAACAGTCGAACGACTATGATGATGTCAGCGGCTATATCACTTCTACTTACAATGCGGATGCTTCGACCAAATACTTTGCAGGTGTGGGCAAATCGACCAGGGTTCCCGATGCAAAAGAGCTCTACTTTGTAAGCAAAGAGGGCAACACTGTCGGTACACCGGACCTCGAAGCGGTAACCAACTACGAGATAGACCTCGGTGCGGAAAAGAAGTTTGAGAATGGCACGGTCAAGTTCAAGGCCTTCTACAGCATGATAGACAACTATATCGCCTACAATTCCAGCAAAAAAGCGAAGTTCATGGTGATGGGGACAGAAAAAATGCTTCCTCTCAATGCATACGAAAATGTCGATGCGACTGTCTACGGGTTCGAGCTCAGCGGCAGCTATATAGCGACAGATTCTATCTACTTCGACTATGGTGTGACCTACCAGAGAGGGGAGAAGAACGATCCGCTCACAGGCCAGACAGGTACGAACCTCCCGGATATCCCACCGCTCAAAGCCAACCTCGCGCTCAACTATGACTACGATTCTACGACAAGCCTCCGTGCAGAAGTGATCGCAACCGACAGCTGGAGCGACTTCGATGCAGAGAACGGCGAGCAGGAGATCGATGCCTATACGGTGCTCAACCTCAAGGCGCAGAAGAAGTTCAGCAACGGTATCGAGCTGACTGTAGGCGTGGATAATGTCCTCGATGAGACCTATGCGATCTCCAATACCTATCAGGACCTTACACTCCTCAGCAACCCTATGGCTGTCGACAGTAATGTCATGCTCCTCAACGAGCCGGGCAGATATGTCTACGCCAATATGAGATACAAGTTCTAGAAAACAAAGGGTACGTTACCACGTACCCTACCCCTATGTACCGGTTTGAATAAGCTAAACAAAACAAAGCTATAATGCCACAAACAATAAGGAGCAACAATGAAAAAAGTATGGTTGACACTGATCGCGGTCATGGCGTTCGCATCAGCAGCAAACGCAGAGATGAAATGTGAAGCCGGCAAGTGCGGCAGCGCTATGATGAAAGATATGTCAAAAGAGATGCCCAAAAAAATGCCGAAGATGTTCCAGAGCGTGAGTGAAGGCGAAGCGACACTGCTCCAGCAGGGTGCCAACAAGGCGGCATGTCCCCTGTGCAATATGAACCTTCCGAAGTTCTTCAAGACCAACCATGCCGCTACGGTAGACGGCCAGGTGAAGCAGTACTGCTCGATCCACTGTCTCGCTGACGAGATCGCAATGGGCCACAAGGTCAGCGATGTCAAAGTCGTGGATGTCAACAGCCTCAAGTTCATCGATGTCGCCCAGGCTACCTATGTGGTGGGAAGCGATGTGAAAGGTACGATGACCATGTCAAGCAAATACGCTTTCGCTTCCAAAAAAAGAGCCGAGATGTTCGCACAGGAGCACGGCGGTACCCTCATGACCTACGAAGAGGCGCTCAAAGCGGCGACAGACGATATGGCAAAAGACAAAGCGATGATCGCCGAGAAGAAAAAGAAGATGATGCAGCACTGATTTGCGCCTCCTCTCTCCCCTGCTCCTCCTCGTCATCCTTTTCGCCCATGCGATGGGGGATGGGGAGAGATACCGTACGATGCTCGCCCAAAAGGGTGAGCGTATCGTCAAAGCCCTCTGCGACAAAGCGAAACTCCCCCAGTCAAGCGACGATATCGGGATAACGATGCGCCTCATCGAAGAATCGGGTGCATGTACCAGCCTCTCGCAGGAACACCTCCGCTGCATCGCCTCTTTCCTCGATTCCAATATCACCTCCCATCCCAGAGAGCACCTTCATGTCCCCGGCGATGCCAAGTGTCCCGTCTGCGGTATGTTCGTCTACAAGTATCCAAAATGGGCATCCATGATGGAACACAGTGGGAAAAGCTATTATTTCGACGGGATCAAAGATATGATGAAGTACTATATCTTCGACGGGGATTTCCCCTATGAACGCAAAAGTATCACCCGGATGGTGGTGGTGGACTACTACACCCTCGAACCGCTCGATGCCGCCAAAGCCTGGTATGTCTACGACTCCGATGTGACGGGGCCGATGGGGAGGGAGCTGATCGCCTTCAGGACACGCGGAAGGGCCGAGAGCTTCCAGAATGAACACCACGGCAGGGGGGTGCTGCGATTTGACGAGATCAACGCCGGCAAGGTCATGGCGCTGGACGGACTGGAGTATTAGATGAGAACACGTTTGATTTTGGGTTCGGCCATGCTGTCGCTGCTGGCGGCAGTGAGCGCGGATTATTGCCACAGAAGCCGGGAGAGCGCTGATATGCAACAGGTCGCTGCCCTCACGGGGGTCGCATTCCCGGCGCTCAGCCTCCCGTACATCGAAGCGGCGCAGAGGTGCAGCCATGCGAATTTCAACGAGACCTATCCCCAGATGATCCCCGTAAAAAAGAGAGATTTCCTCTATGCCAGGTAGTGCCTTCATCGATTTCCTCCTGCTGACCCTCGCGAGAGAGAAGAGCAAACATATCGGCGTGGTGTTCATCTCCACGCTGATGATCTTTCTCCTCAGCTCCGTACTCTTCCTCTCATCCTCGATACAGCAGAGCCTCACCGGGCTCCTCGGCGCCCAGCCTGATTTCGTCGTCACCCGTATGCAGGGAGGCAGGGCGGTCAACACGCCAAAAGAGTGGATAGAGAAGATCGCTGCGATCGAGGGGATATCATCGATCACACCGCGCATCGTCGGGCGCTACTCGTACTATCCCCGGGAGGAGTCCTTCCTCATGGTGGGGATCGACCTCTTCGACGAGCAGAGCAACGCACATCTGAAAGAGCTCGTCGGTGCGACCGACCTGCGCAGCTTCTACAGCGGGGAGAGCCTGATCGTCTCGGAAGGGGTCAGAAAGTTCCTCGAGTCACACTACTACAGGGATGACTTCTCTTTCAAGCTCCCTGACGGCAAGCTCAAAAAAATGCAGCTTTTTGCGACACTCCCCAAAGGAGGCGACCTCATCGCCAACGACATGGTCATCGTCTCCATGGAGGCGGCGAGGGAGATATTTGGCATGGGTGCGGATGAAGTGAGCGATATCAGCTTCAACGTCCCCAACGACGCCGAGTGGGACACTATCGTCACCAAGCTGAGCCTCCTCTACTACGATATCGCCGTCACTGACAAAAGAGATATCGCCAGGGCCTATGCCAACCTCTACAACTACAAGGGGGGACTCTTCCTCATCCTCTATATCATCTCGCTCTCCACCTTTATGATGATCCTCTACCAGAGGTATTCGCTGATCTTCAGTGTCGAGCGGAGGGATATCGCCGTATTGCGTGCTATGGGATGGAGCATTGCGGATGTGTTGCGGCTGAAGTTCTACGAGGCGTTCATTATCGTTCTCGGATCGTTCCTGGCCGGTTCGCTGCTGGGGTATATCTATGTCTTCTGGCTGGATGCCCCGGGGCTGGTCGGGATATTCCTGGACAGCGCCAATATCCCCTTCGATATATCCTTTGTCCCCCATATCGATCTCGGGACGCTCGGCTCGATCTTCCTCTTTTTCGCGGTAGGATTCCTGGCGTCGGTACTGATCCCTGTATGGAGGGTCGCGATCACTGCACCGAAGGAGGCTATGGGATGATAGAGATAGAAGGACTCAACAAGGTCTATAACCCCAAAAGCAGCGAGCCCCTCCATGCACTCAGGGACGTAGGCCTCACGGTAGCCGGCGGCGAGTGTGTGATACTCTCGGGGGTCAGCGGCAGCGGCAAGTCCACCCTCCTCTCGATCATCGCCGCGCTGGAGAAACCCACGAGCGGCAAGGTGATCGTAGGCGGCGAAGCGATCGCCAAGCTCCCCGACCTCCACGCCTCGCACTACCGCTCAAAGAGCATCGGTTTCGTCTTCCAGCACTTCGGGCTGCTGGAATCGCTAAGCGTAGAGGAGAATGTCACCGCCCCGCTGGCCAACCGCCGGCTCGGCAGAGCCGATATCGCCGCCAGGGTGCAGCGCGCCATGGAGCACGCCTCCATCCTTCACAAGGCCAAAAGCCCCGTGCGTGAGCTCTCCGGCGGTGAGAAACAGCGCTGCGCGATCGCCCGCGCACTGGTCAACGAACCGGGGATCATCATCTGCGACGAACCCACAGCTAACCTCGACACTGCCAACTCCCGGAAGTTCATCGAGCTCCTCTCCTCTATCCATGCCGAGGGGAAGACGATCCTCATCGCCACCCACGATCCCATCTTCGACACCCTCCCTTTCCCCCACCGCATCGTACGGATGGAGCACGGAAGGATCGTCGAAAAGTAAAGAGGAACCTCCGCTTACTCGTTCTCTTACTCCAAAGAGGGTGCGACAAGCCCTGCACCAAACCCATGAAATAGGGGCCTGCGTTCACATGGCGCAGGAGCAACCTCTTTGGAGGAGCAGCTTTTGAAGCTCCCGGACGCTATTTATCCTTATTCATTTTGGAGATACGGCCGTCGTCATAGGGCTCGCCCGTACCGTCGCTTTTGAATCGGGTCCCGCTGATGACCCTCCCCTCTTTGTAGACGATCTCGTCGGTCTGGGCACCGTCCTTCCAGTATTTCTTCACCGTGCCGTCAAGTACACCCTCTTTGTAGAACATATCGCTCCAGAGCTGGCCGTTGTCGTAGTAGAGCTTGTAGCTGCCGTCCTTGATGCCGTTCCTGTAGGTGATCGTATCGTGGAGCTCGCCGTTCTTATAGTAGGTTTTGGCCACCCCTTCCCTTTTGTCATCGAGGAAGGTGGTCTCGTCACGCACCTTGCCGTCATCGTTGTAGCTTTTTTGCAGACCGTCCTTTTTGTCATCTTTGTAGTTCCCTTCGACACGGATGTTGCCGCTTGGGTAGTACTTTTTGTAGATGCCGTTGCGTTTGTCACCGTGATACTCCAGCTCCTCGTAGTCTCCCGCTTTCCAGAAGACCCTGGTGATACCGTCTATTTTCCCCTCTTTATAGTTTCGCTCGCGCCACAGTTTGCCGCTGTCATAGTAGAGCCTGTAGATTCCCTCCTTGACACCATCACGGTAGAGCGCTTCATACTCCACTTTCCCGTTCTTGTGGTACCCTTTTTCGATCCCGTCCTTTTTGTTGTCCCTGTAGGTGCTCTCCAGGTAGAGCTGGCCGTTCTCCTTGTAATGCTTCTGCAAACCGTTCTTTTTGTCCTCTTTGTAGAGCATCTCTTGCATCAGCTGCCCGTTCTTGTAGTAGGTCTTCGAGATGCCGTCGCGTTTGCCGCCGTGATACTCCACCTCTTCACGCAAAGTCCCCTCTTTGTAGTAGCTCTTCTGGAGCCCCTCTTTTTTCCCTTTGTCATCGTACGGGGTCTCGCTCATGAGCCCGCCGTCCGTAAAGTAAATCTTTTTGACCTCACCGTTCGCCATGGTGAAGAGCATAAGCACAATGTACAGATACCGCAGCATGATCGCCTCCTTTTTCAGTCTGAGTAAGCTATCCCGATCGGTCTTTACCGACACTTTCCGAAGTTTCTCCTTTATTGTAACACACCTTTGACAGATTTGTATACTGCACCCTTACTTATAATAAGAAATTTATTAGAGTTATGATATAAGTGCTTGCTGAATTTAATAAAAAGAGAAAATTATAACAATGACATTTGAGAGTTTTGTAGAAGGTTTCACCAATGATGAGGCGATGCGCCGCCACGTATATAAAAAATATATAAAAGCTGTTGAAGAGAATATGCTCAAGCCCTACCAGGTCGAGCTTCTCAAACTCCAGGAGCACCTTGAGACCGTCAGGGAGAAGATGATCGTATTGGTCGAAGGACGCGACGCCTCGGGCAAAGGGGGTGCGATACGAAGGATCACCCGCTATATGAATGAAAAGCACTACCGCATCGTGGCACTGGGCAAGCCTTCTGACTTCCAGCGCACCCAGTGGTACTTCCAGCGCTATGTTGAGCAGTTCCCGCACGGCGGCGAGATCGTCCTCTTCGACCGCAGCTGGTACAACCGCGCGATGGTCGAGCCGGTATTCGGCTTCTGTACCGAGACCGAGTACAAGACCTTCATGAAGTCGGTCCCTTCGTTCGAAGCGGACCTCGTAGCGCACGGGATACACTTCGTCAAGATCTACTTCTCTGTGACCAAGGACGAACAGGCCAACCGCTTCGAAGAGCGCGAGGTCAACCCCCTCAAGCAGTGGAAGCTCAGTGAGATCGATCTCCAGATGCAGGAACGCTGGGACGAGTTCACCAAGATGAAATACGAAATGCTCAAACGGACCCATACCGAGGCAGCCCCCTGGACGGTGATCAGAAGCAACAACAAACCCGTAGCGAGACTCAACGCGCTCAAAGCGATCCTCAACAGCGTCGACTACCCCGACAGAAACCCCAACCTCGACTACGAGCTCGACAACGAGATCGCCCACAGCGGTGTGGACGAGATCGAGATCATGGAAGCCGACCTCAGAGCGAGCGGCAGATTCCTGGGCTGATCACGGTTCTCTGACCCGGTCGGCTCGCTTGCGGCATTGTGAAATTCATAACTTTAGCTACTTTTGTGTTACAATGCCGAAATTACAATTTTTAGGCAGTGAAGTATTATGAAGAATTTGATTATCGTCGAATCACCCGCAAAAGCACGAACCATCAGCAACTTTCTGGGCAAGGACTACAAAGTCGTCGCCTCGAAGGGACATATCAGGGACCTGCCCAAAAGCAGCTTCGGTATCGATATTGACGACGCAGGACACTTCATACCCAAATACTCCATCCCCAGGGACTCCAACGCCATCGTCAAAGAGCTCAAGGACCTCTCCAAGAATGCCGAGACCGTCTATATCGCGACCGATGAGGATAGAGAGGGTGAAGCGATAGGCTACCACATCGCCATGGCGATCAAGAAAGACCCCGAAGTACTCCCCCGTATCGTATTCCACGAGATCACCAAGAGCGCGATCAACCACGCCCTTGCCAACCCGAGACACCTCGATATGGACAGTATCAACGCCCAGCAGACACGAAGGCTCCTCGACCGTATCGTCGGATACAAGCTCTCCCCGCTCCTCGGCAGCAAGATACAGAAGGGACTCTCTGCCGGGCGTGTCCAGAGCTCTACCCTCAAGATCGTCGTCGACAGGGAGAGGGAGATCAATGAGTTCAAGCCGGTAGAATACTGGAGTATCGATGCGCTCTTCGAAAAGGATATCGAATCGGGTATCTACAGCTTCGGCGAGACAAAGATCGAGAAGCTCACCATCGGCAACGAAACCTATGCCAGCGAAGTGGTCGCCGCCGCGAAGAACGATTCGTATGTCGTCGCATCCATCGAGATAGCCCAGAAAACGACCAAAACGCCTCCTCCGTTCATGACGTCGACCCTCCAGCAGAGTGCCTCGTCACAGCTCGGCTATTCCCCCAAGAAGACGATGATGCTCGCCCAGAAGCTCTACGAAGGTGTCAAGACCGATCAGGGGGTCATGGGGGTCATCACCTATATGCGTACCGACAGCCTCAACCTCGCCAAAGAAGCGGTCGACAACGCCAGAGACCATATCAAAAACGTCTACGGGGAGAAATACCTCCCCGGCAAGCCGAAGAGCTATGTCACCAAGTCCAAAGGGGCGCAGGAGGCCCACGAAGCGATCCGCCCCACGATGGTATCCTTCACGCCACAGGTGGCGGCAGGATATCTCGCCGGTGACGAGCTCAAGCTCTACGCGCTCATCTACAACCGCTTCATCAGCTGCCAGATGACAGACGCGCAGTTCGAGTCGCAGACGATCATCTTCGAGGGGAAAAAGTGCAGCTTCAAAGCGAGCGGCAGAAAGCTCCTCTTCGACGGTTTCTACAAGGTCACGGGATACAGCGAGAAAGACAAGCTCCTCCCGCAGCTCCAGGAGGGGCAGAGCGTATCGCTCGACTCCATCACGTCGACCCAGCACTTCACCGAGCCGCCGCCGCGATACAGCGAGGCGAGCCTCATCAAGAAGCTCGAGCAGCTCGGGATCGGCCGTCCGAGTACCTATGCGCCGACCATCACCATATTGCAGACACGTGAATATATCGAGATAGAGAAGAAGCGTATCCACCCTACCGAAGTCGCCTTCACCGTGACCGAGATGCTCGAAGAACATTTCCCGGAGATCGTCGACAGCAGCTTCACCTCCAATATGGAAGAGGAGCTCGACCGTATCGGCGAGGGGGAAGCCGACTGGCAGAAGATACTCAGCGACTTCTACAACCCGTTCATCAAAAAGGTGGACGAGGGGAAAGCGAAGATCAAGAGCCAGAAGGTCGCCACCCCGACGGGTGAGATGTGCCCCGACTGCGGTGCGGAGCTGCTCCTGCGCAAGGGAAGGTACGGCGAGTTCATCGCGTGCAGCAACTTCCCCGAGTGCAAATACACCAAGAACACAGACGGGACGGTCAAGGAACAGCCCCAGCAGAGTGACGAGAAGTGCGACAAGTGCGGCGCACCGATGGTGATCAAAAGCTCCAAGCGCGGGCCGTTCCTCGCATGTTCGGCCTATCCCAAGTGCAAGAATGCCAAGTCACTCACCCCGCCCAAAGAGATATCGGTCCCCTGCCCCGAGTGCGGCGGCAAGCTCCACGAGAGGGAAGGGAGACGCGGCAAGTTCTTCGGCTGTTCGAACTACCCCAAGTGCAAGTTCATCGCCAACTTCGAGCCGGTCGACAAAAAATGCCCCGAGTGCAACTACCTGATGGGCAAAAAGACCCTCAGGGGCAAAGAGGTCTACGAATGCTTCAAGTGCAAGCACAAGGAAGAGATCAAGTAGTATGAAGATCGGCATCCTCTCCGATTCGCATACGAAGAGCACCCTGCATGACGCTGCCCTCTCCCACCTGCTGGAGCGGGGAGCACAGTACCTCCTCCACGCCGGGGATATCCACTCCCGCGAACATATCGAGAAGCTCTCCGATACCGGGCTCCCCTACCGTATCGTCTTCGGCAACAACGACCACCACCTCAGCCCGCTCAGCGGCGAGTTCCATATCTACAAAGAGCCCTACTATCTCAAGATCAAAGAGCTCAGGATCAAGATGATGCACCTGCCGTTCTACATGACCCCGGATACCGATGTCGTGATCTTTGGGCACACCCACAGGTTCGAGTGTGCGATGCGCGGCGACACCCTTTTCCTCAATCCGGGAGAGGTATGCGCCAGGGAGAAAGAGCGGAGCGAATGCGTCCTATTGAGCGTCGACGGGGAGCGCTACACCGTAGAGCATTTCACCCGCCATCCGAACGGCGGTGCGTGGGAGAGAGAAGAGTTCACTTTTTCGCGTAGGGGGTAAGGTGGATATCGAAATCCACCCTTGAGATTTCGAAATTTCAGTATATCGCGACTCCTCCTATTCGAGGACGATATACCGCCTCATCTTCTTGAGCAGCTTCATATCGAGCATCCCCTCTATCGCTTCGAGGGAGTCGTCCATCGTCACCTCACCGAACGGGGTGATGAGCGCCGAGGAGCTTGCCATATCGCTGTCAGAGCTGTCCGAGACGATGACGAAGGTCTGGTTCATCACTGCGAGCGCGCGGGAGAGTATCTCCAGGTGCGATTTGCGCGGGAGTCCCCACTTGGCTACGATGACGACGATGTCAGCACCCTCTATCTGCTGCCACAGCTCTTTGAAACGCAGTTCGAAACATACGAGTATGGCATACTTGCGACCCTCTATATCGAAAGGCTTGATCTTTTTGCTCTTCCCTGCGGCAAAATGGCTGTGCTCGTCTCCGAGCTTGAAGAGCTTGGCCTTGTTCTGGCGGTGGATGATCTTGTGTTTGTGGATGACGACCGCCTGGTTAACATACCCTTTGTCGGTATTGAGGATGAGGCTGAGGATGAGTATCTGGTCGCCGACCTGTTTTTTGAGCTTTTTCAGGGCACTTTCGCCGAACTTCGCAGCGGTGGAGATGTGTTCGTAGTCAAAGCCGGTGAGGTAGACCTCGGGAGCTGCAATAATGTCGCAGTCGCTGTGCGCCTCGATCTCTGCGAGAAGCCTCTCGAGATTCTCCTTGTAGCGCGGCCTGGTGGGGAGCTGAAGCGTTACGGCTTTGAGTTGTTTTTTAGAAATCATCCATATTCAGACTACCCTTGGAGTAGTTCGTCACGTTCCCTTCGAAAAAGTTGGTCTTCTGTTCGTTGAACTTCGAGAAATTGTCGACCCATTTGATCGGGTGGTCAACATTGTAGAGCTTGTTGAACCCGACCGCTTTGAGCCTCTCGTCAGCGAGGTACTGGATATACTGGCTGATGATATCATCGGTCAGCCCCAGTATCTGCCCCTGCGTGATATAGCGACCCCACATGCTTTCGAGCTCCACCGCGTCGCGGAACATCTGGTATATCTCGTCGGTGAACTCTTTGGTGAAGATATCGGGGCGTTCCCTGCGGGTCACGTTGATCATGTTCTGGAAGAGGAGGAGGTGGGTCACCTCATCGCGCTGGATGAATCGGATCATCTGCGCCGATCCCAGCATCTTGCCGCTGCGTGCGAGCGTATAGAGATAGGTGAAACCGCTGTAAAAGTAGATACCCTCGAGTATCTGGTTGGCGAACATCGCTTTGACGATATTGGTATCTGTCGGGTTCTTGGCGAGCTCCTCGTAGACCTTCGCTATCGCGTCGTTCTTCGACTTGAGCTTCATATCCCTGCGCCAGAGCTCGTATATCTCGCTGGTATTGGTAGAGATAGTATCGACCATCACCGCGTAACTCTGGGAGTGGAGCGCCTCCTCGAAACTCTGGCGTACGAGGACGAGGTTGATCTCCGGGGAGGTGATGAAAGGGTTCATATTGTCGATGATATTGTTGGTCTGGAGCGAGTCCATGAAGATCAGCTGGGCGAGCACCTTGTCGTAGGCCGATTTCTCGGCATCGGTGAGGTGCTTGTAGTCGTTGACGTCGCGGGTCATATCGACCTCTTTTGGGAACCATGTATTGTTGAGCATCATCTCCCAAAGATTATAAGCCCACTGATACTTGATGTCGTTGAGTTCAAATATCCCCGTAGGATCGCCGCCGAATATCTTTCTGTCGCGGGTTTTTTCCGTCGAGTCCGGGTTATAAATCTTTTTTCTGTGCATATATGGCTCCATCTGGTCTGAAAAAATTGGCTGGCATCTCTAAAAAAGGAGAAAAAAATATATCGTACGATACACTATAATAAAGGGAATTGTACTTATGAATCACTTAGATAGCGTTGATATCAGCCAACTACTTGAACTCATCAAACCCGACTCCTCCGTCAAGATCATGCATCTTGGGAATGGGGATTTCGATTTCAATAAACGGCTTGTACGAATATGCCGTGATTACGGTTATGAGTTCGATATCAAATGCCTCGGCGAGGCCGACTACACCGAATCGCTCGAACATTTCGAGATGGAAGAGGGGATCACCGTGGCGCGCCTGCGTCTCACCCAGCCCAGATACGCCACTTCGAAGCTCTACGACTATGTCTTCGTGACCGTGGAAATACCGGCCAATATGATGTCCCTCTTCCTCGCCAAGACATACGAGTCGCTCAAGAACGGCGGACTGGTCCTCATCACCGAGGACGGCCCCGAAGAGTCGCTGCGGCGCAAGTGGGGTCGGCTCCTCGACTCGAATTATTTTATCTCGATCAAGACGATCCCCCTCGCGAGCGGCCACAGCGTCATCATTGCCAAGAAGGCACAGGCCTGGGGCTGATCCGACGAACAACTACCAGGAAACAGGACTGCACCTATGAAACACCTCGACAGCACCGATATCGACCAACTGCTTAAGATCATCAAGGTCGAGCCATCCATCAGGATCATGCATCTGAGCGACGGCGACCTTGAGTGCAACAGACAGCTTGCGGGAGTTGCCGGAAAGCATGGGTACGAGTTCGATATCAGGAGCCTCAGCGAGAGTGACTACACCGAGTCGCTCAAACATTTCGGCACACACAAGGGGATCACGGTCTCAAAGCTCAGGCTCACCCAGCCGCGATTCTCCTCCCAGGCGAAACTCTACGACTATCTCTTCATCACCGCAGAGATACAGGAAGATATGCAGGAGAACCTCCTGTCCAGATCGTACGAAAGCCTCAAGAGCGGCGGGCTTATCCTCATCATCGAAGAGGAGAACGAAGAGAACCTCTGGCAGCGCTGGGGCCACGGCCTCGAAAGCAGCTACTTCGTCGCCGCCAACACCATCCCCCTCTCAGGCGGCCACAGCGTCATCATAGCACGGAAGATGCATGGGTGGGGCGGGTGAAAAATGAAAATCTATACATACAAAAAAGCCTCTATTCAACGAAATATTCGTGATTTTCAACCTAAAAAGAAAAAGTATAAATGTATCTGTTGCGGATACTATACTTTTGAAGATAATGTGGTCATGAATTGTAATATATGTCGCGTGTGCTTTTGGGAAAATGATGGAGTCCAAAATTTCGATCCCTCTTATCATGGGGGAGCAAATGGTTTGAGTTTGAACGAAGCCAGAGAAAACTTTAAACTTTTTGGTGCCATGGACAAGTGCTTTCTAAAGTCAGTACGCAAACCCTTGAAAAACGAAAGAATCGGCTTAGATAATTGGGTTGTATTTGGTTGAAATTTTTCTTTTGTCTCTATGCTACCCGCTATTTCTCTATATCGGGATTCCACCTTAGCGTCGGCTTCATGTGTTCGGGAACCAGTGAAAACAATATCTTAATATTTTGAATTTGTCGCTGATAATTCGGTGATAGTGAACTACTACAGTTTTCATATAAGTTGATCATATCTCGATAAATCATTTGTTTTTTATGCATGATAAATTTTTCTTCGGCTTTTAAAGTCGTGTAGGGTGGGAGAATCCCACCATCTGTTTCAGATATCTGTACCGTTGCTACCGATTGGAACAGACGGTGGATTTCATCCACCCTATCACATTTCTGTAGGTTCGATTTTATCGAACATTATTCCGCATAATGGAATCGTTCCTACTTTTGTGATATTCGTTCGATAAAATCGAACCTACGGGTTTTCGCATGACGGTTAAACTATCTGCACCTCAAGCTCCAGCTCTATCCCGAACTCCGCTTTGACCTTCTCCCTCGCGAGGTCGATGAGATACTTCGCATCCTCGTATGTCCCGCCGCCGAGGTTGACCAGGAAGTTGGCGTGTTTGCTGCTCCATGCCATGCCGCCGTGCTCCATCCCTTTGAGCCCCACCGCATCGATGAGCCGTCCCGCTGCATCGCCCGGAGGGTTCTTGAACGCCGATCCGGCACTGGGATCGCTCGGCTGGTTGGATCGGAGCTTCGCCAGCTCACCCTGGAGCGCTTTGTCGAACCCTTTGACGATAGGGAACTTCGCCGCCGTGGCGCATCCGCCCAGACGGGCGAAGCGGTAGCCGTGCTCGATACTCCCCTTCTCTCTCCACTCACCGTCGATCTCGATGCTGTCCAGGATATTGAACACCTCGTAGGCTTTGACCCCCGCGTTCATCGCGAGGACGCCGCCGAGCGTCCCCGGCAGCTTGGCGAGGAACTCGAACCCGCCGATATCGTGCTTCCTGGCATACGAGACGATACGCCCTGTCGGGGTCGCTGCACCGATGGTAAGCGTCGCACCGTCGCTTTCGATATACGAAAAGTCCTTGCTCAACATCATCAGCGGCGGCGGGGTCGGGGTGACCAGCAGGTTGTTCGCCCCGCCGACGAGGAAACGGTCTGCGGGGATGCTATCGCCGCGCTCGATCATCAGCACTTCGACGGGCTGCCCGATCTTGATGGAGGAGTACTTGGAGAAATCTATGGTCTTGAGGTACATCAGCTGTTACGCAATTCCTGATACTCTCGTGGCAGCAGATAATCCTCCGCTTTGATCGGCACTTCCCAGAGTCCGTGTCTGTACCCTATCTCGTAGAGCTTGTCGAGGGCTTCGAGCTGTAATGGACTCAGCTCTACCGATTCGTCGGAGGCGTACATATCGAGGTATTTGGTGAGCATCTTGTCGGAGATACGGACGAGATTTTCGCTCTCGAGCCTGGCGCAGAGCTCCTCTTTACGCTCATTGGCTACTTTGACGCCGTCGATGAGGATATTTTCGATATCAAGGGCACGGGTCAGCGGGAGCGAGCGGCGGATCGCCATACCGCCCAGCGGCAGCGGGAGCCCCTCGCCTGCGAGCTCCTGCCAGATATCCCAGACCTCTTTTTCCACCTCGAGCGACTCGTCGAAAGAGAGGATCGACTCGTGGATCAGCACGCCCGCGTCGACCGTCCCGTCGAGCACTGCCTGCTCTATCTCGAGGAAGTCCATATAGACAGGACGCGCCCTGGGGTAGTAGATGCGGAAGAGCATCGCGTTGGTGGTGTACTGACCGGAGAGGGCGACCTTGAAATTGGGGCGGAGCCTTTTCCCCTTCTGCTTGATGAGCTTGGGGCCGTACCCCTCGCCGAAGCTCACCGCCGTGCGGAGCAGCGCATAGTCGTCTTTGAGGTAGGGGTAGGCTCCGAAACTGATGGCGCTGACGGCATAGGTGCCCTTCAATGCTTCCTGGTTGAGCGTCTCGATATCGAGTGCGATGTTGTCAAATTCGTAATCTTTGGTATCGACCCATCCGAACTTGATCGCATAGTACATAAAGATATCATCGGCATCGGGGGAGTGTGCTAGATCGACTTTCATGGTTTCTCTTTGTGGTAGAAGTTTGAGGCTTATTGTAGCCAAAAAGCGATGAGAGTTTTGAAGGTTGGCTGTCAATACCTTGCCATTACTGGATAGAAGCTATTTTCATCATATCTCTCTGAACCCTTGGTAAAGTGTAAATCTTTTTGATAGTATTATCTCATCACCCCAAAATGAGGTACTCGACTGTAATGCATAGATATATCTGGTTGGTTCTACTCTTTTCAGTTTTGGTTTTTGCTGAGTCAGGCTGGGCAGCAGAAATTCCTTCAGATATTTTATTTCTCTTTTCAATGCTAGTTCTTTCAGGAACATTGTTATTTATCTTACTTATATTGCGGATATTTATCAATACAACGAAACTTATCAAACTGCTGTTGAAAGTGTGGGTATTATTTTTTTGGGGCTTGACTAGTTTAGAGGTTCATTCCTGAAGATTCTGAGTAGCAGTTTATACAAATCTTCACCTCTATTATTGAACCTGAACTCGCACTCTTTAAGATGTAAATTGAAGTTCTCTTTATCCATTCCGTGAAATTTCAC
>QKDN01000028.1 GCA_003252535.1 Campylobacterota bacterium | reverse complement strand
TTTGACGGATATCTATTTTCTAAACTTGCTAATATTGACAGTAAATCAGAAGGTCCTGAATATATTTTGCAATATTTCGACTATACTGAAAGTGTAGTAAAAAAGCAGGTTGAATTGTGGCAGGAAGACCCCCAGTTGCATCCATACCTCAATAAAAAAGTCACGATAGATGGCAAGTTAAGTCAAGAGGGAATTATGTATATGGATATATATGATTATAAAAAGGAATAATTTAATTCGCATTCATCGTCTCGATAAGAACAGTGAGTGATAAAAGCCATAGTCTCACCTTTCCCACCGGGGATGAAGAACGATGAAGGAGTAACTCATGATATGGAGAGTCATTTTGCTGTTCACGATCATAGTTTGGTTCTTCGCACTCCTCCTGCGAGGGAGAGAGGTGAGTGTCAGGCTGCTGATCTCTATGATGTTCTTCGCCGGTGTGGGGTATGCTGTCGGTGACTCTATCAGCGACGGATGGAGTATCTACGGAGCGCTGTTGGGTATGCTCGTCGGTATAGAGATCAAAGAGAGGTTTTTTCAGCTCTTGCAGATGATCTATCAGGACTTTACTGAGGAGAGGTAGGGATAGGATTTTTTGCGCTCCCATGATTTTGTGGGAGTGCAGATTGAAATTGTATTGTCAATCTCGTATGCATTCCGACGATATCGTCGGAACGAATTTAAAGTGTGTAGACTTTCACTTTCCAAGTGAAGCTTTGAACTCATCAAAGCTTAGGACATTGATTTTGCCATCTTCGTAGTATTCTCTTCTCTCATCAAGAATTTCTTGATGCCATTCTGTCCTGTGTTCCCATTCATTACGCAGTTCTCTTTGATACTCTACGGGATCTTTGATCCTCCCTTTAAGTATCCCTTTTACCTGGTCGAGCTTGGTCTGTTCGTCCACTTTCTTTTGATCCACTATTTTGACATCGGAGAGATTTTTGAGTATATAGAGTATATTGTCAACAACGCTGTCTTTGACATTGATCGTCAAGGTATACATAGAAAACTTCTTTTTGTTACTAAAGAGAGTATAACATATTTCATACGATTTGCAGTGAGATTCCCGATCAGGTCGGGATGACGAGGTGGGGAATGGAGAGATTACGAAATACTCTCCACCAGTCTCGCCGCTGTACCGGTCGCACCATGCCTTGGCTGGAACTTGTAGTCGTTGACCCTGGCGGGGATATGCTCGGGTATTTTGAGGACGTCGAACTCCTCCTTGGCGGCCTGCTTCGCCTTGAAGAGCGCCATCTGGACGCGGGAGTAGAAGTTCGCCGCGCCTTCGCCCGAAGTCTCTATCGAGAGGAAGTTCGCCGAGGGATAGCGGGCGGTGATGAGGGGCTGGATGCCGTCCGATACTGCCGATGAAGGCATACAGCCGAACGGCTTGACCGAGATGACGAGGTGGGCGAGCTTGTGCTTGATACTTTCCAGAAGGTGGGCTACCTCGAGGTGCCCTTCGCCCCCCTCCGCATCGAGCGGGTAGTAGACGCGGCTGAGCTTGGAGAGCTTCTCGATATCGGGGACATCGTAGTCATTGAGACCGATCGCTTTGGCGTAGAGGTTGAAGTAGAACTTGATCGCGACACGCGCCAGAGCCATATTGAGCTTCCCTTTTGCGTGGGTGAAGTCGAACCGCTTCACGCTCTCGTCCACCTCGAGGTCGGCTACTTTGTTGTCGATATACTCCGCTTCCCAGATCGTGAGCATGAGACGGTTGATGATCGGCTGCGGGATACACTCCGCCCCTTCGGACTCGAGGAATCTGTGGAGGTTGTAGTTCCCCTCACCCTCTGTCATCGCCGCCCAGAACTCTCCCATGATCATCACCTTCGCCTTGGGCTGGAGCCTGTCGAGATCTACTTTTTCGAGCACTTTGCGGCACTTGTACATAGCGTATGTGAGGTTCCTGTGCTCTTTGAAAGCATCGGCGATGATCTCGTAGCACTCGGCTACTGCTTCATCGGTCGCCCCTTTGACCACTTCGTACGGTCGCATCTTGTAGGTGAGGAGGTTGATGATATCACCGATGATGACCGCTTTGATCAGGGTGATGAAGAACATCGGAGAGAACTTCAGGCTCTCCCCCTCGCCGTCCTCGGCCTGGAATATCCCCTCGTTGTGCTGGAAACTGAAGACCCTGAAGCCGTCAAATCCCGCATCCTTGAGCGCCTTGCGGTACTCGGTGATATACATCCCGAACCTGCACGGCCCGCATCCGCCGGCGGTGACATAGGCGTACTTGTCGACGATCTCCTGCGAGCTCATCCCGGTCTCTGCGCGGAGATCCTGGAGATACTTCACGAGGTTGCCCACCGTGAAGTAGGTCGGGTTACACTGTCCCCTGTTGCCGTATATCTTCCCCTTGCGGAACGAATCGAAATCGGGGTTGGGCAGGGCGATATACTTCTCGCCGAGCGACTGGAGCGAAGCCATCATCAGCTTGTCCTGGAGGATCGTCAGACCGCCGATGAGGAGGGTCGTGTTCTCCTTGTCAGCTTTGTTGTAGCGTTTGTTGGCAGTGTCTCTCCACTGCATCTTGTCCTGATGGAGATAGCTCAGACTTCCGTTGCTCTCCTGTGGTTTGATACTGTTGCACTGGCTCATGGTCTTCTCCTCCTATGCTGTTGCTTCATTGAGACTGTTCTGCTGCTGGAGCTGCTTCTCTTTGATCAGCGTCTCCCTGTATTGATCGAGGGTGTAGGCGAAGGTCTTGACCCTGATCTTGATCGAGCCGCCCGGCTTGTTCGCATCGATATCGTGCAGCGTCAGGTGCGGCGTACGGCTGGCGCCGAGTATCTTGTCGATGATCGAGTAGGTAGGGGCATCATGCCCGCATTTGAAGCTCGAGAGGTCGAGCACGGCGACATTGGGGTGGCGCGCTGCGAACTTCGCCGCCCATACCTTCTGCGACGAGTTGACCGAATAGTTCTCGGGCCACACATCGCGGATATCGAAGTAGTCCTCGATATATCCATCACGCAGCTCATCGCCGAAGAACCGGTCGAGATACTCTTTGTCCTTGGGGATGGAGCGCATCGAGATGGTCTTGAACCCGAGCGACTGGAACTCGTCGAGCACTTCGTGGTTGATCCCCGGATCGGAGTGGTAGGGTCTGCCGAGCAGTAGGATCACGATCTCGTCGTTGGCGACAGCGCTGTCGAGTATCGCGCGCCCTTCTGCCATGATCTCCTTCTCGTTCGCTTCGAGCGCCTTCCACCCCTGCTCTACCGCCCAGCGGTTCTCATCCGCAGTGATGCCGAGTCTTTCGCCCCATGTGCCGAAGAGCTCCTTTTCAAGGAGGAGTTTGTTGGCAAAGGGGAGCGAATCGTCGATATACTCGATCCCTTTCTTCGTGAAGAGATCCTGTTCTTTGGTGAAGGCGGAGTAGACGACGCGCGGTGTCCCGGTGATGATCGGGCAGGCGGTCTGCCCCATCGACTTGACGATGAACGCAGGGAGCGAGAGGGTCGACGGGAACCACAGGTAGTCGAAATGCATCTTGTGGAACTTCTTGCCGTAGAGGAGCGAGTAGACATGCGACTGCGCTACTTTTGCGGGGTAGCATGAGTCGACCGAACCGTAGCGCGCCCCCTCGAGGAACATATCTTCGTTGGAGTAACCCGAGAATTTGATGTTCTTCGGATCGATCCCCAGCGCTTCGAGATAGGTGCGGAGGAACGGCGCGACGGAGTAGATATTGAGCACTTTGGGGATACCGACGATGAGCTTGCTTCTGCGCTCTTTTGCCTCCTGCGAGCTCGTCTCGAAAGGTCTGATCACCTTCTTGCGGATGGTCGGCCCCCAGCCGCCGAGGGTCATCTTGACCTGCTGACGGGTGATGAGTGTATCGGCAGTAGGAGCGGCGGGGAGATCGTAGCCGTGGGCGAAGAGCTCTTTGGCCTCCTTCTTGACGAGGTTCGGGGTCTCGTTCTGGAGGGAGAGCCGTTCTTTCTGGAGGGCTTTGAGGGCTTCGGGGGACTCCACCGTACCGCTCTCACAGGCGAACCCGGCGATGTAGCGCACCGATTCGGAATTGGGCGTCTTGGTATCGATAAAGGTACGCGAACAGAGGATCGGGCAGAAATTACATCTGGTCGATTCGTCGGTGAGTGAGGTGTAGGAGAGCCCCAGAGCCTCCTCCATCCCTACGAACGAATGGTAGCCGCGCGCCGCGACCACATCCCTCGCCTCGATCGCCGCGCCGTAGGCTCCCGCTTCACCGGGGTACGGGTGGACATCGACTGTCGCACCGGGGACGAGCTCTTTGATATAGTCGACCTGTGCTTTGAGGGCTGCAAGGTTGTACTGTGTCCCTCCCTGGAGGACGAAGTGGTTGCCGAATGCCGCGAGGTTGGGAGCCTGGACGACATACTGCCAGACATTCTTGGGAAGTACCTTGGCGATCCCTGCGAAGAGCTCCTCTTTGGTATACCCCTCTTTCTGGAAGTTGACCCTGTCGGTATCGAGGAAGACGGCGCAGCCGTAGTTGAACTTCGGCGCCTGGGTCGCATCGAAAGCGACATCGGCATACTCCTCGACCGTGACGCCGAACTGCTTGGACATACTCTGGAGCAGCGTACCGTTGCCCGCCGAGCACTGGTTGGAGAGACGGAAGTTCTTCATCATGCCGTTCTCCATGAAGAGCACCTTGATATCCTGTCCGCCGATATCACAGATGATATCGATACTCTCGCCGAAGACCGCCTGCGCGCTCTTCATGTGGGCGATGGTCTCGATGATGTTGGCATCGGCCTTGAGCGCCCCTTCGAGTACATCGGCGGCATACCCGGTCGTCCCCAGACCCCTGATATCGAGGAAACCGTCCTTGTCGTATGCGGCGATCTTCTCGAGCATCTCCTTGGTATCCTGGATCGGGTTCCCTTTGGAGAGCTGGTAGACCTTGAGGAGGAGGTTGCCGTCCCTGTCGACGACGACCGCCTTGGAGCTGGTGGAGCCCCCGTCGATCCCGAGGTAGCACTCGGTCTTTTCGGTGAGTTTGGCTGGGACGAACGGAGGGATGGAGTATTTTGACTTGAATGCTTCGAGCTCCTCGGCGCTCGCCACGAGCGGCGTATCCTTGCTGGAGTCGTTGTGTACCGCGCCGGAGCGGATCATGGTCTTGAGCTCAAGGCTCCCTTTGAACTTCTGGTCGTTGTTCGCTTCCCCCTCGCCGAATACCACTGCGCCGAACGCCGCGTAGTACTGGGAGTTCTGAGGGACGAGGACGAGCTCTGAGAGCTGCTCTTTGTCGTACTCTACCCCTCTCTCATCCCACAGCTCGCTGATACGCATACGCCAGCAGTCCTGGAGGAACGGGAGGTAGGTATTGGGACCGCCGAGGAGGAGTACCTTGGGCATGAGGGTATTGCCTCGGGTGAGGACGGTGAGGTTCTGCATGACGATCGCGTCGGCGAGGGAGTTCATGATCTCGTTGGAGGGGACGGAGGTCTTGACGAGGTTGACGATATCGGTCTCGGCGAAGACCCCGCACTTGGCGGCGACATGGTGGAGCTTGTCGGTCTCGAACTTGAGGTTCTGGACATCCGCGCTCTCCAGACCCACTTTCATCGTACACTTCTCGATGGTCGCACCCGTACCCGAGGCGCACTTGTCGTTCATCGAGGTCTGGGCGGTCTTCTTGCCGTCCTCACCCTCTTTGAAGTGGATGATCTTGGCGTCCTGTCCGCCGAGCTCGATGACGGCGTTGACATCGGGGTGATGATGCTCGACCGCGAGGACGACGGCGTTGACCTCCTGGACGAAGCGGGCATTGATGCGCGGGGCGATGCGGGTGGCGCCGGAACCTGTGATGTAGGCTTTTTCGATGTTGTTGTATATCTCGGGGTGTTCGGCTTCAAGCTTTTCGAGGAGTCTTAGCAGGGTCTCTGCCTGTTTGGTATCGTGCGGCGTGTACTCTTTGGCTATGATATTGAACTCACTGTCACAGACGACATATTTGACCGTCGTCGAGCCGATATCGATCCCAAGCGCGTAGTGTTGTTTCATGTCTCTCTCTTCCCTCGTAGTTTACACCCGCATTGTGCGATAGAAAAAATAAAATAGCGATTTATTATTGCACTTAAAGATTTGGTTTAACTCGAATCTATGTAGGTGATATTTTTGATTAAATTGGATACTATTATACCCAAAAATCATGAGAGAGAGGATAGTGATGAGGGTAATAGAGACCACAGCGGAGCTCATGGCGGCCAGAGACGGGATAGCAGGGAGCGTCGGGTTCGTCCCCACGATGGGGGCGCTCCACGAAGGGCACCTGTCGCTTATCCGCAGGGCCAAAGAGGAGAACGGGTTCGTCATCGTCTCGATATTCGTCAATCCCACACAGTTCCTCGAAGGGGAAGACCTCGACAAATACCCCCGCAAGATCGAAGCCGATATGCAGATATGCAAGCGCGCCGGG
The DNA here is from genome assembly GCA_003252535.1 of Campylobacterota bacterium. Lineage (GTDB taxonomy): Bacteria > Campylobacterota > Campylobacteria > Campylobacterales > Sulfurovaceae > SZUA-451. The sequence goes on along the minus strand of QKDN01000028.1, from coordinate 39,573 downwards.
GTCGATATCCTCTTCATGCCGACCCCCGGGATCATGTACGAGAGGGACGAGCTCGCCGTCATGGCGCCTGCGACGATGGGGTACATACTCGAGGGGAACAGGAGACCGGGACACTTCGACGGGATGCTCCAGGTAGTGATGAAGCTCCTCAACCTCGCCAACCCTACCGCCGCCTATTTCGGCAAGAAGGATGCCCAGCAGCTCGCCCTCATCATGCAGATGGCGCGCACCTATTTCCTCCGCTGCCGCATCGTGCCGTGCGAGATCGTCCGCGACGGCTCGGGACTCGCGCTCAGCAGCCGCAATGTCTACCTCTCCCCCGAAGAAAAACAAAGAGCCCTCAGCCTCTCCCGCTCGCTCAAACGCGCTACGAAGATGGTGATGACCGGCGAGAGAAGTTCGCAGAAGATCGAAGCGGTGATGCGGGAAATACTCGAGAACGAGACCGATATAGAGTATGTGGAGATCGTCGACCGCGCGTTCAGACCCCTGGAGGAGGTGGAGATCGGCAATACCATCATCCTCGTCGCCGCATGGGTAGGGACGACAAGGCTTATAGACAATCTGTGGATATAAATGGGATTCCCGTTTTCACGGGAATGACTGTTTTGGAATGGGTGGAAGGATTCCACCATTTGTTCCAATCGGCAGCAACGGTACAGATATCTGAAGCAGATGGTGGATTGCATCCATCCTACGGACAGTCGGAGTGTTTTATTATGCGTAGGTTCGATTTCATCGAACATTATTCCATCATCAAGGGATATTATTCCGACCTCTGCAACATTCGTTCGATGAAATCGAACCTACAGATACCCTTCTCTCGCTCTTTGCCCAGCTAATCAGAACATATCCAGGTCGTTGAAGAGCTCTTCGCTCCTGGGTGACGGTTTCGGTGCCCTGACAGGAGCTGCCGGGGCGGTCGGTGTCGGCTGCGCTTTCGGTCTGCTGTAGGTCGGTGTCGGCTGCTTCCTCGCAGGAGTATAGCTTCGTTCTACAGTGGACGGTTGTGTATACTGGATATACGGTGTCTCTTTTTCCCTCTCTTTTTTGATCTTCGCCGCGATGATCTCCTGCTCCTCTCTGGTGTATTCCGGTTTGAGGTAGTCGAGCTCCACGAGGGCATCTACGAGCTTTTTGAAGGTCGGTACCGCCGTCTGTGAGGCGAAGTGCCCCCGTTTGCTCTTGTCGGGGCGGATGACGAGTACCCCTACGGTGTACTTATGCCCCGACTTGTCGTTGACGAAGCCGTAGAAGCTGCTGTGGTACTGGTTGCTGTAGCCACCGGCTGCGGCTATGTGTGCTGTACCGGTCTTCCCTCCGACCTCTAGTCCCATATACTTGGCGGCTACACCCGTCCCCTCCTGGACGACCCGTATGAGTATCTCGTGCATCTGCTCGGCTGCCTTTGGGGAGATCGCCCTGAGGTCGGGCTCGGGCGGGTCGAGCCTGTAGCGCATCCCCTTCTCGTCCTGGAAATAGTCGATGATACGCGGGGTCATGGCCATACCGCCGTTATTGAACGCGCTGTAGGCCTTGAAGAGCTGGATGAAGGTCGCATGGAGGCCGTATCCGTAGGACTGGTTGGCCCGGTGCATCTTGCTGTTGAGCAGTTTTACCGATTTGATCTTGCCGGGGAGCTCTCTCGCAAGGTCGATACCCGAAGGTTTGGAGAAGCCGAACCTTAGCAGGCCATCGCGGAACTCCTTTCCTGTGAGCTTCCATGAGACCTGCGAGATACCGACATTGGAGGAGTGGATGATGATCTCGGCGCAGCTGAGCTGCGGGAAGGGATCGTCATCGGTGATGGCGTGCCTGGCGCTGATATTGAGCCGTCCGTTGAACGTGGGGATGATCGTCTGGGGGCTCACGACACCGTGATCGAGGGCGATCCCCATCGTGACAGGCTTGAGGACGGAGCCGGGCTCATGGGGGTAGGTAGCGAACTTGCCGTTGAGCGCCTCCATATCCTGCGGGGTGATCTTGTTGGGGTTGTAGCGTTTGGTAGAGGCGATCGAGAGCACCTTACCCGTCTCGCTCTCCATGATCGCTGCGATGATCTCCTGTGCGCCGGTCTCTTCGCGCATGATATCGAGACGCTTTTCGACGCTTCTCTGGAGACGGAGCGGGATATTGAGGTACATATCGAGACCGTCGCTGCGGAGCGTCTTGACGGTGTTGGCATTGCGGATGATCGAGCCCACGGCATCCCGCTCCCCTTCCGTGATACCGTCCTTGCGTGTGGAGAGGTGGCGCTGGGCGTATTTCTCCAGTCCGTTCATCCCCACGGAGTAGAGGTAGCGGTCCTCGATGGTGTCCTTGACATAGCCCACGACCGGGGTGAGACAGTCATCGAGCGGGAAGTTCCTCACCTCGCCGCTCTCTATGATATCGAGGGCATAGAGGACGCCGCTCTTGAGGTGTCTGAAGACTCCGAGGTTGCGGAGCTTCTGCGAAAGGTTCTCGAGCCCTACGGCGTGTTTGGCGTCGATATCCCTCGAGAGGACGACGATATTGCTCTTGGGTTTGCCGCCCCTGTCGAAGAACTTCTCCTCGATGGTCCCGGGATCGATGCCGCTGTAGATACTGAAAAGCTCGATAAAGAGCTGCTTCTTCTCGGGGATGATGCTCGGCGCCCTGACCGAAGCCTCGTAGCGCTTGGAGCTGGAACTAATGATGAACTTGTCCTGTGAATATATCTTGCCGCGGAGAGAACGGTCGTTGATGACGGTATTGCTCGAAGGCATCTCCCGCTCCGATTCGGAGATCCAATGCATCTTGAAGAGGAAGACGCCGATGAGGACAATGAGCAAAATATAAAGAATAAGAAGCTTGCGGCTGCGCAGCACATACTTCTCTCTTTGTGTTCGAAACTCCTTCATCGGTACCTCAATCTTATATTATATAATATAATATTAACAAGATTTAGGTTAAAATCTGATTCTATATCGAGATCAAAACGAAAAAGATTGGGAAGAAGCCGTGCAATGATAGATACAAAACTCTTTTTGACGACCGTTATTCTGCTCACCGTCTCGGTGATCATGAGCTATTCCCTCGCGGCCTATGCGGTGGTCCACTTCCACTACAGCGAGTTCCACTTCGTCATCAGGCAGGCGGCGGCGGTGGGCGTGGGGATGGTCATCATATTGATCCTCAGCAAGTTCGACCCCGACAAGTGGTTCACACGCTTCGGCTTTCTCCTCTTCTTCTTTTCGTTCGCGGCGATCATCGCGATGCAGGTGATGCCCTCGTCGATGGTCAATACCGCCGGTGGTGCGACCAGGTGGCTGCAGATCGGTCCCATCTCGATAGCCCCGGTGGAGTTCTTCAAGGTGGGATTCGTATTCTTCCTCTCCTGGAGCTTCGCACGAAAACTGCGTGACAGGGGCAAGATGAGCCTCTACGAGGAGTTCATGCTCTTCCTCCCCTATGCGTTCCTCTTCGGCTTCGCGGTGATCCTCATCGCCATCTTCCAGAAAGACCTCGGGCAGGTGGTGGTGCTTGCGGGGACACTCTCGATCCTTTTCGTTTTTGCCGGGCGTAGCATGAAGTTCTTCATGGTGCTGATGAGTCTCGGGTTCATGGCGTTCGTGGCGCTCATCATGATGAGCGAACATCGTATCAAGAGGATCATGAGCTGGTGGACGACGGTGCAGGATTCCATCCTTTCGTTCCTCCCGTTCGAGTCGATCAAATCGCTCCATGTCGAGGCGGTCAAAGAGCCCTACCAGATATCCAACTCCCTCAATGCCATCCATAACGGCGGCATCTGGGGGCAGGGGCTCGGCAACGGGCAGTTCAAGCTGGGGTATGTCTCAGAGGTGCACACCGACTTCGTTTTCGCCGGGATCGCAGAGGAGCTTGGCTTCATCGGCGTGGGGATCGTGATAGCGCTCTTCATGGTGTTGATCTTCAGGCTCAACAAGATCGCCGGGGATCTCCTCGAGCCCCATTACTATCTCTTCAGCGTGGGGGTTGCGCTCCTCATCTCCCTCTCGCTGGTGATCAATACCTTCGGTATCAGCGGTATCACCCCTATCAAAGGGATCGCAGTACCGTTCCTCAGCTACGGGGGATCGCAGATCGTGGCCAATTCGATAGCGATAGGGATGGTGTTGATGATATCCAAGAAGATGGGGCGATGGTCGAAGCCAAAGAAGGAGAAGAAATGAGTATCGTTATGACCGGCGGGGGTACCGGCGGACACCTTGTGATCATCAAGGCCGTCAAGGAGGAGCTCCGGGGTGAGGAGCTCGTCTACATCGGCTCGACCAAAGGGCAGGATCAGAAATGGTTTGGCGAAGACGGGGATTTCGCGGCGAAATACTTCCTCGACACCCGCGGGGTGGTCAACCAGGGGATCATCGGGAAGTTCAGGTCGCTCTTCATGCTTCTCAAAGCGACCCTTGAAGCCTCGAGCCTTCTCAAAAAACACGATGCGAAAGCGGTCTTCTGCGTCGGGGGGTTCTCAGCTGCGCCGACTTCACTGGCGGCGATCCTCAGGCGTATTCCCCTCGTCATCCACGAGCAGAACGCCGCGATAGGTTCGCTCAACCGCCTCCTGAGACCATTTGCGCGGGCGTTCATCTCCTCGTACATCGAAGAGAGCCCGGTCAGCTCCTACCCGATCAAAAAGATATTCTTCGAGGAGAGGAGACTTCGCGACAAGGTCACGACGGTGATCTTCCTCGGCGGTTCGCAGGGGGCGAAAGCGATCAACGATCTCGCCATTTCGCTTGCGCCGCTACTGCGGGAGAAAGGGATATCGATCATCCACCAGAGCGGCGAGAAGGACTACGAGAGAGTGCAGAACGCTTATGAGTCGATGGGGATAGAGGCCGAGCTTTTCCCCTTCACCTCCGATCCGGCAGGGTATATGAGACGGGCCGACCTCGCCATCGCCAGGGCCGGGGCATCGACACTGTGGGAGCTTTCGGCGATGGGACTCCCGGCGGTCTATATCCCTTACCCATACGCGGCAGGAGACCACCAGTACTACAATGCGAAGTTCCTCGTTGACAACGGACTGGGATGGATGATGCGCGAAGGGGAGATCGATATGGAAAAAGTCCTCGGGATCATCGACGGATCGGTCGGACAGCAGAGCAGGGGACTGATAGGATCGGTCAAAAGCGACGGCGCTGGAGAGATCGCTCTCCTCCTGCGCGAAGCTGCGTCAAAGTAGTCTTTAAGTCCATTATGATTAAACTATTAGAATAAATAATAACACGGAAGGAAATAAAAATGAAAATACTGAAGACACTTTTACTCTCCCTCACAGCGGCAGTGATGTTCGCAGGATGCGGCTGCTGTGACGATGACAATTACAACGACGGTCTTACGACCCTCTTCCTCGTAGACAAGAACGGTTACTCCCTCGCCGGCGTTCCCTACAAATGCGAATCGATGCAGTATCTCGGGTATACACTTGACAACGGCGAGTTCTCGTTCTATCCCGGCGAGAAATGCGAATTCGACTTCACCAGTCTTGGTGGGAACCTCAACGGTGATATCTTCGAGGATGACATCGTCTATATCGTCGACGATATCAATGACGGCAAAGGAAACATCGGCTACGACTGCGAACTCTTCGGAGCCAGCACGACCCAGAGTGACGGCAGCTTCTACTATGAGGCTGATGATCAATGTGTCTTCTTCTTCTAAGAAACGTGCCTGATGCCTGAAAATACAGCAAGTCCCCATATCGGGATAGGACGGCTCAATCATCTCGAGGTGGCGCGTGACAGCGACTTCGGTCTCTATCTCCGCGCTGCGGACGGTGCCGAAGTGCTCCTCCCCAACTCCTATGTCGATGAAAAGACCATGAAACCAGGTTCAGTGGTGGAGGTATTCGTCTACACGGACTCCGAAGACCGTCCCGTAGCGACGACCAAAAGACCCTATGCGATGCTCGACGAATACGGCTATTTCAAAGTAGTCGATTACAAATCCTACGGTGCTTTCGTTGACTGGGGACTCCCCAAGGACCTCTTCGTCCCCCTCTCACAGCAGAAAGAGTACTTCAACATCGACAAGTACTATATCCTGAGAATCTGCCAGGATGAGCAGACCGGGAGGCTCTACGGCACCCAGAAGATCGGCAGGTTCTTCGTACGCGATCTGAGCGCCCTCCAGAAAGGGCAGGAGGTCGATATGCTCGTACTGGGCAAGACCCCGCTGGGCTACAAAGTATTGGTCGACAGTAAATACGAAGGGATGCTCTTCGATAATGAGATATTCGAACCCGTTGCCAAAGGGGAACGCAAAAAAGGGTATGTCAAGACCATCAGGAACGACGGCAAGCTCGATCTCACACTGCAGCCCATCGGCAGGAAAGCGAAGGTCGACGAAGCCCAGAAATGTGTGCTGGAGAAGCTCTCCCAGGCGGGCGGCACGATGCCCTTTGGCTACAAGAGTGATCCCGAAGCGATCAAAGAGACGTTCGGTCTGAGCAGAAAGAGTTTCAAGAAGGCCTTGACCGAACTTCTCGAAACCGGGAAGATCGAACTCAATGACAATACTATCTCACTGAGGTGACAAAATGAAAAAAGTGATCCTTCTGGTCCTGCTCGGGGCGTTGATGTTCCTGACGAACGGATGTAAACGTGATCCGATGCTCACTAGTAAGAACAAATATGCAGTAGGCAAATACTGCGGCACAAGCAACGCGTCGTATTACTCCAACTGTTTCTGCGGCCGACGGACGGCCAACGGTGAGAAGTACAATCCCCATGCTTTTACCGCTGCACACCGTACCCTTCCATTCGGGACTATGGTCAAGGTCACTTCGCTGTGTACCGGCAAGAGTGTCGTCGTCCGTATCAACGACAGGGGACCTCATGTCAGGGGGAGGATCATCGATCTCTCCTATGCTGCTGCCAAGGAAATATCACTCGTCAATATGGGTATCGGAAAGGTAAAATTAGAAGTCGTCAAGCTTATTAAATAAGATATATACCCATAAAGAGCTTTAAGCAAAAATAGGTTAAAACTACCGTTCCAAAGTTCCGACAGACCTCTTGCCAAACTCGCTCAGGAGGTCCAACAAGCAAAAGGGTTTCGATATGATCAAAACAAAAAGTGTCAAAGAGATAGAGAGCGTCTGTACCTACTGCGGTGTAGGGTGCGATATCACCGGAGTGGTCGAGGACAACAGGATCGTCAAGGTCTATGCCCAGCAGGACGGCGTCGTCTCCCAGGGGAAGCTCTGTATCAAGGGGAAGTATGGGTATGACTTTGTAGAGGCGGAGGACAGGATCAGGGAACCCCGCATCAAACGGAGCTTCCTTGATCGCAATCCCCATATCCGTGAGGCTTTCGCGAGCAGACTGAGCCCCTTCGACGGCGACTATATGACCTGCGATGTCGATACCGCCACCTCGATAGCGGCGATGAAGCTCGGAGAGATCAAAGCGGCGCACGGCGGCGACAGCTTCTGTGCCATCGGCGGGGCGCGTACCTCGTGCGAGAGCGCCTATACCTTCCAGAAGTTCTGCCGCGAGACGATGGACTCACCCCATGTCGACAACTGCGCGCGCGTCTGCCACTCCCCGTCGCTCAAGGGGATGCGCACCACCATCGGCGAAGGGGCGGCGACCAACCCCTACAATGATATCTACGAAGCGGAGTTCATGGTGCTCATCGGCTCGAACATCATGGAAGCCCACCCCATCATCTCCAACCGTGTCGTCGAGATGGCCAAGACCCATCACAACCTCGCCGTCATCGATGTGAGAGAGACCAAGATGGCGAAGCTTGCGAAATACAACTGCATCATCCCCTACGAGGCGAACCTCCTGATCCTCAATATGATGGCCTATGTCATCATCGACGAGGAGCTCTATGACCCGAGCTTCATCGCCAGCCGTACCAAAGGGTTCGAGGAGTTCAAAGAGAAGATACTGAACGACCCCTATGCCAACCCGAACTTCATGAAAAATATCGAGGGGTACGAGAACCTCGCCAAGATGATCCCCAATATCGCCCGCGAGTATGCGGTCAAGAAATCGATGATCCTCTGGGGTCTGGGGATCACAGAGCACCTCGACGGCTCCTACGCTGTCATGGCGATCACCCATCTCGCGATCATGACGGGCAATATCGGCAAGGTCGGCGCAGGTCTCATGCCGCTGCGGGGGCAGAACAATGTCCAGGGCGCCTGTGACATGGGATGTCTCCCATACTACCTTCCTGACTACCAGGCTCCCAAAGTCGAGGGTCTGATGACCCCGCAGCTCATCGACGCAATGCTGGGCGGCCGCATCAAAGCGCTGCTCAATATGGGCGAAGATATCCTCCACATCCACCCCAATATCAACAAGATCAAAAAGGCTCTCGACAAGCTGGAGTTCATCATGGTGCAGGAGCTCTTCATGACCGATATCGCAGCTCAGGCAGATATCGTCATCGGTGTCAAGAGCGCCTATGAGAAGACCGGGGTCTATATCAACGCCATGCGCCGCCTCCACCTCTCACAGCCCCTCGTCCACAGCGACCTCCCCGACGACTGGGAAGTGCTCTCCATGATGAGCGAGAAGCTCGGCAGGGACTTCGGCTTCGGGAGCTCGCAGCAGGTGTGGGAAGAGGTGCAGAAGGTCGCACCGAAGAGATTCAGCGGGGCGGACTACTACAGGCTCGAACGGCATAGGAAAAGAGGGATGCAGTGGCCTATCCACCATGAGGATACGCCTGTGCTCCACCTCCTCGACTTCCGTACCCCCGACGGTCTGGGCGAGTACCACTACCATCAGTATGAGCCGCGCGGGATGGTGCAGGAGATCCTTGACAAGAGCTTCTACCACGATTCGCTCGATGGCTACTACCTCACGACAGGCCGTACCCTCGCCCACTACAACAACGCGGCGCAGACCAAGCGGAGCAAGAAGCTCGATACCAAGTACGACGAGGATATCCTCCTCGCTCCACTGGAGGATGAAGGGAAGCTCGGAGAGTTCGCCATGCTCCGCACGATCCACGGCGAGACCAACCCGCTGCGTGTCATCTACACCGACAAGATCAGACCGCGCACCCTCTTCTGTACCTTCCACCACAGCAAGTCGCGCATCAACGCGATATTCGGCGACGAACACGACGAGCTCATCATGACCGCCCGATTCAAGTCGCTCAAGGTGACGGTGATGCCTGTAGACGGGCAGATCGCCTGCGGGTGATACCGTTGCCGGGGCTGTATCACATCGGCAGGGTCATGTGATGCAGAGGCCTCCAGTCAAAAAAATCATCTTCATTTTTCTCCTTTTTTTACCTCTCGTACTGTTTTTCTACGCCCAGGAGCGTGTGGTCTCCCCTGAGAGAAAACCGCTTGAGAACTATCACCGGATCAGACTGGACGATCCCCGGAAGTTCAGTATGCGTATCACCCACCACTCTACACAGAAAGAGCGCATCCCCTACCTTTTTGTTTCACTGGACGATACACGGGGACTTTCAGACAGAGCGCAGAAAGTGAGGAGGGAGGTGAGCGCGATGGAAGGCAGAGTCGATTTCTCCACCAGAGATGCTACGATAGTGATGCTGCATGGCAAAAACGGTCGCAAGGAAGACCTTCTTCCTATGGCTGAGCGTTACACTGCTCTGGGCTTCGACTGTATACTGATCGATATCCCTGCGCATGGAGAAAGCGCGCTGCATCGGCTCTATTACGGTACCAAAGTGCATGAGCAGGAGTATGTCGACAGGGTGATCGAAGATGCCGCGCTGCATCATTCGGTCAATACCGGCAGACTTCTTTTATGGGGATATTCGCTCGGAGGTGCCTTTGCCGTACGCAGCGCCTATACTTCAAAGTATGATTTCAAAGCGATGGTTCTGGTTGCGACCTTCGATGCTTTGGATGGTATACTGGAGGATAAATCCAAAAGTATCTTCGGCGATCTTATCGGTGTACCTATCTACAGGATATTTGAGAAAAGTATGAAGGTATTTTATGATCTGGATATCACCAAGGCTTCTTCGGTAACATTGGCAAAGAGTATCCGGATACCCGTCTTCTTCACCCACGGCTCCCATGACCCGCTCATAGCCATCCGGCGTGGCAAGAGTCTGTTCGATCGGTTTGCCTCTCCTCGCAAGTACTTCAACGAGGATAAAGATGCCGACCATCAGACTATCTTTATCACCAAGCAACAGTTCTACGCACAAAGCGGTTTGTTCTTTATGAGGGTATTGGGGAAATGATAGCCCTGAATGAGTTGAATACACGACTATTACAAGTATACGGTGCAATCTGCTTGTGGAAATTCTGCAAGGTTTTCGATATACGGCATAAGGATATTGATACCCTGTTATCTCATTTGGTTTCAATATGTATCGTTAAGAGTCTGCCTGATTGGGAACAGGCAGGGGTGCAAATAACCATCACGGGCAGAGGTGATGGATTGCCGGGGGATATCGTCTCGATAATCCCTGAAGAGTTAATGGATACTTTTACTATACTTATCGAATATGTCATAGAGATCGGTATTGTCGATATGTATGGTGACAATACCGATTTGCCATTCGACTTTACACATCATTGTATAGATATATTGACCCGCTACGGCATAGATGCCCCGGATCATACAATCCTCGTGAGGTACAACAATCCGTCCGGCAGGGTATGGGGCAATACGATATCCAAAGAGTCTTTGCATGAGATTCTACGGTTTTATGATATTGATTTGGTGATTTGAAGGGTTTGACCTGACTTGTTTCAGGAGATAAACTGACAATAACTACTCTACCCACAGTCAAAGATGATATTTCGAGGCTATGATATTTCCTTTATAATGCTGGACACAGGATTGTTTATCACTCTGTCGGTTATTCAGAGTGACTGTATCAGGTAGAAGTTGCTCTTGGATAGTCTGATCTTTCCTTCACATATTTTGACATTTTTTCAATATACCTGTATAATGATGTATTAAATATTTACTAAAATCATCACATGGAGGTCGAAAATGGCAAGAGAGAGTTATGATGTATCCATCAAATGCCCAAACTGTACACAGCTTGGCAGGTTGTCGGTATCGGAAAACGATTATGAGTTCATGCGTCGGTCGGATCGAAGTGTGGTGTGCAACGAAGGGCGGTTCGATACCGAGATCACCGGCTCAAAAGAGGTGAGGGTAGTATGCACCGAATGCGATCATGAGTTTCACTGGTAGCGGGGTGATCCGCTACTTCACGATGTGCCCGTAGAGACCCATGACGATCTCCACGGCGATGAGGATGATGATGATCCACTCGAGGAATGCCGAGTATCGGTGATTCTGCTCGTTGCTGAGCATATAGAGGAGCTCGTGGATCACCTCGGTCTTTTTGTTGAGGACATCGACCCTTTGTTTGATCTCGAGGTATTTGCTGATCTTTTCGTAGTACCCTTCGTACTCTGGGAAGTACCAGAAGAAATCGGGGGTATCGAGGAGATCGTACCGGAGATTGATCTTGTTCTTGACGATGAAGAGCTCGCCGATCTTTTTGGCTATGTCTTTTTTGCCCAGTGCGATCTTGCCGCTCTGGGCAAGCTGTCTGGGGATGTAAGCGTTCTCATCGATGGTTGCGATGATATACTCTTCGAACTGCTGGAGCTTGATGTTCTGCGCCAGTGAATTGGATATGGCGATCTTTGCCAGCTGCGAGTCTTCATCCAGTGTGATATTGTCGTATTCGATCTTGAATTCCGATCCGATCTCGTATGCAAGCTCTTCACTGAGTACGGTATCGTAGCTCTCCACCTGCAAAGGGGAGATGAACTCCCGGAAGAGACGGATATTCTCACTGCTGACGTTCCAGCAGACGAAGACACCGAACCTGAAGATGATGATCTCCTGTCCTTCGTCGATATCGACGACGATGGTATCTTTTTTCATACTTACGGTATATTTGTCCCCGATCACTTCGAAGAGATTCTTATGGAAGCTGTCGCAGACGAGATAGCTCATGATACTTTTTTTCATCGATACGCTCCTTGGAGATGATAGAGTATATTATATCAGAGATAGATCACTAATGGTAACAAAAGAGAGATTTCCTGCACGACCCAGCTCCGGTTGAAATTGTGAGATCGTCCCGCTGCTTCCGGATCACGGCCAAAACATACCATAACGAAAGACGATAATTTCATTTTCAAGTGTTAATGGGTATAATTTACCCCAAAAAGTGTACAGCGAGGAGAGCGAGTGAGTATTCAAAGCGATATCAATTATGTCAAGAGTGAGCTAAGTGCCGATGAAAAGGTGCTTGAGAGCGCACTGAAGATAGAGACCCTTTACAAAAAGAACAAGGTTCTGATATGGGGTGTAGTGGTTGCAGCGATTGTTGCCTTCGCAGGCAAGAGCGTCGCCCAGTCGTTCGAAGATCAGAAACTTCTCGAAGCCAACCAGGCATACCTGACGCTCCAGAAAGACAGCAAGGACAGCGCTGCACTGGGAGTCCTCAAGGAGAAGAACCCGGCTCTCTATGAGCTCTATACCTATTCCCAGGCAGTCAGGAACGGAGACAAGCAGACGCTTGCCGCACTCAGTAAAAGCAGCAACGAGATCATCGCGGATATGAGCAGGTATCACAGCGCGATCGCAGAGAACAAGAGCGTTGATTCGAAATACTATGCCGATATGGCCAATATCACCGAAGCCTACGAAGCGATCAAAAATGCCGACATCAACAAGGCAAAAGAGAAGCTTGACATGATAGGCGAGCAGTCACCGCTTGCTACGACGGCTACACTCCTCAGACACTACACTATAAAGGGCAAATGATGAAAAAGCTCACCCTCGCACTCGGCGCTGCGGCACTGTTGGTCATGGCCGGATGCAGCGGCAAGAAATACTTCGACCCGCCGAATACCCTCAGCGCATCAGCGGCTGTCAGCTCTCACGGCGGCAAGGCGCTCTACCAGACCAGGGACGGTATCACTTTCACGGATCAGAGCTATGTGACGAAGAACGGTGTGGGGTCGATCAGGCTTCCAGCCGGTCAGGTATACCTCAGTGAAGACAGCGCGAGAGTCTATGCGACTGACAGGGCAGGCAAGCTCTTCATCCTCAACAGATCTACAGGCGCGACGGTACAGACCGTAGAGTTCCAGGTGCCGATCGTATCGGTCGCGGCCAAGAACGGTATCCTCGTCTATCTCCTCCAGGACAATACTTTCGGTCTCTACAAGCTCGCAAGCAGCACGAAGATCATGGAGAACAAGGCTCCGGATGCTTACGCGGTCGATACGCGTATCGCCACGCCGATGTTCGTAGACAACCTTGCGGTCGTCCCGACGCTTGACGGCAAGCTCATCGTCATGGACATGAACGCGCCCGACAATGCAAAGGTGATCTATATCAGCTCGGAAACAAGTCTCAACAACATCATCCACCTTTCACGTATCGGCAACCTCCTCATCGCAGCTACGCCGAACCGTGTCATGACGATCGGGAGCGCCGAGGGTGAGTTCGACCAGGGGATCAGCGAAGTGGTCCCTTACGGCGGCGATATCTATGTATTCACAAAGAACGGCGAGGTCATCAGACTCAACTCTTCGCTCGAGGAGGTCTCCAGGACCAAGTTCAAGTTCGCCCACTTCAGCGCCGCGGCGATACGCAACGGCAAGATATATGCACTTGACCACAAAGGGCCTCTTGTCGTGATGGATACAGCGTTCAAGAACCAGAGAATATACGATGTCGGTGAGACAGACGACTACGCATTCGTCAGCGGTGGCAGGATATACACCGACGGTACCATCATCAACCTCGACAGGCTTTAATTGCCCGCCGATATACTCGAAGCCTACCGTCTCTATCTCAGCGTACACAAAGCGCTGGCAGAAGAGACGGTCTCTTCCTACATCGGAGATATCACACAGCTTGGTGAACATCTCCAAAAGCCTCTCCTCTCGCTGGAGACAGGCGATATACTCCTCTTCCTCTCGCAGTTTCACAACAAACGCACCCTCAACCGCAAACTCTCCTCGATCAACAGTTTCTACAGGTTCTGCCATGAGCAGGAGAGCGGCGGGTCGTCCATCAGGATACCGATGGCGAAGCTCCCGCAGAATCTCCCAAAATACCTCGGCAGCGATGAGATCATGCGCGGTGTCTCGATGATCGACCGTTCGACATTGCTCGGAGCGCGGGACTATGCGCTGATCCTCTTCCTCTATGCCAGCGGCTGCCGCATCTCCGAAGCGCTTCATGCCAGGAGGGAGGATATCAGCGGTGGGTGGTTCAAGATCAGGTTCGCCAAGGGGGAGAAGGAGCGGATGGTGCCGCTCGCACCCGCAGCCCTCGAAGCACTGGCACACTACCTCGAGATGGCGGGGATAACGAGCAGCGATGTCTGGCTCAACTACAAAGGGGAGAGACTCAGCCGCATATCTGCGTTCAAGATCGTCAGGAAGTATCTCGGATGCTCACCCCATGTCCTTCGCCACTCTTTCGCTACTTCACTGATCCTCGGCGGGGCAGACCTGCGTGTGGTACAGGAGCTCCTCGGGCACAGCTCCCTGGTGACGACGCAGATATACACCCATATCCAGCGGGAGAACCTGGCACAGACCATGACACACCACCCCCTCTACAAGGAACAAAGATGAAAGAGCTGGTCGAATACCTCGCAGCCAGAAAGATAATATGCAAAACCCTCAGGGAGATCGTACCCAAAGAGCTGGGGACCCGCAAGAAAGTCGGGATATTCGTCGGCGTCGATCTCAAGGGGTACTACTGTCTCGTCATGCACCTCTCCAAAAAGAGCAGGGTGCTCCGCAAAGAGGCGGGAGAACTCCTCGACCTTCATAAACGGATCGAAGAGTACAGGGACACAAAGATCAAAAAATGCTATATCCGCATAGACGCGCCGCTCTGCTCGAAGGCAAAAACGATGTTCGAAGAGAACGGGTGGGTCGTGTGGAACGAATCAGAGAGCTGAAGCGGCTCTTGAAACAAGAGAATAAAACAGAGTAAGATCACCATGCATTTAATTCAAAGCAGTAAGAAGTTAAAAATCCTTTTTTCGCTGATTTTCGTCATCATATCCATCATCATAATGGTTCGTATACTGATATATTACACCAATATCAAAGAAACTGTCCTCAGGGATGCGCAGAAAGAGGCCCACCTGCTGCAAAACTATATGATGTCCATGAGGAAAGTCTATCATCAACAGTTTCTGCAAAGCGGGATAGAGCTCAACGACCATACACTGGGATTCCTGCCTGCACATGCCTCATCATTGATCTCTGACGAGTTCATCGAGAAAAAAGAGGGCGGATACTATATCAGAAATGTCTCAGACAGACCGAGAAATCCGCGCAATCTTGCAGATGATAGCGAAATGGAGGCTATCGGTTATTTTCGACAGAACAGGCAGGCGAAGGAGTACCTGCAAAACAAAACCACATACATTCAGTACGCATCCCCTATCTATATCGAATCGTATTGTCTGGCATGTCATGGCAAACGTGAGGAGGCGCTCCCCTCGATCCAAAAGAACTATGACGCCGCGTACGACTACAAAACAGGCGAATTAAGAGGTATTGTCAGTGTCAAAATACCTGTTGACAATATCGACGACCAGATTTATGAGTTTGTCATTCAGGAGATCATTATCGCACTTATCATGCTTGTCCTGATATTCATGGCTATGTTTTTCCTGTTCCGAAAAGTTTCAACGCATGTACGGTATATAGAAAAAAATGCTGAAGATATTTCCCTGAAAGACAATCTGACCAATCTGTATAACAGGCACTTTCTAGAACAGTTCGGACGACACCACGAGTATTTCAACAGTCCGGAAAAAATGTTCGCTGTCGCATTTCTGGATATCGATCATTTCAAACAGATCAACGATACCTACGGGCATGATACCGGTGATGAGGTGTTGAGACAATTTGCAAAAACCCTCCATACTCTCATCGGCGAAAATGAGATCGCGATACGGTATGGCGGGGAGGAGTTCCTGGTGATCGTCTACAATACCACAGTAGACGCAGCGGTAAAAAAGTTCGATGAAGTCAGAAAAAGGATAGAAGAGACAACTGTCAAATATGCGAAAAAAGAAATCAACATCACAGTATCCATAGGGATCGCGACAGGCTGGTATGACGATGATATCAACGATGTCATCACTATGGCGGACAAAGCGCTCTATGTTGCCAAAAACGAAGGCAGAAACCGTCTGGAAGTATTTTACTGTGACAAGGATTGAACGAAGAGACGATAGATCAGAATGATCCAGTATGAACCTGTCCGAATCCGGATAGAGAGGCCATACCATGCTCTTCGCCTCCCTGCACGTCTATTCCTCCCTCCTGTCACCTCACTCTCACCAACATTTGGGTAAAATTAAAATAAAAAAAGAGTACAGAGAATGGATGCATACGAATACGGTGAACTACTCAAATCACTGACGATCAAGATGGGGAATATCTGCAATATCGTCAAACCGGATCAGCTCAGGGAGAGACTGGCAGAGATCGAAGAGGTGCAGCAGGACCCGGCGTTCTGGAACGATGCGGCGAACGCGGGGAAGGTATCGCAGGAGAAGACCAGGATCGAGCGTACCCTTGAGAAGTACGATGCGGCACAGGCGTCGGTAGACGATGCGAACGAGTATTTCGAGCTCTCCAAGGCCGAGAACGACGACGAGACCCTCGAACTCCTCTACGAAGAGGCTCCCAACCTCAAGCAGAAGATCGAAGCGCTCGAAGTGCAGATCATGCTCTCCGGCGACCACGACGGAGCCAATGCCATCGTGACGATCCACCCGGGTGCGGGCGGTACAGAGAGCCAGGACTGGGCGAGCATCCTCTACCGTATGTACCTGCGTTGGGCGGAGAGACACGGATTCAAGGTCGAGGTGCTCGACTACCAGCCCGGCGAAGAGGCGGGGATCAAGGATGTCTCCTTCATCATCAGGGGAGAGAACGCCTACGGCTATCTCAAGGTCGAGAACGGTATCCACAGGCTGGTGCGTATCTCTCCCTTCGACAGCAACGCCAAGCGCCATACGAGCTTCAGCTCGGTGATGGTCTCCCCGGAGATTGACGATGATATCGATATCGTCATCGAGGACAAGGATATCCGTATCGACACCTACCGCGCCTCGGGAGCAGGGGGACAGCATGTCAACAAGACCGAATCGGCGATCCGTATCACCCACATCCCGACCAATATCGTCGTCCAGTGCCAGAACGACCGAAGCCAGCACAAGAACAAAGCTTCGGCGATCAAGATGCTCAAATCGCGTCTCTATGAGTTCGAACTCGCCAAAAAACAGGCCGAGGTGGACGGTGTCGAGAAAAGCGAGATAGGGTGGGGGCATCAGATACGCTCCTATGTCCTCCAGCCCTACCAGCAGGTCAAGGACTCCCGCAGCAACCAGGCGTTCAGCAACGTCGAAGCGATCCTCGACGGCGATATCGACAAGATGCTCGAAGGGGTACTGATCGCCCAGGCGAGGTAGCAGCAGAGATTATGATACAGAGGCTTCTGTATCACAGGAGAAGAGCAGGGTTTGTCCGAGATGTGAAAGTAGTATGATGTTTCAGTTCGCACTCTTTTTTGTGCTGTTGTGCATTTGTCTTGCAAGTCTCTATTACGGCAAATTCACTTCGGCTGTCTTCGATCTGCTGCTGATGGTACTGTGGTATTACAAGCGGAAGTATCCGGAAAACAGCTTTTTGCTTTTTTTGTTCAGGAATACGACACCGGTACCTGTCAGGGGGATGCGCCACAGCCGATATATCGCTGCCCTTGTTATCCATCATGTGACCTATATAACGGTACTTTTTATTGTTCTGGCAGTTTTGTTCTACTTCAATCCGCAACTCTTCAGCAAATATTCGACACTCACCGATAAGATCATTTTGGGAGCAGTGATCATGATATCCGTATTTTTTCTGCTCCAGCTAATCTTGTTGATCGTCAATTTGCTCAAATATATATACATCAGGATATTTGCAAAGGATTTTATCTACTGACAGCGGATTTCTTGCTCTCGTCTGTCATTCGATGATTACAATCCTGTATAAAATTTCGCTATAATGATCCCATCTATACCCTTCAAAAAGTTCGATCAGCATCCATTTCCACATCAAGGGGTAAATATGCGGGTAATCAGTATGATCAACGGTTCTCTGAGTTCCGAGACCACTTCGGTCTATGCGCTCCATTATGCGAAAAAACTCTCCTACAGGCTCAGTCTCATCTATATCAAAGAGGCTGTCTACTCCAGGGACCTCGATCAAAGCTACGCACATATCAAACATACGGCAGAACTCCTTGAAGTGGATACAGAACTGCTACTCTTTGAAAACCTCAGGGAGTTCAAAGAGTTCGTCAAGTCCAGAAATATAGATATGCTCTTCTGCTCCTCACGGCACAACCATACCATATTCGAAAAGTCCTTTGCCCAGTCAGTCGTCAAGATGGGTCTGTCGGTAGATATCGCCATTCTGAAGATCGTCAAACTCCACAGGGCGAACAGCGTCGAAAACATCATCCTCCCCATACGAGGCTCCAAGCTCTCGGTCAAGAAATTCACCCTCTTCTACACCTTCGCCCTGGCATACGATGCGAAAGCCGAGATATATTCCATCGACAAACTGAGCAAAACGGAACTGGCAAAAGTAGAGAGCAGCGATACCACGAACAGGCTCAAAGAGCTGATATTTGCTTTCCGGCACTATTTCAGGATAGCTGCCGCGATGGATTTCAGGCTGCAGCTCAAACATGACTATACCCTCGCCGAAGGGGAAAGGGTCAAGACCCATATCGCGCAGCACGGTTACGATCTCGCGATCGTCGGGGCTCATCATGAGAAAAGTCTCTTCGGACACCATCCGATCGATATCCTTTTTGAGACGCCGATCGTCAATACGCTCTATTTTATCCCCTGCGAAGAGAACCGATGAAACCGTTCGAACTCGAAAAAGCAAAGCTTTTACAGGCATTCAGGACAGAGGAGTCGGGGCTGGGGAGCGACGATGTACGGAGGAGGCAGGCGGAGTTCGGGGCGAATATCATCGAGCAGAAAGCCAAAAAGAACTACCTCAAAGAGTATTTCCTCCAGTACATACAGTTCTTCCCGATCCTCCTTGAGATCGCCGGGATACTCGCTTTCGTGGCGGAGGTCTATCAGCCGGGACAGGGGAACGATATCCTGGGGTATGCGATCTTCGGGGCGGTCGTCATCAATGCGAGCTTCACTTTCTGGCAGAACTTCAAGGCGGACAAAGCGATGGAGGCGCTGCTCAAGCTCATCCCGACGATCGTGAAGGTCAAAAGGGAGGATACCGTCACGGAGGTGGACGCGAGCGAGCTGGTCCCCGGGGATATCATCGTCCTTGAGGAGGGGAACAAGATCGCCGCAGACGCCGTCCTCCTCGAATCGAACGAGCTCTATATCAACACCTCGTCGCTCAACGGGGAGTCAAGACCTGCCAAAAGGGGTCTTGAGAGCGAGGGGGCTGAGAGGAGCATCGATGCGAAGAACATGGTCTACGCAGGTACGGCTGTGGTCAGTGGCAGCGGTGAAGCGGTCGTCGTGGCGACCGGGATGGCGACGGAGTTCGGGAAGATAGCCACCCTCACGGGCAATATCGAAAAAGGGCTCACCCCACTCGAAAAAGAGATCATCGGTATGACCAGGACACTGACCATCCTTGCGCTGGTGGCGGGCGTGGTGTTCTTCGTGCTCGGATATTTCTCGGGCAAGGGGGCGCTCATCGCCGCGATCTTCGCCCTCTCGCTGATCGTCGCCAATGTCCCCGAGGGGCTCCTCCCCACCATTACCCTCTCCCTCTCACTCGCCTCGCAGAGGATGGCCAAAAGGAACGCCCTCATCAAGAACCTCGCATCGGTACAGACCCTCGGAAGCGTCACCACCATCTGCACCGACAAAACGGGAACGCTGACAAAGAACGAAATGTCTCTCAAAGAGATATACCTTTGCAGTGGCGAGAGGGTGAGCATCAGCGGCGGCGGGTACGACCTGCACGGAGAGTTCTCGTTCGATAATGCAGATGAGGGTTCGCAGAGCCGTCTGGGAGAGCTTCTGCGGGCCGGTCTCTACAACTGCCGCGCAAGTATAGACGGCAGGAGGATCATCGGCGATCCCACTGAACTGGCGATCGTCGCAGCCGCGAAGAAGTACGGCGTGGACGACCCGTTCGAAAAACTCAAAGAAAACCCCTTCAGCAGCGAGAGGAAGATGATGTCTACCTTCGGGAGACTCGATGGCAAAGAGGTACTGCTCCTCAAGGGGGCTCCCGAGACGATCCTTGCGAGGACGAAGTATTACCGCACAAGTGACGGGATCAGGGAGTTCGACGGGGATGCCAGAACGCGGATGGAAGCAGAGTCGGAGAAGTTCGAGGAGCGGGCTTTCAGAGTACTGGCGATCGCGATACACGACAGGGATGAGGAGGAGAGCCTGACGCTCCTGGGGCTTGTCGCCATCATGGATATCCCGAGAGTGGAGGTGGGGGAGGCTCTGGCCAAATGCTACACCGCAGGGATACGGACCATCATGATCACGGGTGACAACGAAAAGACCGCCGCCGCCATCGGGAGGGATATCGGGCTCCGTTTCGACGGTGTTCTCAACGGGAATGATGTCGCGAAGCTCAGCGACGAGGAGCTCCGGGAGATGCTGAAGGAAAAGACATATATCTTCGCGAGGATGGCAAGCAACCAGAAGCTCAAGATCGCAGACGCTTTGCAGAGCAACGGCGAGGTGATCGCCATGACGGGCGACGGCGTCAACGATGCCCCATCGCTCAAAAAGGCCGATATCGGCATCTCGATGGGGAGCGGTACGGATGTGGCGAAAGAGGCGAGCGATATGATCCTCCTCGATGACAATTTCAATTCCATCGTATCGGCGATAGAGGAGGGGAGGACGGTCTATTTCAATATCAAGAAGTTCGTCACCTATATCCTCTCCTCGAACGTCCCCGAGATCGTCCCCTATATCCTGTCGTTCTTCCTCAAGATACCCAATCCACTCTCGGTCATCCAGATACTCTCCATTGACCTGGGCTCCGATATGCTCCCCGGCCTCGCGCTCGGCAGTGAGAAGCCCGAGAAGAACATCATGAAACGGGCCCCTGTCGGCAAGGATGAGAAGATACTCGATTTCGAGGTTTTCAAAAGGGGGTACTTTTTCATCGGGGTGGTCGAGGCGAGCGCGGCGATGTTCGCATTCGTCACGTTCCTCCTGAGCCACGGGTGGCAGTATGGGCAGGTCGATCTCGGCGATCCTGTCTTCGCGGCACAGGCGATGACGATGACGCTGCTGGGGGCGATCACGACCCAGCTGGCGAACGCATGGACGATGCGAAGCTGGGATTTCAATATCTGGACGATGTCCTGGCACTCGAACAAAACTCTCCTCTTCGCGATGGCGGCGGTGCTCACATGGATATGGATGCTCCTCAATGTCGAACCCGTCCAGAAGGTCTTCAACACCGCCCATGTGCCGCTGGCCGACTTGTGGATACTGGTACCGTTCCCGATCATCGTACTGGTGCTCCATGAGTCGTATAAGTATTTGCGACTGAAGAGGATGGAAAGCAGTTTGCTTCAGAGATGATCCCACTGCTTTATCTTCCGATATTGTTTTGGATATCGTGGATATTGAAGAAAGATCCCCGGTTTTTGTATACACATTTGCCCTGATAAAATGCTATGATTTTACTATAATTCATACAAGGAGCATATGTTATGAAAACAGAGGTTTTCGTGCATCGTTTACTCTTGGGACTGACAGTGTCGGTCATGGTCGGATGCGGTGGGGGTGGCGGCGGTTCTTCGCCGGATGTCAACAATACGGCGGACAATAATGCACCGGACGCAACAGCACAGAGCGTCACGGTCGGGGAGGACAGCGTGAACAATACCATCACGCTTGGCGGCAGCGACAGCGACGGTGATGTGCTCACCTACATGCTCGTGACCCAGCCCTCGCACGGGACACTTGGCGGGACTGCCCCAAATCTGTTCTATACGCCGCAGAAGGATTATTTCGGCAGCGACAGTTTCACTTTCAAAGTGAGTGACGGCACCGACGAGAGTGCGGTGGCGACCGTCTCGATCAGTGTGACCAGTATCAACGATGCACCGAGCGCTACAGCGAAGAGTATCACGGTCGGTGAGGACAGCTCCGGCAATGCCATTACACTGAGCGGCAGCGATATCGAAGGTGATACGCTCACCTATGCACTGGTGACCCAGCCTTCACACGGGACGCTCGGGGGAACGGCACCGAATCTGCTTTATACACCGCAGAAGGACTATTTCGGCAGCGACAGTTTCACTTTCAAAGTGAGTGACGGCACCGACGAGAGTTCGGCGGCGACCGTCTCGATCAGCGTGACCGGTGTCAATGATGCGCCGAGCGCGGCAGCGAAGAGCGTCACGGTCGGAGAGGACAGTGTCAATAACGCCATTACGCTGAGCGGCAGTGACAGCGACAGTGATACTCTCACCTATACACTGATGACCCAGCCTTCACACGGGACGCTCGGTGGGACTGCCCCGGCGCTCACCTATACGCCCGTGGCCAACTATCACGGCAGCGACAGTTTCACATATACTGTCCATGACGGTACGGTAGCGAGTGCGGCAGCCAAAGTCTCCATCACAGTCACGAGCGTCAATGATATCCCCGTGGCAGATGCAGGCGATGACAGGAACTGTTCGCCGCTCTTCGATCCGATCCTCACGCTTGCCGGTGCAGGGAGCGATATCGAAGGTGATACGATCAGCTATGCGTGGAGCTTCGCGGTCCAGCCTGGCGGTTCGGCTCCTGATATCAGCGATCCGAATGTAGCTGATCCGACAGTGACACTCGATACGGTCGGTTCGTACGAGATGGAGCTCGTCGTCAGCGACGGGACGGCTGAGAGCGAAGCGAAGAGGATGACGATCACTGCATTGGGTCTCAGACAGACGGGACAGAGCAGCAGCTACGATACAAACGGAACGGAGATCACGGACGGCACGCTCAAGGATGACGGATACTACCGGGCCGGTGAGACACCAAACTTCACAAGAAACACCACTGCTATGATCGTCACCGATCACCTGACCAACCTTCAGTGGGCAGATGATAGCAATGCATCGTCGGTGACCAAACCATGGGTCACGCAGGAGAACTACGATCTCGGCAACTACACCGATACGAGTGGCGATACCGCAGCGACCTATTGCAGCGGGCTGACACTGGGAGGCTACACTGACTGGAGAGTGCCGACCATCGAAGAGCTGGTATCGATCCTTGACAGGAGCAGGAATAACCCTGCGATCACGGCACCATTTGTCAATGTCGCTCCGGTCAGTTACTGGAGCGTAACTCCGAGCGCATGGGGTGCATTATATGCATGGGTGATAGATTTCGGTTACGGTAATGACAGTACGATTAACAAGAACTTTGCATTGAATGTCCGCTGCGTCAGAAGCGGACAGTAGAAGGAGGGGAATATGAAACATATAGTGATACTGCTTTGCGTGCTCAGCGGGTTGGCAGAGGCTGCGGGCGCAAGGTATGAGAGGGACAATGTGGCCAAGATCGTCACTGACAAACTGACCGGGTTGCAATGGCAGGACAATGAGGAGGCGAATACTACCGTGACGACATGGGAGGGGGCGATCGACTACTGTACATTGCTTCCCCTCGATGGGTATGACGACTGGAGGCTCCCCAATATCAGTGAGCTCTACTATCTTGCCGACAGGAGCGTATACAACCCGGCACTGAGCAGCGTATTCGTTTACAACTCCCAGAGCATGCACTACTGGAGCTCTACGACATACGCTTCGGACAAGACGAAAGCATGGCTTGTCAAGTACGATTACGGAGGAGATGCCACCGGCACAAAGAGCCTGAGTATGAATGTACGCTGTGTGAGGGGCGGAAAGCTGCCGTAAGGTCAATCGCCTCATTTTTCATCGGGAGATTGCACGATTTGAGAGATTTTTCTGCTAGAATTCCCCTAATACTTTAGGTGGAGAAACTATGAAAAAACGAACCAAGATCGTCGCTACTCTCGGACCTGCATCAGATTCGCTCGAAATGATCACTGCGCTGATCCGTGCAGGGGTCAATCTCTTCAGACTCAATTTCAGCCACGGCTCTCATGAATATCACTCTGAAGTGCTCGGCCGTATCCGGCAGGCTGTCAGCGATACGGGGCTTATCACGGGGGTGTTGCAGGATATCAGCGGTCCCAAGATCAGGGTGGGGAAGCTGGAGGATGATTTCGTCCTCCGAAGCGGCGACACTATGCTCTTCGTCAGGGATGAGATGATCGGGGAGAAGGTCTCTGAGGGGAACTACACCCTGACGATCTCACAGCCCTCTATACTGGATCAGCTCAGACTGGGTGATGCGATCTACCTCTGCGACGGGGCGATCAGGGCGGTAGTGAGCGAGATCACCGGCGAGGGTGTCAGGGTCGAAGTGGAGAACGAAGGACTCCTCTCGTCGCGCAAGGGGGTCAACTTCCCCAATACCCGGCTCGGCATCGATGTCCTCACTCCGAAGGATCGAAAAGATATCGAATGGGGCGTGAAGAACGGGGTGGACTATATGGCGATCTCTTTCGTCCAGAGCGCGGACGATATGCGTCGGGCGAGGAAGCTGGTCGAATCGCTCGGCGGCGATACGCAGCTCATAGCCAAGATCGAGAAGTTCGATGCCATCGAGGCAATCGACGATATCCTCGCGGAGAGCGACGGACTGATGGTGGCGCGTGGCGACCTGGGGATCGAGATACCCTACTACGAGGTGCCAAATACCCAGAAGATGCTGATCCAGAAAGCCAACAACGCACACAAGCCCGTCATCACCGCCACCCAGATGCTCCTCTCGATGACAACCAAGGAGAGCGCGACCAGGGCAGAGATATCCGATATCGCCAATGCGGTCCATGACGGTACCGACGCGGTGATGCTCTCCGAGGAGAGCGCCGTGGGGCACAATCCTGTCCTTGCCGTGGAGACGATGGTCAAGACGATCCAGGGTGCCGAACGCTATTTCAAATACCACAGGTACTGGCACTACGACTACTTCGATGCGGGAGACCATCTCGACGAGTCTGCCGTCAGACTTTCACAGACCATCGAGTGTGCCGGGATCATTGCGGTGACATCTTCGGGCGCATCGGCGAGGAAAAAGGCGCGCTACCGTCCGAGCCATACCATCTACGCCGTCACTCATGATAAACGTATCGCGTCGAGGCTCACGCTGGTATGGGGCGTTGTCCCCGCCTTCACCCTGGACAAGGAGAAAGACCTTACGGCAATGATAGAAGAGGTGATCGACGAGGGGCTTGAGAGGGGTGTTTTCGGGGAGGAGAAGAGCTATATCCTCACCGCCGGCGACTGTGTCGGGGTATCGGGGAGGACCAATATGATCAAAGTGATCACCCCGAACGAGATGCCGGGCTACCAGGAAAAATATGGGAGGAAGGAGTAGACGATGCGTGTAGATATCCACAACCACACCACCCTGTGCAACCATGCCGAGGGGAGCGTCGGCGAGTATATTGAGAGGGCGATAGAGCTGGGGATCGATCTCTACGGCTTCAGCGAACACGCGCCGATGGATTTCGACCCGAAGTACCGTCTGGAGTTCGGGCAGATGCAGGAGTATGAAGCACAGATACTGGCAGCGAAAGCACAGTATAAGGATGATATCGAGATAGTGCTCGGCTACGAGGTGGACTGGCTGCCGGGGCATATGGACGAGCGGGTGCTGGGCGCCGATGTCGACTACCTGATCGGCTCTGTCCATTTCATCGACAAGTGGAGCTTCGACAACCCGGAGTTCCTCGGGGGCTGGAAAGAGCGGGATGTCGATGAGGTGTGGCAGGCCTATTTCGAGGCGGTGGAAGCGATGGCGCTGAGCGGGAAGTTCGATATCGTCGGGCACCTCGATCTCATCAAGGTCTTCAAATACCTGCCAAAAGGGGACATCAGGCTCCTTGCAAGGGATGCGCTGCAAGCGATCAAAAAGAGCGGCATGGCACTCGAGATCAATGCCGCAGGGCTGCGCAAACCGATAGGGGAGCTCTACCCGTCGAAGATGCTTCTGGAAGAGGCGTACGATATGGGTATAGGGATCACGTTCGGCTCCGATGCCCACAGCGTGGAGCAGGTGGGATTCGCCTACGAAGAGGCTGTCAGCCTCGCCAAAGCGGTCGGTTTCGGCAAAGCAGCCGTATTTCGAAATCGGCAGAGAGAATTGGTGAATTTTTAGGCAACATTCAAAGATAGTTTTTTAAAAAAACAGATATACTGTTGATTAACAAAAAATATAGTTAGGAGATTACATGGGTAAATTCGTCAATAGTATCGAAGAATTCTATCAGTTCTGTGAGGCAAATGAAGTTCAGTTTGTAGACTTCAGATTTTCAGATATCAAGGGTGCATGGCATCATGTCACATATATGCTTAAAGCGGTAAGCGCTGAAATGCTTGAAGCAGGCGTACCTTTTGACGGATCATCTATCGAGAACTGGCAGCCGATCAACCAGTCGGATATGCTTCTCAAGCCTGATGTACCGACTGCGTTCCTCGATCCGTTCACAGCAGACAGCACAGTAATCGTCATCTGTGATGTTTACGACATTTACAAGAACGAGCTTTATGCAAAATGTCCAAGATCGATCGCCAAGAAAGCACTTGCATATCTTGATGCACAGGGTATCGGCGATGTCGCTTACTTCGGTCCTGAAAACGAATTCTTCGTATTTGACAGCGTTGTAATCGAAGACAAAGACAATACTCAGATGTTCAGAGTCGAGTCAGACGAAGGTCACTGGGCAGATGCTCACAACAACCCTGAGATCGGCAACACAGGTCACAGACCAAGAATCAAGGGTGGTTACTTCCCGGTAATGCCAACAGACTCACAGGTAGACCTCAGAGCTGAAATGATGCAGATCCTTGAAGACGTAGGTCTCGAAGTAGTTCTCGGTCACCACGAAGTTGCACAGGCACAGGGTGAGATCGGTGTTGTATTCGGCGACATGATCACTGCTGCGGACAATGTCCAGAAGTACAAGTATGTAGTCAAAATGGTAGCACACCTCAACGGTAAAACAGCTACATTCATGCCAAAACCGATCTACAACGACAACGGTAACGGTCAGCACGTACACCAGTCTATCTGGAAAGACGGCAAAAACCTCTTCTACAAAGAAGGCGAATATGCAAATCTTTCTAAAATGGCGCTTGACTACCTCAGCGGTATCTTCGCACACAAAGATGCAGTAGCAGCATTCACGAACGCTTCTACAAACTCATACAAGAGACTTCTCCCGGGCTTCGAAGCTCCAAGAATCCTCACTTACTCAAGCCAGAACAGATCGGCTGCTTGCCGTATCCCATACGGTGCAGGTGAGAAATCGACAAGAATCGAAACAAGATTCCCAGATTCAACATCCAACCCATACCTCTGCTTCGCTGTTCTTATGATGGCAGGTATCGACGGTATCAAAAAAGGCGGTTATGAGCTCGTAGGTCCATTCAACGAAGACCTTTTCGAACTCACAAGAGAAGAGCTCAAAGAGAGAAGAATCCCTGAGCTTCCAAACTCATTCAGAGAAGCGCTTGAAGGTCTTGAGAACGATCACGAGTTCCTTGCTCCTATCATGAATGAAGAGTTTGTCAGCACTTATGTCAGCTACCAGTTCGGAAGACACGTAACTCCGGTAGAAGGTAGACCGACTGCATACGAGTATATCTCAACTTACTCTTGCTAATCTCCCGCTGTCCGGGCTTCCGGGCGGCATTTTTTCTTTCCTCATACATTCTTTTCATCTTTTTACTTATTCATACAGGCTATAATGGTGCAGACTCTTGGACAAAGGAGCACTATGAAGAGCATATCGTTGGTACTGGGCAGCGGCGGGGCCAGAGGTCTGGCACATATAGGGGTGATCCGCTGGCTCGAAGAGAACGGTTACAGGATCGTATCGATATCAGGCAGTTCGATGGGTGCGCTTGTAGGGGGTATCTATGCTGCGGGCAAACTCGATGAATATGAGAGGTGGGTACGGGCGATCGACAAGCTCGATATCATGACCCTCCTCGATCTCTCATGGAATAAAAGCGGTCTTGTCAAAGGGGATAAGATCATCGAGACACTTATAGACCTTGTGGGAGAGCAGCATATCGAGGAGCTGCCGATACGATTCACCGCTGTAGCGACCGATCTGCAACAGGAGAAAGAGGTATGGATCAACAGCGGCAGGCTCTTCGATGCGATCCGAGCGTCGATATCTATGCCGATGTTCTTCACGCCCTACAGATACAACGGACGTCCACTTATAGACGGCGGTGTCCTCAATCCCGTCCCCATAGCCCCTACGTTCGGCGACGAAAGCGATCTGACCATAGCGGTCAACCTGGGCGGTCGGCCGAAACCGCAGGATGGAGAGAAGCCAAAGCGCTCGGATAGCAAAAGCGACAGGGATTTTCGGGAGAAGATCGGGAACTACATAGAGAAGCTCAGGAGCTCGCTCCTCCCGGGGAACGGGGTCGATCCGGGATTCTACGACATTGCCAACCAGTCGCTCGATGCGATGCAGAGCACTATCGCCAGGCAAAAGCTGGCTGCATACCCGCCGGACTTTACGATAGAGATACACAGGAATGCCTGTGGAACTCTGGACTTTGACAGGGCTGATGAGATGATCACCCTGGGATACCGCAGGGCAGGAGAGGTGCTTGGCTAGATCGCCTGGAGTTCCCAGGAGGATTTGTCTGCGGTGAACGGCTCGAAATTCGCCTTGTAGTGGAGGTAGTGGGGTGAGTTCTTGTGCCCCTCAAGCGCCGCTTCGTCCCTCCAGCTCTCGAGGACGACGAATGTGGTCGGCCGATCGATCATCTGGTGGATATAGTAGAAGAGACAGCCGTCCTCGGCACGTGAGGTTTCCACCATTGTGGCAAGGAGCGCTTTGAGCTCCTCTATCGTCTCTTCTTTCGCTACGAAAGTTACTTCTTTTGTGATCGTCATGTTTATGCTCCTTTATTTGACATTTTTAGATTGCAGGAAGATACCGAGCTTCTTGTCTGTTTTATTGATATGGTTGATGAGCCAGTTGAGCAGGAAGCTGATGAGCTCTTCACGTTCTATGAGGTTGCCGGCCTTGAGCGAGTCGCGCACCTCGACCACTTTGGCCGAAAAAACCCTGTGCTGCTTCATATGGTTGTTGAAATCCGTAGGGTGTGCATCTTCATAGTTATAATCCTGCATGAGCTCCTCTTCGGTCTCGAAGTGATAGAGGGCATAGCTCAGAAGGTCCTTGGTGATGTTCTGGAGGTTTTCCAGTGTACACTCTTTAGCAAGGAGCTTGTTGGCTTCATTGAGGGTATTGACGAGTATCTGGTGCTGCTCGTCTATCTCCTCGACACCTGTTTCATAATCGGTATTCCATTTTATTTCATCTAGTGCATCAGCCATAGTTGATTCCTTTCTTTAATGTGGAGAGTTTGTATTCTTCTTTGAGCCTCTGCATGATCAGGAGCATTTCGTTCCTCATGACGAGTATGCTTTGTATATCCTCATTTGAGAGATCGCCCCCTGTATTTTCAAGGTTGCGGATCAGCATGCTGACTTCGGAGTGTATCTTTTTGTGAAGGATACGCAGCTCGTTGTAGCTGGCAAGTTCAGAGAAATAGCTTTTCCCTCTCCCTTTGATCCATTTACCGAGTCTGCATCCGTTGTGCGAGAGCTGCGGAAGAGCTTCATGGTCCTTGTTTTTGAGCGCTTCGATGACCAGTTCGATCCACCGCTTGTGGTTGCTCTGGGCAATGAGAAGTTCGAATTCGGCACGGCGCGGCAGATGATGGAACGAGACGCTCCACCTCGGGTCGGGGACATAGCGGTCGAGATAGGCGGTGAATTTGTCATATCCCATAGGTTTGTTCAGCAGGTATCCCTGGATCGTGTCACAGCCGAGGTCGAGGAGCATGAGTATCTGTTCGATGGTCTCTACCCCCTCGGCGACCACTTCGATATGGAATACCTTCGAGAGAGAAATGATCGCGGTCACGATCGCCATATCCTGGGTATTCTGGAGCATTTCGGTGATGAAGCTCCTGTCGATCTTGATGGTGTCGATCTTGAGCTCTTTGAGGTGGGTGAGCGACGAGTAACCCGTACCGAAATCATCGAGCGCGAAGCTCACACCGATCTCCTTGAGCTCCCTGATCATATCGTTGGTATAGTTGATGCTCTCGAGCGCGTTGCTCTCGACGATCTCGAACTCTATCGATTTGAGATATGAGTGGTCGAGCCCCAGTTTGTCGATGATATCCCTTACTTTGCTGACAAAGGTCCGCTGCCTGAACTGCTTGGGAGAGATATTGACCGAGAGATTGATGTTGCGCCCCTCGTCCCTGAGACGTTTGAGGGCGAGCAGGGACTCCCTGATGACCCATTCGTCAAAATCATAGACCACTTCATCGTGTTCGATGAGGGGGAGGAATTCGCTCGGGGAGAGCGTTTCGAGGATGGGATGGTTCCACCTTGTGAGCACTTCGGCGCTCTCTATCCTGAGGTTGTGGGCATTGAGCTTGGGCTGGAAATAGAGCTCGAACTCCCCGTTGGCAATGGCCCGTTTGATCTTCTTGAGCGCTTTGAAGTTCGCTTTGACCTTTTTGTGTTCGCCGGCATCGAAGAAATAGAACTGGTTCTTGCCGTTCTCCTTGGCCTTGTACATCGCCTGGTCAGCATGGCGGAGGAGCGTGTCGTCGTCTACATTGTCATCGGGATAGAGCGCTACACCGACACTCGCCGAGATGCTGTCGATGCTCTGATCCTTGTAGGCATAGGGCTTCGAGAGGAGACTCAGTATCTTCATGAGTATCCTCCCGACATCCTCCGGGGATTCCATATGGCTCAGTACCAGTACGAACTCGTCCCCGCCGAGTCTTGCCACGGTGTCATGGGGGCGGATGAGGGATTCGATCCTGCGCGCGACATCGATGAGGACCTGGTCGCCTGCTTCATGCCCCTGGGTATCGTTGACCTCCTTGAACCCGTCGAGGTCCATCATACAGATCGCTACGATATCTTTCTCTCCATTCTGGCTCTTGATCGCCCTCTGTATACGGTCGGTGATCAGGAGCCTGTTGGGGAGCTTGGTGAGGGGATCGTAGTAGGCGATATGTCTGAGGTCGAGTTCGCACTCTTCAGCGCTGAACCGTACGAGCTCTGCACTGAGACTGCCGACATAGAGCTTGAGGATATTTTCGATCAGTTTCGGGTCTTCAAAAGGTTTTTTGGAGAGTACGACGAAAATACCGACTGTGTCCTGTTCCCTGTTGAGCAGCGAAGCGCCCGCATAGGCTTCGATCTCATGCTCAAGCAGCAGTTTGTCATCTTCGAAGAGTCTCCGGACATCTTTTGCATAGATAGCAAAATCCTCCCTGGTAACATTCATACAGGGGGTGCCTGCCAGATTGTAGCAAAATGGTTCCGCTGATGCGTGACCGATCCATCCGGCGAGGACATCGACCTCTTTCTTCTTTTCGTCCAGCCTGCCTACATAGCAGCCGTAGAGACCGAAGTGATCGCATACATAGCGGCAGATCGCTTCATAGTACTCACTCCCCCTCAGCGCCGCAAAGCTGGTAGTAAGTTTGACAAGCGCTTCGAAAAAAGGATCTGAATGGCGGTTATACATCAAATGAATTCCTAGAGGCTGGTATTTTCAATCAGTGCTTCAAACATAGAAACATAGTATATAGAAAAGATCATTAAAATCGACGTTTCACAACACTATATAGAGGCATGGCACTTCTCGAACGGGGTTTCAGAGGCTTGCTAAAGAGCAGTGAGATCATGGCAGACCTTGTTGCGCCCTTTGTGTTTGGCCTGGTAGAGCAGTTTGTCTGCCTGTTCGATAAGTTCTCCTGCCGTGATCTCTCTGTCGACTTCCCTGACACCTATGCTGATCGTCAGGCGGATATTCTCGGCAAAGATACTCTCTTCGACCCTCCGGCGCAGTTCGTCCGCCTTGGAGATCGCATCCTTCAGACCGGTATCGATGAGGAGGATGATGAACTCTTCCCCTCCCCACCGTGCCAGGATATCGTCACCCCGAAGGTGGGTCTTGGCGATCATAGCCAGCTGTATGAGTACCTGGTCACCGGTGAGATGGCCGTAAGTGTCGTTTATATCTTTGAAATGGTCGATATCAAAGAAAAGTATGGCACCTTTCCTGTCGCCTTGCATGAAGGCGTGCATTGCACTGTCGAAAAATGCTTTGTTATAGACTTTGGTCAGACCATCGGTCCGTACTTTGATGTTGAGCTGGTCGATCTTGTTGAAACTTTCGATGATCGTATCGGTGTAGAGTTTCATCAGTACATAGAGGATGAGCAGCGCGACAAAGAGCATCAGTACATTGAGCATATTGAGCCGTACGAGTGCTCTGCTGTACTCCCCGACAAAAGAGGTGATATCCGAGGCTACGATGATCTTGGCTATCGTCAGACCGTCAAAGCTTTTGAAATCAAGATTGCCGAGTATCAGATAGCTCCTGGCATTTTGTCTGACGACCTTCATCTTCTGTGTTGGATCGAGGCTTCCGGTGCTGTTCCTGAAAAAATCGTCCTGATAGATCAGGGAGTATGCACCCTGGTGTTTGTACAGACCTTTTTTGAGGAGCACGCCGAGCGCTGCACTTTTGACCATGATCTGGGCCTGGATATCGAAGCTTTGTTTGAGATTGTGGATGAAGTAGTCAAGACGTGTCCCGAACTCCAGTGCACCGACCTGTTTCCCGTCGAGGAAGAGCGGCGTTGCAACACGGTAGGAAACACCGTTCTTGCCTGCCTCGAAGCCGTTCGATGGGGTGCCTGTATGATTGACATAGGCTATTATGGGTCGGACATCACCGAGGTAGTCGCCATAGCTCTGGGATTTGTGCATACGGAGGATCGTGGTGGTGTTGGTGTCGTGGAAATGCATGACATAGAGGTAGGGATCGATCGATCTGAAGAGTTCATAATCCCCTTTCAGGGCTTCATAGAGCTTCTCTCTGCGTTTTTCAGCCACGAGCTGTATGATGTCTGGCCGCTGGTTCTGGTAGAAGCTGCTCAGTGCATGGTATTTGTAGTTGAGGAAATATATCTGCTGATCGAAGTTCCGGATGATGTTTTCTGCGAGGGTTTTGACCTTGTCTTCCAGCATTTTATCGTAGTGTACGGCATCGTAGTATATACGCATTATGACAGAGATAGCGATGACAAAGGAGGCGACAGCAAAATATCGCCATTTGAGTGATTTGATCTCTTTTCTCATCATGACAGATCCTTTGCCTGATTATAGCGTAAATAGTTCGATATGGATCACAAAGAGGGGATTAATTTATAAGTGTTTTCAATAATTTATTATTTGATGATATTTATGAAACACGGAAGATGGGAACGTCCGGTGAGACGTATTATTGCATTTTCTTTTTGTAGTAGACCACGAGCCCCACTCCGACACCCGTAAGTGCGAAGATGAAGGCGATGGAGCCAATGATCACCTCGATGGGGACGGGCTGTGAGAGGTCGTACATTTAGAGTACCCCGGCGCATCTTGGGCAGAGGCTCTCTTCGTTCTCGGAAGCGAATCTCCAGCATCTCGGGCATTTGGCTTTGGATGCCTTGTGGATCGAGAATGTTTTTCCTTCTACCGTGAAGCTGGCAAGCGTTTCAGCTGTCGAGCTCGTGGCGAGGGCGGAGATGACGAACCAGTCTTCGAGGTCTTTTGCCGACTTGATCGGGAAGGTATCGATATCGCCGCTGATCTCGAGCTCGAGGGTCGCTTTGATGGTCTTATCCTTCTTGAGCTTGTCGATAGCCTCCGAGAACTTCTCTCTCGCTTCTATCATCAGCTCGCCGTCGAAGCTCGCTTCTACATCAGGCAGCTCCTCGTAGACGAGGTCGAAGACGCTCTCCATGTCCCCTTTGAAGATCGCAGGGGCGTAGTCGAGTATCTCGTCTGCCGTGTAGGTGAGTACCGGGGCGATGAGGCCGAGCATACTCTTGGAGATGAGCGCCATCGCCGACTGGGTCGCACGTCTGGTCGTACTCTCCTTCGCATCACAGTAGAGCCTGTCCTTGGTGATATCCATATAGATACCGCTCAGCTCGTTGGTGATGAAGTGGTTGAGGATCGAGAAGCCCCTGAGGTATTCGTACCTGTCGAAGTGCTCTTTTACCTCACCGAGCACCTCTTTCGCCTTGGCAAGTATCCAGCGGTCGAGCTCGCCGTATGCACCCGGCTCCACGATAGCATCGAGGTCGTCGACATTGGCGAGGAGGAAGCGGAAGGTGTTTCTCATCTTCCTGTACTGCTCAGCCGTCTGCTTGAGGATATTGTCCGATATCTTGAGGTCTGCCTGGTAGTCGCTCAGTGCTACCCACAGCCTGAGTATCTCGGAGCCGAACTCCTTGATCACTTTATCCGGAGCGACGACATTCCCCTTGGATTTGCTCATCTTCTCGCCTTTTTCGTCGACGGTGAAGCCGTGGGTGAGGATGATCTTGTACGGTGCGACATGGTTGACCGCTGCGCTGAGCAGCAGGGACGACTGGAACCATCCCCTGTGCTGGTCGCTTCCTTCGAGGTAGATGCTCGCAGGGTACTCGCCCGCGTCGTAGTTGCGGCTCTTGATCACAGAGTTCCATGTCGAACCGCTGTCGAACCATACATCGAGGATATCGTTGATCTTCTCAAGCTCATCCGCCCGGTAGCCTGAGCCCGGGTAGAGGAGCTGCTCGATCGGCATGTCGTACCATGCGTCGGCGCCGTACTGGTCGAAGATCATCGCGACGAAGTTGAGCACCTTCTCATCGAGGATCACCTTCTTGGTCGACTTGTGGCGGAAGAACGCGATAGGAACCCCCCACGATCTCTGGCGCGAGATACACCAGTCGGGTCTCCCCTCGATCATTGGGCGGAGCCTGTTGCGCGAGCTGGCAGGGTGGAACTCCACACCTTCGATCGCATCGACCGCGATCTCACGGAGGTTCTTCTCCTCACCCTCGAGGTTCTCGTCCATCGCGATGAACCACTGGTTGGTCGCCCTGTAGATCAGCGGCTTCTTCGTCCTCCAGCAGTGCGGGTAGGAGTGGACGAACTTGCTGACTTTGAGCAGATTTTCGCCGAGGAGCTCGAGGATCGGTTCGTTCGCTTTGAAGATATGCATCCCGACGAACTCTCCTGGGTTCGGGAGAAGGTGGAGCCCCACGACAGACTCGTCGTAGCACCCTCTCTCATCGACCGGCATGACCACTTCAAGACCGTACTTGAGACCTACGCGGTAGTCGTCCTCACCGTGTCCCGGAGCGGTATGGACACACCCCGTACCGCCGTCCATCGTGACATGGTCGCCCAGTACGATGTGGGAAGTGCGGCCGTTGAGCGGGTTGATGGCTAGGAGGTGCTCCATCTCGGTCGCGGTGAGCTTGCGAGACGAGTGACCGCTCACGACACCCTCGGCGATCATCGTGTCGTATCTCGCCTCGGCTACGATATGCCCATCTGTTGTGAGTACATACATCTCCTCTGGGTTGAGGGCGATACCTGTGTTGGCAGGGAGTGTCCACGGTGTGGTCGTCCAGATCACGACGCCCGCTTTCCCTTCGACGCCGAGCTTCTCCTTGGCGAGGTCACTGAGCTCGAAGTGGACATAGATGGAGTAGTCCTCTTTGTTCTCGTACTCCACTTCTGCATCTGCGAGCGCCGTCTGCGCCGCCCATGACCAGAAGATCGGCTTGTGTCTCTCGACGAGGAGCCCTTTTCTGGCTACTTCGCAGAGGGTTCTGTAGATATTCGCCTCGAACTTGAAGTCCATCGTGATGTAGGGGTTGTCCCAGTCGGCGATACAGCCGAGCGATTTGAAGCCGTCTCTCTGGATGTTGATGAACTTGTCGGCATGGTCACGGCAGAGCTGGCGGAACTGCGCGGTGGGCATCGCCTCTTTTTTCTCCTTGCCGATCTTCTCCTCTACCTTCTGCTCGATAGGGAGGCCGTGGCAGTCCCAGCCCGGGGTCATACGGACACCTTTGCCCTGGAAGTAGTTGTACTTGAGGATGATATCTTTGAGGATCTTGTTGAGCGCGTGACCGATGTGGATCTCTCCGTTGGCGTACGGTGGGCCGTCGTGGAGAGTGAAGAGCTCGGCGCCCTCTCTTTTAGTCTTCATCTGTCCGTAGACATCGCTCTCAAACCACTTCTTGTAGCGCAGCGGCTCGTTGGCAGGGAGATTCCCCCTCATCGGGAAATCGGTCTTGGGAAGCAACAGTGTATCTTTATAATCCATAATTGTTTTAACCTTCTCTACTATATATTGGCGTGAGTATAGCGAAAACTCTATTTGAAGTCGGTTTGGAAGGGGCGATATTAAAAGTTGCCATGCTAAAATACTCTCCATGAACAAAGAACAATTGACTCAAAACATCATCGATACTCTCGTGGAGCGCGGCTACTCCATCACTTTCGCCGAGAGCTGCACGGGCGGGCGGATCGCGGCGGCTTTCACTGCTATCTCCGGAGCCTCGGCGGTCGTCAACGGCTCGTGCGTCACCTACTCCAACGAGATCAAGCACAGGTGGCTGGGGGTCTCCGACGATACGCTCGAAACATACGGCGCAGTGAGCAGCCAATGCGTGGGGGAGATGCTCGACGGTATCCTGGAGATGGCACAGGCCGATGTCGCCATAGCCGTCAGCGGTATCGCCGGCCCCACTGGCGGCACGCCGACCAAACCGGTGGGGACGGTCTATATAGGGGTAGCCACTCCAAAGGGGAAAAAAGTGGAGCATTTTCTCTTCGCCGGGGAGAGGGGAGAGGTGCAGGAGCAGTCGACTCTCGAGGCTTTGAAAATGGTTCGGGAAGAGCTGTTCTGAGAAATTTTCCATTTTTTTCAAAAAACTCTTGACTTTCAAGCTGTGATAAGCTATAATTCCGTCCACTTGTTGAAAAACTCAACAGTGAGTGTGATCCATTAGCTCAGTTGGTAGAGCAATTCACTTTTAATGAATGGGCCCATGGTTCGAGTCCATGATGGATCACCACCAAAGCAGTCTTCAGCAGACAGCTCACGCAACTTTGTTGCTTTAAACATCAGGTCGCTTAGCTCAGTTGGTAGAGCGCTACCCTTACAAGGTAGATGTCACAAGTTCGAGTCTTGTAGCGACCACCATGACATTTTCGGTGCGGCGGTAGTTCAGTTGGTTAGAATACCTGCCTGTCACGCAGGGGGTCGCGGGTTCGAGCCCCGTCCGCCGCGCCACTTTGATCCATTAGCTCAGTTGGTAGAGCAATTCACTTTTAATGAATGGGCCCATGGTTCGAGTCCATGATGGATCACCATTATCTATATGACTTAATGGGCTAGATGACCCTTTCATCTAGTGGCCAAGGATGCTGTGTTTTCCGCACAGATACAGAGGTTCAAATCCTCTAAGGGTCGCCATTGACACAGGTCAAAAAGGTCGCTTAGCTCAGTTGGTAGAGCGCTACCCTTACAAGGTAGATGTCACAAGTTCGAGTCTTGTAGCGACCACCACGTATACAACGTCCTCAGCAGACGAAAAAAGCTGAAACAGTGACACTTTTAACGGTGCGGCGGTAGTTCAGTTGGTTAGAATACCTGCCTGTCACGCAGGGGGTCGCGGGTTCGAGCCCCGTCCGCCGCGCCACTTCTTTTTTCAATCACAAAATCTTCATTATCATAAATATAATCTATGACAAAAATATTTTTCTTACATGAGCTCAAACATCATGGTCAATTGGCTATTACACCCAGACCCAGAGGTGACGACTGGCTCGAAGATGAGATCATCTCATTCCGAACGCAGGGTATCGACATCGTCGTCTCGGCTTTGATTGCTTCTGAGAACAGTGAACTGCATTTGGAGCGGGAGGAGTACTATTGCACTCTCCACGGTATCCGATATCTATCCTATCCGATCGAAGATCGCAATGTTCCCGGCTCCCATCATTCCTTCACTCCATTGGTCGACAGACTGACCCTGGAGCTTGTCCGTGGGCAAAACATCCTCATCCATTGCAGGCAGGGGATCGGTAGGAGCTCTCTCATCGCCGCCGCTCTCTTGAGCCGTATCCACCAGAGACCTGTCCGAGAGATATTCGACGATATAACCCGCTGCCGCGGTACATCCGTGCCCGATACACAGGAGCAGATAGTGTGGCTTGAGAAGTGGAGTTGCCTGTCTTGTAGGGTTGATGAAATCCATCATTTGTTTCAAAAATCAACATGACTCTCATTCATGCTGTACCACTTAGTGGATTGTATCCACCCTTGATTAATAAAAAGTTTTACCTCGTGCCCAAGCTCAGCTTGGGCATGCATACTTCGATTTGAAGTTTAGTAGACTCACAATCGAATGTTAGTTGGAAGTGAATGCTTGCAGGTTGATACAGTTATACGCTGCAATTCTCATATGCGTTCCCATCGAGAGACGATGGGAACGAGGCGAAAGTTTTTATTAAGTAATTTAGTTCCCGATCAAAGCTGGAGGATTCATAAACCATACTATTACAAAAACTGCAATAGCTCCTGTAGCTCGAATAGAAAATTTATTAAATCTTGATTGTACATCTAATAATCCTGGAATAATTGCTGCAATAGCAGCTAAAGCAATTGCAAACACACCTCTAAAAATGAACATTTGAGATGGTGTAGGGCTTGGAATCAAAACAGCTAATATCAGAATAACAATTGCAAAAATAGTTCCTATAATTAATCCTGCAATTAATTGCCATTTTGGTGTTGTAGTCATATCGTTTGCTCCTTGATAATTGAAACCTGTAACAGGTAAAGTATTGGCAATAAAAACTTGCTCCAATGATTCCCACTGTTTTTTTTGTAAATACTCTTTAGTCATTCTTTGCATATTGGCATAAGCATTATCATTCGGTTTGATAATTGAGTTATCAAGTATATTAGAATAAGCTCTTAAAAACTTCATATGTTCGACATACGCTTCTAAAATACTGTGGCATGTTTCAGCAAATCCGGTCACCCATTTACCATTTGCATGTGCTCCCAAAAGCCCACTTGTACCTACAAAACTTTCAACATAATTAAAATATTCATTCCCTAATTGCTGACATTTAAGCAGTTCTTTCAATGTTGGTAATTCACCTGTATTATGAATTCGTAATACTATTGGGGTTATATAACTAATGTATTTTTGTTTTAAAGTTTCACTCTGCTTTTCTGCAATCATAACAGCCTGTTCATTAGTCATTATTTTGTTTTACTTTCGCTGCAAGTTTCAGTAATGTTATTAAGTCTGAATTATCTATCCCTTCCAGCATGACCGTATGATATGAACCAACAACATCATCTACTGCATTTTCTATTTCTCTTTTTGTAATTGGAACTTCTATATTATTAATGGGGCTTGACTAGTTTAGAGGTTCATTCCTGAAGATTCTGAGTAGCAGTTTATACAAATCTTCACCTCTATTATTGAACCTGAACTCGCACTCTTTAAGATGTAAATTGAAGTTCTCTTTATCCATTCCGTGAAATTTCAC
>QKDN01000044.1 GCA_003252535.1 Campylobacterota bacterium | reverse complement strand
CGCCGTCAGAGGCAGTGAGCTTGGTCTCGGTATACCCGCCGCTCCCGTCAGGCCGGTAGATATAGACCGAGCCGCTATTGCTCCCTTTGTCATCATCGTAGTATGCCCCCACAACGATCGTATCGCCGCTGATAGCGACAGAGCGTCCGAATCGATCATCCGTCGCACCGTCAGAGGCAGTGAGCTTATTTATTTCATCAAACCATGTATCTTTTACCTCGACCGAGAGTGAGTAGCTCTCTACTACTCCACTCTGATCCTCTACGCTCACCTCTACCTCGTAGATATTATCCATATCAGCATCCTGCGGATTCTCGTAGTCCGGAGCTGTATCGAAGCTCAGAACGCCCTCACTGCCAATGGTGAAGTATCCTCCATCTGCACCACCACTGATCGAATAAAAGATGGGTGTGCCATTGAGAGAGTCACTGAAGTAGTCTTTGACCAGCAGGGTATTCTCATCGATCGATTCATATGCGCTATAGTTGATCAGATAGGGGCGAAGCTCCGCTTCAAGATCATAAATATAGACTGAACCAATGTCAGTCTTTTTGTCATCATCACCGTATGCCCCCACCACGATCGTATCGCCGCTGATACTGATGGAGTATCCGAAATAATCACCCGACTCGCCGTCAGAGGCAGTGAGCTTGGTCTGGGTATACCCACCGCTCCCGTCAGGCCGGTAGATATATACCGAGCCGCTACTGCTCCCTTTGTCATCATCCTGGTATGCCCCCACCACGATCGTATCGCCGCTGATGGCGACAGAGGTTCCGAAATAGTCACCCGCCGCGCCGTCAGAGGCAGTGAGCTTGGTCTCTTTATACCCACCGCTCCCGTCTGGCTGATAAATATAGACCGAGCCGCTATCACTCCCTTTGTCATCATCACCGTATGCCCCCACCACGATCGTATCGCCGCTGATACTGATGGAGTATCCGAAATAATCACCCGACTCGCCGTCAGAGGCAGTGAGCTTGGTCTCTTTATACCCACCGCTCCCGTCTGGCTGATAGATATAGACCGAGCCGCTATAACTTCCTTTGTCATCATCGTAGGATGCCCCCACCACGATCGTATCGCCGCTGATAGCGACAGAGCGTCCGAAATAGTCATACGCCGCGCCGTCAGAGGCAGTGAGCTTGGTCTCGGTATACCCGCCGCTCCCGTCAGGCCGGTAGATATAGACCGAGCCGCTATCTTTGTCATCATCGTAGGATGCCCCCACCACGATCGTATCGCCGCTGATAGCGACAGAGCGTCCGAAATAGTCACCCGTCGTGCCGTCGGAGGCAGTGAGCTTGGCCTCTTTATACCCGCCGCTCCCGTCAGACTGATAGACATAGACCGAACCGCTATCACCCCCTTTGTCATCATCGTAGTATGCCCCCACCACGATCGTATCGCCGCTGATGGCGACAGAGACTCCGAAATAGTCATACGCCGCGCCGTCAGAGGCAGTGAGCTTGGTCTCGGTATACCAGCCGCTCCCGTCAGGCCTGTAGATATAGACTGAGCCGCTTTCATTCCCTTTGTCATCATCGTAATATGCCCCCACCGCGATCGTATCGCCGCTGATAGCGACAGAGTATCCGAATATATCACCAGCCGCGCCATCAGAGGCAGTGAGCTTGGCGATATTAAGCAGAGGAAGATCGCTCACCGTTATATCTACCTTGACACTATTGCTGTTCCCTGCTGCATTGGCAGCGACTGCTGTGAGGTTGTACTCTGCCGTCCCTTCGTGATCCAGGTTTGCGCCGCTGGCTACGGTGATGGTGCCGTTTGTCGCTACGGTGAAGTTCTCATGACCCGTACCGCTCAGTGTGATACTCGATGGAGCATCATCCCCGTTCTCTGTGATCGTGATCGTACCGACGACACTTCCCTCAGGTGAGTTCTCCATGATCGAGCCGTTAAAGTCGCTGAGTGTCGGAACTACTTCTGTGACATTGGTGATGGTGATGGTCACGGTGACGCTCGCACTTTCGCCTGCTGCATTGGCAGCGACCGCCGTGAGGTTGTACTCTGCCGTCCCTTCGTGATCTAGGTTTGCACCGCCGGCTACGGTGATCTCTCCATCAGATGCTACAGTGAAGTTCTCATGACCCGTACCGCTCAGTGTGATACTCGATGGAGCATCATCACCATTCTCAATGATCGTAATCGTACCAACGACACTTCCCTCAGGTGAGTTTTCCATGATCGAGCCGTTAAAGTCGCTGAGTGTCGGAACTACTTCTGCGACATTGGTAATAGTGATATTCACCGTCACCGTATTGCTATCCCCCGCACTATTGGTCGCATGAGCCTCTACCGTATAACTCGCCACTGTTTCAAAGTCAAGTGGAACTTTAGTAGTGATCTCTCCGTTTCCATCGATAGCGAAGTTTGTCGTATCATTGAGCTCGTATGATACGATAGGGGTATCGCCGCTGCTGGTCACCGTGACACTGTCTACTACCGAACCTACA
The DNA here is from genome assembly GCA_003252535.1 of Campylobacterota bacterium. Taxonomy (GTDB): domain Bacteria; phylum Campylobacterota; class Campylobacteria; order Campylobacterales; family Sulfurovaceae; genus SZUA-451. The sequence continues at coordinate 13,324 of QKDN01000044.1, read as the reverse complement.
GCAGAGTTCTCTACTATAGAGAGGTTGGTATCTGCAAGCACAGGAGGAGTATCCGCTATATCGCCTATCTGTATAGTGATAGTGACAGGCTGGCTCTCTCCTGCCGTGTTCACGGCTATGACGGTGATGGTGTAGCTGCTCTGCGTTTCGTAATCGAACTCTTTGATGACGATGATATTGCCATCTTCATCTACCTCGAAGTACTCCGTATCGCCGCTGAGGATATATCCTGTGACAGGTGAGGATCCCTCTGTAGTCACCGGTACCTGTCCTGCTATATCCCCTACCTTGATATTTTCCGGTATCGTGATCGTCACAGTTCCCAGTACCGGTACACTTGACTCTATGGAATCGTTGCCTTCAGGCGGTGTTGTATTGGCATCACTGCCGACAAATCCGTGAGTCGATCCATCCCCCTCCGTGCCGCCGCCGCATCCGCTCAGAGCGAACACCGTCACTATCGATAAAGCCAGTATCCATGATCGTTTTATACTTTTCATCGTTTTCTCCTAGAATCTGTAGACAAGACCGATATTGAACGACTCTGCGCTCACATCGTCCGCCGTAGCCGTATAGTCGAACCCCGTATCGTCATAGAGCCGGACATAATCGGCTGTAATGGATATATGCTTAGTTACTGTGTAGCTCACTCCTATACCCCACTGGAACCCTTCCTCTACCGCATCGCCGCCGTTCAGATTGGAGAGTTGCAAAGAGCCGTTACCTCGCTCCCATCGAGGGACGATGGGAACCAGACAAAATAATTATATATTATTTTTTTTGGTATAATCTTAGGTAGGGAGTATCATGAAAAAAAATCTTTTAACTTTTATCGGGATTACTGTTGTTTTTATCCTCTCTTCTCTTACTTATCTATTTTTTTATGGTTTCTTTGATAAAGGAGATGTTCGCTATCCAAAAGATTTCAATTACACCACCATTGCATTCCCCTCTCTCTATAGAGCCTATCATGGCAATCAACTTCAATATATTACCTATCAACAAAAGCTTCAAGCTGGTGACATTAGCAAAGAAAATGACAAATATTTGAATGATTTTCTGTACTATTTAGAGAGACATCGAAAGCGATACTCCACAAAAGATATTGAGACTATTGAGCAGTTTTTAAAAGATGGTGTTAAGCTTAAAAATCCACTACTTCATACTTCTGATATCGAAGCGATGAAGCTCTTTATTCAATACTATGGCAAAAAGATCGTAAATGATAAAGAGCCAAAACTACCCATTGTAGAATACTACGACAATCCAAAAATTATAAATTTTTTACTACAAAACGGAGCAAAGCCACACTCATCTACACGGCGTTATTCAATAGATACCATTTCGCTTTTAGAGGCTTATATACATACAGAAGTGAAACTTTTTTTACTTCCCAATATCTACCTACGCTCAGATCAAGACTTTCTTACCAAGCAAGCTTATGCAGAATCTATAAAACTTAAACTTATGCAACCATCTGAGCTCAGTACAAAAGAGATAGCCTATCTCAAAAAATTTATAATCAATAAAAACTATCACTACTATGACACCTTTGCCATTCGTAAAGATATTCGTAAAGTTTTACTACAGATGGGAGAGTTATAGATGATACACAAGAGTATTTTGCTTATACTAGCCATCTCTTTACCGCTTTATGCAATGAGTGATAATATCTATATGACTATAGGCTGGATGGGGTTCTACTTTTTTATATATGTTCTTGTACCTCTCTCTTTTATTGCTATGCTGGTTTGGCTCTATAAGTTTTCTCAAAAAGCAACGCATAAACAAGCTGTTATTACTACGCTGTTACTAATCTATTTAATTTTTGAGGGAGAGATGATATGGTTTGTCCCATATACATTGATGACTCTCTTTACGCTTCATCAGGCTATTTGGAAAAGAAGCCACTTCTACCTAATCAATGCTTTCGTATTGATTATGGTATTGATAGTTTTTGACTGTGTCAATACACTTTTTGTATTGGTCTCTATCAGTTTAATAATACTTTGCATTCTAGGCATTTGGAGATTTATAGAGACAACGAATATCTACTATTTGATGGCGACACTACCGCTTATCTTTTGGTGGTATTCGCTTGGTTATATAATCTATTGGGATTTTTATGGGTGGTACGCATGGATCGAAAATTTTTTGACATTTCTAAGATAGATAAAATCTTATGGATGGAGTATCTTGCCCTTATTGTTGATTTACTTATTCTCTTTTATTTTGGTCCCGTTCCATGGCTATATTTAGCAGACTGTGACATATACCATGCATTACTTGTACTTGTAATTTTTATGCCATTAATCATCGTGCTCTTATGGAGTTTTATCTATCTAGTAGGTTCCATGATCTTGCATTGGAAATTTATCGAAAGCATCAAAACATTTTTGATATTTTTCTATCTCATACTGACATTTATATTTTTGGCTTTTATTTTTCTTTTTATCCATCCTCATAGTGTAACAAACTCAAAACTGATCATGGAGATGCGAAATATTATTGAGATGCAAGAGTCTACCAATCAAATGATTCAAGAATATAAAACCACAAAACACATTACGATAAAATAATCTTTATGCATCACAAAACTCCAGTTTCATGATGCCTATTGGCGGTATGTAGTCTAATTAAGGTTTGGCAGAAAAGGGGTCGCAGAAAAGGGGTCGGGTGATAATGATAACTCACCCTCATCCACCAAAACGCCAATGGCAAGAACCTCGCTTCGTTCGCTTACACCCTCAGCCCCACAGGCAAACGCCTCAAGGTCGCAGAGAATAGTAAAACATCAACCTACACCTATGACAAACTGGGCAGACTCCTCACAGAGAGTATCACTGATACCAGGAACGGTGACTATAGCGCAGAGTATACCTATGACAGTGTCAGCAACCATATAGAGTCGATCATCTCTGGAGTCACGACAGAGTATCAGTACGATAACAACGACAGACTCACCAAACAAGGCGGCACGACCTACACCTATGACATGAGCGGTAACCTGCTCAATGAATCAACAGACTCCAATACCACGGAGTTACCTACCCGAATGTCGCCACCATAATAACGGTCGTACCGAGTACCAGTATGATCGTACTGAATACCTGTGAAATCTTCACTATGATCGTTTTCCTCGCATAGTGGGCGCTGATGAGGGCAAGTGCAGCGAAAAACATCCCGATGATGAAAAGATATACCGAATATGCCAGCAGCAATGCAAAAAGTGTGAGGAGGAATGAGAGGAATCCGAGAAAATTGTATCGGGCTATCATAGCGATACACTGACAGATGCGCCCAGGCGCACCCTACTCCTCTGTCTTGAGCTCCATCAGCTCTTCGAGTATCTCGTCGATCTCGTCTTCTTCCATTTCGTTTCGTGAAAGCTCGTCGAGCATTGCGAAACACTCAGTCCTCATTTCGCGTAGCTCTTCAAGATCGGCTTTGTCCTCAGGTGAGGCTTTTTTGGCCTTGTCGATCGCTTCGAAGAGCTCATCGATAGCGACCTCAAGATCGGGAATGACTTCCAGTTCGAGAAGGTTTTTGAGTTTTTCGGCATTTGTCATAGAAGCCCCTTTTGTAATCTGATTATTTTGCTATTGTAGCCAGTTTTACTAAAAAGGAGTTACTTGGAAATATTTTTGCTATAATCAGCAAAAACGGTGATCGATGAAACTACTCCGCAATTTTCTCTATTTTACACTGACTATGACGCTTGGGGCGATCGGTGCCGGATATCTCGGTTTCGTACACCCTCTCTTTGACTCTGTTGGACACTTCCGTTTCCATCTGCTCATTATATCCATCATGCTTCAGATCGCCGTATTTGTTGTCGGAAGTATCAGGGCAAAGTATCTCGTGATCTTCTTGATACTGTGCTGTTCACTCGATCTCTATCGCCTCAGCCGTCCGTATCCTGCCGATGAGACGCTACAGGGAGCACCCATTCGATTCCTCCAGTTCAATCTCAATTTCCGCAACGCCCACATCGACAAGCTCGGCAGCTATCTCAGTGAAAAAGAGATCGATATCGTGACCCTCCAGGAGGTGACGCAGAAGCATCGCAGCTACCTCGAGACCCTCGCAGAGCGATACCCCTACCAGAGCTATTGCAAGTTCGCTACGGTCGGCGGTGTGGCGATCCTCTCCCGATACCCGTTCAACGGCGAGGGGAGATGTATAGAAAAACAAGGGCTTCTATGGCAGCGGGTCATGGTCAACGGGAAAGAGATCAGCGTGGCATCGGTACATCTCTACTGGCCGTTCCCCTATGGGCAGCCCGGTCAGGTCGGCTATCTCAAAGAATACTTCGATGCGATCCGTGCACCGATGATAGTCGCAGGGGATTTCAATGCCGCCTCATGGAGCGACAGCCTCGCCGTGATCATGCGCCATACCCGCACGGCAATCATCCCCGGCCTTCGCTTCTCGCTCAATCTCGGAATCCGGCACATGATGCTCCCTATCGACCATATCCTTCTCTCTTCAGAACTTGCGGCGCGTTCGATCCATGTGGCACGATCACTCGGATCGGATCATCTCCCCATCATGAGCGAGATCGTGTACCTCGACAGCAATAGGACTAAAGGTGAAAAACACTAAAATGCTTCCATCCCAACACTACTACACAAACATATGACACTATCCAACTGTAACATCCATATCGAACTCCCCGAGGTCTCTTCGCTCAAAGGCCGAAGAGCGGTGCTCAACTCCATCAAGGAGAAGCTCAAATCGTTCAATGTATCGATACTCGATATCAGCGGCGAATATGCCAAAGAGGGTGATATCGCCTTCGTCTACCTCTCACCAGACAGCCGCAGTGCAGCCCAGTACAGGGAGAAGATCGAGGCGATGGTAGAGAGGAACTTCGGGGAATACCACTTCGAGATAGACCATGAGGAGCTTTAGTCGCGGTTCAATTTTACTGGCATAGTTCCCCTCCTCTACGGTGGGCTATCGGACCTGCGCCATGACCGATCTGTGGCGCGGCTTTGATAGCTTCATAGACGAATCGCTTGGCTCTCCCGATACTCTCTTCGAGACCCCTCCCCAGCGCGAGATTGGCAGCGATGGCGCTGGAGAAGCTGCAGCCCGTACCGTGGGTACTCGTCGTATCGATGTATGGAGCGTCGAACACATTTTTCTCGCGCCCACGGTAGAGGATATCGACGCTGAGCGCCCTCCCCTCACGCTCTACGAGATGGTTTTTGACCACGACAGAGCATGGCAGGGAAAAGATACGCTCCAGGCTCGCCGTGTGCGCGAACTCATACCCCAGGAGTTCATTGGCCTCATAGAGATTCGGCGTCGCTACGACAGAGAGAGCGAAGAGCCGTTGCATAGCCTCCCTGGCATCATCACTGAGCAGTTTCGAGCCCGCCTTGGAGACAAAGACAGGATCGAAGACCACGGGGATATCCTCTCCCCTCTCTTCGAGGAAGTCTGCAACGGTATCGATGATCTCCTCGGAGTAGAGCATCCCGATCTTGACAGCAGCGATATCGAAGTCGTCAAAGACCGCTTCAAGCTGCGCACGGATGAAGCCCGGTTCGAGCGGGTAGATATCCCTCACCCCTTCGGTATTCTGCGTCGTGAGGACGGTGAGGACGCTGCACCCGAACACCCCGAACGCCTCAAATGTCTTGATATCTGCCTGGATACCCGCACCCCCGCTGCTGTCGCTCCCCGCTATGGTCAATACAACTTTCATAAGCTCCCTTTGATCGAAGATATAAAGGCAGTTTATCGGAGAATGGAAATGTTTTGTAGGGGGTTTTTGTCGGTTGGTTAGATGGAATAGAAAAGAATAATGCTTGGTAGCGTAGGTCGGGGTGCTTGACCCCGACAATTAATACCAATATGGCAACCATTCTGTTTGCAGTGTAAGTGTCGGGGTCAAGCACCCCGACCTACAGGAGATGAAATAATACTACAAACTCCATCTCTCCAGATACTCCCGAAAATCCTTTGCTCCGTCCTTGGAGCTCGTCACGGTCGAATCGATCCCGACGAAACTGATCCTCAGCTTCGACTGTTCGACGCTCTCCATCGACCTGATCCTGTCGACATTGACGATGATGGAGCGGTGGATACGGAAGAAGTTCCGCCCATGCAGGAGCTCCTCGAGGTCGCTGATCTTGCGCTTGAGGTAGACATCGGTCTCTTTGATGCGGACGATCACCTCATCGAGATCGGCCCGTATGTAGAAGATATCGTCGGGCTCTACGAGGTAGATACTGCTGCCGCTCTTGCCGAGGAGCTTTTTGCCCTCTTCGGGGACGGTGCGGAGGTAGCCTTCGACCCTTGCGAGGCTCTTCTGGAGGCTCGGTCTGTCGACGGGCTTGAGGAGGTAGTCTATCCCCCCGCTGCCGAATGCCTCGAGGGCGTACTCACTGTAGGCGGTCTGGAATATCACGAAACTGCCGGAGTCTATCTGCAGCAATCTGTCGGCGAGCTCCAGTCCGCTCATGCCGGGCATGGAGATATCGAGCAGGTAGAGATCGTATCGCTCCTTCGCTGCCATCGTAAGCGCCTCTATGGGGTCGTTCGCCGTAGCCACATCAGTATAGCCGAGCTCCCCGAGGAGTCTCACCAGGCGGCTGAGCGCCAGTGTTTCGTCATCTACAGCCAGTATCTTCATTCTTTCTCTCCCAGTTTGATCATAAATCTCATCCTATCTTCCGTATCATACTCCAGCCGACCGATATCGAGTAGTTTGAGTCTGTCACGCAGGTTCGACAGCCCCGTACCGAATATCACTTTAGTGCACTTTTTGCCGTCATTTGCTACTGTGATGACACCATCGGCACAGCTGATCCAGAAGTTCAGTTTATCCCCGATGTAGCCGTGTTTGATCCCGTTCTCCACGAGAAGCTGGATGGAGAACTTGGGCACTTTGATCCCGAGAGCTTCAGGATCGATATCGATATGGAGCCTGATCCTGTCACCGAAACGGACATTCTCGATATCGACATAGGTGCGCAGCATCTCCAGCTCCTCCCCCAGAGAGACAAGACTCTCTTTCTGATCGAGGGCGTTCCTGAGGAATTTCGAGAGTGAGAGCACCGTATCCTCCGCCTTGCGCTGGTCGGTGTAGATGAGCTCGGAGATGGAGTTGAGGGTATTGAAGAGGAAATGGGGGCTCAGCTCGTTCTCCAGCGCCTTGATCTGTGCTGTGAGCTTCTCCGTTTTGATCGATTCGTGCCTGTACTTCATCGAGATGAACTGATGGAGGATCACCCCGACGAGGAAGGTCATCAGCCCGATAGTAGCAGCGATAGGGAGGGTATAGGGGGCGACGAGTCCCACGATAGGGATCTCCATACCACGGAACACTACAAACCCGCTCAGAAACCCGAGCGCACCCGAGAGGAACGAGAAGACGAAGCTCACCAGGTACCAGAAGCGTTTGTTGACACGGGGAAGTATCAGGTTGTTGGAGATCGTGATGAGCACGACCGAAAAGAGCGAGATGCATATAGAGACGAACACGCTGAAGAGTATCGTCGAGGGTATGCGCAGTGCGGGATCGGGGAAATAGAAAAAGAGCGAGATCAGCAGCCCGAAGAGCGCACCTATGATGACGATATAGAGCCAGTCCTTCGGCGAAATCCTGAGTTCTACGCTGTCCATCGCTCCCCTTTTCTGTAATGATACCATAAGGGCGCCTCTAAAAACCCGTTCCAAAAGTGTGTGTTCCTGCACTATGCGAACGCTTTTCCCCATTGCATGGGTTGAACGCATGGCTTGTCACACTCACTTTTGGAACATGGTATAGTTTTTGGGACGCCAGCACCTTACTCTCCAAGCAATCGGTCAAGCTGCACCACCCCGATCGATATCCCCGGCCACCCCTGCCCGGCATAGACACTGTCGCCGACATGGTAGAGCCCTTTGAAGGGAGTATTGTTCGATGGAGTCTGAAGTATATTCCCGATATCGACGAGCTTCCCTCCACAGTTGTACCTGCCGAGATATCTCCGGAAGGTCACCGAGGTGGCATTGAAAAGGTCTTTGATATCGCTGCGCTCTATAGCACTGAAGTATTCCAGGAACTTTGCGACGATGTACCCCTCGGTCTCACTTCGCCTGATCTCATACTCCTCTTTGGAGAGATTTCTCCAGTAGAGCGCTTTGGTATGGGTGGAGATCGTCACGCTGAGTCCTCCGCGTGAGAGCTTCTCATCCCCGATGTCGCTGAACGAGACGAAGAAGGAGTCAGAGATGGTATTGGGGATCGTCTCATCACAGATGATCTGGTAGTGATGGTGGAGCTTCGGCATCACGGAGAGTTTCATATAGATCACAAAGGCGCTCTGGTCGCTGAGCTCGAACCCCTCGTAGTAGCGTCTGATATCCCGGTCGACGAAGAGATGGGAGCTCTGGTAGATGGAGCTGTTGAGGATGATATTGCAGCTCTCATAGCGGTCATGCGTCGTGGTGAGGAGGTAGCGGTCATCCTCTCGTGCGATAGAGAGTACCTGCTCGCCCCGGTGCACTTCCACACCCCGCAGCACCTCCTCGATGAGCGCCCCCATACCACCGTTGGCATAATAGGTCTCGTGGAACGGATAGCAGAGAGCGATAGCGAGTGTAAGGAGGGAGATATCTTCATAGTGCGACTGCACGGTGATCAGCAGCTGCGCGTTGATGAACTTCCTGTACTCTCCGTCGATATCGCACAGCACCTCGTCGATGAAGCTTCGCGCACTGCGGAAGAGCTTCATGCCGTATATCCCGAAAAGACGGGAAGCGAACAGAGCGGTTCTGAAGTAGTTGCCGACCGAGTGTTTGGCGAAGTAGTGGGCATCGATGCGCCAGAACTCCTCGTCTATAGCCCTTAGTGTGCTCCAGAAGAGCCTGTTGCCGGGGTGGGGATGGACCAACTCCAGCGCTTCGAGGAATCGGTCGAGCTCCTGGTACCTGTCGAGCTCTTTGCCATTCTGTACGACCCTCATGGCGATACCACTCTTCTTGATATCGGGTTCTACACCTGCCCTGTCAAACAGCCCCCTGGTGACATGCCCCTCCTCATACCCCACGAAGGTGGTCGCACCGGTATTGAAATAGCTGCCGTGGCGTTTGAAAGTACTCGCACACCCACCGACATTGCGATCCTGTTCGAAGAGGAGAAGATCACGGTGTTTGTTGACCGAAGCGATCAGTGAACCGCCTATACCGCTGCCGACAACCGCAATGTCGAGTGAATCCATCGTATGCCTTCTTTTTTTGTCAGTATATTGGATTTTGGGGTTGGTTTGTAGACAGATCGTGGCAGTTGGTCAGAATATCCATATTTCGTCATCCTCGGGCTTGACCCGGGGATCTTCAAAAGCTGCAACTCGTGGAGATTCCCGTTTTCACGGGAATGACGCCCATTGTCATCCTCGTGAATGCGGGTATCTACACATGTTTGAACCTCTCGATCGCCTCGACCCTCGAGCTCCTGATATCGACCAGCTGCGACGGATAATCGATGAAGATATTGCTCTGCACGCCGTTCTCGCGGTGGATGAGTCTGGGATCGATATCTGCCAGTTCTGGGATGATGCTCTTGATGAACTTCGCCTCTTTGTCGAACTTTTCGCTCTGGGTATAGGGGTTGAACACGCGGAAGTACGGCACACTGTCCGCTCCCGTGCTGGCACCCCACTGCCATGAGCCGATATTGGAGCTCGCTTCGTAGTCGAGGAGCTTGAGGGCGAAGTACTCTTCTCCATCAAGCTTATGAGGATATCGACAAACTATGGGCAAAGTGTTGAACTTATACTAGATGAAGAAGTATTCCAAAAGATACAGTATAGATTTGTAAAATGACTTTTAAGCTACATTTTGACACTAACTTTCTATCATCTTAAATAGAAATTCTATTTCATCATTCTCAATGCTTCCAAAATAAGGAGTTCGTCAAAAATTCCTTTATATATATTGCAATTAGGTGATTTTTTATTGTATTGACCTGTTTTCTGATATGTTTCTACAGGGCATCCTGCCGTACAAAAATATCTTATTTCGCACTCCTTACATTCATCTATTGTTTCAATATCATAGCTTCTAACAAATATTCTATCTTCTCTAATATCAGCAATAGGATCACTGTTCAGGTAGCTTGAAACAGTTTTGTTGAGTTCCATATGACATTTTGATATTTCCCCTTTTGGATTGAAAACTAAATAATTATTTCCTGCACCACAAGTATAATTATGTGCAAAATTTGGATTCATCTTATCTGCAATATGACTTATGAGGGGATAATCTGGAAGATTAGATTTGATTATTTCAAAAGCTTTCAGAAGTCCATTGATGATTTTTTCTTCCTCAAATATTATTGATTCTTTACTATATTGATGATTTCTTACTAGATTAAATGCAAATTGTAATTTGTTATCTAGTAGCCAGTGCGTAAAATCAGGTAGACCTTCAATATTATACTCACCTACAACAATATTGATATTAGGATAAAGTTTGTTAGCAATTGACAGCTCAATATTTCTTTTGACATCTTCAAATGTTTCTTTACGAGTTTTGTATAATCTTTGCTTGTTATATTCACCCATTCCATCTATTGAAATAGTTAGAGCAATATTTGCTTCTTTTATTGCTATTATTGTATCTACTATCAACATCGTTCCGTTAGTGAGTATGTACCCTTGATATGCTATTGAATGTTTTTCTGATAGTTCTTTAACATATTTGTCTATTTCCAAAAGACTCTCCAGCATATAAAGTGGTTCGCCACCAGCATACTTAACAATAATATTTTTACTCTTATATTTGATTGCCATCTCAAAAATTTTATTGACAATACCCTTTGCAACTTCTAATTTCATCACCACAGGTTCATGTGGTAAGTAGCAATAGCTACAACGCAAATTACATTGATCGGTAAGATGTAGCCAAACACCTAAACTATCTATCTGTTCCATCTACTAAAAATCCAAAGCCATACATGAGATTCAAGAATTCTTTGGAAACCTTATTGTTAACATGTCTTTTTAACATTTTATATACCTCATAATCAACCAATGCCGTGTATAAACTGCTTTTTAGTATGAAGTTATTTTTTACTTCGATCACTTGATAATTATTAGTTAGAGCTATCGTATGATCTTGTAAAACCTTAAAGTTTCTCATATATGAGTTATTGGATTTGTCTATACAATCAACAAAACATTCTCCGGAAAGAGATATAGCTCTCGCTGGATCATATACTTCAATGTTATTATTTTTCAGACTTATACTTAACATTTATAATCCTGTATCTAAAAACAATAATACTGTTTTGCACCATTGAAATAGTTTTGGATTATCTTTCCACTCCTGCTGTAAATCTTCAAGATATTCCACCATTTGAGAATCTTCTAATTTTTTCAAATTATTTATCAAATCTTCTAATTCATTATCTACACTCTGTATTGTATAGGTACCATATCGTGATAACTCATTAAAGGCTTTTTTATAATATTCAATTGCATCATTATATTTACCGTTATCGAAAAGAATTTTTGCTTGATAAAGCTTCATTCTACCATAGAGATGAGGGAAATCATATCCTTCTTTATATGCCATTAGCTGAGAGGCGTATTCAAAAATTATATTTTCTAAATTATCCACACGCTCTTGATAAGCAAACTCTACAAAGCCCAAAATACCATCTACTTGATAATAGACATTTCCGTATTTTTTACTTAGCTCATAGAATTCATTTAACTCTTTTTTTGCATTTTGATACTCTTTTAACCCCCAATATATGTTCCTTAGAATTGATGAAGACTCTATATGTTCCGTATTGTAACCATATTTCTTAGCCCTATTATTGACATACTCAGCATGTTCTTTTGCTTGTGTGAAATCATTTTGATATAACCAAAATTTTGCATAGTTGATAAGCAAATTCATATATGGTTCAATATCATCATTATCATTGAGTAACTCCATTGCTTGACTATAATACTCTTCAGCAATATCATATCTATTCTGATCTCTATAGATATTTGCTAAAGTAATATTTGCTATCCCAATCTTTTGATGCGTATTATTCTTCTTCCATATTTCTAATGCTTTAGTCGCAAATATCAAAGCTTGATCATTCTGTCCACTATCTTTGTAGGCACTAGCTAGATGATTCAAGATAGTCGCTTGGAGATTTTCGTCTTGCTTTAAACTCTTTAGCAATCTCATGGAACGCTCTAAGTATATTATAGCTTTATTATATTCGCCAGTCCTATAGTATGTGATACCCATGTGTATCCCAGAAAAAAGCTTCAAATTATCTTTCTTTTCTTTTTCAAATACACCATAAGCAAAACTTTGATTTCTCAAGGCTTCTATCAGATCGCCTCTACTTGTATTGATCCCCGCTAACATATTTCTGAGATTAGCTAGCATAAACTCTGTCAGTTCACTTCTGTTGTTGTGTTCAAATTCTTCAATAAGATTTTGAGCTTCTATATTTTTCCATTCACTTGATAAGCTTTTTGCTTGCATGGTGATAAAATCTGTTTCTTGTGACAAGCTCATCCACTTTTCTGCATTCTCATTCTTTAAACTCTCTATAATAGTTTGTATGAATTCATAGTTTCCGTTATTTCGCTCTTTAACCAAAGTAGAAGTCAACTTATCCATAGCTTCATTAGTTTTTTGTGATATAAAAAGATGTCGAATCAACTCTAATGTATCAAATTCGATATTTCTTTGTATTCTGAATCTATCTTCAGTTTCAATTAAATATTTTAGTTCATTTTCAAATCTACTTATTTCATTTTCATAAAAAGGTATTATTAGATTACTATACTGTTGTTTTAGTTTACCGTCAGCATCAATCTTTGGGATAATATATTCACTCAATAACCGCTCCATCTCATCATGCAGTGTTATATAGCTATCGTCCAATACCTTAATAAAAACATACTTTCTCAGCTCATCAAAATCATCTCTTGTAATAGTTTTATCAAAAAATTCAAGCATTTCAAATTTTATTTTTGGAATAAAAAGCAATATATGTATTATTTTCTTAATATTATTATCGTTATTCTCGAAATATGTTACAAGCTGTTTTTGTTTTTCTATTAGCACGCCAGGATTATATCGAGCCAATATATCACAATTATCAATTTCTAATTTTTCTAAAATAAATTTATGAGGATTATTTTGATAGTTTGAATTTATAATCCAGGAAATTGCCAAATCCAAGATAATTGGCTTTCCTTCAGATAATATGATGATACAACCCAATAAAGTATCAGATATTTTTGTAATCTCAATCTTGTCTTCTATACTTTTTATTGAAAAATATTCTAAAGATTCTTTTTTAATAAAT
>QKDN01000062.1 GCA_003252535.1 Campylobacterota bacterium | reverse complement strand
TTTTTAACTTTCCTTCCAAACTCTCGCTTAACAACTCGTTAAGGTCACTGTGTTTGTGGACGGGAATTATAGCCCAAATAAAATCATTTGTCAAGAGCTTTTCGCTAATTTATTCATTTTTTTTGTGTTTTTTTACGTTTTTACCAAAAAACTGCTTTTACACAATCATTATAATATATAAATAGTCATCTATTTCTACGCTTTCTTTACGAAGAAAACGTAGAAGAGCAATTTTCAGCCGAATATCGCTTTATGCTCCACCATGGTACAGTGGTTCTGTACAACTTGCATCCCTGCATCTCTGGCCTTCTCGGCAGCGGCGTTGTTGACAAGTCCCAACTGTCCCCAGAATACCTTGATATCCCCACGCTTGATGCAGGCATCGGCAACCATGTCAAATGCATCCGGCTTCCTGAATATATCGACCATATCTACCTCAAAAGGTATTTCCAGAAGTGACTTGTACACTTTCTCTCCGAGGATCGTTTCCTCTTTCGGATACACAGGTACTATTTTGTATCCGACACCTTGAAGGTACTTTGCCACTCGGTTGCTCGGTTTGCTCTCATCGGGTGAGAGGCCAAGTACCGCTATGGTTTTGACCGATTCGAATATCTCTTTCATTTCGTCTCTGTTGCTGTTGACGGTTGGAAATTCACACTCCATCTCTAACTCCTTGCATTATGGTATAATTGCGAGAATTTTACTAAGGAAAGATAATGTTAGACTTAAGTAGTATCGAAAAAGCTTCGCTTAGGGTTAAGGGTATCGTCCATCACACGCCCTTCTCCTATGCGCCCATACTGAGTACGCTCAGCGGTTACGAAGTCCACCTCAAAAAGGAGAATCTCCAGAGGACTGGCGCATTCAAACTGAGAGGGGCTTTTAACCGTATCGCTGCTTTGGTCGAATCGGGCGACAAAGGTGGTGTAGTCGCGGCAAGTGCAGGCAACCATGCCCAGGGTGTTGCGTTCGCTGCCAAACATTTCGGTATCGATGCGACCATCGTTATGCCGGAATCGACTCCTTTGACCAAGATCCAGGGTGTTACTGAACTCGGAGCACAGGTCATCCTCCATGGAGCCAACTATGATGAAGCATACAGCCATGCTGTGGAGTTTGCCAGAGAACATGACAAGAACTTCGTTCACCCTTTTACCGATGATGATGTCATCGCCGGTCAGGGGACGATCGCACTGGAGATGCTCGGAGACCACCCTGATCTTGATGCTATCGTCGTACCGGTAGGTGGCGGGGGGCTCATCAGCGGTATCGCATCTGCTGTCAAAGCGATCGCACCGTCATGCAAAGTGATCGGTATCAGTGCCGAAGGTGCACCTGCTATGTATACATCCTATCAGCAGAAGACCGCGATCGACTCGACCAGTGTCCGTACTATAGCAGATGGGATCGCCGTACGCGATACATCACCCATCACCCTCTCCTATATCATCGATGGTGTAGACCAGATGCACCTCGTGGGCGAAGATGAGATAGCCAGCGCCATCCTCTTTTTGCTCGAGAGACAGAAGGTCCTTGTCGAAGGTGCCGGTGCAGTTGGAGTAGCAGCGCTGATGCACGACAGACTTGACCTGCCCAAAGGGAGCAAGATAGGTATAGTTCTCAGCGGCGGCAATATCGATGTCACAATGCTCTCGCTCATCATCGAGAAGGGTCTGATCAAATCCGCACGCAAGATGAAACTTATCGTTACCCTTATCGACAAGCCGGGCTCCCTGATGCACTTTACCGAGTTACTGAGCAAGGTCGCCGCCAATATCGTACAGATAGGATACGATCGAACCTCTACCGACCTCAAGTTCGGTGATGCCTATGTCTCGGTCGACCTTGAGACCAAAGGGGAGCAGCACCAGCAGCAGATAAGGACCATACTCAAAGAGCATGGATACAAGTTCAGCGAAGAGCACTGATAATGATAGCGATCGATCTGGGCTCCAATACACTGCGCGTCATCGAATACGATTGCAACGGTCATTTCGGCCTTTCATTCGACAAAATGGTCAAAACAGCCGACGGGCTGACAGCGACGGGGATGATCAGTCAGGAAGCAGTCGACAGGATCATTGCCGCTATCAAAGAAGCCAAAACGATGATCGACTTCAACAGCCACAAGGTCACTGCCGTCACGACAGAGGCGATGCGACGTGCGTTCAACAGCCATGAGGCCTTACAGCAGATATTTGAATCTACCGGTGTAGCATTCGAGATCATCACACCAGAGAGGGAAGCCGAGCTTGCGCTGCACGGGGTCAAAAAACGCCTTGAACTCCTGGGATTGATCGGAGAAGATGAGCCGTTCGCCCTGATCGACATCGGTGGCGGATCGACAGAGATCATCTTCAACCGTGACGGCAAGAGCTTTGCAAGGAGTTTCGAGATCGGCATTGTGACCCTGACCCAGAGGTTTTCAGACTCCGCGAACCTCCGGGAGGATATCCATACCGTGATGCAACCGATAGAATCTTTTGCCGCGGAGGCCAGAGAAGACTTCGGCCCTGCTGCTCTTTTCATCGCAACAGCGGGGACACCTACGACCTTGGCAGCCATGAAACTCGGAATGGACTACCAGACCTATGATTCAGAGAGAATCAATGGGACAAGTCTGTATAAAAACGAGATCGATCCTCTTCTGAACAGGCTTCTCTCCATGAATCATAAAGAACAGGAAAAAGCTGTAGGTGTAGGGCGCAGCGACCTGATCGAAACAGGTATCCATATCTTCGAACACCTCTATACGATCCTGGGATTTGATGAGTGCATTACGATCGACGACGGACTACGCGAGGGGGTTGCCTATGATGCCTGCCAGAAGCATGACAAGACTTCTAACCGAAAGTAAGCTATAATTTCCGAACTTGACAATACAATTTATCCAAAGAAGGCTGATTTATGAGAAATAAGATTACCAAATGCCTCTTCCCGGCTGCAGGGTACGGGACACGATTCCTCCCCGCAACGAAAGCAACTCCCAAAGAGATGCTCCCCATCCTGACAAAGCCCCTCATCCAGTACGGTGTCGAGGAGGCTCTCGAAGCTGAAATCCACACGATGGCTATCGTCACAGGCCGCGGGAAAAGAGCGATAGAGGACCACTTTGATATCTCCTACGAACTTGAACACCAGATCAAAGGGACAAGCAAAGAACACTATCTTACAGAGATCAGAGATGTCATCACACAATGTACTTTCTCCTATACAAGACAGATAGAGATGAAAGGACTCGGCCATGCGATCCTCAGCGGCGAGACGCTTATAGGAGATGAACCTTTTGCTGTCGTCCTTGCTGACGATCTCTGCACTCATCTTCCGGATGAACACAGCAGCGGTGTACTGGCACAGATGGTAGAGCTATACAATCTATACAAATGCTCTATAGTAGCGATCGAAGAGGTACCTGAACACAAGACGGATAAATACGGTATCGTAGCTGGTGACCTGATGGAAGGGCATGACGACCTCTATCGTGTAGACCAGATGGTAGAGAAACCCGATCCCAAAGATGCACCGAGCAATCTTGCGATCATCGGCCGCTATATCCTCACTCCCGATATCTTCGATATCCTGCGGGAGACCAAAGCGGGCAAAGGTCAGGAGATACAGATCACCGATGCCTTGATGGAACAGGCCAGACAGGGCAAAGTGCTCGCCTACAGATTCAAAGGCAGACGCTTCGACTGCGGTTCGGTCGACGGATTCGTCGAAGCTACGAACTATTTTTACGAACTAAGCAAATAAACGGAGTTCTTAATGAAAGGGATCATTCTAGCAGGTGGCAGTGGCACGAGGCTCTATCCGCTGACACAGGCGGTATCCAAACAGCTGATGCCTATCTATGACAAACCGATGATCTACTATCCGCTCTCCGTCCTGATGCTTGCCGGTATCAAAGAGATACTGATCATCTCCACTCCCCACGATCTGCCCAGGTTCAAAGACCTCCTGGGTGATGGGAATGAGCTGGGGCTAAAGTTCAAGTATGTCGTTCAACCCTCGCCCGATGGTCTTGCGCAGGCATTTCTACTCGGCGAAGAATTTCTCAATGGAGACGATGCCTGCCTGATCCTTGGAGACAATATATTTTATGGGCATGGACTTACGCAGCTCCTCGCCCAGTCAATCAGCAATATCCGGGGAGAGGATAAGGCTACTGTCTTCGGCTACTATGTCAAAGACCCTGAGCGTTACGGGGTTGTCGAGTTCGATCAGGCTGGAGATGCGATATCTATCGAAGAGAAACCGCCTGTCCCCAAAAGCAGCTATGCTGTCGTAGGGCTCTACTTCTATCCCGCTGATGTCGTCTCCAAAGCCAAAGAGATCAGACCAAGTGCAAGAGGAGAGCTCGAGATCACCACCCTCAACCAGATGTATCTCGAAGAGGGAAGACTCAAGGTCGAGCTGATGGGCAGAGGCTATGCATGGCTCGATACCGGCACCCATGAATCCCTCCTTGAAGCGAGCCAGTTCATCCAGACCATAGAGAACCGCCAGAGTCTCAAGGTGGCCTGTATCGAAGAGATCGCCTATGAGATGGGCTACATCTCAAAAGAACAGCTTTTGGAGCTCGCCGAACCGATGAAGAAAAATCAATACGGCCAATACCTTATCAAACGAGCCAATGAAGGCAATATTACCAGATGATCCTTACCAGAATGCAGATCCCAGATGTACTACTCTGTGAACCCGTAGTCCACGGTGACAGCCGCGGCTATTTCGTCGAAACCTTCCGTGCAGATAAACTCGAAGTGTTCCTGGGGTACAGAATAGATTTCTGCCAGGACAACGAGTCCAAAAGCTCCAGGGGGGTCCTCAGGGGTCTCCATTACCAGCTCCCTCCCCATGCCCAGACCAAACTGGTCCGTGTGATCCGCGGCAGGGTACTCGATGTCGCCGTCGATATCCGCAAAGGCTCGCCGACATTCGGTCAGCATGTGGCAGTGGAGCTCTCAGGTGACAACAAAAGACAGCTCCTTGTCCCCAGGGGCTTTGCACACGGGTTCGTCGTGCTCGAGGATGATACCGTTTTTGCCTATAAGGTCGACAACTACTACAGCCCCGAATGCGACAGGGGGATCGCTTTTGACGATCCGTCTCTGGGGATCGACTGGATACTCGAACTGAGCCAGCTCAACCTCTCCGCCAAAGATACCAGGCAGCCCCTCCTGGGCGAGACGGACGATCTCTTCGAATACGGTGTGAACTACTATGGCTAATATCCTCGTCACAGGAAGCAAAGGGCAGCTCGGCAGCGAGATCGAAGCGCTCAGCGGTGGATATGATGCTACTTTCTTTTTCACCGACAGGGAGGAGCTCGATATCACCTCCGAGGAGGCCGTCGCAAGGTTCGTCACTGAGAACCATATCGATGCCATCATCAACTGTGCTGCCTACACAGCCGTGGACAAGGCAGAGAGCGATGCGGAGAATGCCGACAGGATCAACCATCTCGCAGTCAAGTATCTGGCACAGGCTGCCAAAGAACACGGTATCAAACTTGTCCATATCTCCACCGACTATGTCTTTGACGGGATGAACTACAGACCCTATATCGAATCCGATCCGACCGGCCCCAAAGGGATCTACGGGGCTACCAAGCTCGCCGGCGAGCAGGTGATGAGAGAGATCGATCCTTCAAATTCGATCATTATCCGCACCTCGTGGGTCTACAGCTATTTTGGCGCCAACTTCGTCAAGACGATGCTTCGCCTTGGCAAAGAGAGAGATGAGCTCGGTGTGATCTTCGACCAGGTCGGTACTCCGACCTATGCCAAAGACCTGGCACAGGCGATCCTGGATATCCTGCCACAGCTCGAGGATGAGAATGTAGAGATATACCACTACTCTAACGAGGGGGTGCTCAGCTGGTACGACTTCGCCAAAGAGATCATGAAGATGGCAAAGCTCGAGTGCCGCGTCAACCCTATCGAGACAAAACAGTACCCTACCCCTGCCGCCAGACCCCACTACAGCCTGCTCAATAAAGCCAGGATCAAAGAAAAGTTCAAGATCACCATCCCCTACTGGAAAGACGGGCTTGATGATTGTTTAAGAAGATTAGGAGAGAGACGATAATGTTCACAAACGACAACAAAACTATACTGCTCACAGGCTGTGCAGGCTTCATCGGGAGCAATTTCGTCCCCTATTTCCTCGGGAAATACCCAGAATACAACCTGGTCAATCTCGACCTCCTCACCTATGCAGGCGACCTTGCGAACCTTAGTGAAGTTGAAGGAGATGATCGATACAAGTTCATCAAAGGGGATATCTGCAACCGTGAGCTTGTGGAGTTCATCTTCACCGAGTTCGATATCCGAGGCGTCATCCACTTCGCGGCAGAATCCCATGTCGACAACTCCATCAAAAATCCGGGTATCTTCGTAGAGACCAATGTCAACGGCACTTTCACTCTCCTCGATGTAGCCTACAAATACTGGATGACCAGACCGTTCACCCACAAAGAGGCGTACAAAGAGTGCAGGTTCCACCATATCTCTACCGACGAGGTCTATGGGACGCTGAGCGACGATCCGAACGATCTCTTCACAGAAGATACACCATACGCGCCGAACTCCCCCTACTCTGCGAGCAAAGCGAGCAGCGATATGATCGTGCGCAGCTATGTCGAGACCTACGGCATGGATGCGGTCATCACCAACTGTTCCAACAACTACGGTCCAAAACAGCACAACGAGAAGCTCATACCCACCATCATCCGCAACGCCCTCGCAGGCAATCCCATCCCCATCTACGGTGACGGGAAGAATATCCGCGACTGGCTCTATGTCCTCGACCACTGCAAAGGGATCGATCTGGTCTACCACACAGGCAAAAAAGGCGAGGTCTACAATATCGGCGGCCGCAACGAGAGAACCAACCTCCAGATCGTCGACCGCATCTGTACGATTCTCGATGAGCAGATACCACTACATAGCTCTCAGCTCTCAGCTCTTCGCCCCGAGCTCAAATCCTACAAGGATTTGATCACCTTCGTTGAGGACAGAGCCGGACATGACAGAAGATACGCTATCGATGCCACCAAGCTCGAGAACGAGCTGGGCTGGAAGGCAGATGAGAACTTCGATACGGGTATCGTCAAAACTATCGAATGGTATTTGAAAAAGTACGGTAAATGAACATAATCGATATCGCCAGGGAAGTGATCGAGATAGAGTCCGGTGAGATAGCCGCACTCGCCGGGCATCTTGATGAGGGGTTCGAAAAGACCATCCACGCCATCCTCGATACGAAAGGGAAGCTCATCGTCTCAGGGATGGGCAAATCGGGACTGATCGGCAAAAAGATCGCTGCTACCCTGGCGAGCACCGGGACACCGAGCTTTTTCCTCCATCCGGGGGAGGCATACCATGGTGATCTCGGTATGATCGAGCCTGACGATATCCTCCTGCTCATCTCCAATTCTGGTGAGACCGACGAGATACTCAAGCTCATCCCCTTCCTCAAAGCCCAGGGCAATACCACCATCTCGATGAGCGGCAACCCCGACTCCACGCTGGCAAGGAACACTTCGCACCATCTCAATGTCGCCATATCCAAAGAGGCCTGCCCTCTCCAGCTGGCACCCACGAGCTCGACGACTGCAACGCTCGTCATGGGGGATGCGCTGGCGGTGGCGCTAATGCAGATGCGTGGGTTCCGCGAGAGGGATTTCGCACAGTTCCATCCCGGCGGAAGCCTGGGACGGAGACTCCTCACGACCGTAAGCGATGTGATGAAACGCGACCACCTCCCCCTCTGCTCGCAGAACGACTCCATCAAAGATGTCATCCATACGATCACCGAAGGGAAATGCGGTCTTGTGGTGATCACCCGCGACAAGCAGATCGAGGGGATCATCACCGACGGCGATATCAGGCGGGCCATGGAGATGCGGGAAAACGAGTTCTTTGGCCTGCAAGCGAAAGACATCATGAGCTATGAGCCCAAGAAGATAACCCCCGATACCAAACTCACCGATGCAGCAGAGATCATGACACGACACAAGATCAATTCC
Organism: Campylobacterota bacterium; assembly: GCA_003252535.1. Taxonomy (GTDB): domain Bacteria; phylum Campylobacterota; class Campylobacteria; order Campylobacterales; family Sulfurovaceae; genus SZUA-451. Next base: position 10,455 of record QKDN01000062.1, on the reverse strand, counting down.
CTGCTCGTCGTCGATGCACATGAATGCCTTGCAGGTATTGTCCAAATGTATGACCTAGGAGTATAGATGAAAAAAGTGATCGTTATCCCCGCCAGACTCGCCTCCTCGAGGCTCCCCAACAAAGTGCTCCTCGATCTGGGGGGCAAAAGCGTCATCGAGCGGGTCTATGAACGCTGTATCAAAGCCCGGAATATCGATGCGGTCTATATCGCCACCGACAGCACCCGGGTCAGAGAGGTATGCGAAACATTCACCCCGAATGTCATCATGACCGCCCAGACCCACGAATCTGGCACCGACAGGATAGCCGAAGCAGTAGAGAATATCGAGTGTGATGTGGTGATCAATGTGCAGGGTGATGAGCCCTTCATCGATATCGAGCTGATCGAGAACCTTGCCGGGCTTTTCGAGCAGGAGGAGATACCGATGGCGAGCGCCATGCACAGACTGCATCTCGTCGAGGAGCTCAAAAACCCCAATGTCGTCAAGGTGACGGTGGACAGGAACGGCTACGCCCTCTACTTCTCCCGCTCCATCATCCCCCACCACAGGGATGAGTGGGAAACGCTCCTCAACCACCATACGACCATCCCCGAACCGCTGCTATTCTACCGCCATCTCGGTATCTACGGCTACACCAAAGAGTTCATCAAACTCTACTCCTCGATGGAGGGCTCCTACCTCGAGAGACTCGAAAAACTCGAGCAGCTGCGGGTACTCGAGAACGGATACAGGATCAAAATGATCGAGACGGAATACAACTCGATAGGGATCGATACGATGGAGGATTATCAGAGGGCTCTTACACTTTTGACCTGCTAGAGTAAACACATCCTTATGCACCGACAATAAGCTTGCAAGATAATTTTTGATATAATAAAGACCTATATCAAAAGGGGATATTGAAAATTTATGACGAATATTATACTCTGCGGCGGTAGCGGTACAAGACTTTGGCCGATCAGCAGGACTCTTATGCCCAAGCAGTTCGTCAAACTTTTTTCTGACAGATCTCTTTTCCAGCAAACTGCTGAAAGGAACTCAGCCATCTGTTCCTCACGGCTTATCGTTTCAAACAGTGAACAATATTTTCTGGCACTCGACCAGCTTGACGAAATAGGTCTCTCCTCGGCAAGCACCTATCTGCTTGAACCGGTCGGGCGGAATACGGCTCCTGCGATCGCATTGGCATGCCTGACCATAGATGAGAATGAGATCGTCCTGGTAACCCCTTCTGATCATCTCATCAAAGAACAGGATGAATATGAGAAAGTACTTCTCCGTGCACGTGAGCTGGCCGCCGAAGGCAGTCTCGTAACATTTGGCATCAAACCCACATCTGTACAGACAGGCTTCGGCTATATCGAAGCGGAAGGTGAAACTGCCATGAGATTTCACGAAAAGCCTGACTGGGATCGTGCACAGGAGTACCTTGAAGCAGGGAACTATTTTTGGAACAGTGGTATGTTCTGTTTCAGAGCTGGAACTCTCCTAGAAGAGCTCAAGAGATTTTCACCGGATATATACGAAGCCTGTACAAGAGCTTACACCAACGCAAACAGCGATGGTCTCATACGGATCAGGCATGACGACATGGCAACTATCCCCGATCTCAGCATAGACTATGCAGTGATGGAACGATCTGACAATGTCAAGGTCGTCGCAGCCGATATCGGATGGAGCGATCTGGGAAGCTTCGATGCATTGGACGAAGAATATCCCAAAGATGCAAATGGCAATACGGTTGACGACAATATCATCACCATCAATGCAACAAACAATTTCGTTTATACCTCCAAACGGATGGTAACACTGGCAGATATCAATGATATGATCGTCGTCGATACACCAGACGCTCTTCTGGTGACCAGAAAAGGGAGTTCACAAAAGATCAAAGAGATCGTCAAAGAGCTCAAAGGAAGAGAGAGTGAGCTCCACAACATCCATTTGACAGCCCATCGGCCTTGGGGTACATACACGGTACTTGAGGATACTCCGGGCTACAAGATCAAACGTATCGAGGTAAAACCCGGCAAACGTCTCTCACTGCAAAAACACTTTCACCGTAACGAACACTGGATTGTCGTCAGCGGTACAGCGACAGTGACCGTGGGAGAAGAGACCAGGCTGGTAAGACCCAATGAATCTACATACATCAGGATGGGTGAGGTCCATCGGCTGGAGAACGAAGGGAAAATACCAGTCATACTCATCGAAGCGCAAGTAGGCGAATATACCGGTGAGGACGACATCGTAAGGATAGATGATGACTTTAGAAGGGAAGAATAAAGAATGAACATACTCATCACAGGCGGAGCAGGTTATATAGGGGCTCATGTAGCCAAACAGCTTTTGGAAACGACCGAACACAATATTGTCATACTCGACAACCTGAGTACTGGCATCGCACGGACCCTTGATACACTACACTCGATCAGAGAGTTCGCTTTCATTAATTTAGATCTAAAGGAATTTGATAAGATCTGTACAACCCTCAAAGAGTACCAGATCGATACGATCATACATTTCGCTGCTTCTATCGTCGTACCCGAATCGGTCGAGAATCCGCTCAAATACTATATGAACAATACCGTCAATACGACAAACCTCATCAGATGTGCTGTTGCAAACGGCGTAGAGAGATTCATCTTCAGCTCGACCGCGGCAACATACGGGGAACCTGTCAATATTTCCGAAAACGGTATCAGCGAGGCATACCCCACGGAGCCTATCAACCCCTACGGTATGAGCAAACTGATGAGCGAAAGGGTTCTCCGGGACACTGCAAAAGCGCACGATGGATTCAAATACGTGATCTTCAGATATTTCAATGTCGCCGGTGCCGATATCCACTACCGTGATGACATGCTGGAACCGAGGATTGGTCAGAGCTTCCCCAATGCCACCCATCTCATCAAGATTGCCTCAGAATGTGCCGTAGGGAAAAGAGCAAAGATGGCTATCTTCGGTGACGATTTCGCCACAGCTGACGGGACAGGAGTACGAGACTACATCCATGTCGACGACCTTGCCGATGCACATATCAGGGCAATCGAGTACCTCGAAACGCATCCAAGCGATATATTCAATGCCGGATACGGCAAAGGATACTCGGTCAAAGAGGTGATCAATACTATGAAAGAGGTGACAGGGATAAACTTCCAGGTAGATATCGCGGAACGCAGGGCGGGCGATCCGGCGACCCTGATATCAGACAACAGCAAGATCAAATCACTGATGCACTGGACTCCAAAATATGAAGACCTGAAACTGATCTGCAAAAGCGCATACGAGTGGGAGAAAAGATTAAGTGAAGTTTGATGTAGCAAAAAGTTTTTACCGGTTTATCAGGGACGTTTACAAAAGCAAAAGTCTATTGATAGCATTGGCAAAAAACGATTTTAAAGAGCAGTTTCTGGGATCCTACTTGGGGATCGTCTGGGCTGTTCTCAGACCAGCACTTTTCATGCTCATCGTCTGGTTCATCTTTTCGATAGGGTTCAAAGGACATGTAGCCGACAGCGATGTACCGTTCGTGCTCTACCTGATGTGCGGTTACATCCCCTGGTTCTTTTTTTCCGATGCAGTAAGCGGCGGGATGAACTCTGTTATCAATAACAAATTTCTCGTCAAAAAGGTTAATTTCAGGATAAGCGTACTGCCCATCGTCAAGATATTGTCTGCTTTCTTCCTTCACCTGATCTTTATTGTTATACTCATTGGCGTATTTTTACTGTACGGCTACAAACCCACGCTCTACTGGCTGCAGCTCCCTTTTTATATTTTTATGATGTTCCTGCTGGTACTAGGGATCAGCTGGCTGGTAGCCGCATTGAGAGTCTTTATGAAAGATGTTGCACAGGTGATCAGCGTAATATTACAGCTTGGTTTCTGGGTGACACCGATCTTCTGGTCTATCAAAGCAGTCCCCGAAAAGTATCTCTATATTCTCAAGCTCAACCCTATGGTCTATATTGTCGAGGGGTATAGAAACTGTTTCATATACGAGCAGTGGTTCTGGGAAACATACAAGCATACCCCGTACTTTTTGATGATCACCTTCTCATTCCTGATCGTCGGTGCGGTGGTATTCAGGAGACTTAGACCCCATTTCGGAGATGTACTCTAATGAACAAAAACACGGTAGTCAAGGTCCAGAGTATCTCCAAAACCTACAAGCTTTACGAAAAGCCCATCGACAGGGTCAAAGAATCTCTGAACCCGTTCAAAAAAAAGTATCACAAAGAGTTCCATGCTCTCAATAACGTCTCCCTCGATCTCAAAAGGGGAGAGGCCCTGGGTATCATCGGGAGGAACGGCAACGGCAAATCGACGCTTCTGAAGATCATCTCCGGCGTGCTTACCCCTACAAAAGGGCATGTCAATACCAGAGGCAGGATATCGGCCATCCTCGAGCTCACTTCCAACCTCAAACCCGAACTTACTGGTCTGGAGAATATCGAGCTCAATCTCAAGATCAACGGCTTCAAACAACAGGACCTTCCGGAAAAGATCAGGGAGATCGAAGAGTTCGCAGAAATAGGCGACTTCATCAGACAACCGGTCAAAACATACAGTAGCGGTATGAAATCAAGGCTCGGTTTCGGGATCGCCACATCAAGCGAACCTGATATCCTGATACTGGATGAAGTCCTCGCTGTAGGAGACTTCAATTTCAGACAGAAATGCCTGGCCAAGATCAACAGTATGAGAGACGATATGTCAATCATCTTCGTCTCCCACTCAATGAACGATGTCAAAATGTTCTGCGATACAGTACTGGTGCTCGAGAAAGGACAGAAAGCTTTCCACGGTAACGTCGACGAAGGGATCAAGTATTATTTAGAGAAGAAAGAAAAAGAAGAAAAACCAATACAAACAAATAATAAAGAACCAGCTACAAAACCTTTCTATGGTGACCTGTTTCACAATCAGGAAAAAATCAATAACATCAGGCATACATGGCACAAGCAAATATATAAGCTTGAAGAAGAAATGACTTTGTATTTTAGTTTCGAATTAAAGTATCATCCAAAAAATCTTATTATCGGACTCCCCGTTTGGGATCAGTTGGGTAATATCATAACCTCTTTCAACTCTGATTATTATAGTGTCAAAATATTTAATGGTCGATATAAAATAGAAGGACAATTTAAAACACATTGTTACTTTAATCCAAATACATACAGTTCTGTTTTTGTAGTGACTGATGGAAGTGAATTTTTATACAGAAATTTAAATTCTAATTTTTCGGTGGCAAACAAAGAGAGAGTATTCGGATATATCACATTACCACACAAATGGGAAATATCTAGATGAATAATTTATCGAATAAAGGTTTTTTATAGATAAGGATCACATATTGTCAATCATAATAGAAATAGGGGTGTTTTATATACTCCCAAAAACATTAAACCAAAAGGTTACTAATGATTAATTCACTCAATCACGATTTTAGAAAAGAACTTCTACGTACTGATATTGTACCGAAAGAACTAAACAAAGTTACTCAAAAATATAAAGAACTTTTCCTTGCCGACATTAAAAGAGGTAAGATCAAAGTTGAAGATGTAACACAATGCCAATGCGGCAGTCATAACCTAGAAGAACTGACAAAAATAGATCGTTTTGGTCTACCTTTTGGTAGTTTAATTTGCAAAGCGTGTGGTTTAGTCATCACAAGTCCAAGACTCAGTCAAGATTCTTTGCCATATTACTATGACAAATTTTATCACCCATTAACCTATGGTAAAGAGCATTTGGAAAACCAAGAAGCTCTTTTTGCCAAAGGACAAGGGAAAAAAATATTTGAAATCGTGAAAGACTTTTTGCCCCCAAAAGATACTTTAAGGGTTCTTGAAATTGGTGCCGGTACAGGAAATGTATTATTGGAATTCAAAGAGGAAGCAAAAAATGAGAACATTCAAATAGATGAGATTGGTACGGAATATAGCCAAGACTGTATTATAAAATGTCAGGAAAAAAACATTAATATAATCTATGGAAATATACAAACAATATTAACATATAAGGAAAAATTTGATCTTATTATTTTAAGCCATGTCTTTGAACACTTTATTGATCTTCAAAAAGAATTAAACGATATTAAAACTCTAATGCATCAAGAATCACTTTTATTCATTGAAGTCCCAGGAATTATGGAAAACCATAAAAAACACTACTATAACTTTTCTTTTTTGGGCTACTCAGTTCATGCACATATGTATAACTTTACATTGGAAAGTCTGAATCGGATACTATCTTTGTCTGAATTCAAAGCACTTTTTAGTAACAACGATGTAAGTTCAGTTTATCATCTGAGTAATGATGTAATTGATAAAAATGATAATTCTTACAGTAAAGTACTGAATTATTTGGAGTTTCTAGATTACAATCAAAATTATTTCAAACAAGAATATTTCAAAAATAACCAAATGATAACAAACAGGGATGATGCTATTCATAGATTGAAAGCAGAAATTGAAAAACAATCCATCATAATAGAAAACAGAGATATTACAATCTATGACTTAAAGGAAAAAATTGAAAAACAGTCTATCATGATAGAAAACAGAGACAATGCAATCCGTGACTTGAAGCAAAAACAGTCAATCATGATAGAAAACAGGGATAATGCAATCCGTGACTTGAAAATCCGTGACTTGAAGCAAAAAATCGAAAAACAGTCTATCGTGATAGAAAACAGAGACAATGCAATCCGTGACTTGAAGCAAAAAATCGAAAAACAGTCTATCGTGATAGAAAACAGAGACAATGCAATCCGTGACTTGAAGCAAAAAATCGAAAAACAGTCTATCGTGATAAATAATAAAGATCATTTACTTGAAGAATTAAAAATAAAGATAGTCAATTTGGAAGAGATTTTATCTAGTCGAAAGAAAATTTTGAAGGTTCTATTTCAGGGAGGATATAAAAATGATTAATAACTTAGTTACGGTTGTAATGCCTGCATTTAATAGTGAAAAAACTATCCAATCATCAATTGATTGTATCTTACACCAAGAATATCCAAATATAGAACTGTTGATCATTGATGATGGAAGTGAAGATAACACTATTCAAATCATAAAAGAAAATATAACAAAAGATAACCGAGTCAAATTTCTAAAAAACCCCAAAAAAGGTGTATCATCGGCAAGAAACCATGGAATTGAGCATGCCAATGGTGAGTATATATGTTTTTTAGATTCTGATGACCAATATTCATTAAACAAAATAAAAAATCAAGTCGAGTTTATGAAAATCAATCATGTAAAAGCAGTAACTTGTGAAATCGTAATGACAAACGAAGAGTTACAAGATATTGGTTGGAGTTTAAAAGGAAAAGAGAAATTCACTTTTAAAGATTTTTATGGCTGTCCAGTACATACAAATTCAGTAATGTTCCACAGAAGTATTGTTGAAAACCTTAGGTTTGATGAAAACTTTACGAATGGTGAAGATTGGCTATTTTGGCAAAGGATAGCCAGAATCGGATATGATTTTTACAATGTAAAAGACTGCAAGGTTTTTTATAGACAACATCACGGAGTAGTGAGACAAAATTTTCTAAAACATGAAAACCATCTACTAAAGGTACTAGACATAGTTTATTCCGAAGATAAAGATTGTAGAAATCCTTTAGAGCAATATAAATATGGATTAAGTTCTCCCGATAAAAACCTAGTCATAGCGAGAAGAAGGTTACAACTTTTATGCTATTTGATTTATGAAAAAAAAATCGAAGATATTGAGGTAATAAAAAAAGAGATCAACCATAATAAAAAACTACTCGGCATGAATGATATATTCAATGCTGTCAAGATTGCAACACTCAGATATTTTTTGTGTAATATATCTGAATACAAAGAAAAAGTAAAAGAAAATAGTTATTTCATAGAAGATTTAAAAGATATTTTAAGTCAAAAAGAATACAGGCAATTACTTGAAAAATTTGCTATGCAAGAAAAAAAAAGAATTGAAGTAAAAGGATCTAAAATAAAAACATTTTTAAAAAACATGATATTTAAACTTCGAAGATATGTTGCTGGTAATAAAATCAATGTAATCTATGTTCCAGGATTTGTAAATCAAGAAGATTTCATTGACAATTACCTCAGAATTATTTGGTATTTAAACCCAATAGTAAAATATATTGACAATATTTATGTTCCATACAAAAATCGACCAGAGGATATAATAATTCCCAGCTATTTTGATAGCAACATATTGGACTTTGAAAAAAACTTACTGACCAAAGTTGTTTTTTTTGATCCTGATGATAAGGCATTATATAAAAAGTACATCGAAAAAGCCCATATTTCAATGCAATGGAAATTGGACATAGTCGATAAAGAGTTGGAGACAATATATAATAGTCGTAAAAAGTTATTAAAAAATTGGAAAGTAGATAGATATAAAGTACAATTCGAATCTTCTTTTTATCTGAAGATGTCCTTGGAAGCAAATCCAAATCAGTCAGTAGACCTCAATAAGTCATTTAACAAATTTAAACATTTTACCAAATATCTAAAAGCCAAAAAGTATGACAAAGCTTTTATATTTGGCACTGGCCCATCACTAGATGAAATTTTTGATATTCATTTCGACTTTAACAATACACTGACAATCGCATGCAATAGCATGGTTAAAAATGATTCATTATTGAATTTAATCAATCCTGACATTTTCGTAGCATCTGATCCAATTTTTCATGCTGGTTGCTCATCTTATGCGGAAGAATTCAGAAAATATCTATTTAAAGCTTTGGATCGTTTTTCAAACAGTGTTCTAATTGTTCCGTTTAGAGACTATATACTATATGAAAGTAATCTTCCTTCAAGATTTAGAAACAGAATTATAGGTATTCCGTTTGAACATTTAGAAAAATTTAATTTTGATATTGTCAATAATTTTAAAATCAAATCAACAGGCAATGTTATGACAAATTTGCTATTACAATTAGCGTGCACTTTTCAAAATAAAATCTATATGATGGGTTATGATGGGCGAAGTTTGGCAAATGATGAGTATTTTTGGTCTCATAATAAAAATGTACAATTTACTGACAAGATGGATGATATCCAGGTTGCACATCCATCCTTCTTCAAATTAGATTACAATGACTATTACTTAGAACACTGTCACACTGTAGAACAAGTATTACAGGAGGGTGAAAAAATGAAAAAAATATTTTATAATTTGGGGAAATCCTTTGTTCCTGCATTACATAACAGATTTTTTGATTTAGAAAAAAAAGTTTTTTATAGATCCAGACGATACAAAAAAGAGATAGTAGCTGTTCTCTCAAACTGTCAGGGGGGCCCGATTAAAGGACTAATCAAAAAACATCTACCAAATATAGAGTTTTTGAATATACCATATGTTCATTTATTAACTCAAGAGCAATATCAAGAAATATATAAAAAATTAGAATATGTTGATTATATTATAACACAGCCATTAACCAATAGATTCGGTAATTTGTCCGAAGAGAATTTAAAATCAAAATTTCAAAAAAAACTTATCGTATTTCCTGTTATATTCTTTAAAGGATATAATCCGGAAATGTTCTATTTAAAAAATAACAATGGTGTATCTATAAAAAATTTCGGTATAGACTATCATGATATTTTTATCTTATTCGGATACTTGAATAATAAAACACAAGGAGAAGTCTTGTCATGGTTCATGGATAAAAATTTTATGACCCAGCAACAAGTAATTAACTATTGGAATAACTCATTGAATAGCTTAAAAGAAAAAGAAAAACTCTGTGATATTCATATCTCAGATATTATCGAAAAAAATCAAAATACCAAACTCTTCAATACAATAAATCATCCAAAAAATTTTATAATGGATGAAATATCACATCGCATATTAGAAAAATTATCTTACGAAGATTATTTTGATGGAGCAAAGTCACTACTCTTTGCAGAAGTACAATTACCTTCATATGCATCTGTAAAAAATCATCTAAACTTTGAAGATACGAACATCGCAATTGTTCACTCTAAAGAAAAAACAAAAAATGAAATGATCAAGGAATACTATGATTTTTACAATTCAATTGATCGTGAAATACTTGAGTTCAATATTAATAGTGTTGAACCAGAGATACAAGAGATATTAAATGCACTTATTTAGGAGTTTTTTTTATAAAAAACAAATACATAATCCGATAATTTCTCTAATTATGCCTGTTTACAATAGTGAGCCGTATATAAAAAAAGCTATTTCATCTATTATTGATCAGTCATACAAGAATATCGAACTTATTATTATTGATAATGGAAGTACAGACAACTCAGCAAAAATCGTTTTAAATTTTGCAAAAAAACATAACTTTATAAAACTGTACCATTGTATGCAGAGAGGAGTCTCTTATGCAAGAAACAAAGGGTTAGAGGTGGCAAGTGGAGACTATATAGGTTTTTTGGATTCAGATGATTA
>QKDN01000025.1 GCA_003252535.1 Campylobacterota bacterium | reverse complement strand
GGAGGATATTATGGAAAACTCTTACAACTGGTACTATGAAGTATTTATCAATAAAATGAAGGAGAACGATCTCCTGCCTCAGGATGTGACCTTTGACAACGATATTGCAGAGGCGCGCAATGCATATTTTGATTCATTCATCAAATATTCGATAGATAATGGCGCTATCCCGGCGGTCAAATCGACAGAACCGAAAAAGGTCGAAGCGTATGATGCCTATTTCGATGCGTTCGTTAAGAACTCTATCGAAACAGGTCTGTTCAAGAAGAACGACTATGCCGATGTCACCCACCACAACAATGACTTCGATGCGTATTTCACAGCATCGGTCGAAAAGTCCCTGGAGGATGCTGGTCACTCAAGATCGGTCTATTCACATGATGAGATAGCCGATGCGAGGAATGCGTATTTTGATGTATTTACTCAGAACTATACAAAGAGCGACAGCAGTGAGATCGCTCTCCTGGACAAGAAGCCCGAGGGGCAGAACTTCTACTTCGAGGCATTTTTGAGAGCATCGAAATAATTTACGAAGGATCACCCCTCATTGGAGGGTGGTCCCACTCAGGCAAGGCGGTCTGTATCTGCACGGATCGCGCGGGTGTTGTCTCCCGGCACCTTTCACACATCCCAGGCTTTTTTAACTCACAAACACCCATATCGGGACATGATCATCTGTCAATGTACGGGATTTATTTTCTAATTGACAGAACCAGTAGTTGGATATACGGAGAGATATCGGTCACTGGAGAGGATGTAATATCATAGTTGCCACCGATGTTCTTTCCTCCATTGTTCATACCACTTCACCAGCTGATCGGCAGGCATCGGGCGCGCGATACCGAATCCCTGCGCCAGCTCGCAACCAAGAGCCATGAGATGCTGCCCATGTTCGTATGTTTCGACCCCTTCAGCCAGGATCTCACGATCAAAAGCAGATGCCAGTCCTATGATGCCCTTCAGGATCGCCAGATCATTTTTATCTATCAGCATATCGCGGACAAAACCCTGGTCGATTTTCAGTGTAGTAACAGGGAGTCGTTTTAAGTAGGTGAGAGATGAATACCCGGTCCCGAAATCATCCAGCGAGAAGTAGACTCCCAATTTATTGCATGCAGAGATGATCTTCGCAGCCTGATCGATATCCTCCAGAGCGCTTGTCTCAAGTATTTCTAACTGTAACATAGAAGGATCAAACCCATCATGCTGCTCTATGATCATCTGTAGCCGTTCTACAAAATTCCCCTGGAGTAGCTGTTTAGCCCCTACATTTACACTGACAGATATATTCAATCCCGCCTGCCGCCATTTCTGTATCTGTGAAATAGCTTCATTGATCACCCATTCGCCAATGTCGACCGCGAGCGGATGGTTTTCAATGGGAGGGAGGAATTCCAAAGGAGGGACAAGACCGATTTGCGGATCGAGCCAACGGATCAAGGCCTCTACACCGATGAGCTCGTTGGTGCGCATATTGATCTTGGGATGATAGTACAGGATGAATTCATGATTGGCAAGCGCCTGTTCGATCCTCTTCAGCATTTGATGTTTTTCCCGTACGATACGGTCGTGGTCAGGATCGAATATATAAAAATGGTTTTTGCCCGATTGTTTGGCTTCATACATCGCCTGGTCAGCCTGGCGAATGATCTGATCACCGTCAATGTCGATAGATTGAGGATAGAAGCTTACCCCAATACTGACAGAAATCTGTATGCTTACATCATTGATTCTTATGGATTGGTTCACTGCGTCCAGAAGTCTCTGGATCACTGCCATAGCATGGATTTTGTCATACAGACCGGGTAAAATGACTACAAACTCATCCCCACCCAAACGCGCCAGCCAATCGCCATCTCGAAGCGCCTTTTGCATATTAGAAGCAAGTTTGACAAGCAGTTTGTCCCCAATATCATGGCCGTAATGGTCATTGACCTCCTTGAATCCGTCAAGATCCAAATAAAGCACCGCAAGGAGTTTGCCCTTTTGGACAGCCTGAAGCATCGCCCGGCGAAGATGATCCGAATTCAACATACGGTTTGGCAGTCCGGTCAGCATATCATAATGTGCCATATGCTCAAGCTGACGTTCGTGGTTTCTGCTTTCGGTGACATCTTTGACACTGGTCAAAACGCGTTCACCGTCTGGCAGCAGCGAAAAGCTCATATTGACGATGACATTTCTGTCATCTTTGACCACGCACATTTTTTCGTAATTTTCCAATTCCCCTTGTTCGAAGACGGTTTTCATCGCTTCGATCGAGCGCTCTCTGTCTTCAGGCGCGCTCAATCCGATGCATGATCGTTTCAAAAGTTCTTCCCGACTAAATCCCGTCAACTCTATATAAGCCTCGTTGAAATCGAGAAAATTCGATTCTCTGTCCAGGATCGCGATGGGGTCTTTGGAGATATGAAATATCGTTTCAAACTCCTCTTTTTGAAGCTGGATCAATGCTTCCTGTCTGGCCTGCTCCGTGATATCCACCCCGATACTGGCAATATAGTCCATCAAACCCTCATCATTCAAAACCAGCGCATTGGACCATTCAAACACCCTTTCGTTCCCCGTTCTGGAGATCCAGCTGCTTCTGTAACTCTTTGTCAGGATTCCTTTTTGGGCGTCGGGGATGATACCCGTTATTCTGTCACGAATATCAGGCGGCAAAAAGCGGCTCCAGAAATAGGGGGCACTGCCGATCTCTTCCTGGGAATATCCCGTGAAATCCACACCGTATTTATTGATCTTGGTCATCACCCCGTCGGCATTGATGACAGCGACGATCGCATTTGCGCTATCGATGATGGTGGAGATGAAATTTTTCTCCTGTTTCAGATCGAATTCGAGCGTATTGAGTTTCACAATGTCATCTTTCAATATCTCAAGGGTTTGTAACAATTCCTGTTTTCTTTCCGAAATATTTTTTTGCATTGTATTGAGAGTGTCAAAAAGAATATTGACTTCCAGTATCTTGCTTTGGACGGGCGGCAATTTGGAATCTTCGTTTTTTGCAATTATCTCGGCTGACCCGGTCAACAGGGACAGATCGTGCGTGAGTCTCCATCCGATCAGAAAGGCGACGATGCTGCTGATGATCAGTTCGATGGCCATCAGGAGAAATGTTAATTTCCTGTTCTCTCCGATGGTCTGCAAGCTTTCGGTGATCTCATACACGATCTGAACCGTGCCAAGTATATCTTTCTTGTAGTTGACAGGAGTCCAGACAACCTGGTATGTTTTCTCCCCATCCCCTGCAACGGTGCCGCTGTGCTGAACATCGTCAAAACTGACCACCGTATTCGCAGCGCTTTTGCTGATGAGTCTCTTGCTGTTGTCGTAGATTTTCACCGAAATGATATTTTGCAATTTGGTAAAACTGTTGGCATTGTCATCGAGTGTTGCCAGGTCGTACACGGCCATCGGTGTTTTGATCATTTCTATAAAAAGTTGCGTCGATGTTGAGATTTTTTCATCGATGAGAGAATGTGAAAGTCTGGCGATAGAGGAGAAATTGAAAAATACGATCAGGCTGATGAATAATAGTTCGATCGATAAGAACGACAGGATGAATCGGTAGCGTAAAGAGTTGAAAAACATCGGTTCTTAAGGGTTCTCCGAGTTATTGACAACTGCCGGCAAAGCTTCCGTGATCTCACGCACACTGTGGTATTCGGCATCATCCGTGGGGATGATTTTTTTCATTTTCAACGGCTGCATCAAAGATGTAGGCAATGCAAGCAAAGCACCTTTGATCTTTTCACATGAAGCTTGAGGCACGGAAGAGTTACATGCAAACGGATGGCTGGGATATGCATCGGTTCTATATAAGATAGTCAGAGTATCTTTTACTTCCGGGTCATTGAGAGTGTCGAAAGTTCGTTCGATCCCACCGCCGGCATCCCCTATGCCGCGCGCCACTCCTTTATAGACAGAATCATGAGAATTGACATACAAAAAGTTTTTTTCTTTTTCGACATCGATGTCGTATTTTTTCAGGAGTTCATACTTGGTGAGCAGGGTAGCCGCAAATGCATCGGGAGCGGGGAACAGGAACTTTTTCCCTTTGAGCATCCGAATGTCTGCGATCTGACTCTCTTTTCTTCCGACAATGATTCCGATGATTTTTTTCTGATCTCTGGCAAAAGCATTGTAGCCTTTATCCTTGTGGGCGATCACATAATGATACGGATTCATGTAGGCGATATCATACTGACCGCTATAAAGAGCACGCTCAAAGTCGGGAATAGAACGCTCGATCTTCAAACTGATCGTTTCGCCGGTAGTCTTTTCAAGATATTCGATAATAGGTTTCCATGTTTGAGCGAGTTCAAACGAGCTTTGTTGCGGAACAACGCCAAAAACCAAAGGCTTAGCCGCAAGGATCGTAGTAAACAATAACCATACAACTAAATAATTACGCATGTTATCAACCTATATTATTATTGTTTGATTATACATGATTTTACTTATGCTGTAATTTTCTTTCGTGACGCAGCTCCGGAGACAACATGGAACTGCTGACACAACGCCTGTGAATTACAAATATATGCGAATTCTCAGTATATTAGTCATGCCGGGGGAATTCAGATGAATCAAGCGGTGCAGATTCTTCGTATGGATAACAGGTATAGGTATCAATAAGTTTACCCTTACTATCAAAATCTTTGCATGTTACGAATTTATAGTCTATTTGGGTCTCTTTTATCTTTTTCCCATTCTTATACCTTGTAAAGTTGACCCAGCTCCAATCAACATATTTTCGAACGATCTTCGTATTGTCAGAACAGGTGACGGTATGTATCTTCGTATCTTTATCAGACTCATGATACGCTACTTCACATCTTTTCCGTTCCTTTCCTCGAAGGTCAATATATCGTATCAATGTTCCCGTAGGATCAAAATAGTCAATTTGAACAATCTGATCATCTTTATATCCATAAGTATACATCTCCCTGGGTATGCCATTCAGATAGATTACCTGATAGTAATCCGTCTGAAGTAATTTTGTGGATTTCACAATAGCTTCCTGGCTATCACGATCGCTAAATTCCGGTTTGGCTTCCGCTGTAAAAGTCATCGCCCATCTATACCATACCACTTCCCGTGTCTCATTGCATTCTTTCCAATTGTACCACCTGATCATTCGCGTCAGGTTCAGATCATCGGCAGATGCTGATGTGGACAGAATGATCAGGAGATTCAATAGTACAAGAACTGTTTTGGTCTTTATCATTATTCGGTCCTTTCTTTTAAATAAAGTGGAAAATCTATTTTGGCACTACCTGATAGCGATACACTTTCCATGATTATATCCCGTATACATCACCATTGAGATGATGTACGAAGAAAAAGGTTCGTCTACGCTCCAATCGAGAATACAAATCGCATCCACGCTATGGCTGTTCAATCGATATGATAAATATCAACTACCTTTCCTCTTATGTCAAACTCTTCAAGTATATTCTTCTTACGATTGTATCTTACACTACTTTTCAAAATGCCAGTATCATCAAACTCTAACATCTGAATAAACTGTCCATTTTTATAGAAATATTTTTGAAGATATTTATGGTTGCCAAGTGTACCTATGATGATCTTTATATCTTGACCATATTGAAATGTTTTCATCTCAATGCCATTGGAAATATATTTCGTAACTCTCCCGGAATCATCAAATAGCCACATACCTCTTGGCTCTAACTGACCATAATAGACTTCATCTTTAAGGGGAATATGCTGTTGGTAAGTTTTATCATTAGAAAAATATACCTTATGGATTGCCTCGTTTGGAGACCTTAAGGGGTTTTCTGTATCCTGCCTGATTAATGCTTCACCTTCTTCTTTTGATACTTGATTTGAAAATAAGTATGTATGATTTAATCCGATCCAGCTATTAGCAGGTTCTACTGTTAGATAATATCTGACAATTACACTGGTATCTCCTCTTTGTACTATATTATCTTGAGAACATCCCTGCATGAAAAAACTGATAAATGTGAAGATCAGTATGATATATACAGTTTGCTTTCTATTACATATTATCATTCTTGACTCCTATAAGCATCTACTTTGAAAATATGGCACGGGTGAACGGACTGTTCCCGGATACATTAGAATATCCTCCTCGTGCCATATCTCCCGATATGGCACATCTCGATCCGGCATATATTGGAGGCTAGATTCCCAATCGGGGAGATCGGGGAACGAATTAGTCAAAATTATTCCCCGTAAGAGCGCTTTACCTCGATACCGCAGTCATAAAAATCAGTGTCGTTGGTGACGATGACGGAGCAGCCGTTTGATTTGGCGCACAGGCACTGGAGGATGTCTTCGAGGTCTTTTCCGTCACGAAGAGAGAGCTCGACCGCTTTATGCAGCATCTCTTTGCCGTAGGAGAGCACCTCCCAGTCGACAAATACGACATTTTTCAGGAATTCCAGCGTTGCAATTTTCTCTTTCGAGATGTAGTAGAGGGTGCTTATCATGTCTTCGCTGATACATATCTGTATATCGTTCTGAATGAAATCTTCGACAAGGCGCAGCGAGTCACGGTGATGGCGTCTGCCGGTATCGAGGAGATCTGCGACGATATTGGTATCCAGAAACGCTTTACGCATCGTCGAGTTTCGCTTCGGCTATCTTTTCTCTCAGCGCCGCGCCGTCGAGATCGTTGTACTGTTCTTCTATTTTGCCTTTGGCTGCATATCTTTTCAGCCGATCGAGCTTCCCGTTGCGCTCGTTGGCAAGCTTTTCCTCCAGGTATCTCTTGAACTCTTCGGCATATTTGGGTGCGATGAAGAGCCCTTTGTATTCGTGCGTTTTTCTGTCTTCCACTTCGATGTAATCGTACTCATTGAGTATATTCACATTTCTTGCTATATCTCTGATCCCTATCTTGGTCGCTACCGTCATCTATAGCTCCTTGTCATCTTTTGAATCATTATAACTTTTTGTATCTATATTGTCAATTGATCCGATATTCCCACATCGGCGCGTCTAAAGCCGCCGATCCCTACAGGTTTTGTCAAAATCTGGTCAGATAGATGTGAACGGCTGCATCTGCCCATATTCCCGGCACTTCTCTGGTTTCCCTAAACTTTCGGAGTTAATAGTTATGATTAAAATTTAATAAATACTATGTCTAAAAAATATACAACCAGAATCAGCCGTCCGGTGCTGGGAGTGCTATAATGGCAAAAAGCAATTTGGAGAAAAAAATGAACAGCAAAGAGAAGAACATCGACAGGCTCTATAAGGCACGCGCTGCACATATCCAATGGGTCAACTCTATCAAACTTCTCGTATCGGGACTGACCGATCAGAACAAGGCACCGTCCCTGATCGTTCAGGAGTCCCCCTTCGGCCACTGGTTCTATAACGAAGCGCTGCACTTTTCGAAGTTCAATGCTTCACAGGTGCTTTCCGAGATGGAGGAGCTCATCGCAGCCCTCTATGATGACTATACCAAGATATATATGATCTACTTTGGCAAAAAGCAGGGGGTACTGCAAAACCTCTTCGGCGCCAAAACCGTCGTTAGCAGCAACGACAACGAGCTGGCGTCGGTCTACTACGAGAACCTCCTCGATCTCTCCGACAAGCTCAAGAAGAAGTTCGCCACCCTCGAGCGGCAGTATTTCGCCCTCAGTCTCGAGCAGCACGAGAGCGTCTGTATCTTTTCGCAGAGCGAACAGAAGCTCGAGGTCGCTGCCGAGACGGCAGATACGGGGCGATCCTACAGCTACGGCGCCAGGTCGTACTAGTCTCTCTCCATACTCCTGCCCGGACGGGCAGGTACGAACCCTTCCGATCCTTACAAAATTTTCCGAAAATTACATCCAAATCCTCCCAAAAAACCAAAAATGTACGACAAAAACGAAAATGTCCCGAAACGGAAAAATCGGACAAAAAACCTCCAAAATATCTTCTGAAGCCCTTAAAAAGGGGATTTGAAAAATTTTTCTAAATTTTTTCGAAAAAATCCTCCTCTGTGGAACACCAAATGCATTATGGTCTGTGTAAATATTTTTTCAACTCACAAAAAGGAGATACGATGTCTGAACTTAGACAGATTGCATTTTATGGTAAAGGCGGGATCGGTAAATCAACTACTTCTCAAAACACACTAGCGGCTATGTGCCACTACTATGGTAAAAAGATTCTTATCGTTGGTTGTGACCCAAAAGCGGACTCTACAAGACTTATCCTTCACGAGAAAGCACAGGCTACAATTATGCAACTTGCTTCTGAAGCTGGTACAGTTGAGGACCTCGAACTAGAAGATGTATGTAAGCCAGGAGCAGATGAGTTCCACCCGGACAACACTGATATCACTGAGGGCTTCATCATGTGTACTGAGTCAGGCGGACCAGAGCCAGGAGTTGGTTGTGCAGGTAGAGGGGTTATCACAGCTATCAACTTCCTTGAGGAAGAAGGTGCGTACGATGATGAACTGGACTTCGTATCTTATGACGTTCTTGGTGACGTTGTTTGTGGTGGATTCGCGATGCCGATCCGTGAAGGTAAAGCTCAGGAGATCTACATCGTAATGTCAGGCGAAATGATGGCTATGTACGCTGCGAACAACATCTCAAAAGGTATTCTCAAATATGCGAACACCGGTGGTGTCAGACTTGCAGGTCTTATCTGTAATGCTCGTATGACAGATAAAGAGTACGATCTTGCGAAAAACCTTGCAATCCAGATCGGTACTCAAATGATCCACTTTGTACCAAGATCAAACCACGTACAAAGAGCAGAGCTTAGAAGAATGACAGTTGTTGAATTCTCTCCAAACTCTGATCAGGCTATGGAGTACAAAGAACTTGCAAGAAAGATCATCGCTAACGATCTTAAAGTTATCCCAACTCCACTTGAGATGGACGACCTTGAGAACCTCCTCATGGAATACGGTCTCGAAGAAGAAGTAGACGAAGAGAACCTCGGTCAAAAAGAGGCGTAATATCCTCCAGGTGAGGGGGTAGCCCCTCGAGGCAAATGAAGATGCATTCCCAAGCCGGTGTTTGGGAACGAAAAATATCGTTTCCAAGATTCGTCTTTGGAACGGATTATGCAAGAGAATATAAAATAAAAGAGAAAGAGGAGAATAAAATGTTTGTATGTGGTTATCATTTCCCAGCAAGTGAAGGAAACGACGTAAGTTTCGAAAAAGTGATCGCTAAAGTTGAAGAAGGTATCGATGCAGCTGGCAAGACAGTGACATTGACAAGTGAGACAAGAGAAGGTGTCCAACTTGAGACAATCGAAGTACCTGCCGGTACATTCGCTCACACTGCTTTTGTAGATTACTATACAAATACAGAAGTTGCAGCTAAAAATGATTTCAAAATGATTTATTACACAAATAAATACCAAATTTCTGAGATTTCAAAATCTGTTGACGGTGAGAAGACAAAAGAGCTTTGCAAAAAGCTTGACGATATGAATCTCTACAGAGTGAAAGTTGCGTAAGCAACTCTCACCACAAGCCAGTTGAAAGGATGAAAAATGGGTAATCCAGAACTAGAAGCTCTACAGAAAGAAGCGATCGAAGAAGTACTGAAGGCATATCCTGCGAAAGCAGCGAAGAACAGAGCAAAACACCTTGGTGTAGACTCTCCAGAAGGTGTCAAAGGCGCTTGTGACAAAACAAGATCAAACAAGCAAACTGTTCCAGGCGTAATGAGCCAGAGAGGTTGTGCATACGCAGGTTCAAAAGGTGTTGTCTGGGGACCGATCAAAGATATGATCCATATCTCACACGGACCGATCGGTTGTGGTCAGTACAGCCGTGCAGGTAGAAGAAACTACTACATCGGAACAACAGGTATCGATACATTCGTTACTATGAACTTCTCTACAGACTTTACAGAGAAAGATATCGTATTCGGTGGGGATAAGAAACTCAAGAAAGCTCTTGAAGAGATCGATGAATTATTCCCACTCAATAACGGTATTTCTATCCAGTCTGAGTGTCCGATCGGTCTTATCGGTGACGATATCCAGGCGGTAGCGAAAGTTCACAAGAAAGAGTCAAGCAAGCCTACGATCGCGGTATCATGTGAAGGTTTCCGTGGTGTTTCCCAGTCACTTGGTCACCACATCGCCAACGACATGATCCGTGATGAGGTTATGCCGGATGCATCTTACAGAAAAGACTTCGAATCGACTGATTACGATGTAGCTATCATCGGCGACTACAACATCGGTGGTGACGCATGGGCATCAAGAATCCTTCTTGAAGAGATGGGTCTCAGAGTTATCGCTCAGTGGTCAGGGGATGCATCTTACAAAGAGATGGCTATCGCTCCAAAAGCGAAACTCAACCTCCTCCACTGCTACAGATCGATGAACTACATCAGCAGACACATGGAGCAAGAGTTCGGTATACCCTGGATGGAGTACAACTTCTTTGGTCCATCAAAAACTACTGAGTCTCTCAGAAAGATCGCTGAATTCTTCGGACCTGAGATTCAGGAGAAAACTGAAGCGGTTATCGCGAAATACACAGCTATGACTGATGCAGTTGTCGCGAAGTACAGACCGAAACTCGAAGGTAAGAAAGTAATGCTTTACGTCGGTGGTCTCAGACCAAGACACGTAATCGGCGCTTACGAAGACCTCGGTATGGAAGTTATCGGTACAGGTTACGAGTTCGCTCACGGTGACGACTACAAGAGAACCAAAGAAGATATCGCCAGAAGTACGCTCATCTACGATGACGTCAACGAATACGAGCTTGAGCAGTTTGTAAAAACACTTAAGCCAGACCTCGTAGCTTCAGGTGTCAAAGAGAAATATGTGTTCCAGAAAATGGGTCTTCCGTTCAGACAAATGCACTCATGGGACTACAGCGGACCATACCACGGGTATGATGCGTTTGCGGTATTTGCCAAAGATATGGATTTGGCTATGAACTCACCTGTATGGGCGCACACTAAAGCGCCTTGGGAAAAATAAGAAGCAGGAGCATAAGATGCAAGACGTAGAAAACATAGTAAACGGACAAAAGCTGTTCCTTAAAGAGGAGTATCAAACTTCTCTGGCAGCTAAAAAAGAATTCGAGAGCGCAATGGGCGCGATCAATCCTGCAAAAGTTCAGGAGGTCGCAGACTGGACGAAGTCATGGGAATACAGAGAGAAGAACCTTGCCCGTGAAGCGATCACTGTCAACCCTGCAAAAGCTTGCCAGCCTCTAGGGGCTATCATGGCAGCTCTCGGGTTCGAAAACACTATGCCTTATGTTCACGGTAGCCACGGGTGTGTTGCGTACTTCAGATCGTACTTCACAAGACACTTCAAAGAGCCGACTCCATGTGTATCTGACTCAATGTCAGAGTCAGCAGCGGTCTTCGGTGGTCTTGCCAACATGAAAGATGGTCTCAGAAACTGTAACGCAATGTACAAACCTGATCATATCGCAGTATCTACCACATGTATGGCAGAAGTCATCGGTGATGACCTCAATGCCTTCATCGTAGGTGCAAGAGAAGAAGCCGAGGGTGAACTCGACAACCTCCCTATCACTTATGCACACACTCCATCATTCGTAGGTAGCCACATCACTGGTTACGACAACATGATGAAGTCTATGCTTGAGCAGCTCAACCCGGAGAAAAGTGAAAAGGTTCTCGATGAAGAGAGAATCAACATCATCCCTGGTTTCGAACCATACCTCGGTTCACTTGCAGAGATCAAAGAGATCAGCAAAATGTTCTCTGACAAGATCGTCATGCTCGGTGACCACGAAGAGCAGTGGAACACAGGTGCAGGTGAGTACACAATGTACGCAGGCGGTACGACTATGGCAGACGCTAAAACAGCGATCAACGCCAAAGCGACTATCAGCCTCCAAAAGTACTCAACTACACAGACTGCTAAAACTATCAAGAACAAGTGGAAGCAAGGTTACGAAACTTGCAACCCAATCGGTCTTGCAGGTACAGATGAGTTCGTAATGAAGCTCGCTGAGCTTACAGGCAAAGAAGTTCCTGAAGCGCTCAAAGTACAAAGAGCACAGCTTGTAGATGCTATGCAGGATTCATATCCGTATATGCACGGCAAGAAATTCGCGATCTACGGTGATCCCGATTTCCTTCTTGGTCTCGTAAGCTTCATCGTAGAGATGGGTGGTATCCCGACTCATGTTCTCTGCCACAACGCTCCAAGAAAAGGCTGGGAAGAGGATATGAAAGCGATCATCGCCAAGTCTCAGTGGGCTGAAGAGTGCAACATCTGGGCAGGTAAAGACCTCTGGGCGCTCAGATCACTTCTCTTCACAGAGCCTGTAGACTTCCTCATCGGTAACGTCTATGGTAAAGAGCTCTACAGAGATACAGGTATACCTCTGATCAGAATCGGTTTCCCGATCTTCGACAGACACCACCTGCACAGATACTCTATGAGCGGTTACAAAGGTGCTCTTAACCTTCTTACCTGGATCACGAACTCTGTTCTTGACCAACTTGACGAAGAGACAAAAACTATCGCCAAGACAGACTACTTCTTCGACTGCGTTCGCTAAGAAGTTTTCTCCACATCCGGGGCTTCCCGGGTGTCCCTCCTCCATTTCTTTTTTCACCTCATTTTACCATACCCGTAGGTTCGATTTCATCGAACGATTGTTACGAATGATCGGAAAACTTTCTGTATGCAAATGGATGTTCGATGAAATCGAACCTACGATGTTTTTTGATTTGATTTTTTTTGGGTATGCTTTAGAGATTTGTTCAATAAAACTCTAAAAGGATAAACATATGAGTACGGTTCTTTGGCGTAATGCTTTAAAAGATGGTAAAGTCACTTCGGATCAGCCATTTGCGAAAAGATAGGAATCCGTTCCTTGACAAGTATTTGTGATGATATAGATTTTCGTATAAATATGGAAATACTGGAAATGCCCGAAAAATATGAAAGCACTGATGAGATGATGGCGGAACAAGGTATCTGGATTGAAGCAAGCGAAGCTCTGGATATACTGGAAAAGCTTCTGAGTCACATACAGTCAAATAAAATCAGATTTGGACTCATTAAAAATTCACATGATGAAATTGTAGAAGAGTTGCAAAGCAGTATAAAATTCGCACAAAATTCCGCCGAGACAGGTGCAAAACTCAACTTTGCAATTGTGATGTAAATAGATTTTTCACGCGTAGGGTGGGTTTGCTAACCCACCATTTGTTCCAGATATCATCAATTACTCCAAATTGAACATTACACTTCATACGAAATAATTTGTGGGCTGGCAAGCCCACCCTGTATATCACAACACCCCATTTCACAAAATCCACACGGAACGCTTTTTGCATCTCTATCCCTAATGATCCCATCACAAGGATATACCTATGGCACTCATCAATGACACTACATTGCGTGACGGAGAGCAAGCCCCGTTCGTAGCGTTCAATACGCACGAGAAGCTTGCCATCGCTCTGGCTCTCTATGAAGCGGGAGCCGATGAGCTGGAGATCGGTATCCCTGCGATGGGGGCGAGGGAGCAGGAGGATATCAGGGAGATACTCTCGCTGGGGCTCCCCATTCGCACCATGAGCTGGAACAGGGCGACCCCCGAAGACCTCGAAAAGTCGCTCGAGTGCGGTATCAAAGCGGTCGATCTCTCGATCCCTGTCTCCGATATCCTCATCGATATCAAGTTCGGCGGGGATCGCGAGAAGCTCTTCCGCAACCTTGAGACGGTACTCCGCACCGCCAAAGCCGAGGGGCTCTATGTCTGTATCGGCGGCGAGGACGCTTCGAGGGGAGACCTGGCATTCATCGAGGAGATCATGCGTTTTGGTGCAGAGCACGGAGCCGACAGATTCCGCTACTGCGATACGGTCGGCATCCTCACCCCCCGCCGCACCTACGAGAATGTCTCCCGTCTCACGGCACTGGGGCTCCTCGATATCGAGATGCACACCCACAACGACTTCGGCATGGCCACCGCCAACGCCATCGCAGGGATAGAAGCGGGAGCGGCAAGTGTCAACACCACTGTCATCGGCCTGGGGGAGAGAGCCGGCAACGCCTCTTTCGAGCAGGTGCTGATGAGCCTCACCCACCAGCTGGGGGAGCAGCGCACCATCAACGGCGCGAGGTTGACAGAGCTTGTCAATCTTGTCAGTGAAGCGGCACGACAACCCATCGGCACCAATATCCCGATCATCGGGCAGAATATCTTCTCCCACGAGTCTGGCATCCATGTCAACGGGATGATCAAGTCGAGCAGCTCCTACGAGGCCTTCGCACCCGAAGAGGTGGGGCTCACTCGCCGCTTCCCCATCGGCAAGCACTCGGGGAGCTCCACCCTCCTCTACCACCTCAGGGCAGCGGGGATCGAGGCGAACCTCGCCAAGGTCAACCAGCTCCTCCCGAGGGTCAGGGAGATCGTCACCGACCGCAAAGAGGTGATGGCACCGGATGAGCTGCGGGAGCTCTACCTATGTTCGTAGGTTGGCCGCGCCCCACATTCGCCCATGATATGGAGCTCTTCTCGCAGCGGATACTCTGCGACAGGCACCTCGTGATGAGCTCTTACCAGACATTCGGGGATATCACATTCGCCGCCTACGAGGGGAGCGACATCATCGGGGTGATCGGTGGATACAGGATCGAAGAGAGCATCTTCATCAACTCCTTCCACTACGACCAGAACGCCCCGGAGGGACTCAAGGAGCGCCTTGCCGGACTGCTGCTGCGGAACTTCCCCGCGAACGATATGATGGTCATGGCGCACGAAGGGGAGAAAGCCCTCTTCGAGAGTCTCGGGTTCGCCGTCCACAGCAGGTTCTCGCAGGCGCTCTACAGCGGCGAGAAAGTGGCATTCAACTTCACCTCCGCGATGTCCAAGAGGATATCGGGCGAGAACTATATCCCCATACTCAAATCGCTCGACCGCAAAGCGTTCGGGATAGAGCGGAGCGAATACCTCCTCTCCACGATACGCCACTCTTCGCTCGTCCTCTCGACACAGGTGGGCTTCCAGCACTCCTACGCCCTCGACAAGGGGCTGGTGAAGATAGCGCCGTGGGTGATGAGCGACGGGGCATACACCGACGCCGAACAGCTGATGCGCGGCGTCCTCTACCACAGGGGGCTCAAGAAAGTCCTCTCGATCATCCCCGTATCGATCCCGGAGATCAGGGAGCTCTACACCTCGTACGGCTTCAAGCTCACCGACAATATGGTGCTGATGTACAAGGGGGCAAGACCCGATATCGACCTGGAGATGGTGTATGCGTTCTGACTTACCGTTCGCTGGACAGAGATCAGAAACCCGTAGGGTGGGCTTCCCCGCCCACCGAGATGAACAGCCAGCGATACCGGAAACAAACGGTGGGTTAGGAAACCCACCCTACGAATCACAAAAGTCCCTCTCCCGTATCCGAAAGATACGGGTAGCTTCAGGGGGTCGTAGGGACACGAGTGTCCCTGCCGCTTTGTGGGCAGAGCCCATAAAGCGCTTCAATCAATAAAAAAGGAGAAAACAATGGCACTGACAGAAGAACAAAAAGAGATCAAAAAAGAATACGCGGGATACAAGAGAAAGGTCACGGAGATCGCAGGGGCGATCCACGATATCGTCGAGGACAGCATCTGGACCGACTATGTCAAGCTCCCCGGACTCGCAGAAGAGATTGGCGAAGCGATGAAAGATGTCGAAGCCTTCAAAGAGAAGTACGATTTTTTGAACTAAGGATCAGAGACCATGGATGCGATGCAGCAGCGGACCATTTGCGAATGCGGTTCCAAGAGCGTGAGCCAGGCGGTGGAGATATTCCAGGCCACCGACCTCCCCTACAAGAAGGCGAAGAAACTCGTCACCGGCTGCTCCAAAACCTGCTGCCGCCGCCCACTCATGGCGCTCTTCAACATGATAGAGTTCGGTGAGATAGATTATGAAGAGATAGATTTTTTGATAGATCAAATGAATGAGAGACAGGAGTGATGATGAGAGCTATAGAAGAGTTCGCAAGGTGGGTCAAGCACAGCAACCTCGCCTCGAAAGTCCCGACCGATATCGATACATTAAAAAACCTATCCGTCCTCGACCTGACCAAACTGAAGCTCCGTGAGCTCCCCGACTGTATAGGGGCGCTTGAGAACCTCACCGTCCTCAAGCTCTCGGGCAACAGGCTGCGAAAGCTCCCCGAGTCGATAGGGAGACTCACCAGGCTGCGGAACATCCAGTGCGAGAACAACCTCCTCGAGTCACTCCCCGACTCCATAGGGTCGCTCACATCGCTGGTGATCCTCAACCTCAACGGCAACAAGCTCCGCACTCTCCCCGAGTCGTTTTACAACCTTGTCAATCTCACCAGGCTGACAATAGCCGCCAACTCGCTCGAGATGCTCTCGCCGTCGCTTGCCAGGCTGCGCAAGCTCCTCTACCTCTCGCTTGACACCAATTACCTCAGGGAGCTCCCCGATGTCTTCGAGCCGATGCACGCCCTCTACTACCTCGACCTCTCGTTCAACGAGCTCACGACCCTCCCCCCGTCGATCTCGCAGATAGTGGAGCTCGAGACCCTGCTGCTGGAGGGGAATGCCATCACCGACCTCCCCGCCCTCGAGTCGCACGATATGCTGATCCGTCTCAACCTCAGCGACAACAGCCTGACCAGGCTCGACTTCGATATCTCCTGTCTCGAAGACCTCAAGATACTCAGCCTTGACAACAACCTCCTGACATCCCTGCCCGAGAGTATCTGTCAACTCGCCAACCTCGAATATCTCAGCGCCTCGTCGAACGAGCTCAAGTCCCTCCCCGAGTGCCTCGGCGACCTCTCCCACCTCATCGAGCTCGATGTGGAGGACAACGACCTCACGACCCTCCCCGGGTCGCTCGAGAACCTCACTGCCCTCAGGAACCTCTATATCGACAACAACCACGATCTCAAACGCCCCGATATCCCGTCGCTTGAATTCTGCGATGTGGAGTAATAGCCGCACGATAGTAGACTATTCCCGGAGTCGGCGGCTTCAGCCCCGCCAAACAAAAGCCCAATCTACAGAAAAACACTCTTTTATTTGGTATTTGCTTTTTCGGGACTAAAGTCTCCGGCTCCAAGGGACCTGACATATCGTATGGTCACCCCCTACCCAAAAAATATCAAATATCCAAGACAAATTCTCTTTTGCCTATTTATTATACAGCCCAATGAACCATACTTGCACAGACTCAGAGTACAATAGACTTATGAATAATTTATCTTTACACCTCAAACAAAAACAAACTTTGCAACTGTCACTGAAAATGTGGCTGCCGCTGCTCCAGGCGCCATTGCAGGAGCTGGAACATATCTTCAAAGAGCACAGCTATGAGAACCCGTTTCTAGGCTGCAAGTCATCATTTGAGACGAGTCTCCCGTCCAGCTATGGAGGAGAGGACAATAAGAGGGACTTCATCGAAAATGTAGGCGACAGCACGGAATCGCTCTATGAAAAGCTCCTTGACCAGATCGACGCGCCGCTTTTCCCAACGCCCAACTCCCAGAAGGTCGCCAGGGAGATCATCTGCGATATCGACGAGGACGGGTTCTTCGACGGCGACATCTCGCAGATAGCGGTCCGCTGCAACACCACCGACGACTTCGTCGAGAGTATCCGCAGCCGCTTCTCCTACCTCGAGCCTGCCGGCGTGGGGGCGAAGGATATCAGGGAGGCGATGTGCTTCCAGATATCGCAGATGGAGATCAGGGACGAGCTCTACCGCTTCCTCGAGACCCTCATCAAAGATATCGACCATATCGACAAGTACCATAGACACCACCTCTTCGCCGAGGCAAGCGCGGTGATCAAGTCGCTCAACCGCTGCCCGGCGATCGAGTACCAGAAGGAGACCCCCTACATCGTCCCCGATTTCTTCGTCGATGTGGGTGACGAGATCAGCGTAAGGATCAACCACTCCTACTATCCAGATGTCGTGGTGCGCGATCCGTTCGCTCAGAAGAACCAGGAGCTCAAAGAGAAGCTCAAAGAAGCCAGAGACCTCGTCAGCCTCATGGACCTGCGCAAGGCAACGCTCTACAAGCTCGCCCTGATCATCGTCGAGAAGCAGATGCCTTTCTTCATCGGTGGCGAGCTGCGGCCTCTGACGATGGTAGAGGTAGCGGAGGAGCTTGGGTTCGAGGAGTCGACCATCAGCAGGGCGGTATCCAACAAATACCTCCAGTGCGAACGCGGGGTCTTCTCACTCAAGTCGTTCTTCACCAACGCCATCACCAAGAACCTCTCCTCTTCGGAGATCAAGAACTTCATCTCCCAGTGCGTCGAGAACGAATCCCCCGATTCGCCGCTCACAGACCAGGAGCTCGTCGAGGGCGTCATGGCCCGCTACAAGATCGACATGGTGCGCCGTACGATCACCAAGTACCGCAAAATGCTCGATATCCCATCCTCCAAAGAACGCAAAAAGCTCTATATGATGCAGGAATCGATGGAAGCCTCCTAGCAGGGAACGCTTCTTGCATCAATCATATCAATTCATATCATGTTATCCTCAGGATAATATCGATCTATACAAGGAGTGCAGAATGTTCTATAGTGTAGTAATGATCCTTTTGACAATTTCCTATCTCTATGCCCTGGTACTCTTCGCCGACAAGACCCACAAAAGAAAAACGGAGCTCGGTAGATGAGCCGCGCTACGGCCGAGGGGACTCTTGGCTTTGCCAGGAAGTTCTCTGCGTACAAGGACTTCTATATCAGGCACAACGACCTCGTCTTCTCCAAGCTCGGCCTGGGCACTTTCGTCAAGGAGCCCTACAAGGAAGAGAACTATCTCTTCCACTACATCGAGGGGGTCAAGGAGGCGATCCGGAACGGTATCAACCTCATAGACACCGCCTCCAACTACCGCTACGGCGAGAGTGAGAGGGATATCGGCACGGCCCTGAGGGAACTGGGCGACGAAGTGAGCCGCGAAGAGCTGATCATCTGCTCCAAGGGTGGATTCATCCAGCTCGACTTCCCCTTCCCTGCCAACCCCTACCACTGGATCGACGAGCATATCATCGAAGCGGGACTTGCCACGGCTGAGGATATCGAGCTCGACCAGCACTGCATGACCCCCGATTTCCTTGAGTGGTCGTGCAGGAGAAGCCTGGAGCATGTAGGGATCGACTCTTTCGATATCTACTACCTCCACAACCCCGAGATGCAGAAGATGCGTCTGGGAGAAGAACCTTTCTATGCAGCGGTCGAAGCAGCCTTCGCACGATTCGAACAGCTCGCTGACGAGGGGCTGATGGGGAGCTACGGCGTAGCGGTATGGAACGGCTTCACCGCCGAGGGTGAGGAGCGGCTGTCGCTCGAGCGCCTCGTGGAGTGCGCGCGTCGTGCAGGTGGCGATAACCACAGGTTCCGCTATATCCAGCTGCCGTTCAATATGGGCAAGACCGCCGCCTACACCCAGCCGACACAGAGTGTCGCCGGGGAGCCGTGCACGATCCTCCAGGCAGCCCACCGCCTCGGTATAGGGGTGATCAGCTCCGCATCGCTGCTCCAGATGAAGCTCTTCCAGAGACCATTCAGTGCTGAGACGGGGGCGATCCTCGATGCGAGCATGACCCTGAAGAACGATATGCAGCTCGCTCTTCAGTTCGTCCGTTCGACCCCCGGGATCGTCAGCTCTCTCGTAGGCTCCAAGGTACCCGTCCATATCCGTGAGAACGCCGCCATTTCGCAGATCAGGGCGATCAGACCCGAACGTTACAACCTCCTCTACAGGCTCTGATGATGATCTATGATGTGATAGTAGTGGGGGGAGGTATCGGCGGACTGATGGCAGCGATAGAGGCGACGCGCAACGGCGCCAGGGTCGCCCTCATCACCAAGGGGAACCTCTTCAAGTCCAACAGTTCGATGGCGAGCGGCGGGATCAATGCCGTCCTCGACTACAGCGACCACGAAGGGATCGCAAAACATATCGACGATACCCTCAAAGGGAGCTACGGTCTGGGGAACGAAAAAGCGGTAGGATATATGTGCCGCCGAGCCCCCCTCATCATCGACAAGCTCACCGAGTACGGCGTGGAGTTCGACCGTGACGAGAACGGCAATATCGCCCAGAGGAGCTTCGGCGGCGGGAGCGACAAACGCACCTGCTATGTCGGCGACAAGACCGGCTCCGCCATCACCCAGGCGCTCATCAAGACCGCCAAGACCAAAGGGGTACACTTCCTGGTCAATACCTTCGTGATGAACCTCGCCCACAGCGGCGGGAGGGTCAGCGGTGTGGTCGTCCTGCGCCGTTTCGACTCCTCGGTCGTGGTCTACCTCGCCAAGTCCGTCGTCCTCGCAGGGGGTGGGTATGCAGGGATATACCGCGGGTTCTCGACCAATGCCCCCGACTACAGCGGCGATATGCACGCCGTCGCACTGCGTGCCGGGCTGCGACTGAGCGATATGGAGTTCGTCCAGTTCCACCCCACGGGCTTCGTCAAGACCGCCTACCTCGTCAGCGAAGCAGCACGCGGCGAAGGGGGCTACCTGGTCAACAGCGACGGTGAACGCTTTGTCGACGAGCTCGCCACCCGTGATGTGGTCTCCCGCGCCATCTCCGAGCAGATCATGCAGGGGAAAGAGGTCTTCATCGACCTGCGCCACATCCCCAAGGAGCAGCTCGAGCTCAAGCTCCCCTCCCTCTACAAGAGCGCCTACAACCAGGCGGGGATCGACATCGCCACTGAGCTCCTCCCCGTCAAGCCGGTCGCCCACTACACGATGGGCGGGATCGAGGCCGATATGGTCTCCACACCGATGAAAGGGCTCTTTGTCTGCGGCGAGTGCACCTCGTGCGGCGTCCACGGGGCCAACCGCCTCGGCGGCAATTCGCTCCTCGAGGGGGCGGTGTTCGGCGAGCTGGCGGGGATCGAGGCGAGGAAGTTCATCGAGGGGAGAAGACTCCTCCCCATCGACTACAACCAGGTGATCAAGGATATCGAGCTGGTCGACCGTATATTCGACCAGGATACCTCCAAGAACTTCAACGCTATCCGCACGAGCCTCGGCAAGATGATGTTCGACAAGGTGGGGATCGTCAGGGACGAGGCGAGCCTCACGGATGCCTTCTCCTACCTCACCTACCTCCGCAGCGAGGTGAAGTCGCTCCACTGCATCAGCAAAGAGCGCACCAACAATGTCGAGCTCATCTCGATCCTCGAACTGCGAAACGCCCTCGAGGTAGCAGAAGCGGTGGTGCTCAGCGCCCAGATGCGGCGTGAGAGCAGGGGCGCGCATCACCGAAGCGACCATGAGTCACCCGACAGCGAGATGGCCTGCTCCATCTCCGTACTTGAGATGAAACCGAACTTTTACAGGCTCGGTTTTGAACGTAACCGCCTGATCGACAAGGTCAGAAAATTTTTCAAAGGATAAACAATGGCAAAAGTAATGCTCAGAGAACTGGATGGCGTGATCTATTTTTACGTGGCAAAAAAAGATATGGAAGAGACGATCGAGACCATCGAGTTCAAAAGCGATGAGAAATGGGGCGGTGAAGTAGAGCTCAGCAACGGCGAAACATGGTGGATCGAACCGGGTCCGAAGAACCTTCCGAAAGAGGTCAGCTGCAAGAAACTTGCCGATTGATTAAATTATATGCAGTTCGTGCATAAATTCGCTTCATATTAGTTATATAATTCTTTTATAGCTAATTCAATACAGAAGTAAAACAATGAACAATTCAAACATATCGGAAAAAGAGCTCCTCGTCCTCACCGAGATATCCCATCTTATCTCGGATTCGAGAGGGGATGCGGTAACGGCGCTGGAAAAATCGCTCGAGACCATCTCACGTGAACTGCATGTAGAGAACTGCGTGATCTACAAGCTCGAGCCCGAAAGTGAACTGCTCAAGATCTATGCTGCACCCACTTTCAACCGACACCAGAAGCTCATCGCTTCGTACAGGCTCGGCGAAGGTGCGACAGGACTGGCCGCGCAGACCAAAGAACCCATAGTGGTCGAGAACGTCCACAACGACCTCCTCTTCCTCAACAAGACCGGGAACAAGAACAGTGATACCCTCTCCTACGTCGCCGTGCCGATGGTAGTAGAGGATGAAGTGATCGGCGTACTGGCGGGGAACCTCACCCGTCAGACCCTGATCGACTTCGACCAGACGATCCAGATACTCACCATCGTCAGCTCGCTTTTCGGGCAGGCGATCAATTCTCACAATATCGTCGAAAAACAAAAGGAGAGACTCTTTGAGCTCAAACAGTACTACAAAATGGAATGGGATGCCAAGGTGCACAATTTCGGTAATTTCGTAGGTCAAAGCCCCAAGATGCAGCAGGTCTACCAGGTGATCGAGCGTATCGCCCAGAGCAACGTCACGATCCTCGTACGGGGAGAGACCGGTACGGGCAAGGAGCTCGTCGCCGCAGCCATCCATAAAAGGAGCAAAAGAGCCGACGAGCCTTTCGTCAAGCTCAACTGCGCCGCGATCTCCGATACCCTCCTTGAGAGCGAGCTCTTCGGGCACGAGAAGGGGGCCTTCACCGATGCCAAAGAGATGCGCAAGGGGCGTTTCGAGCTGGCCGACGGCGGGACGCTCTTCCTCGATGAGATCGGGGATATCTCCGCCCCCGCACAGGTGAAGCTCCTGCGCGTCCTCCAGGAGAGGGAGTTCGAGCGGGTCGGGGGGTCGAAGACCATCAAGGTCAACGTCCGCCTCGTCGCCGCGACCAACCGTGACCTCGAGCAGATGGTCAAAGAGGGGAAATTCCGCGAGGACCTCTACTACCGTCTCAACGTCATCCCCATCAACCTCCCGCCGCTGCGCGAGAGGGGCGAGGATATCAAGTTGCTGGTCAATTTCTTCCTCGAGCGTTCGATGAAGAACCACAAGAAGATCGTCAAGATCAACGACGACGCGATGGATATCCTCATGCGTTACCCGTGGCCCGGAAACGTCAGGGAACTCGAGAACACTATCGAGCGGATCGTCCTGATGGGAAGCGAAGAGGGGATCGATGCCACCGATATGCAGCTGCTCCTCCCTGCCCTCAAACAACAGAGCCCGGTCCAGACGGCAGCACCGGCGGCAGGTGTCTACGAGGGAACCCTCGACGATATAGAGAAAGAGGCGATAGCGCAGGCGATCGAGACCTGCGAAGGGAGCCTCAAAGATGCAGCAGAGATGCTCGGCATCACAATGCGTCAGATCAGTTACAAGGTGAAGAAATATGGAATCTAAAGTACTCTACAACGGCGAAGAATGCACACTGTGCGACGAATATATCGATGTGGGCTATATGGCCGAGAACTTCACGGCCCAGGATCTCCACGGCAATGACGTCACGATCAGGAGAAGCCACCCCAACAAGGCGATGAGCCTCATCGTCTCCTACCCTCATCTGGGCAACGGCTTCATCGATGAGATACTCAAGCTCGACGAGATGCTCTCCCATATCGAGGTGGATATCTACTGCTCGTTCATCTTCCCCTCCTCCCTCGAGGAGAAGACGGTGCTCAGCAACAGGCTCAAGAAGTTCGAGGTCTATTTCGACAGCGAGGAGGAGTTCGGTGCGCTCTACGCCACGCAGATCGTGGACGGCCCCCTCGAAGGACTCCTCACCAAGGCCCTCTTCCTCATCAGCAAGGACGGTGCGATCTTCTATCTGGAGATGCCTAAAGAACTCGAAAAACCCTTCGACCTCGAACGCCTCAGAGCCGAGCTCAACCGCGCCTATGTCACCTATACGGGCGTAGGGTGCCACGGGTAAAAGATCGTAACCCATACACAATGTCTGGTGTAGGGTGGGCTTGCCAGCCCACCGATCATAACGCACACATTTATTTCTCCATATTGCGCAGTTATTGCGTATGGGACAAATAGTGGGTTGGAAAACCCACCCTACCCTTCAAATAACCCCCAAAAACAGATTGACTACCATACCTCCATTGTACACATCAAGAATGACATAGGATCATACCACACGGAATAGAATATGCATCCAGTATCCTAAAAAGAGAATCGGAAACTATTATGAACGACTTCACACAAAATATCAAAGAGGGCTCCCTCATCCCATTCCTCGGACTCGGGGTCTTCTATCATACACAGGATACCAACGGCGTACAACTCCCCTTCGACAGTGACAGCCTCATCCTCGCTCTCAACAACGGGCGTGCGATGAGCGAAAGGCTGATGTACGAGTACAGCCGCGCGGCGATGAGCCTCGAGCAGCGCAAAGGGAGGGAGTTCATCGTGCAGATGACCAACCACATCTACGCCTCCAAGTCCTACGAGCCGCCGCTCGTCTACAAAAAGCTCAAGGAACTCCGTCCCCCCTACCTCGTCGATCTCAACCACGACATGAGCTCGACGAGCATCTACGAGGATGAAGCCCACTTCATGATCACGGGACTCTCGCGCATCACCGCCGACTACGACCGCTATATCGTCTACCGCTACGACCCTGCGACCAAAGAGTACGGCAGGATCGACAAGAGTGAGCTCGACGGTTCGCTCCCTATCATCTTCAAGCCCCTCGGTGCGATGAAACCGGAGATGAACTTCATCATCAGCGACGCCGACTTCGTCGACTGGCTCACCGAGGCGATGGGGGGATACGCTATCCCGACCTTCCTCAAGGAGTACCGCAAAGGGAAGAGCTACCTCTACCTCGGGATCGACTTCAGCCGCGACACCTACCGCATGGTCGCCAACGAGATCACCCTCGATTTCGGCGGCGGCTCCATCGTCACCGACAAGAGCGAACTGAGCAAAAAAGAGAACAAGTTCGCCTCCACCCACAACCTCGACATCGTCTGGGAAGACCTCGACAGCTTTGTGGAGAAGCTGTAATATCTGCAAAGCTGCCACAGCGAAACCGTAGGGTGCAATTCATTGCACCAAAATATCCGCAAGTATGAAATATTTCGGTATTCGGGATGAACGGTGCATTAAAATGCACCCTACCCAAATTGAACCGCCAAAAAATCCTTAGGAATACTATTTGCATAGCTCTCCCAATGTCTCCTGAAAGGATATTCATGGAAAACGAAGAACTTATATGCGACTTCTGCGGCAAGAGCGTCACAGAGGTGGAGAAGATATTCAGCGCCGAGCACGCCCATATCTGCAACGAATGTATCACCACCTGCTCGACCATCCTCCACAAAGATGAGCTGCGCAAGGCCAAAACCGACTTCCAGCGCGGGCTCAGCGTCCCGGTCAAGATCAAAGAGCACCTCGACGGGTATGTCATCGGACAGGACGAGGCCAAGAGGGTCCTCGCCGTCGCCCTCTACAACCACTACAAACGGATCGATAAACCCAACTTCAACGATGTCGAGATACAGAAGAGCAATATCCTCCTCATCGGCCCCACCGGCAGCGGCAAGACCCTGCTGGCGAACTCGCTGGCGAAGATCATGAATGTCCCTTTCGCGATGGCCGATGCCACCGCACTCACCGAGGCGGGATATGTCGGGGAGGATGTCGAGTCGATCCTCTCGCGCCTCCTCGCCGCCTGCGACTACGACCTCGAACGAGCCCAGAAGGGGATCGTCTACATAGACGAGATCGACAAGATCGCCAACAAGAGCGAGAGCTCCACGAGCGGCCGCGATGTCTCCGGCGAAGGGGTACAGCAGGGGCTCCTCAAGATACTCGAGGGGGGAGAGGTCTATGTCCCTGTCAAAGGGAGCCGCAAGAGCTCGAGCGCCGAGACGGTGCTCTTCGACACCACCCATGTCCTCTTCATCTGCGGCGGCGCTTTCGTAGGGCTGGTCAACCGCCACAAGAAGGCCAGGGAGCTCTCGGGCAAGCAGATGGGCTTCCTCAAGGACGACACTGCCGAAGAGAACGCCCCTATCGGCTCGCGCGACCTCATCTCCTACGGGCTCATCCCCGAGTTCATGGGGCGTATCCCGGTCACGGCGATCCTCGACGAGCTCTCCATCGACGACCTCATCCGCGTCCTCAAAGAGCCCAAGAACGCGATCATCAAGCAGTACCAGGCACTCTTCGAGCTTGACGGTATCGAACTGGAGTTCGAGGATGCGGCGCTCGAGTTCGTAGCCGAGGAGGCGCAGGAGAAAGGGGTGGGGGCGCGCGGTCTGCGCGGCATCCTCGAGAAGATCATGCTCCCGCTCCAGTACGAGCTCCCCTCCCGCGAGAGTGTCGAGAGGTGTATCATCACCCGCGACTACGCCGAGGGCAAAGGCGAGGTGATCCTCATAGAGAGCAAAGAGGAGAGAGAAAATGGATGATCAGTCTACCGTCTACGAATGGGCCAAGACCTATGATTTCGACGAAGAGCAGCTCCAGTATGCCACGATCCTCGCGCTGAAGATACTCGACGGCCAGTGCAAGATGGACTACGACAACTACAACCTCTTCATGAGCGTCTACGACGGCATCTGCGACAAGGTCGCCACGCCGTTCGACAAAAAGGTGCACAAGATCATCGAACTCGCCCGCACCAACGACCCCATCATCCCCAAGGATGAGTATAAAGAGGCGATCCACGCCCTGCGGGTAGCGATGATGAAGGATATGGACAAGCCGACGATGAAAGCGTTCAAGCAGCTGGTCTGGGGAGAGATGTGCTAGAGAAGGATGCCTGATTCTACGAATTGGGCTATTTCATTGTAGGTCTCTTCGTCTACATCGGCTACATAGTAGAGTTGGTAGCCGTATTTCCAGAGTGCTTTTAGATTATTTTCATGATTATTGAGCCATTTTATTACTTCGTCATGCTCTGCAGTTGAAATATCATGATTTCCATTAGTATTTTTTCTTTTTAGTTCTTTGTCGATAAAGTGAATTAATTCAAGATATTCTATTTCTCGTAAAGTACTGATATTTTTATCTGATTTAAGAGTTATTCTAATTAATGATTCTCGAATAATTCTAGGGTAATCATTCGTCTCTTTATAAGTTATATGTTGTCTTCTCGATGATACTATAGTATGTTTTCGTGTATCCGTTGGAATCATATATTCAAAAACATTATGATTTAAAATGAAATTACTCGTTGCTACAACCAACACTCTTATAGTGCTGAGATTTAGAGTTCTCTTTTCATAGCATTCTAAACAATTATCAAGTACCTGAATATAGAGACGGGCATTAAGCTCTTCTGTCTCTTTAATAGCATCAAGGATAGCATTTTTGTGTTCAGCTAAAGCACTATATTTTTGATCACTGCTGTAAATAGATTCAAAGAGCTCTTCAATAGTAGGTTTAAAGTAAAAATACTTATTGACAGTCTTCTCTTTGACATTTTTGAATATCTCCTCATCCTTCCCCTCAAATACATCGCTATTGAGGATAATGACAACTTTACACTCCATTGTCAAAGCCAGATGGGAGATAAAACCGAAGAGATCATTGAGGTCGATCTCTTTGGACTTTCTCTCGAAGTCATCGAAGCATATAATTCCGCCTTTTTCAAGCTTCTGAGTACCTTTTGAACTTTTTCTGTATTTATTGAGTGAATCTGCTGCCTGTGCGATCTTTCCAATGAGTAGCTCACTGTCTTTGATACTTGAGAGTGCGTCTATACCGAAAGTAGATACTTCTTTTGAAAGCAGTGGTTTTTCGGAAGAGGCTTTGATCAATATCTCCTGTTTGATAGATTCCAAAGAAGTTTTCCCATAGAGACTGACATAGACACAAGCCTTTTCCTGTTCTTTGAGCTTCTTTTGAAGATCAGGCTCGATCTCATTTTGCCAGAAGTGTGTTTTGCCCGCGCCCCATGCACCGGAGAGCATAATGGTCTTTTTATTGTTGTCATTACTGAGCAAAAATGGGTTGTCACCTTCGATAAGGTATTGTTTGAGCTGATGGGTGTTTACCATAGGTTCTCTTTGATGTGATATATGGCTGATTATAGCAGAATCTTTTACCCGAAAGTCCGGTTCTCCTCCGAACTCTGGTGCTGCGGAGGAGGCACGCTATCTTTATCCGCCCCTTTTCCATTGAGAGCCACCGCGATGTAAAAGACCGGGACAATAACAAGGTATAACCAAAGCAGCTTTCTGACGCTATGTGAAAGATATTTTTTGACAAAAAATGTCAACAGTACGACAGCTCCATAGAGCCCTGTGAGGGCTAAAAGGGTATAGGCATAGAGGATGACGACAAAAGGGTAGAACACCGGCACATTGACCTGCCAGAACTCCATCGACCGTATCGGTTCCAGTATCATGATATATGCAGCCACTGCCATGACCAACGCAGCATAGCCCAGAACCAGGAGTCCGTTAAAAATCATCTTCAGTGTTTTCATCATTTTGCAGTATATCGGAATATCACTTTCATCTGCGCGAATTCTGTACTCCTCCCGGACCGTAACAATGTACCAGGTACTCAAGCGCATGAATCTATGCTAAAATCACGAAATTATCCTCTTCTGAAGGTTGGTCCTATGTCATACCTTATTTTTCGATTTTTTGCCCTTTGCAGTGATCCTGAGGCAGCGATACGGATCGATACTGCCGTCCGTGACAGACTTGCGGATTTCTCCCCGGTATCTACGATGACACCGAAGCAGTACTGGAAGATAGAAGAGTACTACGAGTTCTCCTATGATCTCAGACCTGCCGACAGTACGAGCTTCGACACTCTCAGGCAGCTTTGCGGCGGTGAGTGGGATGAGAACGGGGATACAGCACACCGCTCATCGGTATGGAACAGAACAGATGGTATTGCCCTGGTCGAGCAGATCATGTGGATAGAACTGATATTGGGGGAGGATTGAAAAGATACCATGCATCCCATACCCAAAGATATGGAATGGATGATGGGGGAATTAGTACTTGAGTCTCACAACGCCGTTTGGCTTGACGATCTTCATCTGGCAAGAGAGTCTTGAGTTCGGTGTACATGTACCTGAACAGATCTCTTTGAGAACTTTGATCTCTTTTTCAGTCTTGTCAGAGAGGAATTCCATACCCTGCTCTACCTCTACGACACATGTGCCGCACTCACCGTCTCTACATCCGAATGGAAGCGCTGAACCGCTCGCTTCTACGATATCCTGGATGGTACTTCCCTCTTTTACATTGATCGCAAGAAAATCATTGATGATCTCTACTCTGGTTGTCATATTATTGCTCCTTTGTTGAAATGAATTAGCCCTTGTACGGCTTGACTAAGATATCGCCCTTGACAAGTGTTTGACAAGCAAGTCTTACTTTTGGTGCGACTGTAAATTGTTGACAAGTGTGAGCGTCTTTGGCAGTGATCGCGCCAAGTTCTACAAGTTTGTCAAGTTCGAGGTCTTCCATGTAGCTTGTAGGCTCTTCATCGGAAAGTGACTCGACTCTGATAAGGCAGCTGCCGCACTGGCCATCCTGGCACTCGAACGGAATGGGCACGCCCTTCTCTTTGGCCATTCTAAGGAGCGGTTCTCCTATCTTCGCCTCATAAACTCCGTCTGTCTCCTCTTTGAAATGCATAAAAATAACTTTTGCCATATCCTGTTGTTCCTCCTTTGATTTAAGATTGGTTTTGAGCTTTTTGTCTCTTTTCGATCATGGCTCGAAACAGCGGTGATTCGGTCGTCTCTTCGTCACAGCCGTCATCGACCGCTTCGAGCTCGTGCTCCCTGCACCCCACTACCTCTACTTCCATATCACTCCCTATGAAGTGAACCTCATATACCCGAATCACCTGTAGGAATTCGCCCATTGTTTTGATGTACCCCTCTGCGCCCTTTGGCATCATCAAGGTACCGATCGGGGCATGCGGGTAGGTGCCGTCGTTGACGATATCCTCTACCAGCCTTACCTTCTGCCCCACTTTGAACTTGGCTTCTTCCTCGTCGCGGCCGCTGCGTGTCGCCGTGACGCTGTCGTGCAGGACGATATCGGGATCGACCGTGAACTCTTTAGCAGCCACAACTGTTCCCCGGTTGTGGCGTGCAGCTCATACAGCCGCCGAGTTTGCCGTTTTCGAACATACCCCATACCGCAGCAGCACTGGGGGCGTATCCGTTCTTGAAGTCTCCGTAGACTTTGAGCAGGGAGAACTTCAGGAAGTCGAGGAGCTTCTCGTCATCACCGGATAGCTTCTCGAATCCGGTCCTGATCATACTGCCGTACTCTTTCATGATATGGAAGCGCTTGACATTGACAAGCGACTTGTCATAATCGATCTCGAAGAACTCGAAATAGTCCTCCGCATCGGTAAGCTCGAAAAAATCGTCTATTGTTCGATCCATCACCATCATTGTATCTCCTTTATGAACACGGGGTATCTTCACCGTAGGTGACGATATCTGCCTGTACATTTGGTATCTTCTTGTCAACCTGCGTTGTCAAGGCATCGGCATCTCTCTCGCCTGTACGGATGCGCTCTACGCCTCCGACGGGGATCCACCACATCTTGCCCGCACCGCGCCCGAAATCCTGGGCATTGGCACGGATACACTCTTTGGCTGTCTCGAGTGTCTTGTCGTTGGAGAGGACGATCTCCACTTTGACCTTGCTGTAAAGATCGGCCTGGATGTTGTCACCCTCTTTGATACCGTAGGAACCTTTGCCGATCACTTTCGTGACGGTGACTCCTTCGATATTGGCTTCAAAAAGGTCTTCCAGGACATTTTTGAGATCATCTTCGTTGAATACGGCTACTAACAGGTACATCGTCTCATCCTCCTAATTCCTCTTTGAGAGTTTCGATCCATAGTTCGATCCTCTCGTCGCTCTTGTCGCTTTCGTTGTGTTCATCGATAGCGCATCCGCACAGTTTACCGTCCATCTCAGCAAGCGAGAACTCATAGCTGTATCCATCCTTGGGGATGAAGCCTATCGCCTTCGCGCCTGCACCCGTAAAGGTCTTATGAAGTTTGCCCAGCGCGCTGCAGAAATGCTCGCCGTGCTTTTTGCTGTCGCCTGCACCGAAGAAGGCTACTTTCTTGCCCGAGAAATCAACATCGTCGTCCTCGATCTCAAGGATAGGATCGACCCAGCTGAAGTGGACATCGCCCTGCCCCCATGTGGAGCTTCCGAGGAAGAGCACATCGTATTCGAGAAGTTGATCGACCTCATCGAAGTCCTCTTCCATATTGACTATCGCATCTTCTTCTACGTCAAATGCCTCTGCCAATGCCTCGGCGATCTTCATCGAAGTGCCGCCGGCTGTCCCTACGAATATTCCTATTTTGCTCATTTCTTGTACTCCTCATAAGTTTTGATCGCGTTCTCAAGCATCTTCTCACCCTCTTCTACAAGGTTTTCATAGCTTCTGAACGAGAACCTGTGGGCGTCTTTGAAGAACTTGTTGACGACGACGATCTTGTCGGCGATGACAACCGCACGACCGAACCCCTCGTGGCTCATCTCCATAACGACGCTGCACATTATCCCTGTCTTTTTCTCGAAAGCAAGAGCGATCGCCTGGTAGATCAGACGGATGTTCTGTATCTGCATCTCGTCGATATCGGCGATGACGGGGATGTTTTTGAGGTCTTCCTTGGTCTTGACATATTTCTGGATCAGGAGCTCTTCATCGGATTTATTCGACCATGTTCCGAACTGGTCGAGCGCGCGTACCTGGTTGATAAGCATGGTTAAAAACAGATTTTCCATTACGCAGCCTTTTTCTCGACGATCTTCTTGATGAACGGCGGCGGGTTGGAACCGAGCATCTTCATGAGCTTCTCAAGCTCCTCTTCGATCCCTACGATCTCTTTGTACTTGATCGGGAAGATACCGCTGTTGATGATCTTGGCCGCAGCTGTCGGGCCGATATTGATAAAATATACGATATCTACACCATCGAGAA
Source organism: Campylobacterota bacterium (assembly GCA_003252535.1). GTDB lineage: Bacteria > Campylobacterota > Campylobacteria > Campylobacterales > Sulfurovaceae > SZUA-451. Next base: position 16,109 of record QKDN01000025.1, on the reverse strand, counting down.
GGGCGACAGTTTTGTCAGTATCCTTGGACTCTATATGGATGATCGAGAAGAGCTCGTAGTTTTCGCTGCCGATGTCATAGACATGGAACTTCTTCGCACTCCCGAAGTGGGCGTCGATATTGCTGTCGTCATTGGTGGCGAACGCTACTTTTATGGTACCTTTATTGCTGTTATTCGATGTTACTTTGATATGTGTACTCATTTGCTTCTCCTTTGAGAGTTGTTGGTTGATGCAATGCATATAGTGTTCCCTTAGTGGGCGTTCATCTCCCTGTAATGGTTCATCGTGTTGGCGACCTCGAAAAGAAGCGCGCAGCTCCCCTCGTACAAAAGGTCGGACTTGAGCTGGTTCCCTACGATCTCGTAGTTGGGGAAACCGCGGACGATGACCGCTTTGTGGTGCTCGTGGGCGATACGCTGGGCGTGAAAATTGCCGATGATCATATCTGTACCGGGGAGATACCCCATGATATCGTCGAAGTCCCCGATAACGAGATGCTCGCATCTGACCTTTTCGAGTACGGGTGATTTGGTGGGAGAGAGGGCCGCTACGATGGTCGCCCCCGCCTCGGTGATCGTCTCGGCGACGCTCAGGAGCTCGTCGGGCTCGAGGGCGAGGATCACCCTGGCACCCCCGAGGGCGAAATGGGTATCGAGGAGGGCATCCTGGAGCCGCTTGCGCCATCTGACGACGGAAGGTGTCGGCTTGTCAAGCGAACGGAACTGAAGGAGCCCTTTGTAAAATGCATCGTTATTGACAAGACCGCCGAGTGAGTCGAGGTGGAGATGCTGCATCGCCGGGTTTTTCGATGCCAGTAGCTCCCCGGAACGCTTGACACTCCCGCCTACCGTGATGACAATCGAGCTGCTTGCCAGACCTGCAATATCGTCAACACTGATCCCGCCGCTTGTCAATGTCCCCTGCTTGAGCCCCAGGTGGCCGTCGAGAGAGAGGCTGAGGTCAGGCAGTGCGTAGACCTCGAAGCCGAATTTGGCGATCTCTTCCTTGACACGCTCCACCTCGAGCGGCGTCATACTCGCATGGGGGATCAGCGTCGCTTTGGCAAGGTCGATCTCCTCCGAGGGGACGACCAGCTGCTCGATGATCGCCTCGACGGAGCGGGCGAAACCGCTCTCGAGCCCCCCTTCGAAGTCTGGTGTGTGGACATAGACGATCCTCTGCTCATCCCGCAGCAGGTAGGTGACCCCCTTGATATCGTCCCCCTTGGTCTCGGTCATCCCGGTGGTGAAGAGCCCTACGAGGGAGGGCTTCACCTTGGCGGTGATGTTCTTGATCGCTTCCCCTATCGAGTACTCGCCGCCGTCGATGACCGCGGTGATATCGTTGACCGCCGTGGTCTGGATGGCGATAGGATCGCTGAAGTGTCTGGTGAAAAATACCTTCGAGAAACTGGCACATCCCTGTGCCCCGTGCATCAGCGGCATCGTATCCTTGATCCCGAGAAAGCACAGCAGCGCTCCCATAGGCTGAGAGAGTTTGAGCGGGTTGATCTGCATCGGCTTGCGGGACATGACGTTTCCTTGGGATGATTTGAAATCAGATATGCAAATCATGTTCCTTCATCTAAGTTTTCCCCACTATACTTACGAATATACTTACAAACAAAATATCTAGGCAAAATGATGCTTTTAAGCGAACTGACCAAGGGCAACAGCGCCCTCATCACAAAAATTGACGCCGACCCGGCACTCAAACGGAGACTGGGTTCACTGGGGATCGTCAGGGGAGAAACCCTCACCGTCAAAGGGTGCTCGCTGGCCAAACAGACCATGGAGATAGAGGTCGAGGGGACGCTCATAGCCCTCAGGGAAGCGGAAGCGAACAAGATTCATGTGACAAAAAACGGATAATCGGAAAATTTTTCTATTAAATTTATGCTCAATTTAGATAAAATCTAGTATTTTAATTTATTATTGAGGATATTTGTTACATGAGACGCTTTAAACACCTACTCATTACACTGCTTTTCTCGCTGACTGCCCTTCATGCAACTGCCGAGACAAACGAATCAACCCAGACACTGCTTGAGGCACCGAAGGTAAAACCTGCGGACAGCAGCTATTATGAATTCGCCTCCAGAATCATCGACAAAGCGCTTGCCAAACAGCCGAAAGAGAGCTACCTGCGCAAGATATACGCCCTCTCGAACGGCAAACCCATCTGGACGAACGCGGAAGGTCTCAATCCGAAAGGGATGGAACTGGTCCAGAAGATCATCGAGGACAAAGACCTCGACCACTCCACCAAGATATACAAACTGGCCAAAACGCTCGATACTGCTTCCCCGGCACCGTTCGACATGAACGACAAAAAATCGATCTCTGCCTACATCGGTATGGAACTCAAGATGAGCAAGCTCTACAACAACTATGCCAACTATACCGTCTACGGTATCATCAACTGGGAAGCGTTCCAGATACTCTTCGACAGAAAAGCCGGGATCGAAGATGTCTATGCCGACTGGGTGATCTACCCGAGGGACAATCCTGTCTCCATGCTCGAAAAGATCGTCAAGGGTGGACAGATCGAAGAGGTGTTCAGCGCCGTGATCCCCAAGAGCAAGCTCTATGCTGCTCTTAAAAAAGAGCTCGACAGGTACATGAAGATCGCTGCGGGCAACAACTGGCCGGTTCCCGGTAAGATCACCGGACTCAGACCGGGCGGTATCAATGCAAGTGTCCCTGCACTCCGTACACGCCTTGAGCTCATGGGTGACATCCAGAACTGTGAAACCGATGAAAACCCGAATCGTTACAACGAATGTCTTGTCGAAGGTGTCAAGCACTTCCAGTCAAGACACGGACAGACAGATGACGGCATTATCGGCGCTGCCACTGCCAAGCTCCTCTCCGAGGATATCGGCACGCTCGTCACCAAGCTCAAGCTCAACCTTGACCGTGTGAGAATGATGAAGAACAACTGCGATACCGATCGCCATATCATGATCAATATCCCAGCCTTCACCCTCTACTTCTTCGAGAACGGCAAGATCAGGGAGACCATGAAGGTCATCACCGGTACACCGCGTCACCCTACGCCGATCTTCAGCAACAAGGTCAAAACGGTCGTTCTCAACCCATACTGGAACGTCCCCACAAGCATCATACAGAAAGAGATGATCCCCAAGCTGCTGAGAAACAAGAATGCAATGGCAGCACAGGGTATCGAGATCACGATGGGCTCCAAGAGAATATCGCCTGAGCAGGTCGACTGGTCAAGGTTCAGAAATACCAGTTCGGTTCCGTTCAGATTTGCACAGACACCGGGCCACGGGAATGCACTGGGCAAGATCAAGTTCCTCTTCCCCAACCAGTTCTCGGTCTATATGCACGATACGCCCAAAAAACACCTTTTCGGCAACAGTGTAAGGGCATTCAGCCACGGCTGTATCAGACTCCACCAACCTCATAAGCTCCTTGAGACCTTCTCGTCGTTCGACAAGAATCTCAATCTCGAAGCTTCGGACAAGATACTCAAAGGGAAAACACAGACCTTTATCGATCTCGATCAGGATGTGCCGATCGATGTCGCCTACCTCACTGCATGGGTCGATCTCGACGGCAAGCTCCAGATACGCAACGATATCTATGGCTACGACAAAATGCAGCTCAAATACAAAAGAAGCTACTAATTTTACTTACGCAACTCTGCTCCGAAAAACGGGGCAGAGACCCCTTGTGCTCCATATACATCTCATCCCACTGATACACAATCACAAAAACAAAACCAGAACGTTGCAGTAATCTTATCCTCTCTCCCTGGTAAAGAGTATGGTTAGCAAAACTGTCGAACATATTACAAAAAACTTCTTCAAAGACAGAAAGATACGGACAAAATGATATAGGGGGGAACGTAGTGTAAAGGTGGGGGCATTTCTGAAAGGAGATACCTTCGGGACATCTATGCCCCGAAGGATTTGAAGGAGAAGAGAACTATTTGTTGTTTTTCTTGTCTCTAGCTTCTCTCTTTCTGACGTTCGGATCGAGAGATTTTTTACGGATACGGATTGAGATCGGTGTGACTTCTACGAGCTCGTCATCCTCGATCCACTCCATCGCTGACTCAAGGGTGATCGCTCTTGGTGGGATAAGCTTGATCGCTTCGTCCGCACCTGATGTTCTCATGTTGGTGAGCTGCTTCCCTTTGAGCGGGTTGACATCGAGGTCGCCCGGTCTGCTCGATTCACCGATGACCATACCGCTGTAGACCTTGTCCTGTGGCTTGATGAACATCACACCGCGTGCCTGGAGGTTGAAGATAGAGAAGGCAACTGCTTCACCATCATCCATAGAGACGAGAGCACCCGGTGTTCTTGTCTCGACCGTCCCTGAGTATGGGCGGTAATCGAGGTATGAATGGTTCATGATACCTTCACCTTTGGTATCAGTGAGGAACTCGTTCCTGAATCCGATAAGACCTCTTGCAGGGATCTCGAACTCGATCCTGACTGTACCGTCCGGCATCGGGATCATCGAGGTCATCTCACCTTTTCTCTTACCGAGTTTCTCGATAGCGACACCCTGGAACTCTGAAGGGACATCGACGACGAGGTGCTCGAACGGCTCCATTCTCACGCCGTTCTCTTCACGGATGACGACCTCAGGACGGGCGAGAAGGAACTCGAACCCTTCCCTTCTCATGTTCTCGGCCAAAATACCGATCTGAAGCTCACCACGGCCTGAAACCTTGTATGAAGCATCACCGAGCGGCTCCATTCTCATAGCTATGTTTGTCTCCATCTCTTTGGCTAGTCTGTCGTGGAGCTTGTTCGATGTGACATGCTTCCCTTCTGTACCTGCGAGAGGGCCGTCGTTGACCGAGAAGATGACCGAGAGGGTCGGCTCCTCGACATGCATCGGATCGAGCGGTACCGGGTTCTTGAGGTCACAGATACTGTCACCGACATCGATGTCGCTGAATCCAGCGATCGCTACGATATCGCCTGCTTCCGCTTCGACGATATCGATACGCTCAAGCCCTCTGAAACCGATGAGCTTCGAGATACGGCTCTTGCTCTTTGTACCGCATGCTTTGACGAGGATATACTCGTCTCCTTTTTTCACACGGCCGTTGAAGATACGTGCGATACCGATACGCCCTACGAAGTTGTCGTTGTCGAGGGTGAATACCTGTACCTGTGTATCGTTGTCGGCAGAACCGCTCGGGCTTGGAACATGCTCGAGGATCGCTTCGAAAAGCGGCTCCATGTTGACGTTCTCATCTTCCATGTGGAGTTTTGCATAACCGTTTCTTGCCGCTGCGTAAAGTACAGGGAACTCCAGCTGCTCTTCGCTCGCATCGAGTGCTACGAGAAGGTCGAACACCTCGTCGAGAACTCTGTCAGGCTCAGCTGCGTCCTTGTCGATCTTGTTGATGACGACAACCGGGATCAGGTTAAGCTCGATCGCTTTTTTGAGAACGAACTTGGTCTGCGGCATAACACCTTCCTGCGCATCAACGAGGAGGAGAACGCCGTCCACCATCTTGAGTACACGCTCTACCTCGCCGCCGAAGTCGGCGTGGCCCGGGGTGTCGATGATGTTGATCTTGTGATCTTTGTACGTGATCGCTGTGTTTTTCGAGAGGATCGTGATCCCTCTCTCTTTCTCGATATCGTTGCTGTCCATGACACGCTCTTGCACCTCTTTATGGGCCTCGAACGTGCCGCTTTGCTGCAATAGCTGGTCTACGAGCGTCGTTTTACCGTGGTCGACGTGGGCAATAACCGCTATGTTTTTTATTTTTTGCATATTAAATTTCCTCATATTTGCTTCTGAAACTACGCGAATTATACCCAAATAGTATTATAATTGATCATTCGTCAATTATACATACCGTTATTTTAAGATTATTCTGCTGTTTTGAGCACATAACCGCTCTGTGCTACGGTCTCTATGATGAGCTTTGGGTACTTTCTTCTGAGGTGATAGACCTTCGACCGAAGCGTCCTGTGGTTGATCTCTTTGGTCTCGTCGACCATATACAAAAGCTGTTCGTACGAAAGCACTTTGTTCCTGTTGAGGGCAAATACCCTGATCATCGTCAGATCGTTACGGCTCACTTCGAGAACCTCCCCGCTGTCGCATACTTCTTCACGGCACGGATCGAAGCAGAATTCCTCCCCCAGATAGATCACTTCGTCGAGCGGTTCGCTTTTTTTCCGGTAGAACTCCCTGAGATTATCCACCAGTTCTTCGAGTCGTTTACTGGTAAAAGGCTTGTCGATGAAGGCAAACGGAGAGAGCCCTTCCACTTCATCCCTTGTCTCGTCGTCATTGTACGCCGTCACGAAAATGAGCTGGGCATCGCTGAGACGCACAAGATCGCGGCTGAGCTGTATTCCGTCGATCTGTCCTTTGATATTGATATCCATCAGGATGAAATCTGGCTCTATGGTGCGTATCCCCTCAAGGGCAGCCGGTCCGTTGTCAAAGACACCGACCACTTCACACTCTGCTTTTTCGAGAATGTCCTCCATATACATCACGGTCAGACTCTCATCCTCTACGATCATACACTTCAGTTTTTTCATGCATCCCTCCGGTTTATATTGCTTCCCCGACAGCGAAATCGCTGTCCCGCAGGCTTCTCGCTGAGGGATTCCTGCTCATCTTCAGTGCCATGTCGATATGCTCAAGCTCCAGCATCGACGGTGATGCGACCATCGACTCCCGGCTCTTTTCCCCTCTGTAGGCAAAGAGCTCGAAGCCGTTCTCATGGAGCCCCATCCTCACTGCCGACGCTACGGAATAGGTGGTCAATACTCCATCTTCCCTGAGCAGCGAACGTATGAGCGCAAAATATTCCCGCGTCCAGAGGAGCGGGTTTTTCTTCGGACTGAAGGCATCCTGGTAGACGATATCGAATCTCTTATCAACCTTTGGAAGTTCTTCCCTGGCATCGCCGATAAGGACCTCTATCGTCCATTGGTCATCGCTGTAGTACTTCTCCCTCGCAAGTGTTGCAATGATCTCACGATAGGGGGCGAACTCTTCCGGGTATTCGAAACTCCCGAGACTCTCGACAAGCTCCCTGTCGAATTCAGGCGAAATGATATGAAGCTTCCCCCGATAACCGATCCTGTCTGCTTCATACAGGGTTGCGAGGGTGTTATATCCGAGACCGAAGCAGATATCGAGTATCGTCAGGCTCTCACTGGCCGATTTGAAGGTAAATGCTGGGTTGATATGTTTTTGAAGTGATTCGTTGAGGGCCCCATCCTTGCCGGAATGGTATGATTCACCGAACTCCTCCGAGTAGAGGGTAAGTGTGCCGTCGGCAGTGGGTACTTTGTTCTTGTTTGGGCGAAGCGAACTGTCGTACATGCAGGGAACCTAGACCCCGACCTCGTCAAGCTCTTTGAAGCGGAATGCCTCCATGATCTCTTCGATCGTCTCTTCGCTACGCCGTACCAGTACCATCATCCCCTCCTGCATGAACTCCATGCTGTTCTCGAACCTGTTCTCGAGGATAATGAAATCGATCCACTCGACACCGCTCTGCGTACGGTCATCGATGAAACGGAGCGACCGGACATTCCCTTCGTCAAATTCGATCAAAGCCCATTTTGCAAGTTCGACAAGTGGGACTATCCTGGCATTGAGCTGGTCTTCACCGTTGACGGGGATGAGAATATACATCCTAGAGACCTTTGAGCTTTTCTTCCGGGAGTGCGAGCTTTTTGTTGCTCATGATACCGATCTTCTCTTTGAGCACCATTTTGGCCACTTTCTTGGCTGCTTTGAGCGAATGCATCTCGTAGGTGCCGCACTGATAGATATTGAGCTCGGGGATATCCGACTGCTCTTTGACTGCCAGGATATCTTCCATAGAGGCTTTCCATGCTCTGGCTACCTCTTTTTTGCCCGGAGCACCGAGAAGCGACATATAGAACCCGGTACGGCATCCCATCGGTGAGATATCGATGATCTCGACCTTCGGGCTGTTGAGATGGTCCCGCATGAACCCTGCAAAAAGGTGTTCCATCGTATGGATCGCTTTGGAGCTGAGCTTGTCGACATTCGGTTTGCAGAAACGGAGATCGTAGACGGTGATATCGTCACCGCATGGGGTCTTCATCCTCTTGGCAACTCTCACTGCCGGAGCGGACATCCTGGTATGGTCGACGCAGAAACTGTCTAGTAAAGGCATGTCGTTTCCCTACCTTCTGCTCGACGCAGGATGTTCGCTACGGCTGATGTCTTTGAGACAGCGTACGCAGCGGAAGTAGTGAGACTCGCTTTTTTTATGTACATAGGGGTACCCGTCTGCTGTATAGAGCGTCTTGTAGCTATCACCTTTGTCGGGTGTCGATGACCAGAAGTCGGCAGCGATAGTGTGCTTGAGCTCACTTGGTCTCTGGTGCAGGTTCATCAGCTCATCAAGTGTGGGCAGGCGCCAGTCGGAATACCCTGCATATGAGAGGCTGCGGCAGTAGCTGTCGGCATGGCTCCATGTACCGGCTTTGCCGTTGGAGCCGCCATTGCGGTATGCGCTCTCCTCATCATCATGATAGACCTCGTCCTGCCACATCAGGTTCTCTGCCTTTTGAATATAGACTGTACCTGCATTACATGGTTTTGTCGGCTCTACATAGGGAGTATAGGGTACGACATCCCCACCGGCTATGGCGAAGCTGCCTAGCGATATGATTGCAATAGCTATCAAACTCTTCTTCATCATTTGCACTCCTTCATTACTTAGAGACATATTAATATATAATTAATCAATCTTTGCTAAAAAAAATAATTATTCTCCCCAATCTTCGTTTTTACTCTTGTGCTTGTGTTTATCTTTCCTATAGGAGGCGCTATTTTTCAGCTTTTGGAGACGGTTGAGGTTGCTCATCTGGGGTTCACGCAGTTCATTGAAACCTGCTTCGTCAAGAGTGTTGTTCATGACGGTCTGTCTGTAGAGCTCTTCGATATATTTGCTCAGTTGTTCGAGATATTGAGAGTCCATCCGTACCTCCTCCATCTCATCAAGCTTTTTTTTGAGCGCTGTGAATTTGACAGTGTAACTCTCAAGTGTACACTCCTTGTCCCGGAACATCCGGAAGAGGTTTTTTGAGAGTTTTTCGATCTCGTTGATGTACTTCTGCCTGTTGTACTTCTCGATCTGCTTGGGAGTGTAACGGATGGGAAACTCCTATGCCTTGATCTCTATGATCGTACCGTTCTTGACAGATTCCCAGAGGACTTTCATAGCGCTGTTGGTGATCGCTATACAGCCGTTGGTCCAGTCTTTTGAGAGGGTATACTTGTCACCTTTGCCGTCAGCGTTCCAGAACGGCTGTGCATGGATCGTAATACCGCTTCCGGGATTGTTCCCTCTTTTATGTGCTTCGATGATATCGCTCTCGTTCGGATAGGAGATGTTGATCATCCTGTAGTATTTCGGGTGGCATTTTTTGATCGTGATCCTGTAGGTGCCGATCGGTGTACGGAAGTCGCCCTGCTGCAGTTTGTGTCCGTCGGGATTCTTCCCAAGAGAAATGTCAAAAGTCTCCACTTTCTTCCCGCCTCTGTAGAGGTGCATTTTCCTGTTCTTTTTCTCTACGACGATCCTGTCTATCCCTTTTTTGTCCAGATACTCTTTGCCAAGACTGAGCTGCTGTCTGCACTCTTTTGTATCATAGCTCCCTTCAACATATTTGAGGTTTCCGTAGTTGCTTCCACAGCCGCTGAACAGCCACGCAAGTGCCGCAATTGCCAGGTATTTTTTCATTCCTATTTTCCTTATTATTGATAAATCGTTATTGGTATCCCTACACGGATACCGTACCACAGGTCGTCCATCTGTTTATTGGGTATCGCTATACACCCCTGCGTCCAGTCCCTGCACAGAGTATAACTGTCGCCTTTGCCATCAGCGTTCCATGTAGGCTGTGCATGGATGGTGATATTGCCCCCCGGATCGACACCCCGTTTTCTGGCACTCTCTACATCCTGCGGCCCCGGGTAGGATATCTCAAGGGATCGATAGTACTCCGATGAGCATATCTTCCGCGAAATGAAATACTCCCCTTCCGGTGTCCTGTTGTCGCCTCTTACCGCTTTGTGACCGACAGGGCTTTTCCCCAGAGATACCCTGAGCTTGCCTACCGGCTGGTCACCTTTGTAGAGATGCATCTCCCGTTTTGACTTGTATACCACGATCTTGTCGATCTGTTTTCTCTCTTTGAAGTCTCTGTTCTGCGACACCTCTTTGACACATGACCCGGTCACATAATGTTTGCCATCTGCCGTAAATTTCTGTGAACACCCTGTCATCAAAAGGATTATTGCCCCCATAGCAATATATCTCATACATACTCCTCGATCAAGTAGAGTTCAAATTTTATCACAATATAGATTTATAATTATTTTTTCGTTTGTATGATTTTAATGCAGATTGTATTACTGGTCGCATTCGGACCGGGGAGGAGATGATCTCTCCGCGGCAAAGCCGGGAGAGGAATGATTATAGAGCTGCTTTCGCTGCTCCAAGAGCCTCTTCGTAGTTTGGCTCAGTTGTGATCTCAGGTACTACTTGCTTGTAAGTAACTTTACCGTCTTTGCCGACAACGAAGATAACTCTCGCAAGGATACCTGCAAGAGGACCGTCAGCAAGAAGAACACCGTATGCGTTAGCGAAATCTTTGTTTCTGAAGTCAGAACATACTTTGAGGTTTTCGATACCAGCAGCACCACACCATCTTGCAGCAGCGAACGGAAGGTCCATAGATACCGTGATCACTTCTACACCCTCGAGGCTTGCAGCTTCTTTGTTGAATCTTCTTGTTTCAGCGTCACATACACCTGTATCGAGTGAAGGTACTGCTACTACAAGCTGGACTTTGCCTTCGCCGCCGATAGTCTCGTTCTGAAGCATTGGGTTGCAGTTTACGACTGTTACTACAGGCGCTGTATCGCCTACGTTTACTTCTGTTCCTGCGAGGTTACATACGATATCGTTTTTGAAAGTTACTGTTGCCATGTTTTGTTCCTTTTTTGTATTGATGAATACAGAATGATAGTCTAAATAGGATAAATTTACTCTTAATTAAATACCCTTCTTTTTTTTCTCTTTGAAATTTTGATAAATGCTACGAAAAGAAGCAGTACGATCAAAATCAACAGTACATTACCGAAAAAATCATGTGCTATTTCAAAACTCTCCCTGTCGTGCTCCACGGCCAGGGTCACGAGGTAGAGTCGGAGGATATTGACAAGGGTGAGAATGATATAGCCGATACCGCTCCATACCATCTTGTCGATGATCCCCCTGGGGTATGCCCAGATCAATCCAAGGTAGATGAGTACGACCGCCATACCATTGCACGCCTTGTTGATAATGATACGGAAATCGACGGGAGTGTAGACAATATTTTCACGCAGCACACTGCTCCCCAGCGTAGGTTCCAGGATACGGAGCGTCAGCCCGGTCTGCAACTCATTAAGTAAGCGTGCAAGGGGAGAAATATCGAGATAAAAAAGGATGAAAAAGAGCCCGATGAGCACCGGGCCAAGGAGCAGAAATCTCTTCATCTGACCAGTTTGGCTAGAAGTCGTACCTGATACCCACAGTGATCGCTTTCATATCAGGCAGGTTGCTGTCGACGATGAGACGCTGGTAATCAATGAACAGACCCCAACCCTTCTCCTGCTCGGCATGGCCGTCGAACTCTCTTGAGTATGCTTTGTTCTCCTCTTTGTCCCCGTCCCTGCCGGAAAGGTCGAAATCTATACCCGCTCCCCATGAGAAACCGGTCTCATCATATTCTGGAAGGTTGCCGTTCCCCCCTTCGTTGATCGTTTTGGTCTGTCCGTATCCTACAAGACCGTACAACCTGAACCTGTCCCCCATATAGAGTGTCGGTTTGGCAAAGATACCGAGATGCTCGAGTTTCTCGCCGCCGTTACTCCCCTCACCCCACAGGGTTTTGATCGCTCTTGCTTCGAATCCAAGGTATTCGTTATACTCGTACCCGACTCTGGCCATGATTCCCGATGTTTGATCCTCATAACGGCAAACAGCAGTTTCCCGCAGATAGCTACCGTATACAAGACCCACACCCGCATACCAAGGCGATGGATCGGCAGGCTCAGGGATAGGGACATACGGTATTGTCACTGGTCCGGCATCCTTACCCCCCGCCATCAAAAGATCACTCATCAGCGCCAGGGCCAGGAGAAATTTCATTCCCTTATGCATTGCAGTACTCCTCTTCTTCTTGTCTGATATAATACAATCCTGCACCTATCGAGAAGATTAGCATAGCTATTGCACCCCATGTGCCCAGTGACGGTGCACCGCCCGAGTCGCTCGTCTGCGAGCTCGAACACGCCACATTGATCGACACGGTCGCCGTCGATGTATTGCCCTGCGAATCTGTGATCGTGTAGGTGAACGAATCGACACCGTTATAGTCCGCATCCGGTGTATAGATCAACACATCGTCTGTCGGATCATCCGGCGTACCACCGTCATCGATCGATACAGTCCCATGATGCGCCTGTGTGAAGATTATAGACACAGTGCCCGGGCCGTTCGGTCCGAAGCTGTCACCGTTCGCAAGGACATCGATCACATTCGGCCCGCCGTGCGAGACTGTGATATTGAGGTTGTCCGTTGCAAGCGGCCCTGCTTCCGTCTCGTTGTTCTCCGTTGCACCCGGATAGATGATCGTTACAGTCGCGGAGTTGATAAGTACTCCGTTGTATTCGGCCACATACTCTATCGGTGTCGGATTGCCCGTGAATCCTGCGGCAGGGGTGAAGGTGATCGTACCTGCTACAAGGTCGACGCTCCATACACCCTCGCCCGGTACCGTGAGAGAATCACCTGGATTGTTCGTACCGACGATCCATATCGTGGACGGATCGACCCCTGCGATATCGTTGTCAAGGACGCTGATCGTCTCAGGTGTACCGCCCGGATCCTGTGTGACAAGGAGGTCATCCTCGAGTGCCGGGTAGTAGATCGTGATCGTCGCAGTGTTACTCACATCGCCATTTGTCTCCTTGACCTTGTACGGTACGGTGGCGATACCGACGAAACCGTCGATCGGATCGAAGGTCACGGTACCGTCGCCGTTGACACTCCATGTACCCTGGTCAGCTACAGTGAGCGTCTTGACCTGCTGCCCGTAAGTGTTGATCAACACCACACTGGACGGATCGAGCGGATAGCTCGTATTCTTGTCGTTGGCAAGGACATTGAGTTTCACTGTCTGGTTGACCTGTACCGTTGTCACATCGTCAACTGCTACAGGCGGATAGTTGATACTCACCGTTGAGCTCGTCACTGCACCCGAAGTATCGGATACCTCGTAATCTACCGGTGTCGGATCACCGATGAAGCCGTTTTGCGGCGTGAATGTGACCGCACCTGTAGTCGCATTGACCGTCCATGTACCCTGTCCAGGTACGGTAAGGGTCTTGACACCGTTTCCGTTGCCATCCAGGATCACTACAGATGACGGAACGAGCGAGTATGAACCCATCGTGTCGTTACCAAGAGTATTGACTGTCACAGGCTGCCCGCTTGCTCCGTTTCCATTGTCATCACTTGCACTTGGCGGTACAGGAGACACTGTCACCCCTACCGTTGTCGTCGATTTGTCACCATTACTGTCGCTGATCGTATAGGTGAACGTATCATACCCTATGAATCCGCTGTCAGGTGTATAGGTCACCGTACCGTCGCTGTTCTTGACCACGGTTCCGTTGGCCGGCTGTGTGAGTGTCACCACTGTCAGCGGCTCGTTCGGCGTCGGATGGGTATCGTTGTCAAGTACGCTGATCACCACCGCAGTGTTCTGCTCCGTAGTCGCCGTATCCGGCATCGCCGTCGGCGCTGGATCGGCAGGTGCGTTCGGATCTATCACAGTCACTTTGACAGTTGCCGTATCTTGTGAACCGTTGCTGTCGGTGATCGTATAGAAGAAGATATCGATACCCGTGAAATCTGCCGGCGGCGTATAGGTCACCGTACCGTTGGTTTCGAGGACTACCGTTCCTCCCTGCATCGTCGTCGTATTGACATCGGTCACATTGAAGTCGTCACTGTTAGGATCGTAGTCGTTGACGGTGACATTGATATTGACCGATGTATTGACATCTGTCGTCGCTGTATCGGTGACAGCCGTTACGGTATTGGTACCGATGATCACAGTGACTGTCGCCGTAGCGTAGTTGTCGTGGCCGTCAGTGATATTGTAGTCGAAGCTCACCGTACCGTTGTAATCCTGTGCCGGGGTAAAGACCATCGTACCGTTCTCATCCCATGTGACATTACCCTCAGGCATCACATAGGTCGCGCCCCCTGTCTGGTTGCCTACGCCTACGATCGTGATCGTATCGTTCTCCGGATCGTAGTCATTGGCAAGGGCCGGTATACCCACTGGAGTATTGAGAGGCGTGCTTGTCGAATCGTCTATTGCCACCGGTGGCTGGCTAATGACCGTGACCGTGACCGTAGCCGTGGCTGTAGAGCCATTGCTGTCGGTGACGGTGTAGGTGAACGTATCGACGCCGAGGAAGTCGATCTTCGGTGTATAGGTCACTGTGCCGTTGGCCTCGAGTACAGCTTTACCGTTGGCCGGCTGTGTGATGCTCGTGACATTGAAGTCATCTCCCGTCGTATGGGTGTCATTGACCTTGACATCGATATTGACCGGTACTTCCTGGTAGGTCGTCGCACTGTCGCTCACAGGGTTCGGCACGCCGTCGCCACCGTCAGCCCCTATCTTGACCGTGACCGTAGCGGTATCTGTAGCATTGTTCTCGTCCTTGATCTCATAGACGAATGTATCGATACCGGTGAAGTTTGTATCAGGCGAGTACTCGACCGTGCCATCAGGGTTGATCTTCACTGTACCGTGCTGCGGTGCCGTTTTGATCACAGTGATATTGAAGTCATCTCCATTGAGATCGTAGTCGTTGGCGAGGACCGAGATATTGATATCGGTGTTGAAGGCTGTATTGACCGTATCGTCTTCCGCTGTTACCGTGTTGGTGTTATTATCTACGACCGTGATAGTTACCGTAGCGGAGTCATAGCCACCATCACCGTCTGTAATGTTGTAATCGAATACAAATACTCCGGTGAAACCGTAGGTCGGTGTATAGATCATCGTACCGTTGGCATCCCATGTCACGTTACCGTCAGCATGGATATAGGTGTTGCCGTTCGTCTCTCCACCGACACTGACGATCTTGAGTGGATCGTTCTCCGGATCGGTATCGTTGACAAGCGGTGTGACAGAGATCGGTGTATTCACCGGTGTGGTTTTGTTGTCATCGTTCGCGATAGGCGGCACGTTCTTGACAACGATTGTCACATTGGCATCATCACAGTTGGTTGGATGTGTCTTCTCACATATTTTGTACTCGACATTGTATGTACCTTTATGTGTATTCGGTGCTATCGAAATATTGCCGTCGCTGGCGATAGACGCACCGCTGAGGTTCGTATCGCCATCGTAGATGATTGTAATATTGATCAGCGTATCATCCACAGCAGAACCGTTGAAGGTATCATTGGCTGTAATGTCACCGACCACACCGCCGTTGACTCCGTCAGCAGGTGTCGCGCTGTAGTCGTCATCATTAGCTATGATCACTGCATATGGATTCGTCGAGTTGCTGTCCTGGTTGTTCGTGATGTTGCTGTCTAGTTCTTTTGTCACTGTTGTAGCAGTATTGCCGAAAACAGTACCTGTTGCATTCACCTCGACCGTGATATTGAGCTCAGCACTTTGGCCATTCAACAGTGTACCGACTCTCCAGAGCCCTGTCGCTGCATTGTACGGTACGAGTGCCTTGGATGCACTGCTGCTCACGTAGATATATCCGTTCTGAAGGATATCGGTGACGTTGACATCCGTTGCCGTACTCGGCCCGCTATTGGTGACTGTCAGTGTAAACATGACATTCGATCCGGCCTGTGGCATAGTATCGTTGACATCTTTCTGGATATGGAGGTCGACCACAGGGATCGGTGTCGTCTCGTTGGAGTCGTTGTTATCGCTTGTATCGTTGTCATCCTCTTTATTGGTAACGACAGCGGTGTTGAGGTAGTCACCGCTTGCAAGGACGGTCGC
>QKDN01000003.1 GCA_003252535.1 Campylobacterota bacterium | reverse complement strand
CAAAAACAGTATCTCTCCGGGGTTTGTATACCCTACTTGATTTTTTCTATAATCGGGCAGCTTTTTGAACTCTTCTAACAGTATCTTCATACTCACTATTATATCAACTAATATTAGTTTTTTGTTAAACTTGAATTACCGTGGAGGCAAGAATTTTTACTATCTGGAGTATTATGCTGCATAAAGGTCATACCGTATTCCTTCTCTTCATCTCTGTTTTTTTATATGGGAACACCCCCTATATAGAGCAGATAAAGATCGTGGATCAATGCACATATCTGACGGAACCCTTGAGTGTCCCGGCACTCGGTATCAAAGGAGCCGAGTTCCAAAACATCGAAGCCGTAAAGGCTGTCCGAGCCTGCCAGGAGAGCCACAGTAGTCATCCAGATGACCACCATATCGAGTTCCTTCTAGCAAGAGCATTTTTCAGAGGAGGACAATATCATGAAGGGATAGATCTGCTGAGGAGCTCCTGTGAACATGGAGACATCGGTGGGTGTACACTGCTCGGCAGTCAGTATCACAGAGGACTCTATAACGGGCAGTATGATCAGAAAAAAGCCGTACTGCTCTGGCAGTGGAGCTGCAGCCTCGGTGACCCGCTCGCATGCCATAACCTTGCGATGTTGTCTGATCAAAAGAGCGACTATGTATCAAAAGAGGCGGATATAAAACAGGCTTATCTGTTGGGATCATGCCTGAGCGACCTTTTCCCTCCGGCATGTGCTGCGTACGCGAACCATATATACTTCAAGACCATCCCTTACGACAGAGACCTTTATGAGTATACCAGCTATATCGCCTGTTTCAGCGGTGATCAGAACAGCTGCTATTTTCTCAAAAAGGTACTGGAGGAGAGTAATGACACCATGCAACAAAAAAAACTCTACTTTTCCATGCAGGCATCCTGTAAAAACGGAAATGCGAACGCGTGCGAAAGTGTAGGCTCTCAATACAACAGCGGAGGGGATTCAAAGCTCAACCATCTCCTGGCCTACACACAATACGAAGAGGGGTGCAACAACGGCGCTGAGTGTTTTGCATGCTGGTATGCCGGCAGATACAAGATCATCGGAGCCGAAGGGGTGGCGCAGGATATCCCCAGGGGTATCAACTATCTCGAAAAGTCATGCTATATAGGAATGAACACATTTGCCTGTTACGATCTGGCACTGTTTTATCTTTTCACATCAGAGACGAAGTATCGTGACAGACAAAAAGCTGTCAAACCGCTCGAACGAGCCTGCAAGATCGGAAATGTACGCTCATTGTTTCTAGGGTGTGACCAGGGGATCGCAATATGCTGTACAGAGAAGAAAAGATATGAAGAGATTCAAAGTAAGAACAAGTGAAAGCATGATCAATAAATTTTTTGTAAAATCGATAGAACTATACCAAAAACATATCTCCCCGCACAAAGGCTACCGCTGTGCCTACAGAGCCTCTACAGGCGGCCACTCCTGCTCCGAATTTACCAAACTGGCTATCTCCGAACACGGCCTGATCACCGCCTATCCGCAGATCAGAGAACAGTTCAGGCAATGCAAACTCGCAGCAGAAAAGATAGAAGAGGACAAAAAGAAGAAAAATAAAAAAGACGATAAGTCATCCAGCTGGGACTGTGCAGACCCCTCATGTACCGAATGTGGCTGCGATGTCACAAGGGGGTGTATGAGTTTCAGGGGTGGGAGAGGTCACGACCATAGCGGCGATTGTCATAGCTGCGACAGTTTCGGGATAGATTTTTAGTTTTGAAAACATCGGAAATTTTCGTAGGGTGCAATTTATTGCACCGAAATACACATAAGGATGGAATGTTGCTGTACCCGATGTAATGGTGCAATAAATTGCACTCTACAGCTCCTGCTTCATAGTCTCGAAAGACGGAAATGCGCGATATTATGCCGAAGCCGTGACGATCTTGTAGATGAGTACTCCGAGGACTGCCAGGTACATCACTACCAGCAGGAAGCGGAGTTTGCGGGCGTCGATGATCTCCTTGAGATGGATGCCGATATAGACACCGATAAGAGAGCCGGCACCGACGATCGCACCGTCGTAGAGGGCGATCTCGCCGTGGAGCAGACGCCCGGTGAGGCCTGCGATGGAGGAGAAGATCACGAAGAAGAGGCCGGCGCTGATCGCTTTTTTGAGCGGGTAGTGGAGGAATCCCGCCAGCAGCGGGGTGAGGACGATCGAGCCACCTACGCCGATACTGATGGCGAAGAACCCTATCACTGTCCCGATACCAAGAAGGAGTGCCTTGGAGACGCTCCTGCGCTCGCTCTCTTCGGTATGGTGTTTCGAAGTGAGGAGGCGGTAGAGGGCGTAGAGGACGAAGAGGACGAATGTGTATTTGAGATAGATGGGAGGGATCGAATCGCTGAACGAACCACTCAGATACCCGCCGACAAAGCCCCCGAGACCCACATAGATGCCGTCATCGACGATCAGTGAGCCTTTTTTGTAGTTGAGATAGGAGCCGTAGACCGAGCTGAAGACCATCTGCATGATCGAGATGCCGATCGCCTCGATCATCCCGTACCCAATGAGCAGCAGCATAGGCACGAGCACTGTACCCCCGCCGATACCGAAGAAGCCCGAGAGCATCCCCGTGATGATACCGGTGAGAGTGAGGAGGAGTTCCATCAGTATTTCGGCGTCTCTTTGAGCCTGACGATGTTAGCCCCGAGAGCCGAGAGCTTCCCTTCGAGGTTGTCATAGCCACGGTCGAGATGGTAGATACGGTGGACGTTGGTCGTCCCTTTGGCTACGAGGGCAGCGAGGACGAGAGCGGAGCTCGCGCGGAGGTCGGTCGCCATGACATCGGCGCCGTAGAGCTCCTCGATGGGGTGGACGGCTGCGATATTCCCTTTGAGCCAGATATCGGCGCCCAGACGGTTGAGCTCGCTCACATGCATGAAACGGTTCTCGAAGAGGGTCTCTTCTATCAGTGATTCGCCGTTCGCCTTGACCAGCACCGCCATGAACTGTGCCTGCATATCGGTCGGGAAGCCCGGATACTCGGTCGTGACGAGGTTGACCGGCTTGATCACTTCGGGCGGATGGATGGTGATGGTCTCCTCGGTGATATCGAAGCGGCATCCCATCTCTTCGAGCTTGTTCATCGAAGCACGGATATGATGCGCGTCGACATCGGTGAGGGTGATCGAGGAGTGGGTGATGGCTGCCGCGCAGAGGTAGGTGCCTGCCTCGATACGGTCGGGGATGATACGGGTAGGCTGGAAGGTCAGGAGCTCTCTGTCGGTACCATATATAGTAAGTTCGTTCGTGCCGATCCCCTCTATCTTCACACCCGCTGCGGCGATCATCTCGCAGAGCTGCACCACTTCGGGCTCTTTGGCGGCGTTGATGATGGTGGTGACACCCTTGGCGAGGGCTGCTGCCATGACGGTGTTCTCCGTACCGCCCACGGTGATCTTGTCAAAGACGATCTTCGCCCCGTGGAGGCCATTGGGGGCTTCGGCACGGACATACCCGCCGCGTATCTCGATATGGGCCCCCATCGCCTCGAGGGCTTTGAGGTGGAGATCGATAGGTCTCTGGCCGATGGCGCAGCCACCGGGCAAGCTCACTTCACACTCGCCGAATCTCGCCAGCAGCGGGCCGAGCACGAGGATGGAGGCTCTCATCTGCGAGACGATCTCGTAGACAGCTTTATGGGAGTTGATGTGGGAGTTGTCGATGATGGCTACGTTGTCGTTGTAGTCGACCTTGCCGCCGAGCATCGTGAGGAGTTTGAGCAGTGTGCGGATATCCACGACGTGGGGCAGGTTGCTGAGCTCCAGCTCTTTGTCGCTCAACAGAGTTGCGGCTATGATAGGCAGCGCGGCGTTCTTCGCTCCGCTGATGGAGATACTCCCGTGAAGTTTCGCTCCCCCTTCGATCTGTAAATAATCCATCATCACCCTTAATCATTTTTTTTGGAACGTTATTTTATCGTAAAGATAGTTAATATTCTGTAGTATTGAAATATTAGAATTTTTTTACAGAACTTTAAGCAAAGGATAGAAAAATATCCGATATAATATTATCTAATATAGAAATCGGGTCACATTACTGGGATTCACTTGAGTTAAAAGGGTAGATAAATGGCGAACGGTCTGGATAAACTCAAAGCATTAACGACAAAACTGGAAGAGAAGCTCAAAAAAGACGGGACGCTTCAAAAAACGCAGCTTGATACCGAAGATGATTATGACTCTCCAAATCTCACTACCGTCAGGTCGCTTCTGAACAGTTTCAATGAAGGGAGCGGCGACAGGCAGGATTTGGGAATGGAGCAGCTCCTCGACGGAGAGCACGAATACGGCAAGATGCTCCGGTATGAAAATATGCGTATCATCAAATCCCTATATAATAGGTTGGAAATATTCGAAAAATCACCCGATTTTGACGATCTTTTCCAGTACAAGGCGATGAATCTGAGCGGGATCGGTCTCAAGGACGATGATTTTGCCGAGGTGAGATCTGGGAAATATATCCAGGTGATCGCTATCACCTACGAGCCGGACAAGAACGGCAAGAAAAAGGCCAAGAACATCTCTCTGGGGTATTTCGGCAAAGGGGAATCGATCGATCCGCTGCTCAAAAGGCAGATCATCGAGTTCGTCCTGAGATGGCGCTATGAAAAGGCGTTCCAGAACGTCGAGCACTACAAGATACTGCTCGAAAAACTCGATTAATCACTTTAGGGTATAATATCCTTTTATATTTTGTACAGAAGGAACTCTATGGATTTTACTCTTACCACTGAAGCACTGCTTACGCAGCTGGACTATCCCATCAATGAACACACTCTGGCACAGATGGAAAAGATCGAAGCCAATACCAAAGGTTTCGACGGATTTGCCAAACATCTCCTCAGTCTCAAAGATCATATCGCCCACTATTACGGAGCGATCGCGATGTCAGGTTCGCACGACTATCTCAAGATCAAATGCGAAGAGGACGAATCGGAGGAAAATATCACTGCGTTCACCGAAGCTGTCACGGCATGGGGTGAGAAGTACAAAGTAGAGCTCAAGCAGGTTGGAGATAAGCCTACATACTACATCATCGGTCATATCTGATATATGCCGATCCAAGGACTCAACGACGAGCAGCGGGGCGCTGCTACCGCTCCCCTGGGGCGCAACCTCATCATAGCGAGCGCAGGAACGGGCAAGACCTCTACGATCGTAGCCCGTATCGCCCACCTGCTCAAGAACGGCATACCACCCCACAAGATACTCCTCCTTACTTTTACCAACAAAGCTGCCGGAGAGATGATAGCCAGGCTCGGCCGCTACTTCCCCAGTGAAATAGTAGGCAAGATCGAATCGGGCACTTTCCATGCGGTGAGCTACCGGTGGCTCAAGGAGCGCTATCCCACACTGACCCTCAAACAGCCGGGCGAGCTCAAGACCCTTTTCAGGAGCATCTACGAGAAGCGCAACTTCAAGCGTCTCGCCCTCGACCTCCAGCCTTTCTCCTCGCTCTATCTCTATGAGCAGTATTCGCTCTACCAGAACATCTCGAGCGAGGGGTTCGACGGGTGGTTCCTGGAGAAGTACCCCGAGCATGAGCTGCTGATGGATATCTATATGCACATCATCGAGGAGTTCGAGCACGAGAAAAGGCTCTACGGCTTCGTATCCTTCAACGACCTGCTGCTGTGGGCCATCGAGGACCTGCGCAAGGACAATATCGAGTTCGACGAGGTGCTCGTGGACGAGTACCAGGATACCAATACCCTCCAGAGCCTCCTGATCGATACTATCGAGTCGAAGTCGCTCTTCTGCGTGGGGGATTACGACCAGAGCATCTATGCTTTCAACGGCGCCAATATCGAGAACATCTCCACATTTACCACCCGTTACAGCGGTGCGGAGGTCTACACACTCAAGACCAACTACCGCTCATCAGCCCCGATCCTCTCGCTGGCCAACAGGGTGATAGAGAAGAACGAGCGTATCTACCCCAAGAAGCTCGAAGTGGGACGCAAAGGGGTGAGCCACCCGCCGAGGCTGCTGATATACAACGAGCTCTTCGAGCAGTACCAGGCGATCTCGGAACAGATACGCGGCTCGCGCACCCCCAACGACCAGATCGCCGTGATCTTCCGCAACAACTCGAGCGCCGACGGGATCGAGGCGAGCCTGCGTGAGCTTGGGATACCGTGCAAGAGGAAGGGGGGTACCAGTTTCTTCGACGCGCGCGAGGTGAAGTTCCTCCTCGACCTGATGACGATACTGGTCAACCCCAAGGATATGATGGCCTTCATCCATCTCTTCGAGTTCGCAAAAGGGCTCGGCTCGGCGATCTCCAAGGAGATATACCAGTCGTTCATCCACTTCGGCGAGGGGAGTCTCATGCGCGGCGTCCTCGACCCCACCATCACGACCCTGCCCAAGCTCAACCCGACCAAGAACCAGCAGCTCGGGCTCTTCGACGACGATCTCGAGATAGGTTCGGTGAGCCGTTTCGCCTCCCTCGATCTCAGCGAGGCGGTCAGGTCGCACCCGCTGCTCAAGCATCCGAGGATCACCAGTGAGGGTGTGCTCTTCTTCAGGGAGTTCCATACCTTTCTCCGGTCGATCAAGAACACCAGGCAGCCTGCATCGATCCTCCAGAAGGCGATCGCTTCGAAGCTCTACGAAAAGGTAGCCGACCAGCTCGCCACTCAGAGAGCTACGCTAAAAAGCGGGGAGATAGACACGACGAAGATGGAAGAGGCCAAAGAGCGGATATACCGCAAGGCGAAGCTCCTCCTGGAGCTCGCCGGCCACTATCAGGATATGCACCGCTTCGTCAACGCGATGGTGCTTGGCGGCGGTGAGCTCAGCGAAGGGGAGGGGGTCAACCTCCTCACGGTCCATGCGAGCAAAGGGCTGGAGTTCACCGAGGTCTATGTGGTAGACCTGATGGACGGACGCTTCCCCAACCGCAAGCTGATGTCCAAGAGCGGCGGCTCCATCGAGGAGGAGCGGAGGCTCTTCTACGTCGCCGTCACCCGCGCCAAGGACAGGCTGGCCCTCTCGCTCGCCAAGAGCGACAGGATCAAACAGCTCGACTTCATCCCATCGCCGTTCCTCTACGAGGCGGGTCTGCTCAAAGGGACTCCGGAGTCATTTAGTTAGTGCTCTCAAGTAAAAAGTAGGGTGGTAAAATCCACCCTACGAGAGAATTTGCTATTCCCATTTTGAAACAGCATGTATTTTTTGAATATTTTAAGGCAAAAGTGTCAAAGTTCGTACTAATATGGCGGAACGACACGAAAATGAGCCAATGAGTAAATGAAAAAAATGTTCGTTTATCGGGGGATTTCAGAGCAGTTGTTGCAACGGTGTTTGTTGAATAATGAGTTTATATTTAAGTGAGATTATGGATCCATTTCAAAAAATAAAAATGCTCGAATTAGCTGATAAGTATTACAATATATGTGATCGACATACATTAAGAATTGGTGAGCCAATTGAAAAAATGCCATTTAAAGAGGTGCTAAAGGCTGCCAAGGGAAAAATTGATATTCAAAAGTTAAATGGCCCAGGCACCTGTTATGAGGTTCAAGGGCTTCCAGACACAGTATTCTTAAGGTTTATAGTTCAAAGTCGTACCAGAGTTGAACCCCATTTTGAATTAAGTAGTGTAAAAAAGGAGTATATCGCTAGTTTTGCAACAATGTGTTTTGCAGTCAAGGAGGCAGCAGGTGAAACAAAGCCGAAACCGCCTTATCCAAGGCCAAACGCATATTCCTTGAGTGAATTAATTCAAGTATTTATACAATTAAAAGAGTTAGCCTTAGAATTTGATGAGGCAATCAGGTAAAAAATGTAACAAAGTGTTTCCTTGGTTCCCACGTACCCATGGAAGTCCATACCTCACTCACAACCAACGACCAATATACATTCCACCAACACCATCGAAACCAAAGAAAGGATATTCATGAGAAAAGTTCTGGCATTTATACTCATCTCGATCTCAGCATACGCCACTGATAATGCAGGAATCTACCTGAAGACCAAATTGTCTATCACCGAAACCAAATTGAAGCAATACGCACCCAAGGCGACTGTCTCTTCAGAGACCAATGAAAACGGTACACAGTTCATCATATCATGGCCGGATGTGAAGGTCACTTTAAATACAAGCAATGTATGGCCGGACCGGGATGTACAGTTGAAAGGTATGTATAACTGGATCAGCTCGATCCAAACAGGAAGCAATGATACAAAGGCATTATTAAAGCAGATACCGCAACTGCAAAACATCGCCGGTACAGTAATCGAGCCCGGATACGATAAAGCAGGGAAAGTCGCAGCTTTGGTGAAAGCCATCGCAAAAGACCATTCCGGAGTCATATTTTCACATCAGAGTTTCTACTCAAAAGACGGTAAGTGGCTTGCAGGTGATCCTGCCGATACACAGCAGCTATAGTTGCAGGCCCCGTATTCACTTCATGCATCATATTCCTGAGTATTCTCGGGCAGCTCATTTCTGCGGCAGGTGCGATGGCGCAGCAAGGGCAGGCTTTGTAAACTTCTGATTTTATTATGGGTGACGGTGTTTGGAAACACTGTCTGTATAGTGAGTGTTCGATGAAGTTATATAACGACAGGCATTTGATTGTTTTTTGCCGGTAGGTATGGTAAAAGAGGAGAAAGCATACGCAACTGCTGCCCATCGTTATATATGGAATTATATAACGTATAAACTTAAAAGAACTCGCAGTTCCTACGATTTTTTATGCCAATTCTCTCTGACATTCTGCTACAATATTGTCAAACCCCCTATATAAGGAGTCATCATGGCATATGTACAATCCTTCGGAGGAGCCGAAACGGTCACCGGTTCGTGTCACCTGCTACAGCTGCAGAACGGTATCAATATCCTCGTCGATTGCGGGATGTTCCAGGGACTGGTCGAGGATCACAACCTCAAGCCGTTCGGGTTCGAGCCCGAAGGGGTGGACTACCTGCTGATCACCCATGCCCACCTTGACCATGTCGGGCGCATCCCCAAGCTGCTCAAAGAGGGGTTCGGGGGTACCATCATCACCCACCGTTCGACCCTCGACCTCGCCGAAGTGGTGCTCACAGACAGCGCCAAGATACAGGAAGAGAGTTACGAGACTGCCTACAGGAAAGCACAGCGCAGAGGGGAGGAGCACAGTGTCCCCAGACCTCTCTATGTACAGGATGATGTACGGCTGGTTTTCCAGTGCCCCTTCATCCATGCGGCATACGATGAGACCATCAGACTCGACGAGGGGGTCGAAGTGGTCTTCAGGAACGCAGGGCATATCCTCGACTCCGCGATCATCGAGATACGGTTCGAGGAGGACGGCGTAGTCAAAACAGTGGTATTCAGCGGCGACCTGGGCAACGAGAACGACCTCGTGATGCCCAGACCCGATATCCCGCGCGAAGCCGATGCGCTCTTCATCGAGTCGACCTACGGCGACCGCAACCACAAGGGGATAGAGGAGAGCAACGAGGAGTTCAAAAGGATCATCAAAGAGACGATCGACAACAACGGCAATGTCCTCATCCCCTCCTTCGCCATCGAGCGGACTCAGGAGATCCTCTGTATACTCAAGGGGATGTATGACGAGGGGGAGCTGCCGGTATGCCAGGTATTCCTCGATTCGCCCATGGCGATACGGGCCACCGAGATATACAAGAGCTACCACGAGGAGCTCAGCCAGTGCTGCAACGACTATCTCGAGCGCGACGGGCAGATATTCGACTTCCCCTACCTCTACTATACCCTCAACGTGCAGGACTCTATGCAGATCAACGAAGAGATGGCGCGCTGTATCATCATCGCAGGTGCCGGGATGTGCAACGGCGGGCGGATACTCCAGCACTTCAAGCACAGACTCTGGGATGAGCGCAACGCCCTTGTCTTCGTAGGCTACCAGGTGGAGGGGACGCTCGGGCGCAGGCTCGTCGACGGCGAGACCAAGATCAAGATATACCATGAAGATATCATTGTCAAGGCAAAGGTCCACACCATCAACGGTTTCTCCGCACACGCTGACCAGAACGACCTGATCGAATGGATGGAGGGGTTCGAAAGGCTTGAGAAGATATTCCTCATCCACGGGGAGCACGACAAGCAGGAGATATTCCGTGACGAGATAGAGAAACGGATGGGCAAAAAAGCACATATCGTCAAGTACGCGGAGAAGATCGGGATATAGATGTGACATACCATACCCTGAGCGCATCGGAGACCTTGCAGCAGCTCTCTGTCAGTCCCGCCGGACTCGGGAGCGAAGAGGTGCAGCGGCGACGGGAACGCTACGGTGCCAATATCCTCCCGAGCGGGCCGGAGTATGGTATAGTCTACTATTTCCTTCAGCAGTTCAAAAGCCCCGTTATCTATATACTCCTCATCGCAGCCCTGATATCGATGGCGATCGGGGAGTATACCGATGCCCTCTTCATCCTCGGGGTACTGGTGCTCAATGCCATCATCGGCACCTACCAGGAGTACTCCTCCTCCCAGAAGGCAAAACATCTCCAGAACCTCATCAGTACACATGCGACAGTGATGCGGGACGGCAAAGCGCTGGAGATAGAGAGCTCGCTTATCGTCCCCGGGGATATCGTCATCGTCGAACCAGGTACGAAGGTCTCCGCTGATATCAGGCTGCTGCATTCACGGAACCTTCAGGTAGACGAGTCGCTTCTGACCGGGGAGTCTCTGGATACGGCCAAGGATGCCGAGTTCGTGACCGATGACCCATTCCTCATGACAGCGGGACGGAAGAATATGCTCTTCGGGGGTACATTCGTCTCCTCCGGGCGCGGCATGGGGATCGCAGTAGCCACCGGCGCATATACGGAAGCCGGGAAGATAGCGGCGCTCATCAGCCAGGAGAGCAGGGGACGGATACCGCTGTTGGAGAAGATGGAGAAGCTCTCCTATACGATCTCGCTCTTCATGGGTGTGACGATAGCGCTCCTCTTTGCAATAGGGGTGGCGAGGGGGATCGATCTCTATTCGCTTTTCTTCTTCTCTGTCGCCCTTGCCGTCGCCGCGATCCCCGAGGGGCTCCCCGTAGCGATCACGGTAGCGCTCACCTCCGCTTCGCTGGCGATGTCGAAACGCAACGTGATCATCAGGAAGCTCGCCGCCATAGAGGGGCTGGGGGCCTGTACGCTCATAGCCAGCGACAAGACGGGTACGCTCACCCGCAACCGTCTCAGCGTCGAGTACTTCATCTCCCCGACAAGGGTCTACGATACCGAGGTGATGGGGGAGGCGCACGAGATGGTCTACCTCGCCTCCATCCTCTGCAACGAAATGCACTACGAGGAGGCGAAAGAGGGGAAGAGGGAGTTCTACGGCGACCAGGTCGATATCGCCCTCGCACGCTTCGCAGCCCGTGCCGACGACTCCTATATCACCGCTTCGCGCTCCTACCGCAAGATCGACGAGATACCCTACGAGCCAGTCAACAAGTTCTCGGCGGTGATGATGGAGCTGGAGAGCGGTATCTTCGAGTTCAGCAAAGGCTCCCCCGAGATCGTTCTCTCGCACTGTGATATCAGCGCCCCGGAGAGGGATGAGATACTCCTGAGCGTCGACGAATGGGCGATGAAGGGGTATCGCACCATCGCACTGGCCTTCAAGGAGTCGCATAACAGTGCCACGATCTCCCTGAGCGGATTCACCTATCTCGGGTTCGTAGCGATCATCGACCCCGTCCGTCCCGAAGCCCCCGCATCGGTACGCACGGCGCAGGAGGCGGGCATCAGGGTGGTGATGGTCACGGGGGACCACCCCAATACCGCCTTGTGCATAGCACAACAGCTCGGTATCGCCAGTACAGCCGATGAGGTGATGCACGAGCACTCGCTCCGCAGGTGGGAGGAGGAGGGTGCCGATCCCGAGGTCATCAGGGAGAAGTCGGTATTTTCCCGTGTCACCCCCTCGCAGAAGATGAAGATCGTCGAGGCATACGGGGCCCTCGGGCACTATGTAGCGGTCACTGGCGACGGGGTCAACGACGCCCCGGCGCTGCGCCATGCCAATATCGGTGTGGCGATGGGGAAAGGGGGGACAGATATCGCCAAGGCTTCGAGCGATATCATCCTCACTGATGACAACTTCAGCTCGATAGTGGGCGGGATCGAGGAGGGGAGACGGGCCCACGACAATATCCGCAAGGTGATCTACCTGCTGATCTCGACCGGGTTTGCCGAGCTGGTGATGGTGATGCTCTCATTCATCGCGGGGATGCCCCTGCCGCTGCTCCCCGTACAGCTGCTGTGGCTCAACCTCGTCT
This sequence comes from Campylobacterota bacterium, assembly GCA_003252535.1. Lineage (GTDB taxonomy): Bacteria > Campylobacterota > Campylobacteria > Campylobacterales > Sulfurovaceae > SZUA-451. The sequence goes on along the minus strand of QKDN01000003.1, from coordinate 2,610 downwards.
CCAACGGCATACAGGACGTACTGCTCGGGCTTGAGAAGGCTGAACCCGGACTGCTCCGACGCCCTCCGCGCCCACCCGGTGAGCCTATATTCAATCCCCTGATGCTCAGGCGTATAGCAGTGGGCGGATTCTATATCGCTATCGTCTCTTTCGTCCTCTTCTATATACTGATAGAGAGCGGGATGGATGAGTTCAGCGCGCGCAATATCGTACTGCTGCTGATGGTGCTGTTCGAAAACGTCCATATCTTCAATGCGCGCAGCGAACTCAATTTCCTCCACAGGATCGGCTACAGGGAGAGCAGGGTACTGATCTGGTGGGTGATCTTCATCCAGCTTTTCCACCTGGCCTGTATGCATATCCCGCTCGCGCAGCAACTCCTCCATATCGAGCCGGTGAGCCTGGAGATGTGGAGCCTGCTACTCGGACTTGCCCTCGGGCTGGTGGCGGTCATGGAGGGTGAGAAATGGCTGCGTCTGCGAAAAAAAACCGATCAGGGAGCAATATGAATACAAGGATATTCACAGTACTTGCGATGTTCATGGTCACTTCCATGCTTTTAGCCGGGAGCGGCATACCGGAGCAAGGGGAAGAGAGATTCAGAGGGTTCAAACACTATAAACTGAAGGATTTCAATCCGGCATGGGATATCAGCTATTTTGAGATCGTCACCTTCACCTCCGATCCCTCGGACGGCAAAAGTTTCAGGCTCGCAGCAGAACCCGGATACCGGACGATATTCAAAGCAGGGAGTGTGAAGATGGACAGTCGCCGTCAAAAGGAGCTCGACTGGCTCACCCGCGCGGTCATGACCGCTGACTACTTCTGGAAGGCTCCCTGGCCGCCCGTCTTCATCTACGACTTCACCTCACTGCGCTTCATCGACGGGAGCGGCAGACTCAAAGCGATAGAGACCCTCACCGATATCCGCGATATGCTCGGCACCATCGATACCGAGGCGGAGCTCTACCTCTGGATATATGCCCACAAACCCGCCCGCCCCGCCTACAGCTACAAAAAAGAGGGTGGTCTCTACCGTGTGAGATTCAAAGGGATCGATATCTTCACCTGCCTCTATGATGAGTACTTCATCTACTACGACACCCGCGGCAAAGCGGTCAGGACCCAGAAGCTCCGCTCCTACCGGGACAGGTCATGCATCCCGGTGAGACCGATATAGAGATGGTTTCTTTTTTGTTTCCAAATCAAAGAATTTATCGCAAAATATGAAAAAAACATTGACATGTGATTTTTTTATGCTACTCTTTTTGTGCACTATAATTTGATCAGAAGGAGAAACATAATGCTATACAATAGATATATGACATCATTCATCACAGGAGCTGCGCTCTTGACGCTCGTTGGCTGCGGCGGCGGAGGTAGTAGTTCGACCACCAGTTCATCAACTACCACCACAGTAGCCGAGTCTGAGCAGGTGAGCATCACTGAAGAGAACGCAGCAGTCGTCACGGTAGAATCGATCGGTGCACTCAAGGGTGTAGGGGAATCCCTTCCACAGGGTGACATGATGGATATGGGAGGGATGACAAAGATACTCACCAAGAGCGCTATGATAAGCAAACAGAATATAGGAGACCCAAGCAAGCTTATGGCAGCGAACTCGGACCTCTCAGCTCTTTGCAGTGGCGGCGGTCAGCTTACCCAGGTATCGAACAGTTCTACGAGCGTATCCTGGGTATATAATGAGTGCAAGATGAATGACGATACCACGATCAATGGTGAAGTGGTCATGGGCTTCAACCAGTCACAGACCGAATATACCTTTGAGTGGAAGAACTATAGCGAAACAGGTACGGACTTTAACGGATTCGAATACACATCCTACAGCTACCAGACCTCATCGACGAAGATGATCATGAACATCGAAGGTCTGACAGATGGCGAAGTGACCCAGGAAGATGCCTATGCCTTCCTCTATAACTATACCTACCAGGTAGCCGACGCACAGTACTCATACGGTGATTTCAAGGCCGAGTACAAAGGTCTCAATATCGTAATGGCCGAAGAGAACGGTATCTTCTCCATGTCGATGAACGGCTATATCTACACGAGCTGCCTCGGAAGCTGGATCGAGTATACGACCATAACGCCTCTGCAAGTGGATGAGAACGACGATAGCGTGGATTGTCCTATCGCAGGAGAGTTCAAGATAGGCGGCAACGGTTCGGAGATCGGCATCAAGTTCAACAGTGACCAGAGCATCGATGTCACGCTCAACGGCAGCGCATACCAGCACTACAACAACTGCAGTGACCTTCCCGAAACAGACGAAGGCTCATGCGCCATGTAATACCTCTGCCCGGTCCGAACCGGGCAATCTTCACTTTCTTATTTCAAAAGAGAGAATCACAATATCCCGTGTTTGATACAATTCACTACGATTCAATCAGGATATCAAAACTTATTTCATACGGATATTGACAGTCTCTATTTCATAACATAATCGATGTAATGAAAAATCTGTGATGCTAAAAAGCTGATCAAAGTACGATATATTGGGAGTTAAAAAAGGATTATCAAGAAATGGCTGTAAAGAGAGTTAAAAAGATGTCCAAATTGCCAAAGTCTTGATACAAAAAAAGATGGTCG
>QKDN01000009.1 GCA_003252535.1 Campylobacterota bacterium | reverse complement strand
ACTGTACCTAAATTTCCCGAAGAGGATTTTTCAAAAGCTGTATATGTATTAACACAAGAGCGATTGCATTGGTTTTTAGTAAACGAGAAATTAAAAATTGATATGTTAATTGTCGATGAAGCCCAACAAGTTGAACATGGACATAGAGGTATATTAACAGAAGAAAAGTTAATTGAAGTGATTGAAAATAATAGTGATGTAAAAATGATTTTTGCATCACCTTTTACAAAAAACCCAGAAATTTTATTTGAGGGATTACCAAATATAAATAATAAACAGTATGATAAAGTGAATAAAGATTACATTGCTGTTAATCAAAATTTATTATTTGTTACTTCTGAGTCAGGTAGCACGAAAAAATGGAAGATTGATTTGATCAGTAATATTGGTCAAATTGAGCTTTTAAAGTTTGAATTTAATGAACCTATTCAAGAAGCAAAAAGGCTAGTTAAAGTAATCGAAAGGTTGTCTAATGATAATGGTGGTAATCTAATTTATCAATATAAACCTGCATACACAGAAAATGAAGCACTAAAATTATTCAATGTAATACAAGAAGAAATTATCACAGATAATGAAAAAATTAATGAACTAATAAAATTAGTACAAGATACTATACATCCAAACTATAATCTTGTACAAGTTCTTCGAAAACGCATTGCCTTTCATTATGGTAACATGCCTTTGATAATTCGCCAAGAAATTGAAAAACTTTTCGCACAAGGTGAAATAAAATATATATTTTGTACTTCAACACTGCTAGAAGGAGTCAATTTACCTGCAAAAAATATATTTATTAGAAAACCTAAAAGGTCAACAAATATTGAAATGTCTCAAACAGATTTTTGGAATTTAGCAGGTAGAGCAGGTAGATTAGGTAAGGAATTTCAAGGTAATATCATTTGTATAGATGTACACAAATGGAATGAAGAGCCATCTATAAAAAATAAAAAGAATGAGATAAAAAGAGCTACTACTGTGGTTAATGAACATTTTGATGAGTTTTTAGAGTTTATTGAGAATAATACTCCGAGAAAAGTACTAGCTCTAAATATGGTTTATGAGTATGCTTTTAATTTTTATTATACAAAGTGGATAGATAATAAATTAGATTTAGTTTTAGCAGAAGAAACAAAAAAAGAAATTTTAGAACACAAATTTAGTCAAATTCATAAAAATATTACTCTTCCTAAAGATTTACTCAAAAAACATACGGGTATTAGCCCTATAGCACAGCAAGAGCTATATGATTTTTTTCGAAGTCAAAAGAGATATAGAAATTTAATTCCAGATGATATTCATTCTGATAATGCAGTTGATTCTTTTCATGATATTGTTTTACATATTGATGAGTATCTATCAGGTGACCCTAAAGTTTTAGCTCTTTATCATGCATCTCTGATTGTAAAATGGGTGCGAGGATATAAGTTGTCATATATCATCAAAGATAGTATCAAATATTGGAAAAAAAATGACCCAAAGAAAAAAAGAGATACTATAATTCGAGATGTTATGAGAGATATTGAAGAGTTTGCAAGATTTAAATTTGCAAAATATTCATCTTGTTATATGGATCTCTTAAAATTAGTTTTGATTGAAAAAAAGCAAGAGTATTTGCTAGAAGAAGTTCCTGATTTAACTATGTGGCTTGAATTTGGTGTTTCTGAAAAGACTCAATTATCATTTATAGAGTTAGGTTTGTCACGAAACACAGCAATATTGTTATCTGAATATTGTCCAAGTGCAGAAATGACAAGACAAGCATGTAAAGAATGGTTGAAAGAACAAGATTTAGAATCTTATGAATTGTCTGTAATATTGATTGATGAGATCAAACAAAAGGCATTATAATCTAATGACCCTTTCCAAATCCCTCTACACCCGCGCCATCCAGTGCCCGAAGTCCCTCTGGCTGAAAAAATATAATTCAGCGGTGCTCACCCCGCCCGATGCTGCTGCTCAGGCTGTTTTCGAGACGGGGAATGTCGTCGGCGATCTGGCGTGTGAGCTCTTTCCCGGCGGGCGTGAAGTCCCCTATCTGGAAAAGAATTATGTGAAGATGGTGGAGACGACACGGCGATGGATGGAAGAGGGGTTGGAGAGCATCTATGAAGCGACCTTCATCTATGACGGTATCGTCGTGCTCGTCGATATCCTCCGTATCACACCTAATGGTGTAGAGATATACGAGGTCAAGAGCTCGACAGAGGTCAAAGATATCTACCTGCATGATGTATCGATCCAGCAGTATGTACTGGAGCAGCTGGGGTACACTGTCCTCCGCGCCCATGTCATCCATATCGACAACAGTTATGTACGCGGCGATACCCTCGATCTGAACGGACTCTTCGCTATCGTCGATGTGAGCGACGCAGTAGATGCATTGCAGACGGATATCCCCGGGCATCTCGCACGGTTCGCAGCGTATCTCGACGACAGAGATCACGAACCCGCCATCGATATCGGCAGACACTGCAAGAACCCTTACGAGTGCGATGCCAAACACTACTGCTGGAAGGTACAGAGAGATATCCCCGACTACTCCATCTTCAATATCTTCAACCTCGGCAGCAAAAGTCAGATGGAACTCTACGGGCAGGGGATCGTAGCTATCGACGATATCCCCGATGACTATAGGATGACCACTATCCAGAAGCACAAGGTAGACATCTGGAAAAACAGGACTACCCATATCGACAGGGAGCAGATCGGAGCCTTTCTGGACACGCTCACCTACCCGATCTACCACCTCGACTTCGAGACCTTCCAGCAGGCTGTACCGCAGTGGCGAGGGATCAGCCCCTATCAGCAGATACCCTTCCAGTATTCGCTCCACATCGAGCATGCAGACGGACGACTGGAGCACAGGGAGTTCCTCGCACCCGAGGGGAGCGATCCCAGAGAGGCAGTGGCATACAGACTCGCCGCAGATATTCCCACCGATGTGACGGTACTGGCGTACAATATGAGCTTTGAGAAAGGGGTGATAGCCAAACTCGCCGAAGCCTTCCCCGATCTCTCCGCCCACCTCCTCGCTATCAATGCCAATATGCGAGACCTGATCGATCCATTCCGCAAGCTCCACTATGTCACACCCGATATGCAGGGGAGCAGCTCGATCAAACAGCTGCTCCCCGCACTCGTACCCCAGATGGAGCAGGCATACAAAACGCTTGATGGTATCCACAACGGTGGCGAAGCGATGAACGCCTATGCCGCTATGACAGGGAAGAGCGAAGTGGAGAGGGAGCAGATACGCCGGGCTCTCCTGGCATACTGCCGGCTCGATACGCTGGCGATGGTAAAGATACTGGAGAGACTGAGGGAGGTGACGGATGATAGACTATAGCAAAAAACTGGCGATACATAGGGAGATGTACCCTATTTCGGATATCGATATCTCGATAGAGAGCGATCGGGGACGGATACTCTCAGCTCCCGCAGTAAGGAGACTCCAGAAGCGCACACAGGTATTCGCCCTCGAGCTCAATGCGTCGATCCGCACGAGGCTCACCCATTCGCTCGAGGTCGGTCAGACAGCGCGATATATCGCCAAAAGTATCCTGACCGAACTCAGAAAAGAAGGACTCGACAAGTACGGGCTGGAGGGACTGGAGAACGCTTTCGTCTCTACCGCCGAGATGACGAGTATCCTCCATGATATCGGCAACCCGCCGTTCGGGCATTTCGCAGAGCAAACGATCAACAAATGGATGCGGGATCACGCACTGCCGATACTGGAGCGCCTCTCCGAGGGACAGGAGGATATCGAGGAGGTGAGAGGATCGATCGCGAGGGATATCTGCAACTATGACGGCAATGCCCAGGCGATACGGGTGATCACGAAGCTCCAGCGGCTCAACCTCTCCTATACCCAGATAGCGGCGGTGCTCAAGTATACGCGGGGAGCGTATGAGGAGAAGCCTAAAGGGGAAGGAGCGTTGGACTATCTCAAGAAAAAGCCGGGGTTCTATCTGAGTGAAAAAGAACTGGTCGAAAAGATACAGACGGCACTGGAGATAGAACCGGGGCATAGGTTCCCCATCACCTACATCATGGAGGCGGCTGATGATATATCCTACCTGACCGCCGATCTGGAGGATTCGCACGAAAAAGGTATCCTCTCCCTGCGGCAGATAGTCAGACTCATCACCCAGGAGTGCGAAAAGCAGGAAGAGACCTTCTTGCTCGATATCGTCAATAAGCAATACGAAAAAGCTCAAAGGGATGAAAAGCCCTATCAGTTCAACCTCTTCTTCACCCTCACACGGGCCATTCTGGTCGGCGCTCTCGTGAAGCATGTGACCCAAATCTATATCGCAAACCACGAAGCGATATTCAAGGGATCGTTCAACAGTGCATTATTGGAGTACGACAAGCAAAGCGAGTACTACAAAGCGATCAAAGTACTTCAGGATGTCTCCAGAGAGCATATCTACCAGCATAAGGAAGTGCAGACACTGGAGCTGCAAGGCTACGCCATCATCAACGGCCTGCTCAATATCTACAAACCTCTTTTGGAACTGGGCACGGAAGATTTCGCAAAGTTGCTGGAGGGTGAAAAGATCGACTGCTTCATCGCAATGCTGCTCATCAAAAGAGTCTCCGCCAAACAGATAGTCGCCTACCAAAACGATGTGGCACAGTTGCAGAGCGAAGATACATCCTACGCGATACTCGAATGGTATCACCGCGTACGCCTCGTCACCGACTACATCAGCGGCATGACAGACGACTATGCGTTGTATGAGTATCAGACTCTATCGGCGATGAAGTGACACATACCGATACAAACAGCCCAGGCAAGATGAATTCGTGATCCAGGTTGATAGTGCGCACTATCAACCCCTTTATCCGATGGTCTTTCCAGCCTTATTTCTCATCACTCAACTTATTCAAGTTTTGCATACCTGTATTGAACATTTTTTTGTACTGCCTCATCATCTCAACCATTTCTTTTACGAATCTCGGAGGGACAAAGGGAAGTAGATCTAGTATCTCTCTGGCATCCTTGGAATAGCGGATATTACTGTTGGTTGCATATTCAATTTCTGATGAGAACAAATCTTCAATACTCACATTGAGTATCTCTGCAATATAGGGAAGCAGTTCGACCCTCAGCTCTCTTGAACCGTCAAGATATCTATAGACGGTTCGTTCACTCGGTGTCTCTCCGCTGCTGACAAGCTTTGGTTCCAGTGCAACGATCCTGGAAACGAACTCTTTTCTTTGCATACCCCTCTCTTCGATAAGATAGTTGATCTTTTCATAAACAAGCACAATTACATCCTTTTATTGCATTGACCATTTTGGGACTTATTGAACATATTGTAAGAATATATAAAGACCAATATAGGTATTATTGAACTTTTCGGTCAATACAATTATAAAACACAGAAGGAGTAATATGTACGGAGTAAAACTTTCGTTGACGGCTATAGCAGCGACTATATTGGTTCAAGGCTGCGGCAGCGACACCCCGGACGATATCGTCAAGGGCTATATCGAGGCATGGAACAAAGGTGATATCCAAAAGGTGATCGCATCTACCGACAATAAACTGGGACAAAAGATACAGGAGAATATCGACGGGTGTGTCACTGACAGTATGAGCATCGATATCGATCTGAAATACCTCACTTACAAAGCAGAGGTAGATACAGCATGGAGAGGCAATAATCCGTTACAGCACAATCATGCTCTTGGCGATAAGAAAGAGGAGTTCCTCCCGAAGGTCAAAGCGATCCTCGAGGATAAGACCCTGACCAAATACCAGGGGATGGAGAAGGGCGGAGAGCTCTTCGTCAGCTATCTCGATACGGCAGAGGAACTCAAGAAGAGTCTGAGCCCGGGCGGCTACCGCTTTTTTGTCATATTGTCCTTCAAAAAGTTCCTGGAGCTGCAGGGTATATACAGCGGCAGTCTAAAGGATATCCTCAACCGTGTCGTCCTCGATGAGATCAAAAAAAGCGACAGCGCCAAAGTAGCAAATACAGAAAAAGAGTGCCAGAACAGATACTTCGGCATCGGAGAGATCAAGGAGTTCAATATCATCGAGACCAAAGAGATATCGGCTGACAAGCAGGAGATCAGGGTCGAACTGGTCAAAGAGGATGGAAGCAGCAAAGAGACGGTCGATGTCGAGCTGATCAATAAAGAGTGGCGCGTCACATCGAAACTGTGATCAGATGAAGGAGCAGAGGATGAAAAGAACGGTTGTATCACTGGCATTTGGATTATCGATACTCGTTGGCAGCGAGTTTACCGACTCTATAGGCATGAAGTTCGTGGAGATCCCGGATGGAAAGTTCATGATGGGTATACAGACCGATACAGGCGATTGCCCCAAAGACGATCCCTTCACGGCAAAGAGAGAGGATATGGGGTGTCTTGACAAAGCAAATACGGTCATGAAGAAGAACAACGCTGTCCCCTATCATGAGGAGAGTGTCAAAGGGTTTGGTATGTCAGAAACCGAAGTGACCCAGATGCAATACTACCAGGTGATGGGGAGCAACCCTTCGTGGTTCCAGTCAGACAGACTCGGCACAGACAGCAGAAACCATCCGGTAGAGAACCTGACGATAAAAGAGGTCTATGCATTCATCAAAAAGCTCAATGAGCTTGATAAGACGGCAAAGTACCGCCTCCCTACGGAGATAGAGTGGGAGTATGCAGCCAAAGGGGGAACCGACACACAATGGAGTTTCGGGAACAACGATCATGCATGGAACAAGGCAAACAGTATGCGAACACCACACCGGGTCAAAGAGAAGCAGCCCAATCCCTTCGGGCTCTATGATATGTATGGGAATGTCTGTGAGTGGACAAGCAGCGGTCATATATGGGGCAGCAAGGATAAACGCATAGGGAGATGGGTCATCAGGGGAGAATCGTTCGCTACACTGATTCCCGACCTATATCCCTCATCCTCAAGATCAAGTCTCAATGAGTACCAGCGTGGGGACAACGGTACGGTTGGTATACGGGTGGTGAGGTCGAGGTAGGCAATTGGCAGGTTTTGGAATTCAACGATAATCGTGAATGCATCAAAACAGTAAATATCTAAATAAAATCGAACACTTGAGCGCTCAGCAGGTCGAGGAACTCAAGTCTGAGTACTATTCAGGTGTACCAATTGCGGATATCCTTGATAAATATGAGATCAATGTACTACTATACAGGTAGCCACGGCAGCCATTACGGGCGAAGAACTGGTGCTCGACTGGGAAAGCATAGGCAAGGGGGTAGAAAAAGCGTTGGAGTTAACTTTGCTATCATATCAGCAGCAAATCAACAATGAGGATAGCAAATGCGCATTTCTAGTATCAATTTTCAGAAATCAAACCCTCAGGCATTGCATCACAATGACCGTACCGAACAAGAGGCAGATTATCTACTACCCCCTCCGTATCGACAACCAAACTGTTATGATCGTTCAGCAGTCGAGGCAAAGAAGTTGCTAAAAAAGTGGCAAAAGGAAGCAGAGAAAAATCATCGCAAAAAATATAAGCAAAAGTTACAGGCAAGAGTCAATATATGGGAAGCCGTGGTGAATCTCGAACAGTACCATCAGCTTGATGATGTGCGGAAACTTGCTGATATGATCAGCAAAATCACTGGTTTTCGTTTGCTGCAAATCGCAATTCACCGCGATGAAGGGCATGTAGACAAAAACCGTCACGGTGAAGATGAGATCATACATAATTATCATGCGCATATAGTATTTTTTACGCTTGATGGATCGACAGGGCAGCAGCTCTATCGTAGGGATGTTTCGGCGTCTACGAGGAAAAATTATCTAATGAAGGCAAAGTCCTTGATCGCCCCCAATCGTTTACAAGCATCGAGAAAAAGAGTGTGCAAAATGAAGCAAGAACCAAAGTGGGAGCCTGAAGAGATACTCATCAAGAGACATATCCAGGAATTGATCAAGCAAGATGGTATCGTCCTGATGAACCGTGAAACACTATCATTTCTGCAGACAATCACTGCAGATATACTCATGATGCCTCGCGGCGGTGTGTCGATCAAAACTGAGGCAAAACGGATCAACAAGCCCGTAACTACGGCTAAAGTACGACAAGAACACAAACAATATAAGCAAACAAAACGACAAGAGGCGGCACTGGAAATCGCATATACAAATGATCGCAAACAACTTCTCAAAGCGCATCAGCAAACGATTGATGCGTTGAACAGTAAGACTCAAGAGATGATTAGTTTACAGGCACAATATGATAAGTTGGAACAGGCTTATAATGATCCAAACTATGTGAGGATCGCTCAAGACGATTATCAGCAAATGTTGTATGAACATGATCAATGGCTTGATTATGAGCAACAAATTGTGCAAATGATCGATGCACATAAACAGTACAACAAATTGAGCTATGATCAGGAAAACGATGAAGTGCGGATGATCGAATATGATCTGTTTGAGAAAATTGAATTGCTGATCAAGGACAGCATAAGGCATGCATCATTATTAGAGACTCAAAAAGTTGAGCCGTCTGACAAACTTGAAGAGGATGTTTCGATGTGCAATGATGTGATGGAGCCTTTCGAGGATGAATTGGATGATTCCATTGGGAATCCCCTGTGATAGTTGATATCCTCGATCAACCCGTCGAGTCTGGATCAGTCAAAATGGAACCGCGCGTAATCGGGGTGCTGCCATAGCTATTTGATGATTTTGTCACTCATGGTATACCTTTGAGTCGATAGATTGCATAATAGTATCATACTATAAGCCGGTTAATAATGATAATCGTATCATTTGATGGCAAATAAAGTTTTGCAAAATTACCAATATATTGATATTTACTTAGTATATTTGATATAATTACCAATATACTGATAATATGGATAATGAATGAGCCTGATGCAATTGAGTGAAACTGTCAAAAAATATCGTAAGATCAAAGGGTGGAACCAGAGCGAAGCTGCCGGGTATGCAGGGATCAGTCTCAATACCTATCGCCGTATCGAGGATGGTTTCATCGAGGAAGTGGGGATCACCAAGGTCGACGAAGTGCTCAGTCTATTCGGACTGGAAATAGTGCTCAGAGAGAAAGGTCGGCCATTGACACTGGAGGAGCTGCAGAGTGGACAGACATATTGACATCTATACCAATACAACCAAAGCAGGAACACTGGCCAAAGAGGGAGCAAAGTATATCTTCTCGTACGATACAGGGGCGACGACACCGGTATCTGTGACGATGCCGCCGCGCGTGGAGAGCTGGTCATCACAGAGCCTTCACCCGATTTTCCAGATGAATCTCCCCGAGGGTGCACTCAAAGAGACGATCCGGGAACGCTTTGCCAAGATACGACAGATGGACGACCTCGGATTCCTGGAGCTCCTCGGCCCCTATGTGATCGGTCGTGTCAAATACGGACTCCCCGGCGATGATGAAGAGCCTATCATGCTGGAGACGATCCTGCACGATGACACCTATGCGCTTTTTGAGAGATTGATGGATCGTTTCGCTATCAGGTCGGGAGTGTCGGGTGTACAGCCCAAAATACTTCTCAATATCCTGGACAAGAACACCCTGGTGAGCGAAGAGTATATCGTCAAATCATGGGGCGAAGAGTACCCGGAGCTCGCCTTCAATGAGTTCTATTGTATGGAGGCGGTGCGGTCGGCAGGATTGGAAGTGCCTGAGTACCGACTCTCGGAGAACCGTTCCATGTTCATCATGAAACGCTTTGATATCCGAAGCGATGGCAGCTATCTCGGTTTCGAGGATGGGTGTGTACTGCTTGGGAAAGGTACACATGACAAATACTATGCGAGTTATGAAGACCTGGCAAAAGCGATCAAAGCCAATACTGCACCGCAGATGCGTCAAGAAAGCATGAAAAAGCTCTTCAAAGCACTGGTAATGAACCACTATCTGCGCAACGGCGATGCCCACCTCAAGAACTTTGCCATCCTCTATGAGAGCGACTACAGCGATGCTGCGATGGCTCCTGTTTACGATGTCGTCTGCACCACGGTCTACATAGCCGAGGATCTCCCCGCTCTTGATATGAGCGGCGGCAAGACATGGTGGAAGAAAAAGACCTATCATGGATTTGGCAAACACACCTGCAAACTGAGCCTTGCCGAGATGGAAGAGGTATTCGACCTATGCGCTGAAGCGGTAAGGAGCGCTGCCGTGGCTATGCTGGAGTATGTCGGGCAGCACAGAGAGATCGAGTCTTTTGCCCATCGTCTGCTTGATGAGTGGGACAAAGGGATCGGTTCGTTCGGCTATGCTCCTGTCGAACGCAAAATAACACTTTTATGAGCCGATAACCTTTCGGTTCATGTCTCGCAAGAACAATCAATTATCTCAATTATCGCCTTGAAGTCTTTATGCCGTATTGGCATTATAAACCAATATGAATCCGAAAGATATTCGATGCAATCATCGCTCATGATTTACAAATATCCATGAGCGCAAAAAAGGCGATTTTTGCGATACTGTATCCTACTATAGTTATGCGATGACATTCCGATGAAATTCACTGAAAAAAGAGAAATCTTTCAGCTAACTAACGAAACATATCGAAAATTTCCCGGTAAATGAGGGATACGATAATTAGCATACTATAGTCATGCATTTTCAAAAGAGGATCATTGCAGTGGCGATGAAATATTTTATCAAAAATATCAATGGTGATCGTGGCCAAGATGCCCTCTGAGCGTTATGCGATACAGGCATTTGCCAGTCTGCTGATTTTCGATCAATAACAATATTCTGAGCGGTTAGCACAATAAGTTCATAGCGAACGGGGCAAAGTTTCACAAAGCTATTATGATATAATACTTTCAAACCCAGTCCAAGGTATCACAGTGAAAAAACTCCCCATAGGCATATCTACCTTTGAAAAGATCCGCGAAGGGAACTATCTCTATGTGGACAAAACGGATATCGCTCTTGATCTGATAGAAAATGGCGGGGGCTATTACTTCTTATCCCGTCCGAGGCGTTTTGGAAAATCACTTTTCCTCGATACGCTCAGTAGTATTTTCGAGGGCAAAAAAGAGCTTTTTGAAGGGCTCAAAATCTATGACAAATATGATTTTGTAAAATATCCCATTATCCGTATCAGCTTCAATGACGGCGAGTTCACTACCAAAGAGGGATTCGCGCAAACCATCTACGAGATACTTGACAAGAACCAGAGAGACCTGGGGATCAGTTGCCCCAAAGACTTCAGCTTGTCCGGGTGCTTCAAGCGACTTATAGAGGAAGCCTATCTGAAGTACGACCAAAAAGTGGTTGTCCTGGTCGATGAGTATGATAAACCGATACTTGATACTATCGATAACAGTGATATAGCTCGGGAACGGAGAGAAGAGCTCAAGAATTTCTACAGTGTGATCAAAGACAGTGACCGCTACCTCAAGTTCGTATTTATTGCCGGCGTATCGAAATTTAGCAGGGTCTCGCTCTTCAGCGGGCTCAATAATCTCTACGATATCACCCTGTCTCCAAGATACGCAACGATCGCCGGATATACCCAGCAGGATATCGAAACAACTTTCAAAGATCATTTGGCGGGACAGGACTTCGATAAGATCAGACAGTGGTATAACGGCTACAAATGGCTGGGAGAAGGTGTCTATAACCCTTTTGATATCCTTCTGTTTATCGCCAACGGTTTTGTCTACGAAAACTATTGGTTTGCTACTGCCACACCGACCTTCCTCCTCAAGCTCATAGAAAAGAACCGATACTTCCTGCCAAATCTTGAGAATGTCATCAAAGACGGCAAAATGCTCGATAGCTTTGATGTCGACTATATAGAGCTTGAAACACTGATGTGGCAGACCGGGTATCTGACGATCAGCAAGGTCGAGACGAACTTTGATGATACGCCGCTCTACACCTTGGATATTCCCAACAAAGAGGTACAGATATCTCTGCTTGGAAGTGTCGCCGACTTCATGACCCGTGTGCACAACGGGGCATTGGTCAAACACAATATCCACAAGGCTCTGTATGAGCAAAATCTGGCCGAGTTGGAAAAACAACTCATCTCGCTCTACGCATCTATCCCCTATCATCTGTTCACCCACAACAGGATGTATGAATACGAGGGGTATTATGTCAGTGTATTTTATAGCTATATCAAGGCGATGGGGATAGATATAACCGCAGAAGATATCACCAACAAAGGACGGATCGACCTCACGGTCAAACTCCCCGATGCCATCTATATCATCGAGTTCAAAGTCGATGACAGCAGCGCATTGGCGCAGATCGTTGCCAAAAACTACCATCAGAAGTATCTTTCGGAGAACAAACCTATCTATCTCGTAGGTATCGAGTTCGACACGGCACAGAGGAATATTTGCAGGATGGAGTTCCTGCCGGTACAGCCGGACTAGCGCATCGCCTTTGCCACATCGCTCTTTTCTGCCTGCGCGTAGATCATCGTGGTCTGGATATCGGAGTGGCGAAGTTTCTCTTTGGTCACGAGGATATCTCGGGATTTCCTGTAGAGCTGCATCGCGCAGGTGTGGCGGTAGATGTGGAGTCCCTTTTTGTTGACGCCGGCTTTGGCCATGATGTTCTTCACACCGACATAGTAGTTGCTCCGGTGGATGGGCGAGGTGTTCTTGTGATTCATGAAGATGAGCGCATCACCTTCCAGCCTCTGCCGGAAATACGAGAGTTCATCGGCTATATCGACGATCTTGACGAGCGCCGTTTGCTCCTGGCCCGATTTGGTATAGGGCAGATGGACCTCGTAGATATCCCTGTTGCCGTTCTCGTCGCGCAGATCGGATACCGTGATATCCCCCAGCCTCATACCGAGCACCTCCGAGATGCGCAATCCCCCAAAGAGCATCAGTTTGACGCCGAGCGCGTAGATATAGTCGTAGTATGCGCCCCTGGTATCTTTCATACCGTCAAGATGATCGATGATCCTCTTTACCTCTTCATCGGTGAGGTATTTGACCTTCTTACCCTTATTGACACCCTTCGGGGCGATCCTGAACTCGTTTTCGTAGCTGTAGAGCTCATCGTTGTTATCCCCGATATAGGTGAAAAACGATTTGAGCACCGATACATAGAGCTGTTTGGTCTTTTTGGAGAAGTACCTGTTTTTCGAGTTCTCCTCTGTGTGCTCGATGAAATCGAGGAAAAACTCCCTGTTCATATCCCGCATCATCCTGGCATTGTTTTGATCCGCGATAAAGCCCTGGAGTCTGCCGAGTATCCTGGTATAGACCTCGAGGGTGTTCCCGGAGACATCTTTGTATTTGAGATGGCGCAGATAGGACTGATACCATCTCTGATAGTCGCTCTCTATCGTTCCAAGTTCGAGTCTCATTTTGCCTCCGTCTGATAATACGGATTGTATCATTTTTTACATAATATTGTATTATGTTATGAATAGATACTTTTTCTTGCCGCATTCTCAGAATTTGGATCGATCGTGTCGATTCTCATCATTAAACTCTTTTTGGATCACTTCTTTTATCCCTTCTTCATAGCTTGTCGGTATGAAATCGAAAGCTTTTTCGAACTTGCTCGAATCAAACCAATAATCCCTGTCGTATTGATATCCCATCTCTTTCACTTCTCTCATGACAGGAATGAATATTCCCATGATAGAAAGCAGCAACGGCGATATGACCCGGTAGCGGGCCTCGACCCCAAATGCTTTGGCTACAGATCGTACCCACTCTTCCAGAGTCAACGGATGGGCGGCTGTCGGCAGATGCCAGACCTGATTATAGGATCGTTCACTATTGCCAAGCATGGCAACTGCTTTTGCTATATCAGGTACATAGGAGAATGAATGGATGTAGTTTGCATTCATGAGAATATTGGCTCTTTTGCCCTGACTCAACGGCTTGAAAACGGTTTCGATGAGCATTGAGTTATTTTCGATATTGGGTCCATAAAAGTCGGCACTTCTCGCAACAAGCGCCGTGAGCTCTCCCGAGTCGATCCTATCCATCAGCATCTTCAGAACAGCTGCCCTGACTTTTCCTTTTTCGCTGGAGGGGTTGACGGGTGTATCCTCGGTCATATGGCTCATAGAGTCCGGGTCATACATATAGATATTGTCGAAGAAAACTACTTTGCTTTGCTGCCGGATAGCTATGTCGATCACATTTCTCATGAAATGGGGCCAGCTCTGCTGCCATGTTTTGGTATCGTATGCGAAACCGACCGTGATATAAATGACATCCGAGCCCTTCAAAGCCCCGGCAAGCTGATCGGGATCGAGCACATCGGCGTTGATGAGCTCATCGCTCTCATTGACCTTTCGTGGATTTCGACTGACCAGTCTGATAGGCTCATCCGTGAAGTTCGGCAACACTTTGGCCAATGCTACCCCTATTGCTCCACCTGATCCAAGAATTGTCTGCATTACTGACTCCTTTTTGAGAGGATTTTATAATACAAAGCAGCGGCGTGTCATTATACTCGGTTAACATCTCCTTTTGAGACGACTCAGCGCGACGGGTGTGATCCCGAGAAATGAGGCGATGATATATTGGGGGATCTTGTTATGGATGTCGGAATACTGTTCCAGGAATGTGCTGTATCGCTCTTCGTTGGAGATGGTATTGAGGGCGATGATACACTCCTGCATCGTTTGATGGATCTGATTGGTGATCTTGATGATGAATGTATCGAAGGCGGCTATCTCTCCACGAAGCCTCTCAAGCTCCAGGCGCGGTATCCTGAGCAGTGTCACATCTTCCAGCACCTCGATAGTATACCGGGAGGGCGACCGTGTGACCAGAGAACTGTAGTCGGTAGTGAAATGATCGATAAAGTTCGAAGCACCGTTGTACGCGATCTGACAGGTAAACTCTTTGGCCTCTTCATTGAAGTAGTACATTCTGGTAATACCCTGTTCTATGAAATAGACCGCTTCGCACAGATCACCGCTCCTGAGGATCTCATCCCCTTTCCTGTAGTATTCTGTATGTATTATCGATTCGATGCGATGCGTTCATATTCGGTATCACTGATATCAGAGTGTGCTTGTAAGAACTCTTTGAAACCCATAGTAGCATCTCCTTTATCAATGTTGGTCGCCAACCATTATATCATAAAGAATGTACCGAATCGATAGCTGCTTTACGGTGAACAGCGTTTTATTCTCGACACCTCGGTAACTCAAACTTCGAAAACAATTCATCGATTTCAATTTACCGTTGTTTCTTTTCTCGTACCTACAGCTAAACTACAGTCGTATTGACTCTTGGGTGGTTATAGCAGTATGCTACAGGAACACTTCGGATTGATACCGCTATACAATATTGTTATGTTTCGTAACACAGTGACTTAATTTTATATTATCAGCAATGTATAAATGATTTCTCTTTGAGTTGTGATATTTTTTTGTCATTATAAATCAGGAATCGGTAAAAAGCTTCTCAAGGATTTATCATGGTTCTGGTAATAAATCAAAATTTTAGAATTTGTCTTGACATTAACAACACAGCAAAGGAGTATCGAAATGAAATTTATTCATTTGAGTGATTTGCACATTCACTCTACAAGAAATACCGAAGAGACAGTTTATGCATTTGCATTAGTACAGGGAATTATCGCAAAATATAAAGATTCTGATGACAAACCATGGATTGTAATTACAGGTGATATCGTCGAAGACGCTACAGAGAAACAGTATGTAAGGGCAGTTGAAATACTTTTCATATTAAAAGATAAAGGATTCACGCTGCTTATTCAACCCGGCAACCATGACTATGGTCTCAAAGGCAATATTTATGGTGAAATCGGTCAAGCAAGATTTCAAAAATATATTCTTGCCGGACTCCTGAAGGATACTGATGCTGCGACTGATGGTCTATACATGGAGGATTTATATCCACGCGTCATAGAGCATGAAGAAGGGATAGTATTCATAGAATTAGATTCTATGCAGGCGATAGAAAATAAATTGGCTCATTTTGCTCGAGGCAGAATCAGCAAAAAGCAACTAGTGATTTTGAGTGATCAGATTGAAATTGCCAAAAATAATGGCAAAAAAATAGTTGTATGTATGCATCATCATCCATTTTACAGAGGGGAGCTTGCAAAACCGTTCATGGCAATGGAAAATGCAGAAGAATTGATGTCTATTCTAAAAGGGAAAATAGATATCTTGTGTTTTGGACATAAACATATTTCAAATGTTTGGTCATATGATGCAAACAGAGATATGGATGGATATTCACAAAAATATCGGATCCCATGGATTATAGCATCCGGTAAATCGACGGAAAAGACACGAGATGGAAAGCTATATTTTAGAGAAATAGAAATTAATGAAGATACTATAAATGTATCGGAAGTTAAAATTAAACTCAATACGATATAAACTTTACTCAAACTGCCCGGGGTGTAGTCGTAGGTGATAGTAGAGCCGGCGGCGAACTCTGTGCATACGAGTCTGCTTGCCGTAGAGATCGTAGGTGTAGTAAACAAGACTTGTTCTGTCCAATAGGGAGCGTTTCATTCTCTATCTCTCCATTATCCGTATAGCTCCAGCTTGTGGTTCTCCCCCTCTGCATCGCTTTGGGTGGTTTTTCTGTTTGGGGTGTCGTAGGTGTAGGATGGCTTTTATCTGGTGGTGTTGGGAGATTGTTTGTTTGTGGAGTTGGAGTAGGCATCTCACCTTCGGAGAGATGGGACGAGAAAAACTTACATTAGCTGTTACGCCTTCTTCGCACACCCTGACCCCTTATTTCCGGATTTAATTCATAGTAATGACTTAAAAGCTTTACTACTCTCTTATCATTATCACAACGAATGCAAACTGATTCTTTTGCAAGATCTAAAGCAGTTTTGCCATCATAATTTATATTGTCAACATTAACGCCAAAGTCTATTATTGCTTGAAGGATATTTAAATTTTTTTTATCTGGACACTCGATTGCAATATGGTTAACAAAATGTTGTAATATTGTATTCCCATCAGAATCTAAATCATTAATACTTAAACCTTCTTTAATAAGGATGCTTAATATTTCTAAAGTATTATTTCCATTCAATGTTACAGAAAATAATACACTATCACCCATCTTATCTTTTTGATAAATATTGATCTTTAGCTCTTTTAATAAAAAATTTAACAAGTCTATACTGCCATACCATACTGAATAAAAAAGAATAGTTCCACCTTCGCCATCTAAATCCGTATACATTTCGTGTTTATTATTTTTA
>QKDN01000072.1 GCA_003252535.1 Campylobacterota bacterium | reverse complement strand
CGTGAGTATATCAGAATGTATCTTCATATTTTTATATTACATTAATGTTTGATAAGCATTGAGCGTAACCGAGCAGGACCCGGGATCGAGAACTGTTCCAGGGGGCCTTGCGGATGAAGATGTCGCGATAGCGGTACTCTGACCGTAGAGACAAAGAATCTGTGGCCAGGTAATCGATGCAAGGTACGGCAAAATCCCCGGATCGAAGACCGGAGAATTGGTCTGCACACTACCGTATCTTCGCGATCCTGTACATGATGGCATTCTCGACGATCAGGGAGTGGGAGAGGAGACAGGTGATCATGCCGTCGCACGGCGCTTTTGCTTTGTAGGTCACTTCACCTGTAAGGGCGTCGATGATCTCGCCGAGGATGTCCCCTTTGTAGACGTAGTCCCCGCTGTTCTTTCTTGTCGTGAAGATACCGCTTTTGGGACTTTTGATGATCTTGATATTGGATTTGTCCATGATCGTCGATTCGTATTCGTTGAAGATCGAGTAGTTGATGATCTTGTAGTGGTTCATGAAGCGGAGCATCGCCTGCACGATCTGGTCTGACTGTGCTCTGTCGATGGAGGCTTTGGTCGGGCAGATGATAGAGTAGGCTTTGGTCTCCCAGAGCTGCCAGTTGTACTGGAGCGTGACCGTATCGATAGACTCGAGCTCTTTGTGGTGGATGATCCTGAATCCGAACTTCCTGGCGCCGTGGATGTCTTCCCATCCGCTCTGGAGCAGCCTGACGTGGGGGATACAGTTCGCCTGGTCGGAGCGGGTCTCGAGACTGATACCGTAGTCGTATCCTTTGATAGCTTCGAATATTTTCCCGGCGATCCTCTGGGTGGTCTCCCCCAGGTTGTACCCCGGGAACATCATATTGAGGTTGGTCTTGTCGAGCGGCCAGAAACGCTCGGAGATATTGAGCGCATAGTGGTTGATCGACGGGATAATCAGCACGTCCCCGAGTATCTGCGACTCTTTGAGCTTCTTGCTGAAAAAGTTCACGAGGGAGCTCGCGCTGTGGAGCGGGAGGAGGGCATCCCCCTGCATCGCGCCGACGATGGCGATCTTGGGTGCGTTGGGGTTCTTCCCTTTGAACAGGAACCCTTCGATGATCATCGGCTCGCGGCTGAGCGATTCGAGTCTTAAAATTTCTATTCTAGTCATCTTTCTCTCCAAAAATTCTGGCTAACAGCGATCCCTCGTAGACGACCGGAAACTCTCTGAGGGTGAACAGTATCCCTTTGTTGGGGGCGAATACCTCCGATCTCACTTCGGCGGTCAGCGGGTCGACGATCTGTCCGATCTTGTCCCCTTTGTTGATGACGGCACAGTGTTTGATCTCCTGGATGAAAAGCCCGCTCGCTTCGGCATTGAGGAAGAAGACATCCCCTACCTCCGAGGTGAATGGTTCGATCACGTCGAACTCTTCGTCGGTGATGATGATCCCTTCCGATTTCATGAGATTCAGGATACCGGTGAGGAGCTGGTAGCCGTACTTCTGTGTCAGGTTCATCCCCAGTCCCATCTCGACGACGAGGGTTTTGGTCCCCATCGAGTTCATCGTATGGGAGAAGGTCGCTTCGAGCACCGTGATCGCATCGTGTATCCAGATGAAGTCGCAGTTGAGCTGCTTGGCGAGCGGGTAGGTCGCCTCGGAGAACTCTTTGTTGATCCGTATCTGCGGTATCTCTTTGAGGAAGATATTGCTCGAGTGGATATCGATGGCGATATCGCTACCCTTGACATCCTGCGAGAGCTCATAGACCACATGGGACGGCAGGAAGCTCGATGCGCCGCCGGGGAAAGCCCTGTTGAGGTCTACCTCGTAGACGGGGAAGGAGCGGGTGATAGAATCGATCCCCAGAGAGTTGACAGCGGGGTAGAGGTCGACGATCCCGTTGATCTTCTCCGGGTTCTTCCGGAGCCAGTCGACGAGGAGGTAGACGACGAACTGCCCCTCCAGCTCGTCTCCGTGTATCCCCGTGACGATACTGATCCGCTTGGGCTCTTTGATCTCATGGATCGGTACGAAACGGGTCTTTTTGATCGTATACCGCTCTCCCACGGGGAGATTGGTAGAAAAAATTTCAAAGGTTTTCATCTTATTCCATTATGATTTTCGTGATTTTGTTATTGATCGAATCGAGTATGACCTGTGAAGGTTCTTTAGCGTTGTGCGGTACGAAGGTCGCATCGGGAGCGAGGATCGAGACGATCCTGTCGATCTCGTCCATGAAGCGTATGGCGTATTCTTTGTTCTTGCCGAGTCTGAGGTGGAAATCGACTTTTTCGACATATTTGCCGAGCATCAGGAAGTAATCGTCGACATTCCTGCTTTCCCGGCGGGTGATCTCCCCCCATACCTCGCTGATGAGCGAGAGGGCTTCGTCCATGAACATGAAGTCGATGACTCTCTCTCCCGCCGCTGCCTGGACGAACAGGTCGTGGAGCTGGATGATCGAACCGAACGCTTCGAGCTCGATATAGCTTCGGGAGATGATGGCATTCTCACGGGCGAAGTCGAGGAGCGTTTTCATATTGCCCGAGTGGTCTCCGACGATCGCTTCGCGCATGAAGGTCAGGGCGCTCGTGTATTCGAGTTCGATACCGATGTTGCTGTAGAGTTTTTTCCCTGCATCGAAATTGACATCGATGATACAGTCATAGACAGAGTCGATCTCGAGGAGCGTCGCTTCGACCCGCTCGAGATAGCGGCCGAGCCAGTAGAGGTTGCTGGCAACATTTGCCGTGAGTATTTGATTCATTTGATTCATTGTCTGCTCCTATTCGATAACCCATGTGTCTTTGAATCCTCCACCCTGTGAAGAATTGACCAGGTAGTTCCCCGCTTCCACCGCATAGCGGGTGAGTCCGCATGTCCATACTTTCGGCTCTTCGGCCATCACCACGTAGGCTCTGAAGTCGGCTTTGCGCTCCACGATCTCCCCGTCCATATAGCACTTCTCGTCGTAGAACTCGATGAGCTCCTGGGCGATGAAGCGTCTGGGGTCTTCGCTGATGGCATTTTTGAGATCACTGATCTCTTCCTCGCTCATCTTGTGCCCGAAGAGTACGCCGTATCCGCCCGCCTCCGCGACATCCTTGATGACAAGCCTGTGCATATTCTCGAAGATATACTCTTTGTCCTTCTCGAAATACGGCAGGTAGGTAGGGGCGTTGTCGAGGATCGGCTCTTCGCCGAGGTAGTACCTGATCATCTGCGGCACGAAGTAGTAGATACCCTTGTCGTCCGCCACGCCGTTGCCCGGTGCGTTGAGGATGGCGACATTCCCCGCGAGGTACGCCTCCATGAGTCCCGGGACGCCGATCAGGCTGTCCGGGTTGAAGAACTCGGGATCGATGAAGTCATCGTCGAGTCTGCGGTAGATCGCGCCGACCCTGATCGGTTTGCCGTCGTAGTTCTTGAAGTAGACCTTTTTGTCCTCGACGATCAGCTCATGGTTGCGTACGAGATGGGAGCCGCTCATCTGCGCGAGGTAGCTGTGCTCGTAGTAGGCGGAGTTGAATCTCCCCGGCGTGAGGACGACATTGACCCCGCCGCAGTTGACATAGTCGAGGCACTCTTTGAGCATCATGGGGTACTCTTTGATCGGGGCGATGCTCAGCTGTTCGAAGAACTCGGGGTATATCTTGCGGAAAGTATCGCGGATCGAGAGGGGGTAGCTCGCGCCGCTGGGTACCCTGAGGTTGTCCTCGAGGATGATCCATTTGTCGGTGACGCTGTCCTTGACGAGGTCGATGCCGTTGATGTGGGTTCTGAGCTTCTTGCTCGGGGAGAATCCCTGGAGCTCTTTGAGATACCCCTTGGCCTGCTCGACGAACTCGAACGGGATGATCCCGTCCCTGATGATCTTCTGCTCGGTGTAGAGGTCTTCGAGGAAGAGGTTGAGCGTCTTGATACGCTGCGAGAGCCCCCGGTTGAGCTCATCGTACTCGGCCTTGGTCATGATCCTCGGGATGACATCGAAAGGGAGAGACCTCTCTATAAAATTTCCGTCTTTGTAAAGATTGAAATTCACCGCGAATTTATCCATGTATTTCTTGAATTCTTCGATCTTCAAACTGTCTTGCTGGTTGAATATCTTCCAGAACTTCTCTTCTATTTCCTGATGTTGAGAAATCACTTTGAGCCTCCGTTAATAGTACAAGTATCATATCATATCCTTAAATAAATTAAATAAATAATATTGATTAGTTATTAGACAGTTTTTTTGGAAGGTTTTATGGAATTAATACTATTATTGTACACATATGAAATATGGGGCATTTCAAAAACTGCCATTCCAAAGAGAATACTCCTGCGCCATGCGAACGCTTTTCCCCGTTTCACGGGTTTGGCGCATGGCTTGTCGCATCCTCTTTGGAATGACGCCGGATTTTTTGGGAATACCCGTAAGTTATATTTAACATAAGAAGGATGAACAATGGCATTAAAAGTAGCGCTTACCCACAAAACCCACTACAACTATGACAAAAAGGTCAATCTCAGCCCTCATGTGATCAGACTGCGCCCTGCGCCGCACTCCCGTACCCCTATCGAGAGCTACTCCCTCAAGATCGAGCCCAAAGAGCACTTCATCAACTGGCAGCAGGACCCGTTCGGCAACTACCTCGCCAGGGTCGTGTTCCCCAACCCGACAGACAAGCTCCATATAGACGTGGAGCTCATCGCCAATATGGTCACGATCAACCCGTTTGACTTCTTTGTCGAAGACAGTGCCAAGAATTATCCTTTCAAATATTCCAGGACCCTGAAGGCGGAGCTCAAGCCCTATCTGAAAAAAGATGAGAAAACCCCGGAGCTCAAGAAGTTCCTGAAGACTATCGACAGGAGCGAAAAGAGCATCATCGACTTCCTCGTCGAGCTCAACCAAAAGATACACAACTATCTCGACTATACCATCAGGCTGGAGCCGGGGGTGCAGACCTGCGAGTATACGCTGGGTAAAAAGCTCGGAAGCTGCCGCGACTACGCATGGCTCTTCGTCGAGGTGCTCAGACAGCTGGGGCTTGCGAGCCGCTTTGTCTCGGGATATCTCGTCCAGCTCACTGCCGATGTCGAGTCGCTCGACGGACCGAGCGGCCCTGCCAACGACTTCACCGATCTCCACGCATGGACCGAGGTCTATATCCCCGGTGCGGGATGGATAGGACTCGACGCCACCAGCGGGCTCTTCGCGGGCGAGGGGCATATCCCGCTGGCATGTACACCGCACTACGACTCGGCGCACGCTATCGAGGGGGCGAGCGACAAGTGTGAAGTGGAGTTCGAGTATGAGAACAGCGTCACGAGGATATTCGAGTCCCCGCGCGTCACCAAACCCTACCGCAAGGAGCAGTGGGAAGCGATCTACGATCTCGGCTTCAAGGTCGACGAAGACCTGGAGAAGAACGATGTGCGCCTCTCGATGGGTGGCGAGCCGACATTCGTCAGCATCGACGATATGGAGTCCGACCAGTGGAACAACGCAGCCGATGGCGAGCACAAACGAACCCTTGCCAACAACTACTCGCGCAAGATACTCGGCTCCTTCACCAACGGCGGACTGCTCCACCACGCGCAGGGGAAATGGTACCCCGGCGAACCGCTCCCGCGCTGGCAGATCACGGTATTCTGGAGAAAGGACGGCAAACCTGTCTGGGAAGATACGTCGCTATTGGCCGATATGAACGAAACCTATGACTATACCGAAGAGGATGCCAAAAAGTTCCTCTCACACCTCGCACTGACGCTGGGGGTAAGCGACCAGAACATCATCCCGGCATACGAAGACCCGGTCTACTATATCATGAAAGAGGCTTCGATGCCTCTCGATATCGATGTGATGAGCTACGACCTCAAAGACCCGCTCGAGCGCAAGACGATCGCCGAGAAGCTGGCGCATGGTCTGAGCAACGAAGTAGGGTACATCCTCCCGCTGGGCTACGGCCGCACCAAGTGGATCACTTCGCAGTGGGACTTCAGACGGGGACATCTCTTCCTCACGCCGGGCAACGCCCCGATAGGGCTCCGTCTGCCGCTCGATTCGCTCCTTCACAAGCCTCATGTTGAGATAGCGAAAACATTCGAGCCCGATCTCTTCGCCGATGCCCCGGCGTTGGGTGACTACATCACCCCGGTCAAAAAGAGGGCAAAAAAGATCAGCGCCGAAACGACGCTCGCCAATACCTACTACGAGTATGTCAAGACCGCTATCGGTACGGAGATACGCGACGGCAAGCTCTGTATCTTCCTCCCGCCGCTGGACTCCACCGAGGTGTTCCTCGACCTGATCGCATCCATCGAAGCGACGGCGAAGGCGCTCGATTTCAAAGTGATCCTTGAGGGGTACGAGCCGCCGCAGGACAACAGGACGGAGAGGATCAAGGTCACACCCGACCCGGGCGTCATCGAGGTCAATATCCACCCTGCCACCAACTGGAAAGACCTCCACGACAATATCGATACCCTCTATGAAGACGCAAGACTCTCGCGTCTGGGGACGGAGAAGTTCATGGTCGACGGCCGCCACACCGGTACGGGAGGGGGCAACCATGTCACCATCGGCGCGATGACCCCGAGCGACTCGCCGCTGCTCCGCAACCCGCTGCTGCTCGAATCGCTCATC
Source organism: Campylobacterota bacterium (assembly GCA_003252535.1). Taxonomy (GTDB): domain Bacteria; phylum Campylobacterota; class Campylobacteria; order Campylobacterales; family Sulfurovaceae; genus SZUA-451. Next base: position 8,775 of record QKDN01000072.1, on the reverse strand, counting down.
ACATTCTGGCAGCACCACCCGGGGCTCTCCTACCTCTTCAGCGGCGCGTTCATCGGGCCGACCTCGCAGGCGCCGAGGGTCGACGAGGGGAGGATCGAGAACCTCTACGAGCTTGAGATCGCATTCTCGCAGATTCCCGAGAACGGTTTCGTCCCGTTCTGGATGACCGACAGGCTCTTCAGGAACCTCCTCACCGATATCACGGGGAATACCCACCGAAGCGAGTTCTGTATCGACAAGCTCTATTCGCCCGACAGCAGCAGCGGACGGCTCGGTATCCTGGAGCTTCGCGGCTTTGATATGCCGCCGCACAAAGAGATGGCGCTCTTGCAGATGCTCCTCGTACGCGCACTCGTGAGCGCATTCTGGAAGAAGCCCTACAGACGCAAGCTGGTGCGATGGGGTACGAGACTCCACGACCAGTTCCTCCTCGAACACTATGTCAAAGAGGACTTGAAATCTGTGGTGGAGTATCTTAACGACGAGGGGTATGAGTTCCAGCTCGACTGGTTCGATCCGTTCTTCGAGTTCAGGTTCCCGCTCTACGGTATGACCAAGATCGGCGGGATGGACTTCGAGATACGCGCGGCGATAGAGCCGTGGCATGTACTGGGGGAAGAGAGCGGTTCTCAGGGGACATCGCGCTATGTCGACTCCTCGGTCGAGCGGTTGCAGATCAGGGTCAACAACTTCATCAAAGACCGCTATATCGTCACCTGCAACGGCGTCGAGATACCGGTGATGGAGACGGAGATACACGGCGAGTATGTCGCAGGGGTACGCTATAAGGCATGGCAGCCGTGGTCTGCGCTCCACCCGACCATCGGGGTCGACACGCCGCTCACCTTCGATGTCATCGATACCTGGAATCTCCGAAGCATCGGCGGGTTCAACTACTTCGTCTCCCACCCGGGTGGAAGAAGCTACGACACCTTCCCGGTCAACTCCTACGAAGCGGAGTCACGCCGTATCAACCGCTACTGGGATTTCAACAACTCGCAGGGCAAAGTGGTCTTCACCAAGAATGCCATCCTCAACCAGGAGCTGAGCGTCGTCGAACATTCGGAGAGGAAGATCGTCGAAATCGAGGGGAAATCTAAGCTGCAAGTGTATAGACTTCCGCTCAACAAAGAGTATCCGCACACGCTGGATATGAGACAAAGGTGGATTAAGTCGTAGATGGAGTTGTTCGAGGGGTATCAGGGGGCTGTATACGATGAGATGTTCACGCCGGAGGGGGAGATCAGGGAGCACTGGCGATCCCTGGCCGAGAATCTCCGGACGCTCGACACGGAAGACCTGACCCTCAAGCAGGAGGAGATCGACTGGCAGCTCAGGGAGAACGGTGTCAGCTACAACATCTACGATGACAAGGCCGACTCCAAGCGCAAATGGAACCTCGACCCTATCCCCTTCATCCTCCCCCATGATGAGTGGGAGACCCTCAAGCGCGGCATCAGGCAGCGTGTCAGGCTCTTCGACCGCATCTTCAAGGATATCTACGGCGAGCAGCAGCTCCTCAAACAGGGGGTGATCCCTGCCGAGATACTCTACCTCGACAGCCATTTCATCCGTGAGGTCTACGGCTTCGAGAGCTCCTACTATGACCTCAGCCTCTATGCCGCCGACCTCAGCCGCGGGCCCGACGGTACATTCTGGGTGATCTCGGACAAGACCGAAGCCCCCTCCGGACTGGGGTACGCGATCGAGAACAGGCTGGCGATGCACAGTATCAACCACTCCCTGATCGAAAACATCCACGTCCACAACATCGTCCGTTTCATCGAGGGGTTCAAGGGGAGCCTTTCCCGCTACACCTCCGACGAAAAGCCTTTCATTGTGATGCTCTCTCCCGGTCCCTACAACGAGACCTATTTCGAACACTCCTACCTCTCCTCGATACTCGACTGCGAGCTGGTGCGGGGGGAAGACCTGCTGGTGAAGGACACCTATCTCTACCTCAAGAACCTCTCGGGTCTGCGGAAGGTCGATATCGTCATACGGAGGGTCGACGACCGCTTCTGCGATCCTCTGGAGCTCCGCAACGATTCGCAGCTGGGTGTGGCGGGACTCCTCGAAGTATTGCAGCAGGGGCATGTGAGGATGATCAACCCCATCGGTGTGGGGGTGCTGGAGAACCTGGGGCTCAACCCTTTTCTCAACAGCATCTGCGAATTCTTCTTCGATGAGCCGCTGATCCTCCCCCAGATCGCCACATGGTGGTGCGGGCAGGAGAAAGAGCGGCTCTATGTGCTCGAAAACCTCAAGACCCTGATCGTCAAGTCGATCGATAAACGAAATGCCAACAGCATGGTGATCTGCAAGCACCTAGACCAGGAGGCGCTCGATACCCTCAAAGAGGAGATCGAGAGCAATCCCTATATGTATATCGCCCAGGAGCAGATCAACTTCTCGACCATCCCGTCATTCGTAGAAGATTCCATCGTCGCGAAGAAGAACTCGATACGCCTCTTCTGCTACAAAGACCGGGACGAATACCATGTGATGAACGGCGGTCTGGCACGAATCTCTTCCAATAAGGATATCTTCGTCGTCTCCAACCAGCGCGGGGGAGGGAGCAAGGACCTGTGGGTGCTTTCCGATACCGCCGAGACGCTCGACGATAGCGTCGATCTCACGCCCCCCTACCATGACATCTCATTCTCCTCCATCATCACCAAAAGGGCGGAAAATATCTACTGGCTCGGACGCTATCTCAAGCGCTCCATCGTCACGGCAAGGGTGATCCGTTCGAGCCTCAAGTACATGCTCAGTCACCACAGTGCCGATATGATGACGGACGACTTCCTCAAAGCCCTGACCCATCTTACGATGACCTACCCGGGATTCCTCGGGGCACAGCTCATCGATCCACGCAAAGAGCTCGAATCGCTGATCAAAGATCGCAACCGGGTGGGAACCCTCGCGTTCACCGTTTCGATGCTCTCCAATGTCCATCTCAATATCCGCAACCAGTTCTCCAACGAAGCGCGCAAGGTCTTCGAGAAGTTCGAGCACAAATGGAGCCGCTACTCCAGGAAGCGCTCTCCCGATCTGCGCGACGATGTCGACAATCTCGACGAACTGCTGATCTACCTGAGCGCCTACAAGGAGCTCACGAGGGAGAGTATCTCCAAGGAGGAGGGGCTGATCTTTTACCAGATCGGCTCCAAGGTGGAGATGGCGATGCTGCTGATATCCGAGATACGTTCGCTCCTCACCCTCCGATATGACCGGAGCAGGGAGCAGGAGGTGCTACAGTTCATGCTCAACGCTCATGAGGGGTATACTGCCTACCGTGGGTACTACAAATCCAATCTCCACCTTGCCCCGGTAGTGGAGTTCCTGATCTTCCAGAAGAGCTACGCCAAATCGCTTGTAGGGATCATCGATGCACTGAAGCGTTTTACCCGGAAGCTGCGGGATAAGGATACGATGCAGGCGCGTTTCTATTCGAGCAGCAGGTATCTGGAGAAGATCCATAAAAGGATCGAAAAGATCGAGGTCAAAAAACTCATCGCAGAGTGTGAAGGGAGCTATATCTATTGCGAGCTCGACAGTTTCCTCACCGATATCGCGTCGCTGCTCAACGAGTTTTCCAATGAATTTACGAAAAACTATTTTTCCCACTACTACGAATAGCCATGATACACTACAAGATTTTCCATGAAACCGTCTTTCAGTACAGCACGCAGGTGAGCTTCAGCCACAATATCGCACGTCTCAAACCGGCCCAGAACGACTCTCAGAAGCTTGAAAAATACAAGCTCGAGGTCCATCCCAGGACCAAAGCGATCGAAGAGTACCGTGACTACTTCGGCAATAGTCTCAGCAAGATATTCATCAAGCAGTCCCACGACAAGCTCATCGTCACCGCCCACAGCGTCGTCAGTGTCGATGAGGAGAAGATAGCCGAAAAGATCAGATCGTTCGAACAGATCGATATCTCCCTGGAGGAGTTGCAGGACGACCTCAGATCACTGAATGAAGAGACCCTCTACGCCAGGCAGTTCCTCTTCCCTTCCGATCTCATCCCCAATCCCGGACGGGAGATCGCTGCATACGGTAAAGAGTCGTTCGAGAAGTATGATAACCTCTTCGAAGCAGTGAGTGACCTGACTGCGCGGATATTCGACGATTTCGATTTCCAGAGCGGCTTCAGCAATGTCACTACGCCGATCGAAACGATATTCAAAGAGAAAAAAGGGGTGTGTCAGGATTTCGCCACACTGGCGATCTCGATCCTCCGTGGACTGGGTATCCCCACCCGCTACGCGAGCGGCTATATCCAGACCTATCCCCCGGAAGGGAAAGAGAAGCTCTTCGGCGCAGACGCCAGCCACGCATGGTTCAGCGTCTACCTCGGGAGATACGGCTGGGTCGATTTCGACCCCACAAACAACAAGATACCCAACGAAGAGTACATCCTGCTCGGCTACGGCAGGGACTACAACGACATCACTCCACTCAAAGGGGTCGTTCAGGGGAGCGGCAGCAGCTACCTCAGTGTCCGGGTGGATGTGCGGACGATGCCGGATTCCTGACCGGGAGCAGGGGGCTGTTAAAGCAAAGCAGCTTCCGCTACTTCACATTCACATCGAGCGAGACCAGTTTCCAGCCTGTCCCCTCGTAGATATACTGGTGTTCGAAATAGACCTTGCTGGGGCTGGTGGGGTAGAGCCCCTTGACCGTGAGGACACCGTTCTCATCGATCGCGGCTTTTTCAGTGAACTGCGGGGCGTACTGGTCGAGTACCATCAGGGCATCGCCGAACTTGAAGAACGAGCCGAACGCCTCGTCGAACTTCTCTACGGTGAACTGCTTCTGCCACAGCTGCGAGGAGTGGGCGTACATCTTGGCCATGCTATGATCCCTGACGCTCTGGGCGAAGATGAGCATTGTCTCGTTGGTCAGTGCTGCGAGCTCCTTCTCCGCGGGGACGGTTCCGGTCTTGCTGTCGCTGCTCTCTTCGGTGATCCCTGCCGCGGGTTTCCCTATAGCATATATCTTCCATTCGTTCTTGTCGTTGGATACGAAGGAGAGGGTGACGGGCACCGCGCCGCCGCTCTGGTTGGTGATAGAGCCCGAGAGCTCGCCGCGGTTGCCGTTGACCGATCTCGAGCTCCAGGTAGCGTCCCTGTAGTCGGTGAGAGCGTTCTTCTCGAGGTAGGCCTTGAGTGCGTCCTTGCTCGTCGAGCTTTTGAAATCATCCGAGAGGTGGGTGTATGCCTCGTCGTAGTTGCCCGCTTTGACCGCCGTGAAGAACTTGTCAGCCGCCTCATCCATCCCCTTGGTCATGAACATCACGATCATCAGGGCGATCACTACCAGCGCTGCCAGACCGCCGAGTATTTTCAGGAATGTTTTCATCATCTGCTCCTTTTAAAATATAATTATTTTTTATTATACACAAATTCGGCGCGATTGTGAAAACTCAGGAGAGGCTTTTCGAGTCGAGGATGAAGGTGACCGGCCCGTCGTTGTGTATCTCGACGGCCATCATCGCGCCGAATCTCCCCGTCTGTGTCGGTATCCCCATATCCGAGAGGGCGGCGGCGAACTTCTCGTAGAGCTCCTTTGCGACCTGCGGGGTCTCGCCCGCATCGAAGCTGGGTCGTCTCCCCTTTTTGACATTGCCCGCGAGGGTGAACTGCGATATCACCAGCGCCCCGCCGCCGATATCGAGGAGGGAGAGGTTCATCTTGCCGCACTCGTCGGCGAAGATGCGGAGGTTGGCGATCTTGCCCGCCAGTTTGGCGATGTCGCTCTCATCGTCCCCTTTCACGACGCCGAGCAGGATATTGAGCCCTGCACCTATCTCCCCGACGGTCTCCCCGCCGACGCTCACCCTGGAGCTGCTTACCCTCTGGATCACACATATCATTCTTTTGTTCCTTTCTTTGCTTGTCCGTGCATCGTGCCCGGTTCGATCCTTTTGGCGAAGCCCAGCAGCACGATTCCGATGAATACAATGGCTGCCGTGACATAGAGTGTTGCGTTGTAGCTGCCGAAACGCTCTGTCAGTACGACGCTGTAGAGTGGCGCTCCCACCTGGCCTATCCCGTAGGCTGCCGTCATCGCTCCCATGAGGACGACGGGGTTCCTGCCTGCGAGGTGGCCGCCGAGATTGAGGAAGAGGGCGACGAGTCCGATGAAGGTGCTGCCGTAGAGGGCGCCGCTGAGGAGGTTGAGGAGGATATCGGAGCTCAACGCGGGGATGAGGCTGCCGACGATCTGGAGCGCCATGGCGACCATGATGACATTGACGCTCCCGTAGCTGTGCGCCCACCGCATCCAGAGGATCGACGATGGGATCCCCGCGATCCCGACGATGAGCCACCCGAGGTTGCCGTACCCCTCGAGTCCCTCGAGGGAGTTGATGATATCGGGGAGGAATGTCCCCTGCACCACGAACCCCACCCCTTCGGTGAAATAGGCGAGGATCAGCAGGATCACATAGGGGGAGAAGATCGAGCGGGAGAGGGGGTGCTTGACTGATTCCTGTTTGATCTTCTTGTCGAACGAGAGGATATAGAGCGAGTAGAAGGTCACGACGAACGCGAAGATCGACAGGGCGAGCCACGCATCGCTCCAGGTGCCGCTGCGCAGCACTGCGCGGCTGATGAGCTCGGCGGTCACGATGGAGAACCCGATCCCGCTGAAGTGTATCCCCATCGCCCGGGTCTTGCTCTCGAAGCTGAGCTTGACCATCACGATGGCGCCGCCGACGATCAGCACCATCGCCGACCCAAACCCTGCGACCACCCGCGAGACCAGCCACAGTGTCTCATCGGTAGTAGTGGCGAGGACGACCGTCGTGACGATGCTCAGCGCCATCCCGATGCGGAAGTATTTCACCTTGGTATTGATATCCCTGATGAATATCGAGAAGACCGCTCCCGCCAGGTACCCGGCGAAATTGAGCGATGCAAGCACCCCGGCATAGGAGAGGCTGAGGAAGTCCCCGAGCATGGAGGGGAGCAGCGAGGTAAAGGCGAACCGCGCCACGCCGATACCCACCACGATGGCGAGTATCCCGGCGAGGAGGATAGCGGTGTTGTTGTTCTTGTCAAGGAGTGTTCTGATCATGTTTTTTAACGGGATTCTATCGGGTGTGGGCTTAATGGTTTATGTTTTTCTTCATGATGTCCGCAGGATATGGAAGATCATTGAATAATCACATAAACATTGATGCTTTGAGATAAGAAATGGGTCAAAATATTTCATATCGCAATATTTTGTCATGATGAGATGATTTTGTACTATACTAAGATTCCCTGGTTGGCGATTGGATCGTGGGTGCATTGTGATGGTGGAAGGTGGGACAGGGTCAGCCTTTGGATAAAGGATTATAACAATGCAGACGCGTATTCTAATTGTTATATTTCTGCTGTTATTGCTAACAGTCAGAATATATTAAAAGCTTGCTAGAGAGCGCCAACTCTCTAGCCTGTCCCAACTAGCGGTATTGTATCACATAAGATTTGAATTGAAAATAAAAGGTTGTCACCGATAATATCTATACAATCCGTTTCATTTGACAAAAATATTTTTGTCACAATATATAGCAAAAAAAAATTTGTCAAGTAGATTTGCTCCCAGCTTGTGAGACTGTGAAACAACAAGCGAGTCGGTACATAAATATCCGACAGAGAGATCGCAATATATGGAAACTGTGCTAAAATGATCACATCAAATTTGGAGGATCAACTATGGATGTCATAGAAAAAGATATAGCAAACAGAAGAACGGAGATCGCCGCATCGATGAGAGACTTGTTCAAGATCAATATGAAGATCACCGACTGGGATGTCCCCGAAGCGAACCACCACGAAGCAGCCGAGTTGATCGTCGCCATCTTCCAGGAAGTACTCGACGAGATCAAAGAGGATGTCAAAGCGGGTAGATACGATAACTATTAGGAGTCGTTCTTATTCGCTCCCACGCTTTCGTGGGAGTGTATACTCCGATTTGCAAACAAGAAATGACACAATCATGTTATAATCATCCGCATGGGAAGAAACAGATACAAAATCTATGAACCGACACATCCGCACTTCGTGACCTGCACAGTACTCAACTGGATACCGATATTTACCAATCGGGAGAGTACAGGTATCATCATCGACTCACTCAAGTATCTCCAACAAAACGATAATCTCACCATCTACTCCTATGTCATACTCGAAAACCACTTGCACATGATAGCCCAAAGTGATGATATAGCAAAGACGATCTCAAAGTTCAAAACTCATACTGCCCGGAAACTTATCGGGCTACTTATAGAAAAGAATGTCACTACCATACTCGATCAGCTCAGGTTCTATAAGAAAGCCCATAAGTCAGACCGTGAGTATCAGCTCTGGCAGGAGGGGATCAAACCGAAACTGATACAGTCTGATAGTATGATGATCCGATATATCAACTATATCCATAACAATCCGATCAAACGGGGTTATGTCGATGAGGCTGCACACTGGAGATATTCGAGTGCGAGGAATTATGAAGGAGTGGATGGGCTGATCGATGTGGAGAGGTTTTGGTAGGTTTCTGTTATTTGGATCACTCTTTCAGGGTTGTACTGATGTATTTGTCGGAATGTAGAGTTTTAGGTTGTTGGAGTTTGAGTATACACTCCCACGAGAGCGTGGGAGCGAAGGAAAAAGCTAACGATTTCTATATGGCAAGTCTCTGATGATACAAACGAGTAAAACGAGTTAAGTTGTTATTCTGGATTTATAATATGAAAAATTTGTTGTTCATCTGTTGTGATGG
>QKDN01000014.1 GCA_003252535.1 Campylobacterota bacterium | reverse complement strand
AACAAACTTTTCGCCATTTTAACAAAAAAAATCTTTTATATGCATCTCTTCGTGATTGAACATCTCTTACTAAAAAACTCCTGAGATATATCATCATACTTCAGATATAGTGGTGTTTTTTTGGGGGTTTGGGCAATATCTTCACTATTTACCCCATTTACCCTATCATTATTTAGTAAAACAAGCTATAATATCACAGATTTTCTGCATATTCCAGTGCTCCCAAGATCATTGACCCACAATCACCAATACCAATTTACGAAAGATTAAACATGAAATTTACAGAATTAGGACTCAACAGTACTATATTGCAGGCTGTTCAGGAGGCTGGTTTCGTCGAACCGAGCCCTATCCAGAGAGAAGCCATCCCCCTCGTCCTCGAAGGACACGACATCATCGCCCAGGCGCAGACAGGTACAGGTAAGACCGCAGCGTTCGGCCTCCCCATCATGAGCCGTATGAAAGGCGACGGCAGCGTCGAGGGGCTAGTGATCGTCCCTACCAGAGAGCTTGCGATGCAGGTGAGCGATGAACTTTACAGGTTCGGCAAATATTCCGGTCTCAAGACCGCTACTGTCTACGGCGGCGCGTCGTACAGCAGACAGATCGACCGTATCAACCAGGCCTCGATCATCATCGCCACTCCGGGCCGTCTCCAGGATCTTCTCGAGAGCGGCAAGATCAATATCGAGCCCAGATTTGTCGTCCTTGACGAGGCGGACGAGATGCTCGATATGGGCTTCCTCGACGAGATCAAGACGATCTTCACCCATCTGCCGGACGAGAGACAGACACTGATGTTCTCGGCTACGATGCCGAAGGCTATCCGGGCATTGGCCGAGGAGATCCTCCATGAGCCAAAAACGGTCACAGTGACCAAGACCGAGCGTACCAATACCGATATCACACAGAACTACTATGTTGTACAGGATTATGAAAGGGACGATGCGTTGGTCAGGCTCATCGACTTCAAGAACCCGGGCAAGTGTATCATTTTCTGCCGTATGAAAAAAGAGGTCGACAGACTCGTATCGCACCTCTCTTCACAGGGATTCAAAGTGGGCGGACTGCACGGCGATATGGAGCAGAAGCAGCGTGAGATCGCCATCAGGGCTTTCCGTAACGGTACGGTAGAGATATTCGTCGCGACCGATGTCGCTGCCCGTGGACTCGATGTCAACGATGTCACCCATGTATTCAACTACCATCTGCCGTTCGACTCCGAGAGCTATGTTCACCGTATCGGACGTACAGGCAGGGCAGGGCGCAAGGGCGAGGCGATCACTCTCGTCAGCCCGGGCGAACTGCGCACTATCAAAAGGATAGAGAAGGATGTCGGCACCAAGATGATCACCCAGGTGATCCCGACCAAAGAAGAGGTGCTTAACACCAAAAAAGACCAGCTTGTAGCGGAAGTGGCACAGATAGATGTGACGCTCAGCGGTATCAACCTCGTCAAAACGCTCCAGCACGATCTTGACATCGTCACGATCGCCCACATGCTCGCATCGATGATAGCCAAAGAGCACACGGTCGAGGGGAAAGAAGCGATCGGACTCGGGCTCGACGAGATCGAAAGACTCATCCAGAGAGACAGCAGCAGAAGCAAAGACGGGCAGGGGCGCAGCAGAAACCGTAACCGTACACGCAGACCGCAGGAAGGTGGCGACCGTGGCAGCTACCGCAACAACAAACCGAGAAGAGAGAGAAACGACGGCGGCAAAAGCAGCTTCAAACCGAAGTCACGCAACAAGTCCGGCAACAGAAGCGAATAGTTTTTTCCACCTCCTTATGCTATGATAACCCTGTAGAACTTTTCACAGGAGTTATCCATGCGTACATTCATACTGCTTTTTACACTCGCATTGCTCAGCGGGTGTGTCGTCTCATCCACCCATCCACTCACCAAACCTGATACTGGCGACAATACCCTCACAGGCAAGTGGGCGCTGCATTCCGATACCAATGAAACGGAATACCTCACCATCACGAAGACCAAAAAGAAAAATATCCTCCACTTCCGCTACGAAGAAGCAAAATCATCCGAAAAAGATAAGATCATGGAGTTCGACGGTCATGTATCTGTGCTGGAAGGGAAAAAATACCTCAATCTCAAACCCACTACCAACAAAAACGAGTTCCCCGAAGGATATCTTTTCGTAAGCTACAGGGTCGAGAAGGAGAGACTCACGCTCATGCTCCTCAATCCCAAACCTGTACAGCATGCCATCGATTCGGGCAATCTTCGTGGCAGATATGACAAAGAGAAGTTCCTCTCCGATACATTGATCACCGAAAAGGGGGCAAAGCTGCGCCGGTTCATCCTCGATCACCATGATGAACTTTTCGGAGACGAAGGTATATTCGAAAGGGTATATTGAAAATTCGATCAAAATAATTGATAATTGTTTTTTAAAAATAATACAAATGTCACATAAATATTAGAATTTTAATTAAATTATTCTTCTATTTATCATCAATTTATTTTATGGCATATATACTGATCTGAAGGGGAATCTTTTCGGAAAGATTTCTTAAAAATCTTTGAAAAGGTGGTTTGAATATGCTGAAGAAAGTAGTATTTGGAAGTCTCGTTTCAGCTTCGTGCGTCAACGCAATGAATGTAGCGGTGAGCTCGGTGAGGACAGCTGACTGGGGGAGCGGCTATTGCGAAGATGTGACAGTCAGGAATATCACGTCCAATCCCAATATCTGGGAAGCAGTGCTCAATGTCAACGGTACGGTAGACTATCTCTGGAGTGCCGGCTATACACAGGTGGGGAATCTCGTTACGGTTCATGGTGCTGACTACAACACAAAACTGGGGATCAATGAGAGTACGACGTTCGGCTACTGCGCTACGCGGGCCATCACCGAGGAGAGCAGCGATCTGACGGTCACGACGACAGTGACGAGCGACTGGGGGAGCGGCTACTGTGCCGATATCAGGGTGTTCAACTACACCGACCTGCGGGTGAAATGGAGCATCTCTCTCCCCATAGAAGGGGGTATCACCAATCTCTGGGATGCACAGTATACACAGGATGGCAATCTCACGCTCAATGCCAGAGGGAAGGACTACAACGAGATCGTCCTTCCCGGCACACGTGCGAAGTTCGGTTTCTGTGCCGACAGGAGCATCAAACCTGTAGCAGCTACTATGGGCGATAGGCAAAGCGTAGTGGCGGACAGCGATGCGCTTACATTCGAGAGTATCAGGAACTACAACAGTGCTGCTTCAGAGATCAAAACCAATCTTGCGTTGCCTGTTTCCGGTGAGAACGATACCAATATCACATGGAGTTCCAGCGATCCATCGGTCATCAGTCATGAGGGGATCGTGATACAGCCGCAGGGGGGAGCGAAGAGCGTTACACTCAGCGCAATGATATCCAAAGGGGTAGAGAGCAGGAGCAAAACGTTCGATCTCACCGTCCCCGCCGATACACTGATGAACGATTTCAATGTAGGATTCGGCGGTTCGTATTCATTCCCGTTCCTTTCAGAGACAGATGAGCGTATCTGGCTCAGCTCTGTCGATCTGGTCATGGATGGGAATATTACTGCCAATAGCTACTACCGGGATATCCGCAATTTCCAGCCGGATGATTTCACTTATCTCAGTTCAAAGCTCCAAAATGGCAAGTTCATCGTCTACTGGGTCACCAAGGGGTGGCAGGTGAGCTGGTTCGACAGGGTCAAGATACAAAAGGCTATGGATGCGGGCTTCATCCCGGTGTTCAGCTACTGGTATTTCGGTGATGACCTTGTCTCAAGTATGCCCAACGATACGCAGATACTCGAGTACAGACAGGACAACCTCAGGTTCGCAGAGTTCCTCGGTGCGCTCAAAGGGCGCATGATCGTGGTGATGGAGCCGGAGTTCAATAAAGAGGTCGTTGTCTCTGAGGAGGCCAATCAGCTGATGATGGCTTCGATACTCTCAGATGCCATCGATACGATCAAGGCTTCGAACCCCAATGCCCTCTTCACACTCTCTATGATGGATACCGGCAACAGGGCGAGCTACTTCACCTTCGGGAAGTGCGGTTACGAGAACTGTTCGCTCGGGGACAAGGATGAGTGGTCGAGACCGGAGATCGTCTACAATGCCCTCCTTGAGAAGCTCGACTTCATCTCGTTCCAGCAGAACCTGGCACAGTTCAGCCGCAATCCGCACAATCCGCTCGTTCCTATCTCCTATACGGACAGCGACCTGGGGATAGAGAACATCGCGCAGAGGATCATCAACTTCACAAGGTTCCTTAGTGAGAAGTATCACAAGCCGGTCTTCATGCCGTTCGTGACCGTAGCTACGGCCACATGGGACGATGCCAACGATGACGGGATCATCGATGCGTTCGAGCTCGATTACCAGGGTTGGGAGTATGCGGCGGATCACTTCTACTCTTCTCTCGCACAGGCCAAAGATACACTTCAGGCAGCCGGGCTCTTCGGCTACATTCCGATGGCGCTCTTTGACAACCCGATGCACGACTTCGGCGGATACCAGTTCTTCCTCAACAACGAATACCACCTCGGACTTGTAGCTTCCAATGTCGTCGACGGGATCGACAACGGGTTGGACGGCGACCTGATCTTCAAGGGGAATGTGCTGGAGTATATCTACGGCAGCGGGGAGTAGGCTCCGCGCGGTTGGTAATGTAGTTCACTGGAAAATAGATATTGGGTAGGGTGGATGAAATCCACCATCTGCTACAGATATCGTGAACATAATATATCGCAGGATTATCTTTCTATGGAATGATCGGTGGAATTCTTCCACCCTACGAGAGGGTTTGTAAATCGCTTTTACTCTATTGTGTTATCAGCAAAATCTTACAATGCCAACATGTCTATCAAACTCTTCTTTTTCTATCTCATTAAGTAGTTCACGATGGTAACGCAAAGAAAAACCTCCATATACATCACCATCTTTATTTATCATCCAATCGAGTATTTGAGACTCTTCTATTTCAAATTTGTCACCAACATGATAAGATGTAAAATTTGATGGAACTTCAAATAAACTTGCTTCAAAACTTGTCTCTTTCACATTCCCTACAAGCAACCACATATGTGTTTTATGTCCATTGTCTTCTAAAGTAAATTTGATCATTGGGGTAAATATAAATCCAAATTCCTTAATCAGTTCTCGAAAAGTTTTTACACTTGATCGAGCTTTTTGTATGGATTCCTGAACTTTTTGGTTTTGGCTATCTATTTGTTTGATTTTTACTCCGGGTTCCAAATCAGGTTTACGACCCAATTCTTTTCTCAATATCTGCCAATCATACCAACAGTTTTCAGGATCAATATCATGATATCCTCTGGATTTTTCCATTTGTTCTGCATCCTCAGCAGACATCATTATGACAGTGGCATTATCCCGTATATCGATCACTTCATCTAAATCGAGAGGTGAACCTTTTTGATCTTCAGCAAATATTAAAACTGCTGATAAAGAAGGTACAAATACGGGTCTTAATTGTTTGTCCATGATACATTTCCTTTTTTGTTGGTTCCCACGATTTTCGTGGGAATCCATATTTGAGCTACGATTGCAAGCGTCGTATGCATGCCCACGAATAGTAAGATGAAGCAAAATAACGATAATGATGCAAACCTACGAAATATTCGTTCCTCTGAGCACATCGAGGACATTGGTGGCGTAGCTTCCCTTGGGGAGGACGAAGCTGAGCTCGTAGTGTGCTTTCTCCTCCACATACTTCTTCTCTATGTGGCTCGGGAAGATCCATGCGTAGCGGCGCGAGCCGTCCTCGCCGATCTGTTCGTCGTATTGCGCTTCGATCAACCCGGCGCTTGCGGCGGCTCTTTTGACCCTCTTGCCCGCGATGAGTCCCGTGGGGGCGATATCTTTGGCGGCAAATCTCTGCGCCTCGCTCTCCAGCTCCTCGATCTCGAACACTCTGCCGTAGGGGTAATGCATCATTAGATCACCCTTGAGGAGTTTGAAAAATATAGGCTGTTTTGCCGTCCCTTCGAGCGTACCTGCGGGGAGTTGCATGACCCCTTCCGTTTCTGATTCGGAGAACTTTTCGAGCAGGAGCGATAGTTCGATACGCTTCGAGAGCCAGCCGTTGAAGAGATAGCTCTGATAGGAAGCGATGAGGAATTCACGTGTTTTTTTGTCACGGATACGCAGTTTCCCGTCAATGAGCTTCTTCCCATCCTCCCAGTTGTTGCCGTCCGTACCGAATCTCTGGTGGCCGAAGTAGTTGGGGACGCCGTTGGTCTTGATCCACTCCAGTACCGAATCGAGCTTGTCCTTCTGAATACCGAGCACCTTTTTGAGCCTGATATGGAAACGGTTCCCTTTGAGGTGGCCGACACGTATCTTGTTGTTGTGCCTGTAGGTTTCGAGTATCTTGATCTTCTCATGGGCAAAGCTCTCGAGTTTTTCCGCATCCTTTGCCAGCATGGAGACGTACTGGATGGTCAGGGCGTTCTTGTCCTTGAGACCTGCGTAGCCGATATCGCGGCGTTTGATCCCGAGATGGGAGCTGAGGATATCGAGCATCTCCCAGGTGGTAAGCTCCTTTTTACGTATCTTCACTACCAGATGCTCCCCGTCGCCGCTGAACTCATAGAGTGGTATCTCCTCTACGATGAAGTCTCTCGGGGAGGAGTTGAAATGGAAGTCGTTGGTGATGTTGAGGGGATAGAGTAGTTTCATTTGGTTGTACTTTTTTGACGTGATTATACACTAATGTTGGTTATGGAGTGTCGAGATGATCAAAGCGTAAATATCAAAAACAGTTTTCCAAAAGAGAGCGCTCCTGCGCCATGTGAACGCAAGCGCCCATTGCATGGGTTGAGCGCATGGCTTCTCGCACTCTCTGTTGGATATGACAAGCAATATTAATAATGTAAGTATTCTGCTTAAAGAGAGGTGTTATCCTCTCTTTGCCATCATCAGGAATATACTGAAATCCCTGTGGGGTTTGTTGATCGTGTGGGCTGTCTCGAATGCGATATCCCCGAATCCTGCCTTGAGAGCAGCCGACTCAAGTACGTTTCTGTCGAACCCATGGTGAAAGACACCGGTGTTGTCAGAGTGGAACGATCCATCCTCGCTGTCGAGATCGGCAAGTGCGATGAAACCTCCGGGGTTGAGGGCAGAGTGGAGCCTCGCAAAAAGCTGTTCGATATCTTCGATGTGGTGGATGGTCATCGATGAGATGATACCGTCGAAAGTCGCTTCGATCGGGTCATGGGCAAAATCTATCTCCATCACCCTGGTCTCACACCCGAACTCCGGGCTCTTGCTTTTGAACTCCTCGAGCATGGAAGGGGAGTTGTCCACGGCAGTGATGGAGGCGGCGTGAGGAGCGATAAAGTAGCTCAGCAGTCCAGTCCCCGCACCTAGATCCATGATCTCCATCTCCGGGGTTATTTTAATATTATCTAATATCTTTTCGGCTATCGATCGGGCGTTCTGTACGCGCATACTGTTCATATCCCACGATTTTGACTTGTGGGCAAAGAGGTCTTTTTTATCCATTTTGTTTCCTTTATATTTATTAGTATCAATCAGAAGAGTGTCTCCTGCGGCTCTTCGATCTTGATCTTGTCCCAGAAAAAATCAACATGTTTGTCGAACATCGTCACGATGGAGGAGGTCGACTTCCTGTCTATTTTGAGCAGCGATATCTGCATCTGGTAGAAGAAGAGGGGAGAGAGGAACTCGTTGGCCAGCAGCAGCGGGTCGCCCGAGATGATCATCTCATCCTGCATCATCATGAAAAAGAGCGTAGAGAGCTTCTTGACATTCTCCTGGTAAAAGTATTCGTTATAGGTCTCCCTGACCTCAGCGCTTTTGTAGAGCTCCTGCATGAGGAGCTTGAAAAGCGCTTCGTTCTTCTTGTCGAAACTGAGCAGCCTGAATGTATTCGCTATCGAGTTCAGGAGTTTCTTCCCTTCACGGTAGAGATACTTCGGGTCCTTACCCTTCTGTTTCTCCTCATCGAAGAGGGTGACGATCGCTGAGGATGTCAGTGACGAGATCAGGTCACGAAGTATATCATCCTTGTTTTTAAAATGGTTATAGAGGGCTCCCTGCTTGATGCCGATATGGTTGGCGATATCCCTCACGGTTGTCTCTTTGAACCCGTTCTGAGAGAAAAGATGCAGCGAGGCTTCGAGTATCTTTTCTTTCGTGCGCTGCCCCTTGGGAGTAGGGGATGATGCTTCATAAGTATTTGACATGAACACTCCTTTGATGAAATTATAATGAACAAACGTTCATAAGTCAAGGGGGCGATTGTATTGTTAATGAACAAGTGTTCATTTTAAAACAATTTGGAAAATTAAAAAGTGAACAAAA
Source organism: Campylobacterota bacterium (assembly GCA_003252535.1). GTDB lineage: Bacteria > Campylobacterota > Campylobacteria > Campylobacterales > Sulfurovaceae > SZUA-451. The sequence continues at coordinate 41,212 of QKDN01000014.1, read as the reverse complement.
GTTCATTTTTGTGTAAACTCCTGTTTTTATGGTATTTTGAGGGATATTCTGCTGATGGATATTAATAAATGTCAATAAAGTATTCTTAAATACTTTTCTAACAATTTATTAATATTAAATAATAATAATTAACATTTTAATATTTGTAAATATACAAGGAGAACAGGGGCTTTGGGGGATTTTTTGAGCTAAAATAGAGGCAGTTTCGATACCTGAAATGTGATAAAAAAATTTCAGGTCTTCGACCTGATACACATAGATCGGAAAGATTTTCTAACTTTTACCTGAGCATCTCTTCGAGAGTGACCAGGACATTTTGGCCAAGTGCTTCGGTATCATAGCCACCTTCTAGGAAGAATATCACAGGTACATCAGTAGAGTCGAACAGCTCACGGACGATCATCCGTATCCCTTCGGTAGTGACATTGAGAGATGCCAGCGGATCGCTCTCATGCAGATCGTACCCGGCAGATACCAGCAGGATATCTGGTACGAAAAAATCGACCGCTTCGCGGTATTCATTGCGATAGATATCGAGTATCTCTTCATCACCGCTTCCCGGCATCAGCGGGTGGTTGGAAGTATATCCTTTCCCTTCGCTACTGCCGATATGTCCCGGATCACCAGTACCGGGATAGGCAAACGCCTGATGGGTGCCGAAGTAGAATACACTGCTGTCCTCCCAGAAAGCATCCTGCGTACCGTTACCGTGATGGACATCGAAATCTACTATCATGACCTTCCGGTATCCTTTCTCCTGTGCATAGCGGGCACATACGGCTATATTGTTGAAAAGGCAGAATCCCATCGACTGTGCCGTAGTGGCATGGTGACCGGGAGGGCGTACCGCACAGAATGCCCTCTCGAATCTGCCTTCGGCTATCCCGTCTACAGCGATGATCCCGGTACCGACGGCTGCTAACGCAGCATCGTAGGAATCTACACTGCAGATCGTATCGCTGTCGATAGCCTTTTGGTAGAAGCTCGCTTCCCGTACCTCTTCTATCTGTGCAGGTGTATGGATAAGCTCCAAAATTTTTTCGCTGACGCGAAAAGAGCAGAGGGTGATACAATCACTCTTGATCGTGGTGACAGCCCGGTCGATCGCGATCAGTCTCTCGGCCGATTCCGGATGGTCCGGACCGGTATCATGTCGGAGAAATATCGGGTCAGTTATATAGGCTACTTTTTTCATCCTGCCTCCTTGGACGGTACTTAGAAAAAGTTTACAAAAAAATCTCTTTGGAACGATTGATACAAACTAGAGTATAATCGCACAATTTCGATCCAGTAAGGAGTCAGTATGAAAAAGAGTCTTGTTGTAGGTGGAGGGTGCTTCTGGTGTGTAGAGGCGGTCTATGAGATGCTGGAGGGGGTGGAGGATGTAGTGAGCGGTTATGCCAATGGTACGATGCCCGACCCGGACTACCGTTCGGTATGCAACGGCAATACAGGCCACGCGGAGGTGGTAAGGATAGACTACGAGAGCGATACCATCTCCACACGCGAGCTGCTCGATATCTTCTTCGAGATACACGATCCTACGACGCTCAATCGGCAGGGGGCAGACAGGGGGACCCAGTACCGCTCGACGATCCTCTACGGGAGCGAAGAGGAGAGAGAGGCTGCGATCGCGGCAAGAGATGAAGCGCAGAAGCATTACAGTGATCCGATAGTGACCGTCATAGAGCCGCTGGAGAGGTTCTACGAGGCGGAAGGGTACCATCAGGACTACTACCGTATCAACCCTATGCAGGGATACTGCATGGCGGTCATAGCACCGAAGGTACTCAAGGCAAAGATGAAGTATGCTGAAAGGATAAAAGGGTAAGTATCGGGACCGGAGATTTCAGTCCCGAAAAAAGAATGTTGCAAATCCGGCGCGGCTGAAGCCAACCGCAAAGGCCTGGACTATTTCAGACTTTCTTCCAGCGGAGTCTGTGAGAAGAACCTGTTGATGGTGTCTCTCATCTGGGAGCTGTCGGTGATGTAGTTGACCTCGTTGCGGAAGGCGGAGGCTCCCTGGTATCCTGCCTTGGAGTATGTATGGAGGTGCTTGCGGAAGAGCACTACACCGTAATCACCGTAGAAGTTGAGCATCTGCTCATAGTGCTCGAGGATGATCTCGTGGGCAAGCTGAGGATCATAGGCTTCGTTGCCCGTCTTGATCTGGTGGAATATCCACGGTTTGCCGACCGCGGCCCGTCCTATCATGATACCGTCGCACCCTGTATACTCCTGTACCCATCGGGCTTTGGCTACCGAATCTATATCGCCGTTGGCGATGACCGGTATCCTGAGCGCAGCTTTGATCTCGGCGATCGCATCGTAGTCGACCGGGGCCTTGAACTTGCCCGCACGCGTACGGCCGTGGACAGCAAGGAAGTCTATGCCGCTCTCCTCGCACACTTTGGCGATCTCGAGGTGATTCTTGCTCTCGTATCCGAGTCTGATCTTGGCAGTAGTATACTGCTTGTTGGAGTACTTCTTGATTGTCTCGAGTGCTTTGCCCATCCGGGATAGGTCGGTGAGCAGCGCACTTCCTGCGAGATTGTTGACCACTTTGGGGACAGGACAGCCGCAGTTGAGATCGATCGCGTCAATCCCCTCCTGCTCGTTGAGCCTTTCGACGGCACGGCGGATCACTTCCGGGTCTGAGCCGGCGATCTGTACGGAGTAGGGGGTCTCGAGGGGGCTTTTGGTCGCCATCTTGAGGGTCTTTTCACTCTGGTAGGCCAGTGCATTGGAGCTGAGCATCTCGCTGACGGTCAGATCGACACCGAACTTTTTGACTACGCTGCGGAAAGGAAGATCTGTAAAGCCCGCCAGAGGGGCTAATACATAGAGGGGAGTGGAGAAATCAATCGTCATAGCAGATCGCATACGAGTTGACGAGGTTGTCAATCTTGTATCTTGAGTTGGTTTTCTTGAGAGAATAGAGGGCTCTGTATCTCATGAATTCATTATCCGGATGTTCATCGAGGTACTCCTGGATCGCATCGAGCATTTCATATTCGAAGAGGATCGAAATATACGCGCTTCCTGCACTCTCGTATCTCGACTGGAATCTTCTGAACATATTGAGGTTCTGATCAGGAGTGAAGAGTTTGGAAGTGATACGTGCCAGTCTCATGAACTCTTTGCATCCGAACTTCAGCTCTTTTGCAAATGTTTCGATCGTCTCCTCGTCCATACCGAGGTCCTCACCCGTTACGCATCTCTCCGCCATGACGAAGAAGCTGTCGATATCGAAGTTTGCGATATATTTTTTGGCTTTGGAGAAGTTTTCGAACCCCGCGAACGACATAAGCGCTTTTTTGATCACTTCGGGAGTGTGCTTGTCCTGGTTCTGGAGTACCTCTTCGGCGAACTTGTGGTCTACGTCAAGTCTGTTGAGAGAGTTCTTGATATAGATCGGGTTCTCCTTGGAGAGGCGTGAGTCGAGGCCTCTCTCGCGGAGATCGACGTATTCACCCCTGTTGATATCCTTGACCAGTGCGATGGCATCGGTGAACTTCTCGGAGAGTCCTTCGACAGAACCGTTGAAGTCGATCGTAGACTTCTTGAGTATCTTCGCGAACGAACCGATCTCCTTGATCAGGTATCTGGTGTCTTTGGGTTCCTTGAGCAGTGACCAGTAGAGCGCCTCTTCGAGCTTCTTCGCGTCGTTCTTCCACTTCTGGAGGAAGAGATAGTTCTTCATACCATAGAAGAGCATATGCAAAAGTGTAAAGAAAAAGAGTATCGCCATTGGTACCAGGACCCAGATATAGACAGGCAGCGTGAAATGGGTGCCGAAGATATCAAGTGTATGGGTGTCCGGGTTAAGCGTATTTGCATATACGCCGATGATGATCATCAGCAGCAGGGACGAGAGGAAGTAGAGACCGATTCGCATGGTTATACCTTTGGATTAATGTTGTTCTTTTTCGGTGATCTCGCGGCATGTGATACAGAAACGGGCAAAGTTCTTGACCTTGAGCCTTTCAATGCCGATAGGCTCTTCGCACATTTCGCAGATACCGTAAGTGTTGTGCTTTATTTTATCCAAAGCTAGTTCAATTTCTGCTAATTCTTTGTATTGCTGCTCCATAATCGCGCTGTCGACGATAGTATCGGAAGAGATAGAAGCATGATCGGCTTCGTCATTGAGTTCGAGTTCTCTCATCGCGTTGAGTTCCAGGTTGGTGCCGTCGAGGTTCTTGATGATCTTCAGTTTTCTTGCCAAAAGCTGCTCTTTAAAATTTGCCAGTTGTGTTGCGTTTAACATTGTCTTCTCTCTTTATTTTTTTATTTATGATAAGGGTGGTTGTTGTTTATGGATAAGCCTCTGAAAATCTGTTCCATAAGTACAGCCTTTACCAATTTATGTGAAAGCGTAATTTTACCAAATGAAATTGAGTTATTGCATTGCTTCAAAAAATCCCCTTCAAGCCCGTATGCACCGCCTATGTAGAACCTTACGTCGTTCCTATCCTTAAGCAGTTTTGCGAATTCGAAGCTGTCAACCTCTCTGGAACCGGGGTCAAGTGCGATGTCGTATCCGCCACCTATGTACCGCTCAAATGCTTTAGTGTAGCTTTTTTGCGCTTCTGCGGGTGAGATGTCGTGGGCTTTGGCTATGTCTTTGGTGAAGAGTTCGACCACTTCGACCTTGGCGAAAGGTTTTGCGATCTTCCTGTAGTGTTCGATCAGGGGTGTATAGAGGTTGTCGTTGGATTTTTTATCTACTATATATATGGTTATTTTCATCAAATACTCCGATATTTGCGAAATGGTACCCAAATATTATTAAACCCGTCTCATTGTTCTGGTTTGAGGGACTGATAGAACAGGGAAGTTTAAAGGTGTTATGTCTTTTTTCTATGAACTCTCAATTTTGTCATTTGACTTCTTTTCTATAATACTTTTCTAACACTTTCAAAGGCATAGGTATGAAGATTTTTATATTTCTTGTTATTTTATCTACGGTTTTATTCGCTCATAGCGGTGGCGGAATCGGAGTCGTGATATTTTCTATTCCTGCAATAATAATCGCATTCATAGTGATCGTATTGTTGATTGGCAACTAAAGAAGGTACGCCAATTCATTCCACACTGTCTTTCCCCACAGGCCTGCACCCATCATGTCCATGATTCCTGATCGAAGCACGGCGGTAGAGTATTACCGGGACAAGGATGGAGACGACAAAGACGGAGATGAAATAGAGAACGGCCATTATCCCGTCAAGATATTTCAGAGTGTGCAGTATCTCCGCGCCGCTGATGGCTGCTCCGTAGACCATGCCGAACCCGGCGAAGAATACCGGGGCGTAGTCCATCGCTACGGCCTCTTCCCCTTTGCCGTCCGCCCAGGGCTGGTTGTAGACGATGAGGATGCCTGCTTTGAGCGCCTTGATATCGTAGATCAGGTTCCAGAATCCCAGCACCGACGCGGAGACGAACGCCATCCGTAGCAGGTCGGCCATACTCGTGGCTATACCCGTATGCACCAGCCACAGCAGCATCGAGGTCGCGCTTCCGAAGACGAAGCCGTGGTGGGGACGGAAGCGGCCGAGGCGGTAGCGGGTGTCGAACTCCCAGACTTTCAGTATGTTCGTCCCCACCCCCGGGACGATATAGGCGAAGAGTATCGGCAGGAGCCACGCGACCAGGGTCAACGAGAGCTCTTCATGATAAGTGTGCCACCAGAGCCAGAACGAGAGCGGGGTCAGCACCAGGGGGCTGATATACTGATAGAGAGTGAAGAATCGTCTGTTTACCATTTCAAACCGAACCTCATAGAGTGTTTTTTGTGTACCTCCTTGCGGAAGAGCAGCGCGTAGCGGAGGTAGGCCTTTGCCCTCCAGACCGATCGCAGGTTGGTCTTGAGATCGGAAAAGCGGTAGAGGAGCGAGGGGATGGAGTTGAACTGTGTGCGGGCTTCGTGGCATACTGTAGTCAGTTCATCAGGGGTCATATTGCGCGGGACGAATGCCGTGTGGTTGAACCTGTACTCGGGGTGGAGCCACCACCTGCCCTCATAGAGGAGCCTCTGCTGCTCCGCGAGACTCTCATAGAACGGCGTATTGGGGTATGGGGTGAGGATATTGAACGCGGCGAAGGTGAAACGGTTCTTCCGCGCGAACTCCATCGTCGCCATGATCGAATCGTAGGTATCGTGGTCGTACCCTAGGGTAAACGCCGCCCAGGTCTGCATCGCATGGTCGCGGAGCACGCCGATCTCGTAGCTGTAGTCGGAGAACGAGGCGAGGTTGGAGACCTTTTTGGCATCTCTGAGGCTTTCTGGGGAGATCGACTCGAACCCCATCACATTGCCGATGCAGCCGCTCTTTGCCATCAGTTCCATTGCTTCGAGGTCATGGGTCACATCGAGGCTCGCCTGGCTTACCCAGTTGATCTTCATGGGGGCGAGCTCCCGGCAGAGCTCCTTGAACGCTTGGCGGTGCGAAGCGATATTGTCATCGACGAAGAAGATGAACTTCCTCTCCTGCGACTCTATCTCCTCCAGCACCTCGTCGATCCGCCTGATATAGTGCTTTTTGTCGAAGTACCTGCTCACCGCGCAGAAGTGGCAGTCGAAGCGGCATCCGCGAGAAAACTGCATCAGCGTGACGGGGAGGTAGTCCTTGCCCCGGTATATCTCCCTCCTCGGCCGCACCCCGCCCCCCTGGGCGATCCCTGCGGGAGCCCTGTAGACCTTTTGGAGTTTGTTGTGTGTGATGTCATCGAGTACCTGGCACCACACCGTCTCGGCGTCACCGATCAGGATGCTGTCGGCATGTTGCGCTGTCTCGTCGGGTACGAGCATCACATGCATCCCGCCCATGATGACGGGGACACCCCGCCTCCTGTACTCCTCTGCGATCTCGTAGGCTCTCCTCGCGGTGTAGGTCTCCACGGTGATAGCCACGAGATCGGTGGGATCGTCGTAGGGGATCGTCTCCATCCTGTCGTCATGGAGCACCACCTCGTGCTCATCGGGGGTCAGCCCCGCCAGTACGCCGAGCATCAGCGGTTCCATCCGTCCCTCGTCGATATAGAGGCTGTGTTCCTTCGTCCCGATGGTCGGTTTGATCAGCGTTATCTTCAGGTTCATTCCCCCAGCCTCCTGCTCTGCTTGCGGTATATCTCCCTGCGCGATACGATATTGGCGAGCAGCACCATCGCGAACCTGAAGAGGTCGAACTTCGTCCGGGAGAAGATCACCCGGCTGATGATCGAACGCCATGAGTAGAAACGCTGTTTTGCCTCGAAACACTTCTGGGCGAACTCCTCGGGCTCCATCAGTTTCGGCCGGAATATCGGGTCGCCGTAGCGGAACTCCCCATCAAGCCACCACCGTTCGCTGATCATACGCCCCTCGCCGAGCAATCTGTCGTAGAGACCCGAGCCGGGCGTCGGGGTGAGGGGGTTGAAGTTGGTGATCTCTAGCTTCGCTTCCTGCGCGAAACGGATGCTCTGCTCGATCAGCTCAGGCGTATCGTGATCATACCCGAAGACAAAGGTGCCGTAGACCGCCATGCCGAGACGGTGGAACTTTTCGACGATCTCGCGGTATTCGCCGCTCACCTTGTTCCAGCTCTTGCCCATCTGCCGGAGATTCGCTTCGCTCAGCGATTCGAACCCTATGAGGACGAAGATGCACCCCGATCTCCTGAGCCTCTCCAGCAGCGCGTCGTCCTTCGCCACATCGATACTGATCTGGCACGACCATCGCATCTTCAGGGGTGACAGCGCGTCCAGCAGGGTGTCGAGCTCTCTCCTGGAGCTGAAGAGGTTGTCGTCGACGAAGAAGAGGAGCTTTCTCCGATCCAGCGTCATGATCTCGTCGATCACGCTCTGCACCGGGCGCACCCGCACCTTGTGGCTGTAGAACGCATCGATGGAGCAGAACTCGCAGGTGAAACGGCATCCGCGGCTGTACTGAACCAGCTCCACGGGGGCATACTTCTTCCCAGCGAAGATGCTGCGATCCATCCTGTAGTCGTCGAGGGGGTTGTCGTTCCCGCCGCTGTATCGTCTCTCCAGCCTGTCAGCGCGGAAATCCTCCAGCAGCCTCTCCCAGCTCCCCTCGGCATCGCCGATGATGATCGCGTCGGCATATTCGAGCGCCTCCTCGCCCATCAGCGTGGGGTGGTAGCCGCCCATCACGACCGTCACCCCGCGGTCGCGGTACCCCTGCGCTATCTCGTAGGCTCGCCCGGCGGTGAAGGTCTCCACGCTGAGTGCCACGAGATCGGGGGTGTCCCCATCAGGCAAGCTCTCCACCCTGTCGTCGTAGAACGAGACCCGGACATCGTCAGGGGTGCGGGCCGCGAGTATCGCCATCGCCAGTGGGAGAAGGGCGTCGTTGGAGCGGTAGTTCCCCATATTGGGACGGATCAGGGTGATGCGTTCGAGCTTCATAGCAGCGCCGCCTCTGGCTGTACGGGACGGCCGTCGAGCGACATCCCGTTCTCCTCTCCGTCGAGTACCACCGTTTCGATCTCGGTCAGGTAGAGGGAGGGGCGCAGCTCTTTTTTCAGCAGCGGCAGTAAGGTGTGACGTGAAGAGAGCCCCATAACACAGCTGTTTGCCCCTTTGACACCCTGCGCCAGAGAGGCAGCCTTCCGGATCATCGTCAGTGCATCCCCACTATTCTCACAGGCGAAGAATGCGATATAGAGATGCTCCAGTCTCTCGCCGGGTGCGGGGAGGGTGACCCTGTCTGTCAGGAGTGCATAGAGATTGTAGATTGTGCGCAGCTGCCCCAGCGGAGCCCGGTAGCCGCGCACGACGCTCTGCTTGAACCCTCGCTGATCCCAGAGTGCCAGACACCCTTTTATTCCACCGTCCTTATCCCGCATCAGCCAGAAGTCATCTATTCTAAGCCCGAGTGTACCATCGAGACCCTCGAGCCACGAACTGTCGAGGTGGGCTGAGAACTGCCAGGCGGCGGCGTGCCTGTTGTAAAAGTCGGCTATAAGTGGAATATCTTCAGGTGTTGCCTGTTGCAGGATTCCACTCTTCTTCCCTTTTGCGGTCGAAAAGATCAATGTGGTCAGCTGCCCCGCAGGGGTATAGGTCGGCATCCCTTCGAGGTTGGCTTCGAGGAGCTTTCGGGCATGGGTGTTCTCCGTCGCGATGCTGGTGATATAGAACGGTACGGCATCATCTTTCGGCATCATCGTACCGAGCGCACGAAATCCCTCCCTGATATAGCGTATCCTGTGTCTGAACCTGCTGCCGACCCGCAGCCCGCCGAGATACCCCACGGCAGCTTTCTCCCCGTTGATATGCACCGGGAGCCGGGAGCAGGAGAACATCCCTACGGTCTCTCCATCCTCCTCCGAGAGGAAAGTGCGGCTCGCACCCATCAGTGAGGCGCCCCTGAAGTAGGAGGGTTCGCGCTCGAGGGTGATCGATACCCAGGAGTCCATCGGGTTCTCCCTGAGGAGCGCTCTGAGCTGTCCCTCATCCTCCGGTGTGGCGAAACGCACCCCTCTCATGATCGCTTCACCTTCAGCAGCGTTCCCTGCCATGTCTCGTCGCCGAGGGGGTAGCCGTTGCGGCTACTGACATCGCGGCGGTGCATCCAGTTGATCGGGAAGTAGTTCCTGAGCATAAAGCCGTCGCTGTAGTTGGCAGGTGAGAGAACCCTTGAAAGTATGCTGCCGAGGCTGTAGAACTTCCTGCGCGACTCGACGCAGAGCCTCGTGACCTCTTCTGGCTCCAGCTGCCTCGGGGTGAACGGGAGGTCGTTGTATCTGTAGTTCTCATCAAGCCACCACCGTTCGAACCGCAGACGCCCTTCATCCTGAAGCTGTTTGTAGAGCGGTGTGCCGGGGAAGGGGGTGAGGTGGTTGAACGCGGCGATATAGAAGCGCTGTTCCTTCGCGAACGCCACCGCCGCATCGAACGAGGCTTCGGTATCGTGGTCATACCCGAAGACGAAGGTGGCATAGATGCGGATATTGTACCGTCTGAGGTTGTCGAGGGCATTTTGGTAACCGCCGTGCATGGTATTGAAGCTCTTGTTCATCAGCTTGAGGTTCTTCTCATCGAGGCTCTCGAAGCCGATCAGCACCCCCTTACACCCGCTCCTCTCCAGCAGCTCCAGCAGCTCTTCGTCGTAGGCGCCATCAATGCTCATCTGTGTGATCCATCGTATCCTGAGGGGGATCAGGGCAAGCAAGAGCTCTTTGGCTCTTTTGATATTGCCGATGAAGTTGTCATCGACGAAGAAGAAGATGTTCTTCTCCTTTTTCAGCGACTCGATTTCGTTGACAATGTCCGCAACGGGGCGGTTGCGGTGGGTGTTCTCGAAGAACGCCTGTATCGCGCAGAAATTGCACGAGAACCTGCAGCCCCTCCCGGTCTCGACCAAACCGATGGGGAGGTAGCGTTTCCCATGAAAGATGGAGCGGTCGATACGGATGGCATCGAGGGGTGGACGCTCTACGCTCTGATAGCGCCGTTTCAATGTTCCTTTTCTCAGGTCATCTATCACCTCGTGCCAGAGGGTTTCGGCTTCGCCGACCACGACAGCCTCGGCATACTCCTCGACCTCTTCGCTCATCAGGGTCGCATGGAATCCTCCCATGATAACGGGGACGCCCCGTCTGCGGTACTCGCTCGCTATCTGGTAGGCGCGCCTGGCGGTGTAGGTCTCCACCGATATCGCCACGGCGTCGGTGGGCGTGTCAAAGGGGATCTTCTCCATACGGTCGTCATAGAACGAGATGGTGACATCATCCGGGGTGAGTCCCGCTATCGCGGCGGCGGGGAGGGGCTCCATCTGCCATGAACGGATATAGCGTTCTCCCCTGATATGGCCGATAGCGGGGTGGATGATCGTCAGATGCATCAGTTGCCGCCCTTGATATCGGCGCTTGCCCAGGGATTGGGGAGGTGGCTCTCGACCTGCCAGTCGCAGTTGTAGAACCTGTCGAGGTGATTGGCATAGAAGCGGTAGCCGAGGTTGGTCGTGATCGCCAGCGGCTGGAAGTTCTTCGCCTGCCATAGTCGTTTTGCTATCCCGCTGTAGGAGTAGGCTTTTTTCCAAGCATGTTCATGCCCGTTCAAAAGTTCCCCGACGCTCATCTGTCTGGGCTCGAAGACCACATGCTGCCCGTCGTAGAGCTCCCAGTCCTTCGTCAGGATACGGCCCTCCGAATCGAGGTTGCGGTAGAGGGGAGTCCCAGGGAACGGGGTGACGATGGCGAAGCGCGGGAGGTCGATCCCTGTGCTCAGTACGAAATCGACCGTCTCGTCGAAGACATCGGTCGTATCCTCGTCCAGCCCGAAGACGAAGCACCCCTGTATCGAGATACCGAGCCTGTGGAGTTTCGCTATGAGCGCGGCGTAGTCGACGGAGCTGTTGAACTGCTTGTGGGTCGTTTTGAGATTGGTGTTCGAGATGCTCTCGAGCCCCAGCAGCAGACCCTTGCAGCCGCTCTTTGCCATCAGCTCCATCAGCTCCTCGTCATGGGCGATCAGTACCGTCGAGAGGCCGAACCACTGGACACGGAGCGGTATCAGCCGGGTGAAGAGCTCTATGGCGTATTGTTTGTCGGAGACGAGGTTCAGATCGACGAAGATGATCTTCTTCTGACCGACCCTTCGGATATCCTCGATGACCCAGTCGACGGGGTGCTGGTACTGCCTGCTCCCCCATGCGCTCGGGGCTACGCAGAAATCGCACTTGTGGACGCACGAACGGGTCGCCTCGAAGACCGCCTGGGTCAGGAAGGCGCTCGCGGGGAAGAGCTCGCGTTTCGCGAACGGGGCATCCCCCTGCAAAGTAAATCCAGCCCCCTGATCATACCGCCGCTTCGCCCTCCCATCCCGGAAATCGTACAGGAACTGCGGCCAGGTCTCCTCGGCATACCCCACGAAGATGGTGTCGGCATGCTCCTGTGCCTCCTCCGGGACGAGGGTGATATGGGGGCCGCCGAGGATGACATATTTTCCCTGCGACCTGAAACGATCAGCCAGCTCATAGCTCCGTCTCGCCGTGCCGCTGATCACAGTCATGCCAATGATATCGGCATCGAGATCGTCGCCTACGCTCTGGATGCTCTCATCTATGAGGACGATCTCGTGTTCGATATCCCCCGGGATAAGGGCAGCGAGGGTGGTGAGGGTCAGGGGCTGATAGCGCAGGGACTTTTTGAATATCCCCCCTTTGTAGCGGTAGAGCGGCCCTTTGGGTGAGATCAGTACTATCTTCATGGCGTCTCCCTTTTGATCCGCTTCAGCCACTCGCCGTCCGTCGAGAGCGCAGGAACCTTGATATCCCCGACGCGGTTGCCTGTTTCATTCTTATACCCGATATAGAGTCTCATAAGCCCGGGGACGATAATAGTTTCCACTTTCTCCAGTTGCCCCATCTTCCGGGCATAGGCGTATTGGGGATTTCGCATCAGTTCCTGTTCGACCTCTTCGAGCATACTCCCGATACTCTCCGACTCTCCGAGCAGCAGGTAGTTCGGTCTCTCACCCGGCTGTGCGACGAGCATGGCAGAGCCCGCCATGCCCCGCAGCGCCTGCAGCACAAAGGCTTCGGTCAGCTTCTCCCCGACCATATCCGAGGTATTGCCGCTTCTCCCCATGAAGCGGAGGATCGGCACACCGTCCCGTGATCCTTCATACCGGACAGTATCGCCGCAGCGGTACCGGTAGAGGCCGCCGTTTGTCGTCATGACGACCTCGTATATTTCGTTGGGTTGCAGTTCATCGGCGAGAAAGAGAGTTCCCGTACTGTCGATGAACTCATAGAAGCCGCTTTCAATACTCAAAAGCGGTATGCCGTCGATATCGGGCACTGTCACGACCCCTTCGGTGCTGATCAGACCCTTGGGCTGGAGAGGGACGCCTCTGAACCTCTCTTTGAGCCGCTTCGCATAGGGGCGTGACATGGCATCCTCCCAGCAGCTGATCAGCTTGAGGTTCGGCCACAGCTGTGCGGTATCGGTATTTTTCAAATACTTCTGAAGCCGGGTGAGCGCTTCGGGATCGGCTGCCAGTGAGTGACCGCCGACCGTTCCCCCGTCCGACAACAGTCCCCGCAATGCTCCGCTCTGTTCTTCCAATGCATCGAGCAGCATCAGCAGGAAGGTGGGGCTCCATACCGACAGCAGCTCCAGATCGTCCGCACGGATCAGGTGGTAGAGTGTCGCGATCTGCCACTCGTCAAGCTCATGCAGCTCGACGACCCACAGAGGTACTGCCATCCCCTCGGCGACACTCCCGAGAGCCGCTTCGCCGAGGTATGCCGCGTCGCTCACCCCTATATCGATCCCCCTGGGTGTCGTATCGACCGTACGCATGGCGGGGCTGATCGACCAGTACGAGCTGCCGCTTCCTATCCCGTAATGATGCAGCGTGTGTGTGAACCACGGCAGCAGTGCTTTCTGAAAATCGGCGAAGCTCTCAGGGGTATAGGGGATCAGTTTCCCGCCGCCGGTACTGCCTCCGGTCACCTCGAATGCGACGGGTTCTCCCATACAAAGAATATCGTTACTACCGCCTGCTATCTGCTCGATGAGAGGAGAAATATCCTCATAGTTGACAAGGGGAACGGCTCTCCGGTAGTCAGCCGCATTTGCGATGTGCTCGAAACCGTAGGTTCTTCCGTATTCACAGCCGGCATTGCGCCCGAGACACTCCATCAGCCATCTCTCCTGTACCACCCGTACGCTCTGCATATCAGCTCTTCTCCATATTGGCATAAAGTATCCTCTTTGTCAGGGGACGGAGGTTGGCATCGTCGAAGGAGCAGAGGCAGGCCAGTTCATCGCCCACGAGATAGCCGGGATTTTTTTCGAGGAAGAATTGTACCGAAGCATTGGAGAGTTCGTTCTCCCGCGGATAGGCGTACGCCTCTTTGAGGTGCCCTTTCGATCTGGGGAAGGAGATGATCCCGCGCTCCTTGTCGTAGTCACTGCCGAACTTCTCTTCGGCAAGGGTATCGAGGAGCGGTTTGAGGTGGTCGCACGCTCCCGACCAGTGGGGATAGAAGAGATGGGTGAACGCCGGGAGGTACTTGAAGGTGCGATGCCCCTTGACGATCAGGAACCAGTAGATGGGCATAGCGCCCTTTTCTTTCCTGAGCCCGGCGATATACCCGATCCATCCGTGTGCCAGCGCCTGCTGTCCCCAGTGTGCCTGCTCCACTATCGTATCGCCCGAGTAGACGACGGCTATCCTCTCATCCCTCCAGACCCTCTCGTACACCTCGAAGGTCGTAAACCCTACAAGCGTATCCACATGGTAGAGGAGCAACGCTTTTGTCTTATTGCGCAGGTCGGAGAGGAACATCCTCTCATCGGCAGCGTTATAATAGGAGAGATAGAGCTCTGCCATTCTCCCTGTCTGCACGGGGCTCAGATGCTCCACGGCAGTGATAACGGTATGGTATGCTCCCTGCATCGACGCTTGTCCGGGACTGCTCACTCAGGCTTTCTTTTCCGCCAAAGCAAAAAGCCGATCAGGAGCCCGATCAGCGCTCCGGCGCCACCGCCGATGAGCATGAGGTTCTTCGTATTATCCTCCACCATGCTGATGACCGGGTTGTCGAGGAAGTTCACCCCCATATGGAGGGAGAGGATACGCCATTTCCCGTCGCTGTCCTTGATAAGTGTTGCGCTCCAGCGGGTCTTCATGGGGAAGAATCGTTTGTCGGAGAGGTAGGTGTTCTCCACGCCGTTTCCGTGTACCACGCCGATCGTTTTGTCTGCATAGAGCTTCGTGAGGGCATCCGCATCGAGCTTCATCTCGACATGATCGAGCTTGCCGCCCTCGCCGAACCAGAACGCAAAGAACTTCGCTATATCCTCAGGCGAACGGAGCGCCTCCTGGTTGCTCATCGTGACCGTCATATCTTTGTGAAAATACTGCGGCAGCTGGTCGTACTTCCCGCTGTTGACCGCATTTTCGAGACCCGTAAGGATCGAGCGGAGTTCATTGTGGATCGCCTCGTCGCTATCCTGCACATCAGCCCAGAGCTGCCCGCTGCCCAGTACCAGGAATAATACAACCAGCCATTTATACATCTTCTCTCCCTTTGAGTATTTTTCTGTTCACAAAGCAAATGATCACCAGTGCCAGGACGATATCGGCGATATGGTGCTGATGCACGAGCAGCGTCGACAGTGATATCGATAACAGCCACAGTATAGCGAAAACTTTGACATATTTGTCATCAGAAGCACGGTAAACAGCGAGCAGTATGAAGCCGCTGTAGACCACATGGAGCGAGGGGATCATATTGTGCGGCCGGTCGAGTGAGAATATCTGCTCATAGAGCCCGCCGTAGAACCCCTCGGGGACGACCCGCTCGAACCCCAGCTGCGAGGGGAAGAGAAGGAATATGATACCGCTTATCAATGTCCCGATAATGAGCCCTTTGCCCAGCTGCCGCAGCTGCGTGACATTGAGAAAGAGAGGCGGCATAAAAAAGAGCAGGTACATCGACATATAGACCCAGAAGAACTCCGGGACGAAGGGTACCGCCAGCTCCTGGTCGAAATAGGCGAGATAGGGTTCACTGCGCTGCGCCGATATCCAGTTGCATGATGGGTAGACCGAGAAGAATGCCACTCCCACCCAGAATGCCCAGTAGCCGTAGGTCTTCCATATAGAGAGGAGCCTGTACTCAGCGGGATCGAGTGTTGCCGACCTGGTGCCGAACCACATTACCGCTGCTCCTCTGCAAAGGGGTACTGTGCCGGTGAATGCATCGGCGGTGCGGGTCTCACCCCTCCCCACAGTGTGCGGTATATCGACCAAAAGGATGGGTAGGGCTCTTTGGGATCGACGAGCTGCGGCAGGTAGACCCAGGGAACCTCCGGGTGACGGTGGTGCGCGAGGTGGAGATGGTAGTTGAGAGCGAGCCAGCGGGATATCGGTAACACCTTGAGGTTCCATGCACCGTTGATGATATCGCGGGAGCTCCAGGCATGATCGACATATTGGAGAGCGGACCAGTGGAGGGCAAAGAACCAGTGGGCGAGCAGCCACCCCTGCCAGGTGAGATCGAAGAGCTCGAAGAGCACCACCTGGTAGATCAGCGCCAGCAGTGCCTCCGACCAGATACGCCATATCGAGTGTTCGGCTATCTCCTCGAGGTACGACTCGAACCCGAGAACTCTCCCCGGGCCGTGGACGAACCACTGCGAGGTGAAGAGCTTCGGAGCAACGAGGATAAGGAGGTTACTGAAGGGTATAATGAACCAGTAGAGACCCAGGAGATTGCCGCCGTACATCCAGACATTGCGCAGCGCTTTTGATTCGGTGGGGAGGTAGTAGTCGTAGAGCTCCTTGTCGGTCCTGTTGCGTCTGTGGTGCCCGAGATGGGCGATCTTCTGCAAGGTGAACGATGTGGGGAAAGCAGCCGCGCTCAGGATACCGAAGAGGTCATTGCGGAATCTGCTGCGTGAAAAGACCCCGTGTACCGCTTCATGGAGGAGCGAAAAGATCGTATTGTGCAGATGTGCATAGCCCCATGCGGCAAGCAGCATAGTAAGTATACTTTCACTGTGGGAGACCAGCCACAGCAACCACCATGTGACGGGAAGTACTGTGACGAAGATGAGGATGTTGAGCGTCTCCGATATATGGTAATGAAGAGTTTCTGCTTTTCCTATCATGTGTAATTATATCGCCATTTGTATTATTAATGCCAATTCAAACATAAATGTAAATTCCAGGAGAGACGTATGGAAGAATAAGTACAGTAATAGTATTCAATAATACAATTAAGTACAGTGCCAAACCTATGATTTACAATCTCCACATTCACCATCACACCAACTCCTCCTGCCCCAGCCGATACAGTGCGAAATCATACTTGACCGGGTCAAGAGGGTCGAACTTCCTCAGCTTCTCCGTCAGCTCGATCGCTGCTTTCATATCGCAGCTTTTGCGCTCCAGCAGTCCGAGTCTGCGGGATACATGGAAGGTATGGGTATCGAGCGGCATGATGAGATCGCTCCTGTCGATGCCGCTCCAGAGCCCCATATCGAGGGTATCCTTGCGCACCATCCAGCGCAGGTACATCATGTAGCGTTTGTAGGTTCCTGCCGCTGCGGGTTTGTCGGGAACTCTGCCCGTGAGGAAGTCGTAGCCGTAGCTCTCGTGGGGATAGAGCGAGCGGAGCCTGGTGATGAAGTCCCAGAGACCATCGAGTATGGAGCCCTCCCTCCGGTAGCCGCCGACGAATATCTCTTCGATGCTCGATTCGTTTTTCAATCGTCGCAGGGCGATGAAGAGGGCGATGACATCGGGGGCTTTCTGGAACCTGTAGTAGCGGGAGGAGAGGGCGGCAGTGATCTGCTCTTCGCTGGCACCCAGCAATGAGAAGTCGAGAGAATCGAGGAATTTGACGATAAGAGCGGCGTTGCCGTAGCCGAAGAGGGCGCAGATGAGGGCGACGCTCTCGTCGCGGTGGCGTGAGGCGACCAGCAGAGGGTCGGGGCGCTCGTAGCAGAGCTCGCCGCAGCTGTCACGCGCGGCTGCTTCGCTGTCGAGCAGTGCTTTGAGCTTTTGTTCCCTGGCGTTCACGCTCAGGCTATCGTAGCGAGGGCGGCGTCGAATCTTACGAACCCCTCGTCGATCTCCTCTTTGGTGATCGTGAGGCTCGGGAGGAGACGGACGGTATTGCGCCCCGCCTTGAGGATGATAACGCGGTGCTCCATGGCGGCCTTGAGTATCTTGCCGAGGGTCTCGCCGTCCTTGGCGCGGATCCCTCTCATGAGCCCTAGACCCACATCTTTGGTGAAGAGATTGGGGTACTTCTCGTAGAGTTCGTGGAGCTTGCCCTCGAAGTAGAGCATATTCTCATGGAGCGCGCCGCTCTCGTAGAGCTCGCTGAGGATATCGAGCACCGCGAGTCCCGCCGTCGTGCTCAGGTAGTTGCCCCCGAAGGTGCTGCCGTGGTCGCCTGGGACGAAGATATCCTTGTGCTTCGTCATCACCGCGCCGATTGGGACGCCGCCGCCGAGACCCTTGGCGAGGGTCACGATATCGGGCTCTATTTCGTAAAGGTTGCATGCGAGGAACTCGCCCGTGCGGTAAACGCCCGTCTGTACCTCGTCGACGATGAGGAGGATGCCTTTCTCCTGGAGGTGTTTGGCGAGCGCCTGGATATCCGCCTTGGGGAAGGGCTCGACACCACCCTCGCCCTGGACGAGCTCGATGAGCACCGCTACGGTCTCGTCGTCGATTGCGCTGTAGACATCCTCGATGCTCTTCTCATAGCTGAAGCCGTCCGGGTAGGGTGAGAAGTGCGGCGTGTGGAAGCTCTCCTGCCCCGTCGCCTTGACCGTGGTGATGGTACGCCCGTGGAAAGAGTGCTCGAGGGTGATCACCTTGTAGCGTTTGTTCTCGAACTTCGTCTCGCCGTACTTCCTCGCGATCTTGATCGCCCCTTCGTTCGCTTCTGCGCCCGAGTTGCCGAAGAACACCGCCATATCGTAGCCGCTGAGCTCGACCATCTTCTGTGCGAGCTTCGCCTGCGGTTCGATCACCTGGAGGTTGGAGATATGGATGATATTGCGCACCTGCTCGCAGATGGCGTCGGTGAGTCTCGGGTTGCCGTGGCCCACCGCATTGACCGCGATACCGCTGGCGAAATCGATGTAGTCGTCACCCTTCTCATCGTAGAGGGTAGAGCCTACGCCGCGTACGAAGTTGGTATAGTTTCTCCCGTAGGTATGGAGTACGAAACTCTTGTCTATCTCTTCTAATGTCATGCTATTTCCTAATAGTGATAATAGATGCAATTATAACAAAACTATTTGATATTGATATATCCTCGATCATACGGATTTTGGCAGGTATGGGAACGGATGGGAAGAAAACTCGCAGCAGGTAGAGTGCTCAAAGGATGGATATGTTACGATTGATGATCGATTTAACAACTTTCATTGTATAATAGTTACAAAATTCAAGACAATCAATTCAGTACCATAGTTAAAAGGGTTAGTATGTTCGAGTATTTCAAAAAAGATCATAATTCAGACAAAATGTTGGATACGCTCAAAATGCTTTTTGAGAGTTCAAAAGAGGGCGTTCTTATCGTCGACAGTCACAAGCATGTTCTCTTTGCCAACAACGCATTTGTCAAGCTTACCGATCTCAGGGATGACGGGGCGATCTCGGAGAATATTTTCAAAGTACACAACAAAGAGATCATCAGTATCTCCGAGATGATCGATATCTTTCACAAACGCAAAGAGAACTTCAAAAATCTCGTGGTCAAGACCAGGGCGATACGGGACAACCATGAGATTCCCATGACTCTCACTTTCAAGACCTTCTATACCGATGAACAAAAAAAAGAGGAACTCCTTCATATCGTCGTCAATGACCTCAGTCTCGAGCAGGCACTGACAGAATCGGAACACCACCACAGGATCACGAACCTCCCCAACCAGCTCGGTGCCTACAGCCATATCGGGAGACTCATCTCGAGCCTCTCTTCTTCTGAGTACGGTTTTGCCCTCATACTGCTCGATATAGACAATATCGTCAAGATCAAAGCGGCCCTTGGACTCACCAGAAGCGACAATCTCATCGCAAAGATCGGGGAGATACTCAACGCACTCTGCAAAGAGATGAAAGCGAGGCTTTTCCACATATCCTACAACCACTTCATGATCATCGCCCCGCAGATGTACAGCCACAAGGAGATCGAAGCGTTCCACAAGAGGATACAGACAGACTTCGACCACGGTCTCAAGGAGGAGTTCCACCATATAGGCCTGACATTCTCGACAGGCGTATCCTTCTACCCGCACAGCGGGCGCTCCCTCGACATGCTTATCGACAACGCCTACAAGGCTCTCGGCAGAGCCAAGGAAGAGGGCGAGGGGAAACTGGAGTTCGACGACAATCTCGGGCTTGACGACAGGGATCAGGACGAAGAGCATATGCTCGAAGAGATGAAACAGGCGCTTGCCAACAACAACTTCGAGCTCCACTACCAGCCGCTGATCGATATAGAGAGCGGCAAGATCGAAGGTGCCGAAGCCCTCGTACGGTGGAAACACCCCAAGAACGGCCTCATCTCCCCCAACTCCTTCATCCCCCTCGCCAAGAAGAGCGGCTTTATCATCGAGCTCGGCAAGTTCATCATCACCCAGGCGATCAAGCAGCAGAAGTTCTGGCAGGATTTCTATCCGGGCTCCGAGATCATCATCGCCATCAACCTCTCATTGCGCGAGATCGAGATAGGGGGATTCGCAGAGTTCGTCCACAGCCAGCTGCTCAAGTTCGATATCCGCCCGGAGCTTATCCGCTTCGAGATCCCAGAGGACATCGCCATGGCCAATACCGAACTGGCCAAGAAGAACTTCCTTGCACTCAAGCGCCTCGGCGTATCCCTCGCACTGGACAACTTCGGTCTGGGACAATCCTCCCTCGTCCACCTCAAAGAACTCCCGCTCGACGCGCTCAAGGTCGATCTCTCCTTCATGTCCGACCTCGTCCACAACAAGAACAACCAGCGTCTCGCCAAAGCGATGATCACACTCGGCAAGAACTTCGATCTCAAGGTGATCGTCTCGGGTATCGAGAACCAGAGCATCTACAGCATCGTCAAGCACTACGGCTGCGATATCGCACAGGGGTACCATTTCTCCAAACCGGTACCGGTATACGAGTTCCAGGACCTTCTGCGAACATACAAGCAGATACCGGAACCAGAATCACCGATGGATAAATCAAAACCCAAAAAGATCGTAGTGGGACGGAAGGACAACGGGATAGATATCTACCAGCAGCGAAGTATGTTCAAGGAAGATACTTACGATGTCTACAGAAATCCCCACGAAGAAGCGTTCAATTATGACGACGAGGAAGAATCGTTCTATTATGAGTTCAAGTAGGCTCAGCCTGCTGCACCGGGTGGTGCACGCTACTACTCCCCTTCGAGCTCTTCCTGGAGCTCGAGTATCTCGAGGTATCGTTCACTGATACTCTCGTACTCCTCCTGTACTTTTGCCAGCTCCTCGGTGATGGGGGTGAGTCCCCGCTCCTGGTAGCATTTCGGGTTCGCCAGACAGGCATTGAGCTCGTCGATCTTCGCTTCGAGCTCGTCGATGCGCGGCGGTAGCAGCTCGAGGTCTCTCTGGTCCTTGTAGCTGAGCTTGGTCTGTTTCTTGACCCTTTTCTCCGCTGCGGGTTTTTGCGCCTTGATCTCGCTCTCCAGGGCTTCGAGCTCTTTGATCTCCTCCTCTATCTCCAAGTACTCGGTGTAGGACTGGTACGACTCCTCCACCATTCCGTTCCCTTTGAATATAAAGAGCTTCGAGGCGATCTTGTCGATGAAGTAGCGGTCGTGCGAGACGAAGAGGATCGCTCCGGGGAAGTTGATGAGATTCTCCTCGAGGATATTGATCGTCTGGATATCGAGGTCGTTGGTAGGTTCGTCGAGGATGAGACAGTCGACCTTCTTGGAGAGGAGCAGCGCGAGGGCTACGCGGTTCTTCTCTCCGCCGCTGAGCATCCCCACCTTCTTGTCGAGGAACTCCTGCGGGAAGAGGAAGCTCTTGAGGTAGCCGAAGACATGCATATTGCGCCCCTGCACCTCGATGATATCGCCGCCGTTGGGGCAGAAGGTCTCAAGGAGGCTCTTCGAGTCGTCGAGCATCTCACGGTGCTGGTCGAAGTAGCCTATCTCGAACTCCCCCTGCTTGATCACACCGCTCGTGGGCTTGAGACGACCGAGCATCAGTTTGAGGAGGGTCGATTTGCCCGAGCCGTTGTAGCCGACGATAGCGATCTTGTCCTTCTGGAGGATGCGCGTCGTAAATCCCTCGATGAGTTTCTTGTCACCGATCTTGTAGTAGAGGTTCTCGATATCGAAGAGCATCTTCTTTCTGGCGACCCCCTCTTCACGGTTGAAGTGCTTTTTCTCCCTTTCAAGCTCGATCCTGAGCTTGTGGATCAGGGTAGGGTTGGACTTCGCCTGGTCGCGGAGCTCATAGACGCGCGCTTTGCGCCCCTGGTTCCTCTTGGCTCTTGCGCGCACCCCCTGGGCGAGCCACGCCTCTTCCTGTTTGAGCATCCGCAGGAGGTTCTCATGCTCCTTCTGGAGGTTTTGCATCCGCAGCTCTTTTTGTTCGAGGTAGTCACGGTAGCCTCCGTTGTAGCTGATGAGCTTGCGGTTGTCCACCTCGAGTACCCTGGTGGCGATGGTGTCGATGAAGTGCCTGTCGTGGGAGATGAAGAGGAGGGTGAACTTCTCCTTGAGCAATATATCTTCGAGGAACTTCACCATATAGACATCGAGGTGGTTGGTGGGCTCGTCGAGGAGGAGTACATCGGGCTTCTTGAGGATGAGTGAGGCAAGGGCGACGCGGCGCTGCTCTCCCCCCGAGAGGGTCACGACGAGGCGGTTCTCGTACTCCTTGAGCTTGAACTCCTGCAAGACCCTCTCGACCTTGTCATCGAGGCTCCATGCGTTGTGGTGGTCGAGGTAGGCGGTGACGGCGGAGAGTTCACGCTGGAGGGCGGGATCGTCGTGGCGCGTCGCTATCTCTACGGAGAGCTCTTCAAATCTTTTCTTTGCCGCCTGGAGCTCGGTCAGCTCGTTCACGATCGCTTCGCGTACGCTGAGACTCGGCTCGAAACGGGGCTGTTGGGCGAGCATCTCTATCTGTACCGACTGGTCGGTGATCCTCCGCCCCTCGGTGGGCTGCTCGCTGCCGATGACGATCTGCATTAGCGTCGATTTGCCGCAGCCGTTCTGTCCCACGACGGCTATCCTCTCCCCTTCGGCGAGGTGGAAATCGACATCGTCGAGGAGGAGCTTGATATCGTACTGTTTTTTGATATTGAAGAGGTCGATGAGAGCCAAATTTTCCCTTTGGGGCATCTCTGAAACCCGTTCCAAAAGCGAATACTCCTGCGCCATGCGAACGCAAGCGCCCTTGTCAGGGTTTGGCGCATGGCTTGTCGCACTCGCTTTTGAAACACTTTTATAGTTACCAGAGAAGCTTTTTATATTATTAGCCGTATTGTATCCAAATATATTTAGTCTCTTTTTTGTTACAATAGTGAATATAGAGACAAAGGAGTATAAAATGCGTAAAGTACTATTGGCTGTTCTAGTGAGCGTTGTGGCGTTCGGCGGAGGGTACAAGCCTCTCAAAGCGTTGGGGAAATTCTCGGCGAAGGATTTCCACCTCAAAGAGGGGGTGGACTACATGGAGATTCGGATGTATAGCGGCGATGGCGATACTGTCGACACGAAAAAAGCATATCTCGAGGTACAGGCAGGCTCCAGGGTGCTGAGCTCTTTTGATCCTCAGCTTGTCAAACGGTTCAAAGCCATCAAGCCAATGATCAACGGGGCGGATATCCGCAAGAGTATGATGTGCCTGATGATGGGGTGTGTCAGCCGGGTCAGCAATGGATTCGCAATCCACAGTGACGGGAAGCAGGTAAGGATGAACGAGACCAGGGATGTGGTCGACTATCTCGGGGATATCGACACCCCTGCCGAGCTCAAGCTCGTCCTCTGGCTCAATGACAATATGAGGGACAAGGAAGACAACCAGATGTCCGATCGGTACGCTGTCACCGGGAACGGCTACAAGGTGATCTACACCTACGAGAACACCCTTGCCAATATGGGTGAGTGCGGAGTCTTCACGCAGGAGATAACGGTGAGCAGGAAAGGGAAAGTGAGCGCGAAGAAAGCAGTCAAGACCAAAGAGTCGAAGCACTGCGTTTTTGCCGATTGAGTGTAGGGTGGGCTTGCTAGCCCACCGAATATTGCGCATACATAAATAGCTGCACGATTGTTGTTATTGAAACACTTGGTGGGCTGGCAAGCCCACCCTACCACCAAGAAAGTGAGGTTCTAACCTCACCGGGTATTTCGAACGGAAGAGAGGGTGAGACTGAAGTCTCACTTCTATTTCCCTGTCACCCCGCTATCACCGTGACCCATTTCCCGAAGACCCATCCGCTCTTGCAACTGCCGCTGTAGGGTTTCGGCGGGTTGACGGGGGAGCTCACGCCGCAGTTTTTGCCGTAGACGATACCGACCCATTTGCCGGCCTCGTCACAGTACCATACTTTGTCGCCGTTGTGGAGCTTGTCACGGATGGCACCGTTGCCGTTGGGCTCGCCGCGCACGGCGAGGAAGCCGTCGCCCCTGGGGTCAAGCCCTCTCACTTCGGCGAGCGAACAGGGGTCGAGGTCTTCGCCGCCGCTATCGATCATGACGGGGATATCGGCCTGGAGTATCCCCACAGAGAGGAATGCTGCTGTAGCAAGAACTTTTTTCATTACTTCTCCTTATGTGATTTGGGTTATTGTATCCAAAAAATATTGTTATAAAGCACCCTTTCGCTATAATCGCAACAACTTTACAAGACGCAAACCAAGTCAAATACGGGATACAAAATGAGCGAAAACAACAACAGATACAACCCAAAAGAGGTCGAAGAGAGCTTCTACAAGATATGGGAGGAGCGCGGCTACTTCGAAGTGGACGGCAACGAGAAGATACAGGAAGCTGGCAAGAACTTCGCCATTATGATGCCGCCGCCCAATGTCACTGGAAGCCTCCATATCGGTCACGCATTGACCTTTACCCTCCAGGATATCATCACCAGATACAAGAGGATGGACGGCTACAAGACCCTCTGGCAGCCGGGCACCGACCACGCAGGGATTGCGACGCAAAATGTCGTCGAGAAGCAGCTCCTAGCAGAGGGGACGACCAAGGAGGAGCTCGGGCGTGAAGCGTTCCTCGAGAGAGTATGGAAGTGGAAGGAGTTCTCGGGCGGTACCATCGTCCACCAGATGCGCAAGCTCGGTGTCTCTCCTGCATGGAGCAGAGAGCGCTTCACGATGGATGAGGGGCTCAAAGAGGCGGTCAAAGAGGCCTTCGTCCACCTCTACAACGAAGGGATGATCGTCCAGAACAACTACATGGTCAACTGGTGTACCCACGACGGCGCGCTCTCTGACATCGAAGTCGAGCACGACGAGGTCAACGGGCGTTTCTACCACATGAACTACCACTTCGCCGACGGCAGCGGACACATCACCGTAGCGACCACCAGACCCGAGACCTACTTCGGCGATACCGCGATCATGGTTCACCCGGAGGATGAGCGCTACAAGGATATCGTGGGCAAAGAGGTACTCCTCCCGCTCACAGATAGAAAGATAAAGATCATCACCGACGAGCATGTCGATATGACATTCGGTACGGGCGTGGTCAAGGTCACTCCGGCACACGACCAGAACGACTACGAGGTGGGCAAGAGACACGACCTCGAGTTCATCACCGTATTTGATGAAAAAGGTATACTCAACGACTACTGCGGTGAGTTCGCAGGGATGGAGAGGCTCGAAGCGCGCGCTTCTATCGTAGCGAAGCTCGAGGCAGAGGGTTACATCGTCAAGATCGAGGAGCATGTCCACCAGGTAGGGCACTGCTACCGATGCAAGAACATCGTCGAGCCGTACATCTCCAAGCAGTGGTTCGTCCGCAGCGAGGTGGCGAAGAAGTCTATCGAGAAGACCTACGCGGGCGAAGCGAAGTTCCACCCGCCGCACTGGCTCAACAGCTACCGCGCATGGATGGACGAGCTGCGCGACTGGTGTATCTCCCGTCAGCTCTGGTGGGGGCACCGTATCCCGGTATTCTACTGCGACGACTGCGGCCACCAGTGGGCGGACAAACACGACGAGCCCGAGGCGTGCCCGCACTGTGCGTCCAAGAACATCCACCAGGACCCCGATGTCCTCGATACATGGTTCAGCTCGGCTCTCTGGGCGTTCTCACCTCTGGGCTGGGGCAACGGCGGCAGGATGGGCGAGACATTCCGCGACACAGACCTCGCGGACTTCTACCCGAACTCACTCCTTATCACGGGCTTCGATATCATGTTCTTCTGGGTTGCGAGGATGATGATGATGGGCGAGCACTTCCAGGGGCAGCTGCCGTTCAGGGATATCTATATGCACGCCCTCGTCCGCGACGAGCACGGTGCGAAGATGTCCAAGTCCAAGGGCAATGTCATCGACCCGCTCGATATGGTCGAGGAGCATAGCGCCGATATCATCCGTTTCACCCTCGCGTTCCTCGCGGTGCAGGGGCGTGATATCAAGCTGGGTGCGAAGAACCTCGAGCAGTTCAGGAACTTCACCAACAAGATATACAACGCGTCCAACTTCCTCCAGCTCAATGTCGACACTTTCGCCGACCTCGCCGACACAGAGGTGACGACACCGCTAGGGAAATATATGCAGAGCCGCCTCGGTCTCGCGGTCGAGGATATCCGCAAAGCGATCGAAGAGTACAGGTTCAACGACGCTGCGAGCGCCCTCTACAAGTTCGTATGGAACGAGTTCTGTGACTGGGGTATCGAGTACTCGAAGGCGTCCAAAGAGTCCATCGTAGAGCTCGGCGCGATCTTCAAAGAGACGCTCAAGATGATCAGCCCGTTCATGCCGTTCATCTCCGAGTACCTCTACCACAAGCTCAGCGGCACGACGCTCGAAGAGGGCGACTCTGTCATGGTGATGCGCTTCCCGCAGGGTATCAGCAGGGACGACGAGGCGGAAGCGATGTTCGCGATCATCGAGGAGACGATCACCGCCATCCGCAGAGCCAAGGTCATCATCGACATGGGCAACAGCCGCATCGCCAAAGCCTATGTGAAGTTGAACACGCAGATCGACACGGCGGTAGCCAAACCGTTCATCGAGAAGCTCGCCAAGGTCGAGGAGATCGAGTTCGTCGATAGCAAAGTCGAGAACTCTGTCACCGATGTATCGGACAACCTAGAGGTCTTCATCCCGACAGACGAGATCGATCTCAGCGCCATCATCGCCAAGCTCACCAAGCAGAAAGAGAAGCTCGAAAAAGAGGTAGCCAAACTGAGCGGCATGCTCTCCAACGAAAGATTCGTAGCCAACGCCCCTGAAGCGGTCGTGGCTGAGAATAAGGAAGCTCTGGCGAATGCAGAGAGTAAGCTGGAGAAGGTTGAGGCTGAGTTGAGGGTGTTTGGGTAGGTATTAATTGATGAAGGGAAAATCGTGGAAAAGCTTGGAAAATTAGATCAGCTAAAAATAAACGGCTATAAATCTATCAAATCGCTTGAAATTGAATTTTCTTCTATTAATATTCTAATTGGTGCAAATGGTGTTGGAAAAAGTAACTTTATTGGTTTCTTTAACTTTGTTAGAAAGATTCTAGAAAAGGAGTTAGAATTATATGTTGCACAATGTGGAGGTGCAAATAAAATTCTTCATTTTGGAACTAAAACTACGAATATCTTGAACTTTTCAATGCTTTTTACACCTAATGGTTATCAGGCCACCTTATTACCTACCGCTAATGATGGACTTATATTTAAAAGTGAAACAGGATATTTTTTTGGAGATAAAATTGGTTATTTTGGTGGTACTAAAAAACATCCTCTTAATAGCCAAGGTAGTAAAGAATCTAAATTACCATCTCAACCACACTCAAAAGATCCATTAGGGCATATAGTTCGATATTTACAAGATTGGAAAGTTTATCATTTTCATGATACCAGTAAAGCTTCCCCAATGAAGCAACCATGCAATATAAATGATTACTATTCATTGGCAGTTGACGGTGGAAACTTACCTGCATTTCTCTATTACATTAAAAAAAATCATGAATATGAGTATAGAAAAATAGTGAAAACTATACAAAGAGTAGCTCCATTCTTTCATGATTTTATACTGGAATCTGATGTTGCCAATTGTGATATGATACGACTTCGATGGAAACACAAAGGGAGTGATCTTTATTTTGATGCCAATGACCTCTCAGATGGAACTATTCGTTTCATATGTTTGGCAACCCTATTATTGCAACCTAAATTACCTACAATGATACTTCTTGATGAACCGGAATTGGGCCTACATCCTTTTGCACTGCAAATTTTGGCTTCACTTTTTAGAGTAGCGTCAAACAACACACAAATAATTGCTTCTACACAGTCAGCGACCTTTGCAGACTTTTTTGATATCAATGATATTATCATAGCAGATACAAAAGATAATGCTACAACATTTACAAGATTGAATAGTGAAGAATATAAAGATTGGTTTGAAGAATATAGTGTAGGTGAAATGTGGCAAAAAAATCTCATCGGTGGAGTTCCAAGTTATGATTAGGATTGGGCTATCTGTCGAAGGACAAACTGAATATGCTTTTTCTCAAAAAGTCCTAACACCATTCTTCAGAAACTATGAAATTGAAATGACACCAATTATTGTGTCAACGAGTAAAGATAAATGTGGTAGAAAACATAAAGGTGGATGTATTAATATCGACAGAATAAAAAGTGAAGTACAAAAACTTCTTCACTCTTTTGATTTCGTTACTACATTTTATGACTTTTATGGATTTAGTAATAGACCAACAAATGATGTCGATGAACTCGAACAAAATATGTATAAGCTTTTCAATAGTGGTAAATTTATACCATATGTCCAAAAATATGAGTTTGAAACACTACTCTTTAGTAAACCACAAGTTTTTACAGATTATTTTGGAAATGATTTAATAGAAAAAGAAATGGTTAAAATTGTAAGTCAATATCAGGACATAGAACTCATCAATGATTCTCCACAAACAGCTCCACATAAAAGATTAGAAGAATTGTTTGAACTTGAATCTAATAAATATGATAAGGTCTTTCATGGTGAAGGGTTTGCTTTTGATATAGGACTTCATGCTATTCGTTCAAATGCAAAGCGATTTGATAATTGGATAGAAAAAATTTTAAGTCTTAGTCAATAGAAATTTTTTCTTGTTTTTCTTAGTTCCCACGCTCCTGTGGTAATCCATACCTCACTTCCATCCAACGACCACTATGCATTACGACGAATATCGTCGTAACGAACAAGTTTATTTTTTGCCATATTCGCAACATCAATATCCTCATCCTTACACAACTCTTTTATTACATGCTTGGGCGTACTAGAATTTTCTGCAATATTTAAACGAATATCTTTACTTGTAGTTGGTCTAATAAAAAATGGTTCTTCATCACAGTCAATTGCAGAAAGGGAATCTCCATTGTCTTGTGCTAATACTTCAAGAACTTCAGGTGGAGTATTAATATTTTCCGCAACATAAAGTCTATAAAAAACACAGGGTTTCTTACTAAACTCAACGAGAATATCCGTTGGTGTATTAGGATTAAGTCCAATAGATGACTGTACTGCCTTACTCTTATCTCTACTTAATCTTTTAATAAGATATTTAGGTAATGCAATATTTATAGCTAGTTCTTCACTCGTTCCGCCAGTCCTCTGGCGGAATGCAGATGAAATGCCCAACTATCAAATGGGCTACAGCGGCAAATAACCGTATCCGGAGATCAGCTGTTCCACCACAGGAGTGGATGGAACGAGTAATAAATATGACAATATGACAGATAAACCAACAAAACATAAATCAAGATGCTTCACTCGTTCCGCCAGTCCTCTGGCGGAATGCAGATGAGATGCCCAACGATCAAATGATTTACAGTGGCAAATAACCGTATCTGGAAATCAGCTGTTCCACCACAGAAGTTCACTCGTTCCGCCAGTCCCCTGGCGGAATGCAGATGAGATGCCCAACGATCAAATGAGCTACAGTGGCAAGACCGTATCTGGGAATCAGCTGTTCCACCACGGGAGTGGATGGAACGAGTAGCAAATATGACAATATGACAGATAATCCAACTAAACATAAATTCTGATGCTAAACTCCATCTATGAGAAGAAGCAGATACAGAATATATGAACCGATACACCCGCATTTCTTGACAAAAAATAACCTATTTGGTTATTATGTCTCTGAATATCAAGGATAGATCA
Source organism: Campylobacterota bacterium (assembly GCA_003252535.1). Taxonomy (GTDB): domain Bacteria; phylum Campylobacterota; class Campylobacteria; order Campylobacterales; family Sulfurovaceae; genus SZUA-451. The sequence goes on along the minus strand of QKDN01000014.1, from coordinate 11,353 downwards.
TGAGAAACACTCTGGTCATCCCCCGTTATGATCTCAAAGCTATCAAGAGATTGATAAAGAGCGGGGATTATTGCATCACCAACAGCTCGAGAGTAAGCTATACCGCGCTCGGGTTCAGCGATGAAGAGACACTGGAAACTATTTTGGCGCTTGATCCGAAAGATATTTACAAAAGCATGCCTTCTGAAAAGAACCCGGAGAGCTGGCAGGATGTGTACCACAAACATGCCAAAGGGATCGATCTCTATATCAAGCTTCAGATCGTAGAGAAGGCTATCGTGATCTCATTCAAGGAGAAATAATGACAAACTGTCCACTATGCAGCGGCAAGATTGCCCGTGACACGAAAATGATCGAGTATAAGTATAAGGATCATACCAGGGAGATCGAACAGAGCGGCGACTACTGCGAAGTGTGCGGCGAAGGGTTCCTCTCTCCCGCCGACCTCAGGCAGTCCAAAAAAGAGTTAGCCGATTTCAAACGCGAAGTCGATGACCTGCTCACCGGTAAAGATCTCGCAAGGATCAGAAAAAACAACCACCTCTCGCAAAAAGAGGCTTCGGAACTCTTCGGCGGCGGTGTGAGAGCATTTCACAAATATGAAGTAGGTGAGAACACGCAAAGCAAACCGCTTGATATCCTGCTCCGGCTGATCGACAGCAACAAGATCACGATAGAGGATATCAGGAGACTCTATGCACCTCACGAGGATCAAAACAGCGATGTGGGTTTGTCTGTGGGATGAAAGTTCATCACTTCCCCACAAAAAACACCACAATATCCAATCATCAAGAAAAGATAAAATTATCTAAACTACTCTACTGTTAAATATTTAATGGTATACTCGGTCAGAGCCTATTTTTATCTTTTTTGACCTAATCCCTTGACTAATATTTTCTGCAGCTCAGTCCTTTGGAGCTGCTAATATGAAAACACAACCTACAATCAAACAGGCTTTTGCAAAAGCCGTGGAACTTCAGAAATCAGGATCGATAACAGAAGCAAAAGCTCTATACGAAGACATCTTACGAGAGGATGCTGCAAACTTCAGCGCCTATCATGCTCTCGGACTATTGTATAGAGAGAACAAGGAGTATGAACAGGCTTTACTCTTTTTCAAAAAAGCGATCAGACTTAATAGAGAGTTTTATCTCTGTCTCTATGATATGGCAAAAACCTACGACAAGCTCAATAAGCATGAGCTGAGCTTCTTTTATCTCGAAAAAGTGATCAGGATCAATCCTGACTTCCACAGTGCTCTTTTCTCGATAGCACAGTACTATAGAAAAAGAAGAAATGAAAAAAGGATGATCGAATATCTCTACAAAACTCTGGAAAAGTTACCGGGACATCCGGGTGCGAACCATCTCCTGGCATCTCTGGACAAAAAAACAGACAACGAATACTCTATAGGAGAGTATGCAAGAGACCTTTTCGACAGGTATGCCGATCATTTCGAAGATCATCTCGTCAGTTCACTCAAATATCAAGTCCCCTTTATCATCAAAGAGAAACTCAAAACTCTGGATCATCCCAAAAACTCCAGGGTATTGGACCTCGGGTGCGGTACGGGACTACTGGGAAAGACTATAGTGGATCAGTTCCCTGATCTGGTAGGTGTGGATATATCGTCCAATATGATAGAAGAGACAAGAAAAAAAGATATCTACACCGACCTCTATGTCGATGATATCCATAACTTTCTTCTGGTCAATGTACAGGAGTTCGATCTTATCATAGCAGCAGATGTTTTTATATATATTCAAGACCTGCAAACTGTTTTTTCCCGTGTGAAAGAGCATCTCAACAGGAATGCTTACTTTATATTCTCTATCGAACTCTCTACTGAAATCGATCCGGCAAGTTCTCAGCTGGGCAAAAGCGGAAGGTACTCCCATACTATGGAGTATGTAGAATCTCTATGTCTTGAGAACGGATTTGAGGTCATAGAAAAAGAGGAGATCATACTCAGAGAGGAGAACCAGATCGAGCAGAAAGGGGAGATATATATTTTGAAGATCCTCCCTGAGAAGAGTCTCTCAATATGATAATCACAATCCCTCTATGCGTAGTATGCAGTGCTGTCAGGGGACAGCGCCCTACAGTCTATCGGAAACAAGGGTGAAGATGGAATCCACCATCCACTCCAAAAATACAGCAAACACTCTTGAGCTCTTATTTTTCCACGGGAGTGGATAGAACAAGAAGAAAAACACCGAAATAGCACATTCCCACTATAAAAACACAAAATTATACAAATCTTAATGTCCCGTTAAGTTTATGTGGCTATACTGGCATTCTAACTTGTAGCTTTCTTATCTATAATTTATATCCAATTTACTTATATCTGTCGCGGGATAGAGCAGTTCGGTAGCTCGTTGGGCTCATAACCCAAAGGTCGTCGGTTCAAATCCGGCTCCCGCAACCAATCACGAAAAACAATCCAAAAAAGTAATTCAAGGAAACACCATTTTTATACACAATATAACACAACAAACAAGAGTAAAAGTACTTATAAGACTTTTGAAAAACAACGAACTGTTCGATGTCGCCTGTTCAAAATCCGGTTTAGAGGTCGATCAAGCCAAAAAAATACTGGAAAATAAAGCGCTCTTCCCCGCCACTAGCTTTGCAGCAAACGCAGAAAGACTCCGCGCATAATTTAGCTCCCTCTCCAACCCCGTTTTAGCCAGCTCTACCCTCTTTATAAATCTTTTCTATAGCGCACCCCCCCCTTTTTTTTTAGGTTTCGGACGGGTCGAGAAATCAGGCACAAACAACTGTATCGGCGCACACCCAAGAGCTAGATGCTAGTCTCTCGCACGCGACCAGGTTTACCTCTGCTTCTCTTCTTCCCCTTCTGCTTCCATTACCACAGAATTCTCTTCCGCACTCTCCGTCACCTCTCTGCGGGGCGGCAGCGGGGCGTAGTAGCCGATGATCAGCATGAGCCCTCCCACCGCTATGAAGGAGACGATCCTCTCGATCGTACCGCTCCCCGCGAGCTCTATGACGAAGAGCTTCAGGACGACGAGGAGGAGTACCGAAAACCCTGCGATCCAGAGGAGCCTGTGGGAGAGAGATTTGGCAAAGAGCATCGCGACGATCGCCAGTATGCTCCAGAGGATCGAGAGCCCCATCTGGAAGAGCATATTGCCGAAGAGCCCGGAGAGGGTATACGGCACCGCCGCGAAGTGGTGGACGAACCGCGCCAGTATCACCGAGATCAGCAGCATACTCAGCAGGGCGATGGAGACGAACGCCCCCATCCTGACCCGATGCTCGAAGCGGTCTTTATTGATATAGAACCAGTACGAGAAGATCACTAGCACCAGGATATCGACGATATTGAGCGGGTTGAATATCTCCACCGAGCGGATCGAGAACGACTCGCCGACGAGGGTGAAACTGTAAAGCTCCCAGAGCATCACGAACGCCATCATGCCGCCGACGCCGACACTCCTGTAGTTCTCCTCATACGCCCGCAGCGAGAGGGGGAGGAAGTGCCTGTGTACCATGATCCACCACGAGACCACCATCGGTATCAGCACCAATGAGACGGAGTGGATTGCCAGATCGTCGCTCAGGAGAGAGACTTGGAAATAGAGCTTTGAGGTGAGGAACCCGACGATGATCCAGAGCCCGAGAGGATGAAGCCAGGAGCGTAGCTTCCACTCCTCTGATACGTGGGCCAGCAGCACGAAATGCATCACGAAGAACGATCCTGCGGCGACAGTCTCCAGCACATCGAATGGGTGCGGTGCGATACCGCGTCCGGCGAGGGTCATGAGGAAGAACAGGCCGACAAAGAAGTAGAACTCCAGCGCGCGCATCATCTCCCGCCATTGGAGTTTCAGTGAGAGAACCGTATAGAGCGCCGCACCCGCTGCGATATAGAGGAGCATCACATGAGCCAGAGACCCTGTGACCCTTCCGGCCTCCAATATTCCGGCAAAGAGCCAGAGGGCGAGGGCTGCCCCCAGCGTGATCCATGAGTTCTTTTGCTGTTGCCCACTTCCGGTATCGCGGCCGATTCTGTATGCCGAGAAGAGGAGCGCGGCTATAGCGACCGCCAGACCGAAGAAGACTTCGTTGATAAACGGTCTCTCGGCGCTCTGGCGCAGGGAGGAGATGACCAGGAGGACGATAGCGAACTTCTGCGCGAACTCCGAGAGGGACAGAGTGTTCGCTTTGCCTCGTTTGAGGGCTACCCAGATGATGATCGCAGTCTCGACGATCAGGAGGACGCTGCTGAGATAGTCGTCGAATGCATAGAAGAGGGTCGCCGCGACCAGCAGCATCCAGAGACCGTTCACACCGAGGTTCCTGTAGCTCTCATGGTATCGCTCGAAGCGGAGAGGGAGGAAGCTCTCCCTGAAGCTCATCCAGAGCGCCAGCGAGAGGGGGAGCGCGGCTACACTGAGCGTATGCCACACAAGCGCATCGGTGACGATCCCCACCTGGTACGCGATCTCTCGCATCATGACCGCGACGAGCAGCCAGAGCCCGAGAGGATGGAGAGATGATTGTATCTTCCACGCCCTGTCCATCCGGGCAAGGAGCATGAAATGCACCGCGAAGAACGACACCACGGCGGCCATTCCCAGCCCCTCGAATGGATGAGAGACGGTATAGTGCCCGACAAGGTTCACGAAGAAGATCATCCCGGCAAAGAGGTAGAGCTCGAGGGCGCGCATCAGCATACGCCAGCGCAGCCGGAGGGCGAGCGTCGCATAGAGCGCAGCGCCCGCCGCGATATAGAGGAGCATCACATTGCCGAACGGCTCTGCGACTCTCCCCGCCTCCAGTATCCCGGCAAAGAGCCAGACGAGCAGGGCGGCGGCCATGAAGAGCCATGAGGCTTTTTTCTGGAAGGGCTGATCTGCCCTGCTGTAGAGATGGATACGGTATGCCGAGAAGAGGAGAGCGGCTACGGCGATCGTGAACCCGGCGAATACTTCGTTGAGAAAGGGGACGGCGACAGACTGCTGGAGAGCCGAATAGAGGAGCAGCAGGATCGAAAATGCCTGCAGGAGCTCTGCGAGGATGAGATTTTTCGTATTGCCCAGTCTGAGGGATACCCAGATGATCAGCGAGCTCTCGATGATGAGAAGAACACTGCTCAGATAGTCGTGCAGCGCATAGGAGAGGGTCATCGCCGTGAGCATCACAAAGAGACCGTTGACCCCTATGGTCCGGTAGTTCTCATGGTATCGTTCGAAGACCGCGGGGAGGAAGCGCACCCTGAGGCTCATCCGCAGAGCGAGGGCGATGGGGAGGGCAGCCACGGCGACCGCCTGCCATACGGGGGCATCACTGACAAGCCCCGCCTGGTATCCTATCTCCCGCATCAGTACCGCGACGAGTGTCCAAAGCCCGAGCGGGTGGAGGATGGACTGGATACTCCACTTGCTCTCGAAGCGTACCAGCAGGGCATAGTGGACGGCGAAGAACGAGACAACGCCGAGCATACCCAGCTCACCGAAGGGGTGGGAAGTGATGGCGTGCTCCACCAGTGTCAGCGAGGCCAAAAGGCCTGCGAAGAGGTAGTACTGGAGGGCAGCGACAAGCTCGCTCCATCCGTATCTCCGGGCGATAGCGCTGAAGATAACTGCGCCAAATGCAATATAGACCAGCATCACATTGCCCGGCGGATAGGCGAGCCTGTGCGCTTCGAGGAGTCCGCCGAACATCCATACGGCAAATGCGAGCACAAGGAAGAAGAGCGATGCCCTGTGGTGCCGTTCTCCCGCGCCGTAACCTAGCCTGTAGGAAGAGAGGAGCACGGCGGCGATGACGATGATGTACCCGAGGAAGGTCGGATTGACAAAGGCTCGTTCAGCGGTCATGGTGACCGAGATACCGAGGAAAAGTGCGATCGTGATCATCTGGAGGAAGTAGACGAAGGTGACGCGCTGTACTCTCCCCTGTCTGGCGAGTATCCCGGCGATGGCGGTAGTTTCGAGGACGAAAAGAGCAGCGCTGAGAGCGTCGGCGAAGGCGTACGGGATGCTGGCGATGAAGAGCATCGTGAGAAGACCGCTCGTACCGATACCCCTGTAGCTCTCTTCACAGCGCATGAGGGAGAAGCTTCTGGATGTGAACCACCACGAGAGGAGAAGGGGGAGAGCCGCCATGCCGAGCATCTGGAGGGCGGCGATGTCGCTTGCCAGCGTCATCTTGTAGTGCATCTCGCGCATCATGATCCCGACCAGCAGCCAGAGCCCCAGCGGGTGGAGGATGGGCTGGAGCTTCCATTCACGCCCTACGGTGGAGAGGAGCTTGAAATGGATGAAGAAGAAGAGCGTGACCGCGGTGAACCCGGCACCCTCAAAGGGGTGGGAAGCGAAATAGCGTTCTCCAAGTATGGCGAAGAGTATCACCCCTGCGAAAAGGTAGTACTGGAGGTGATCGGTCATCTCCTCCCACCTGAGCCTCGAAGCGATCAGCGCGAAGAGCACCGTCCCGAGGGTGACATAGAGGAGCATCACATTGCCGAACGGCTCCGAGAACTTCTGCGCTTCGAATACCCCGGCGAGGAGCCATACCCCCAGCCCGACGACTAGGAAGAAGCGGGATGCCGTCCTGCCGCTGAAACTGTAGTGATGCGACCTCGAGTAGGCATAGAGCATATAGGAGGTGAAGAGGGTGGCGGCAATCACCAGCGCATACTCCATGAAGATCACATTGACGAAAGCGTTGGGGGAATACCTGAAGATCGTGGAGGCTATGAAGAGTCCGACAGCGAGGGTCTGGAAGAAGTAACCGAAGACTCTCGCATACCCCCGCTCCTGCCGCAGCGATACCCAGATCACGGCGGCTGCTTCGAGTACCCACAGCGCGGAGGTGAGATGGTCATCGAGGGCGTAGGGGACGGCGATCGTATAGAAGACCACGCCCAGCGCCAGGAACGCCTCTGCGAGGAGCTCCATCTGCCGGTAGCCGAAGAGTATCTTCGAGAGGACGAGGTAGATCGTCCCCACGCCGAGGGCGGAGTAGAGGACGGCATTCTCTATCTCACCTACGAGCGATACCTGGAGCGCGAAAGCGACGACCGGGAGCTCGAACACCAGCGTGGCGTCGATAAAGGCTCTCGGTTTGAATGGCTGCTTGAGGGTGAAGAGTATCGAGATCGCCAGGTAGAAGAGGAAGAAGAGGATCAGGAACGGCTCGGTGCTCAGCAGCAGCGCGGGCTCATACTTGAGGACGCCCCACCATGTGGCGATGACGAAGGTGAAGGTGAACCCGGTGAAGTTGAGGACACGCCATGACCTGTACCATGCGATACCGACGATACCCGCATCGAGCAGCGCGTAGTAGCTGAAGAGGATCACATGGGAGCCCCCGCCCTCGGATGTGAGGATCGGCGCGAGGAAGCCGCCGCTGATCGCGAAAAGTGCCAGCGGCAGGGCGTTTTGCATCACCGCCAGCAGCGAGCCGACGATGACGATCATCAGCATCAGGAAGAAGGCGGCCTTAAGCGGGAGCATCACATAAAGCTTCGCCGCAGCGTAGACCACGAGGTAGAAGATCGCCACCCCGAGCCCCTGGAGGATCGTCCCGTAGTGCCCCTCCCGTTCACGCAGCCTCCATCCTGTATAGAGCAGTGCCAGCGCGAAAAGGGCGATCGAGATGAGCCTGAACTCCATGCTGATCATGCTGTTCTCGGCGGCATACTTGACCAGAAATGCCAGACCGATGAAGAGGACGATCCCGCCGATACGCACCAGGATATTCCCCTCGGTGAAGTACCTGCGGATCAGCTCGAAGAGTTTGGAGAAGAGTACCCCTACGATCCCAGGTCTGCTCTCCTCTACACTCTCCGGCACTTTTACCGCGATCGCTGCCGGAGCTGCTACTTTCTCTGTTACAGGCTCTTTGATCTCTTTGACGGCTTCTGTTTTGTCTTGACCGATATACGGAGCGTCTACCTTTCGGACACGCTCTTCCACTACTGTCGGCTTCTCTTTGGCGACTACCGGGATCGGCTTCATTTCGGCATTTTGCGGAGCCGCTTCGAGCTCTTTGACGATCTTTTTATCATCACTGATATGGGGAGCGTTGATCTTTTTGGCAACCGTTTCTGTTGCTGCCAGTTTCACCGGAGCGGCTTTTTCTTCGCTCTTTTCGACGCTTTTCTCTACAGGCTGCGGTGTCGTTTCTGCAACAGGTTTCGATTCTTTGACCGTCTCCGCTTTGTCGTTGATATGAGGGGCATTGATCCTATGGGCGGTGTTGTCTGTCTGGAGAGGTTTGGTTTCCGGTTTCGGAGGGGTCGGCTCTGGAACTTTTGGTGTCTCTTTGATCGCATTCACTTCAGGTTTGGGCTGGGCGGCTTCCGGGGCGACCTTGGTCTCGGGGGTGTCCGCTTTGATCATGGTATTGGGTCTGGTGAACTGGATCGTCCTGCCGGGTTTGGGCGACGGGGTGCTCGGCTCCCTGCTGCCCGCGGCTGCCGGGGTCTGTGAGGCGGGAGGCTGCGATGCTGCTTTCGTCGGCGGTTTCTCGGTGTGCTGCTGCCGCATATCGAGCGGAGAGCGCAAGTCTCCCTTACTTTGTTGCCGTGTTTCATAGGTGTAGCGTTCAAATCGATCTTCGAGCTCTTCGAGCTTCGATTCGAGCTGACCGATCCGTCTGAACAGTATAGTGATAACGATGATCAATAGAAGAATAAATAACGGTTCCATCTCAAAACCTTTGGGGAGATTTCAAAGATTGTAACCAAATTTTGTCACAGCGCAAGGGGTTTTGGAAAAATGGGGGGAAAATTTATTTGGTCTCAGGGATAGCTGACTCTGCCGATCAGCCCCGCATGGGGGATCAAAACTGGTAGGTCACCCCGAAGTTGAACACATCGACACTGTGATCCTGTGTCCAGCCGACGCTCTTGTCGCTGTAAGTGTCTGACGGGTATGCGAACTCGTCATTGTAGAGGCTGGTATAGTCTACGAAGACGGCAAAACCGGGGGTGAAGCTGAACGATGCACCGACACCGAGCGATATGCCGTCCTTGTCCAGGTCTACCGATGCGAAGTCCGTCTTGTCGACGGTAGTGGCGGCGAAACCAAGGAGGGCGTAGACATTGACCTCCGGGACGACCTGGTAGCCGGGTTTCATATAGATACCCCATGCGTTCAGCTCTTCATTCTCCAGCGCTGTCGTCGTGGAGCTGTCGATATCGACAGTGGCATCGCCGACCCCTTTCCAGTATCTGAGCTCGACCGAGAAGATATCGTCGATCCTGACACCGCTCAGGAGCAGCAGCGCGCTGTGGTCGGTGGTGAGCTCATAGTTCACGGTGCTGCCGGGGAGCTGGAGCCCGTCGACAGCGTTGGTCGCCATGCCGTATGCACCGCCGAAATAGAATGCTGTGTTTGCCGCGGGAGCTGTGGGGGAAGCTTCTTCTACCACGGGTTCTTCATTGATAGTGACGATATCGTCGAGCCCCTCTGCGACCGCAAATGTGGTCATGGAGGCTGCCAGAATGAGTGATAGAGCTATTTTGTTCAAAGAACGGCCTTTTGATTTAATATTTATTCATATTAGAATAACCTTTTTTCTCTTAAAAAGCGGAATGGTTTCGATATACTCAACGAAATGAAGTATAATATCCCGACCAAACAAAGGGGATACGATGCACAACGAAATTTACCAGGCGATCGTCGCCGGAGACTACCGCAGAGCCTGTGAGCTGGCCTCGGCGATGGCGGAGCGGAAGGACGCCGTGGCGCTCTACTACCTGGGGTTCCTCTACTTCAACGGTTTCGGTGTGGAGCGCGATACGGCGAGAGCGAACGGGCTCTACCTCGAGGCGGCGACGAGAGAGGTGCCGATGGCGCAGTTCGAGGCGGCGATGATGCTCGAGAACGGCGACGGGTGCGCGCAGAACTACTCCGAGGCAGCTTTCTGGTACGAGGAGGCGGCCAAGCGGGGCAATATCGACGCCTTCAACAACCTCGCGATCCTCTACAAGGAGGGGAGAGGGGTAGAGCAGGATTACTCCAAAGCCTTCATCCTCTTCAAAAAGGCTGCGCTTGCAGGCAACCCGCAGGCGCAGTTCAATCTCGGCGCGATGTACGACCAGGGACTTGGCTGCGAAGCGAGCCAGGAGAAGGCGATAGAGTTCTGTCGCATGGCGGCGCACAACGGACACCAAAAGGCGAAAGAGTTGATGTTCAGGCTGCAGCTGGATGGGGTGACGGCGTTTTAAACGCTGTCTCCTATCTCTTCATCACTTTTTTTAGACGGAAATGATCCCTTGCTCCATAACTGAGTTGTGGAGTGTATATGAGAACTACACAGTCAAGCTCGTATGTATTGCGTAACTAAGTTACGCAACTTACAGCATGATTATGTCATTTTCTGCTTGCAAATTCTCATATACACTCCCAAGTGCAACTTGGGAGCGAGCCAAAGGGTGACGAGACGATTGAGTTATCGTTATCACCTGACCCCTTTATCCTGGGATGGGGTTAATGTAGAGGTGGTGGGAGGTAGAGAAGCCATCGAGTTAGACTTTCTTCTCCTCATATACATCATTTCCTTTATCAACTAAAATAGGCTTCAAAAGAGCCTCTGAATATCTCTTGAGGTCTGCTTTTAAATCTTCGATATTGCCCTCATAACCTCTTGGTGCAGAAGGATCAGCACTAACCCCTCTTATTCGACCATCTTCATAATAATATACTGAAAATATTGCTAATTCTCCATCATATCTATCTATTACTCTGTAGTTCCAACTCATCTGTATCTCCTCGTATGATTTTAATGATAATCCGTTATGTCTTTTATAGTTATCTTGTCATCATCTTTGGTATAAATAATTCTCATTCTTCCTCGACCACTACTACCACCTATATCCATTCCCCATTCTCCTTTACGATCTTTAGTTAATGGGTGTTGATTCCCTCCTAGTTTTCCTTCTAGTAATAATTCTTTTGCCTTCTCGTAATGTTGTTTCCAGCCTTTATTTTTTTTCAATTTTTTCTTTATGATATCAGTTTCTTCAAGTGAACAGGCATTATGCCCCAAAACCCCACCAACACCCACAAAGTAAGTATGGTCATTGTTTACAGTCAAATTATAAACAGTAGCATCCTGAGTATAATTCCTAAGGCTTACTATTGTACTATTTCCATCATTCAGATTCAATAAAAAACCTGCCCCAAAGAGGCAGGTATTGATAAAACCCCTTGAAGGGGATAAGATTGCCTGACACCTTCAAGGTGTCAGGGTAGTTGCATATTTTCTTAGTTAGAACAATCTATTTTGTTGTTCGGCTACTCGTTCTTGTTTCTCTTGATATTGTACATACTTGCGTATCATCTCACTATCAAGCCCTACTGTATCTACG
>QKDN01000019.1 GCA_003252535.1 Campylobacterota bacterium | reverse complement strand
GTGAAATTTCACGGAATGGATAAAGAGAACTTCAATTTACATCTTAAAGAGTGCGAGTTCAGGTTCAATAATAGAGGTGAAGATTTGTATAAACTGCTACTCAGAATCTTCAGGAATGAACCTCTAAACTAGTCAAGCCCCATAAAAAATATTACTTTTGATTTTGAACAAAATATTAAACTAAGTGATATAATTAGATATATCATATAAAAGGACAGAAAATGAAAATAGTTCAAAAATTCTTAATTGGTCTTGGAATATCATTTTTTATAGCGGGGTGTAGCGACGGTACATTCACAGGTACAGCAACAGTCAATTTCAAAAATGTATCAGAAAGTGAAACCGTATGTGCAGTATGGAATGGTGTGTCATATGAACTTGATCCAGGTGAAACGGACAGCACTACGGCCAATGAAGGCGTACATACATTCAAGTGGACAGATTGTTATGGAACTGATCTGAGTTCACTGGCATGGCCAGATGTGGTTGCAGGTCATGTTTATACCTATACATATCCAATTTGATTAATAGCATCTTTTGTTACCACGATATTTTTGTGGTAACATGATGTCTCAAAATATATACAACTGCTTTACCTGAACTATCCAAACATTGCTTTCATCGTTATATACTTGAACAGTCATCATGAAAAAAATCTTAAACAAAAAGATTGTATACACCCTCGCTACACCGTCTCCCGTCCGCTGAAATAGAGCTTCAGCGCATAGAGCCAGAGCAGTACGACCGGGAGGACGACGGCAGCTTCGGGGGCGACGACACCGTTCTGACCCACCTGGTTCATGGCAAAGAGCATACCCCATATCACGAAGGTGCTCCCCAGCGCTCCCGATAGGGTCAGCGCCATATTCATATAGCGCGCGTGGAACGGTATCTTGAAGAAGAGTATCAGCACCAGTGCGATGGAGAAGAGGGGGAATACCGCCTTGTAGTAGAACGACGAGCGGAGCTTCCCGGTGGCGAGCCCCTGTTCATCGAAGAGCATCCATGCCTTGAAGGTGTCGGTGACGGTGAGGGCCTTCCCTTCGTGGATCGATTCGACGATCTTGGGCTCGTACCCTTTGAGCGTGAGGAGTGAATCCTGCTTCTCTATCTCGTAGTGGTGGAGCTTGCCGTCACGGTAGATGAACTTCTTGATCTCTATATCTTTGGCAAGCCACCCGTCCCTGCCGAACGACGCGCTCCTGGCATGGAGCGTATAGACGAGCCTGTTCTCCTCTATCTTGAAGAGGACGAGCTTCTCCATCTGTTTCTTGATAGGGTCGAGACTCTCGACATGGACGAAATCGCCGTCATAGATGAAGAAGAGCCTTTTGAGCTTGTAGGCGTTGGCTGTATTCTCCACGATGGCCGTCGCATTGTCCTTGGCATAGGAGAACTCCGTCGTGTGGAGGTACATAAAGAGCCCGTAGACCAGGAACGCCACCGTCAGGAAAGGCTTGATGAGCTTCTTCTTGGTATAGCCGAAACTGTGGAAGATCACCATATTGCTGCTTCGTACCAGGGAGAGCTTGGTCATGATGAGGGCAAAGATCAGTGCAAGAGGATAGAGGAGCGAGATCGCCTCCTGCCACATATAATAGATATAGAGCACCTTGTAGTTGGAGGCGTCGAGTGCATTGGAATGCTGGAAATAATCGATGATCGAAAAAGCCAGGGATGTCCCTGCGAGCAGGGCGATAAAGTTGATGAAGTAGTGCCTGGCCAGATAGAGGAAATAGAGCTTCGGCCGCAGGATCGACACGACTAGACTCCGTCGATGTTCTTGAGACTGTAGAGGGACTTGATCTTCTCGAGCGGCGTATGGGTGATGCGTACACAAGCATCGGCCGTATACTCTATCCATCGTTTCAGATGCGTCTGCTCGTCAGAGGAGAAGTCATGGAGGACATAGCTCGCCACTTCGCTGCGGTGGGCCGGCTTGTCAATCCCCATACGCACGCGGATATACTCCTGCCCCATATGCGCATCGACCGACTTGAGACCGTTGTGGCCGCCGTGGCCGCCGCCGCGCTTGAACTTGAGCGCACCGAAAGGGATGTCGAGATCGTCGTGAATTACTATAATATCTTCTACCGTGATCTTATAGAAATGCGCGACAGCCTGGATGCTCTTGCCCGAGAGGTTCATATAGGTGGAGGGTTTGAGGAAGAGATTTTCACCGCTTTTGTAAAGTTCGCCGTGAAAGGATGATTTGGAGATATTGGAGGCTTTGAAGTGGGAGACGAGGGTGTCTATCACTTTGAAGCCTATATTGTGTCGGTTGTTCTCATACGAGGTGCCGGGATTCCCCAGCCCGACGAAAAGCGTCATTACTTCGCTTTGATTACGCCGCAGATAGCAACATGCGGTCTGTCCATCATTCTTGTGTTCGCAGGTGCTTCAAGATCTCTTACGAGGATGTTGTCGTCTCTGTCGAGCGGAGATACGTCAAGAACGACTGCCGCAGGCATATTCTCGATAGCGCCTCTGATTTTGAGTCTTCTTTTTGACATGATAAGAACACCTTTGTTCTTAAGACCTTTTGGTGTACCTGTTGTTTTGACCGGCACGAGGTAATCTGTCACCTGACCCGGTACTGCTACTCTGAGGTCTACGTGTACAGCGTCACCTGTTACAGGGTGTAGTTGATACTCCTGTACCACTACGTTCAGTTCTGTGTCGCCTACTTTGACCGGGAATGCAAAGGTTGTTTTGTTTCTCACTGTTCTGATAAACTCACCGCGTTTAAATGCTGCATGGATGTTCTCCACGCCGTTAGCATAGATATTCGCGATTAGATAACCATCTCTTTTGAGCTTCTTTGCGTCGCTTTTTCCGATACTCTCTCTAATGATACCTTCTAACATTGTATTCCTTTATATAAATTAAGAGGGGGATTATACCAAACCAACCTGAAAGTTAGTCATGTATCTTGAACTGGATGCGGTAATAGCTCTTGCCCACCGTATTCTTCTCGATCGTCCCTTCAAGCTGGTCAAGCACGATCGTATCGATCAGCCGTATCCCCAGCGACTTCGATTTTTTGGACGCATCGAACCCTTTGCCATCGTCCTCGATGATCAGGGTGAAATGGCTGCCGTACTGCCTGAGCGTGAGCTTGATATGCCCCTCTTTCTCACCAAAGGCATATTTGTAGGCATTGGTGATGATCTCATTGACCACGAGCCCCACATAGACCGACTCGCGCAGCCGTATCATCGCGTCGATATCGGTAGTGATACTGATGTTTTTCGTATTGCTGCCGACACACCTCGAGATATCCCTGATCAGCTCGTCGATATAGCTCTTCATATCGATGTTTTCGAGGTTGTCCTTGATGATGAGCTTGTCGTAGGTCTTGGCTATGGCATTGATACGGTTTTCGAGGTCGAGCATCTGTCCGAGTACCAGTCCATCGGATATGCCGTTGCTCTGGAGCCTGATCAGCGAGAGGATGATCTGCAGGTTGTTCTTGACCCGGTGGTGGACCTCCTGGATCAGCAGGTCCTTGGTCTCGAGGGTGGTGGCGAGCTGCGCCGTCTTCCTCTCGACCTCCTCCCGGATGATCCGCTCACTGTCTTTCGAACGGCGGATGAGCTCTTTGTCAGAGCGGGTCTTTTCTGCCTGGAGGAGCGCATAGCGGTCGGTGAAGGCCAGCGTGAGGATCGTCGCCTCGAGCGCCGTCCCCCACATCATGATATTGAGATAGTCCTGCATATAGGAGCTCCACCCGAGGGCATCGGAGATCATCATCAGGTAGGAGATGAATACCGTGGCAAAACCGGCGATAAAGAGCCTCGCCTGCTTGTTCCCGTGCCAGTAGGACTTGAAAGCGGCCCATTGGTTGAAGAAGATCAGCACCATCCCGGTACCTACGATATAGTTGAGATCGTAGAGCCAGGCATTGTTCATCACCAGCACCTGCACGAAAGCCAGGTAGATGAACCCTTTATAGATTCTGTAGAGACGCGGCTGCTGGTAGATCTTGAGAAAGTGCATCGCAAAAAATGCGGCCGTGATGATCATCATCCCTACTTTGGTGATGGGCGCATAGACCTCGATCTCCTTCACGAACCAGGCGGGGAAATAGAGCTGTGTGAGCCCCAGGTAGGCGGTCTGCTGGTAAAGAAGCGAGAGGAGGTAGAGCGAATAGTAGAGGTAGCTCTTGTCGTACGAATAGATGAAGATCACGACACTGTAGATCATGAACGCCACGACCACCCCCACAAGGAGCGAAATAGTGATCTGCGTATGCCTGTCCTCGTCGATATAATCCTGTTCATCTTTCAGCTTGACGGCGAAATCGACCGGTCCGTAGAGCGAACTGATGCGGATATAGTACCTCTGTGGCTGACCCGGATGGACAGTGACGGGGAAGGCGGGGTAGAGGGTCTTGTGCTCTTTATCGATGTAGCGCATCCCTTTGCGTCCCAGCAGGGCTCCGTTCTCGTCGTAGAGCTCTATCGTCTCGAGGATCGGCGAGGTGATCACCAGAAGCTTTTCGATATCTTTGCCGCTGCTGTTGTACAGATCGAACGCGATCCATATATTGTCCTTTGATATCCCGATATTGACCGTAGAGTTATAATAGGGTTTCAGGTATGTCCCGCCCATGATCTGCCCGATATCCAGCGAACCTTTGTCACGGTAATAGAGAGCCTTGCCCAGCAGCGATACCTCCGGATCGGCCCTCTCGGAGTCGATGGACACGGCGCTCGCAAGTGTCGACACAAATAAAAACAGGAAAATCATTCGTAAAGTGTTCATGCAGTATGGTATCCAAAAAGGGCTAAGTATTGATTTTTAAAAATAGAGATAAAAAATAGTGGCAAAACGCAATATTTGAATCAGTTTGCGATTTTATTAAGATACAATGTCAAATATTATTTTGGAAGCGAGGTATCGTTAGATGAGAGATGCTGTTGTTTTGATGCTTGGGACCACCCTTGTGCTGATGGGTGAGCCTGTTTATAAGAAATATGCCGTAGAGTACGGGACGATCCACTATACGATCGATACGGTCGAAAAAGACGAGAATCTCTCACAGGTGACCAAAGGGGAACGTACCGTCAAGTTCATCGACTTCGGCGCCAAAGAGCTCGTCAGGGAGAACCTCACACGGATTGAATACCAGAACGACAAAGAGACCGGCCGGGAGGTCAACAACAAAGCCAACTATTACGCCAACGGGATCATCTACAGTACTGACCTTGACAAAAAAGAGATCGTAAGGATGAAAAACCCCGATACACTCGATGTCGCCACCGAAGACCCGGTCAAGACCCAGGAGATGCTCTTCAAGGAGATGGAAGGGAAAAAGATCGGTACGGACAAGGTAGCAGGGATCGAGTGTGACCTCTGGGATGTATCCCAGGTCAAACAGTGTGTCTCCCAGGGACTTACACTCAAGACAGAATCGGACTCGCCTGATGGAAGCACCCGTGAGATAGCCGACAAGATCGATTTCAAGACCCCGATCGACCCCAAAGAGTTCGAAATGCCTCCCTTCCCCATCTACAGCGCCGAGGGGGATAGCCTCGACCGATCCAAGCTCGAAGCAATGGACAAAGAAGAGATAGAACGCGAGAAACATGAGAACGACCAGCTCCAGCAGATGATGGCCGTCATGGCCGAAGCGATGAAAAAAGCGGGTGTCAAAGAGGGTGAAGAGCCTACCCCGGAACAGGAAGCCCAGATGAAAGAGGCAATGCTCCAGGCGATGCTGCCACGTATGAAAGAGGAGATACTCGCCCAGCAGAAGATGACCCGATTCAGCCGTGACTGTTTCGCCAAGGCAAGCACCCTCAACGATGCCAACTCCTGCACCTACCAGATCAACGAGATGACAGGAGAAGCCGAAGAGGATTTCACCGAGTGGTCGCCTGAGATCAAAGAACAGATACTCGGCGAACTCGATCTCTATCTCAATACGATCATCCCCTGCGTCGACAAAGCGCAGACCATCGAAGCGCTCCAGGAGTGTCTGCCGGTGCAGGAAGAAGAGGAGTAGATCGCTCCGGCAGGAAGCGGCAGTATGTTCTTCAAAAAGACCATTACGACCATACATATCCGGAGTATCCTCTTCCTCCTCCTCTTTGTCGTCCTTTTCCTCTCGCTTGTGATCTACAAAGAGTACAACGATTTCGGCCGCAAAGAGATCCATATCCGCTCGAAATATCTCCAGGAACAGAAATCGGCGATCCTCTACGATACCAACCGCGTCATAGAGTTC
This sequence comes from Campylobacterota bacterium, assembly GCA_003252535.1. GTDB lineage: Bacteria > Campylobacterota > Campylobacteria > Campylobacterales > Sulfurovaceae > SZUA-451. The sequence goes on along the minus strand of QKDN01000019.1, from coordinate 9,278 downwards.
ATCCGCCATACCTACGACAGTAAAAAAGCGACCACCCCCGCCCCCATCCTCCAGCAGGAGACCATCGATGCGATCGAGCACCTCTACGGACGGAAGGACGGGACGGGGTATATCTTCATCTATGACTTCAACGGTACCAACCTCAGCGATCCCATCCAGAGCTACAACCGGGGCAAAAACCTCTATGGATTCAAAGACTCCAAAGGGGTAGAGGTGATCAAAGACCTCATCGACGTCTCGAAGAACAAAGAGGGGGGCTACGTCACCTACGAGTGGTTCAAGCCCACCAGCGGCAAACCCGGCCGGAAGATATCCTATGCCAAGTCTTTCGCACCGTACGGATGGATGATCGGTACAGGGGTCTATCTCGACGAGGTTGAGAAGCTGATCACCGCAGAGAGGGATGCTCTCAGGGACGACCTGCTGAAATTCCTGATGGAAATGCTCTCACTCTCTGTACTGCTGCTCATCGTCGGTCTCACTACCATCATGGCGATCAACCGCATCATCAAGAGGGAGATCGATACTTTCAGCAGCTTCTTCGGCAGTACAGCCGGCAGCTATACCCTCATCGACGAGAAGGATATCCGGCTCGACGAGTTCAAAGGGATGGTCACCCATGTCAACTCGATGGTGACACAGATCGCGGCGCAGCAGGAGAGCCTCAGGGAGATCAACGCCTCGCTTGAGCAGAGGATCGAGCTCAAGACCCAGAAGCTCGCCCGTCTCATCAGCGCCCAGGACAGCTTCATCAAGCACTCCATCCACGAGATCAACACCCCACTGGCGGTCATCATGACCCATATCGATATCTACAAGATGAAATATCCCCCCAACCGCTATATCTCCAAGATAGAAGCCGGTGCCAAGATGATCAGTACCATCTATGATGATCTGGGTTATATCGTCAAAAAAGACCGGCTGGTCTATGAGAAGAAACATCTCGACTTCTCCCGTTTCCTCCAGGAACGGATCGACTTCTTCGAGGAGATCGCCACAGGGAACCTCCACAGGATCATCGCCTCTATCGAAGATGGGATAGAGATCGTATTCAATGATATAGAGTTGCAGAGGGTCATCGACAACAACCTCTCCAACGCGATCAAGTTCGCACGCAAAGAGAGCGATATAGCAGTGAACCTAAAAAGGGACGGAGAGTCTGTCACCCTCGAGTTCATCACCCGCTCGAAGCAGATCACCGATACGGCGAAGATATTCGAGGCCTTCCACAGGGAAGCGACCACCCAGGAGGGATTCGGGCTGGGGCTGGAGATCGTAGGGACGATCTGCCAGAACGAAGGGGTGGAGATAGCGGTCGAATCGAACAGCGACCGCACCGTTTTCAGCTATCGTTTCCCGGCCCCGAAGAGCGGCACCGTCTAATCCGCCTGTCTCCTCTGCCCGGCGAGCAGCGCCCTGAGCTCGCCGATCTCGGTCTTGAGCTCCCTGATCTCCTGTTGCAGCGTAGTGTCGGCCCCTTTGATCTCTTCGATGATATGCTGCTCTTCATCCTCCTTGAGCAGTGCCATCGCATCGACGATGACCGCCACGACAAGGTTGATCATCACGAAAGTCGCGATAAAGATAAATGGGATGAAAAATACCCAGGCATTGGGGTGCTGCTCCATGATAGGCCTGACGATCCCCATCGACCACGATTCGAGCGTCATCACCTGGAACAGGGTATAGAAAGATTCGCTGAGGGTGCCAAACCACTGCGGGAAGCTCTCGCCGTAGAGATTCGTAGCCATGATAGCAAAGATATAGAAGATGAGGGTCATGAGTCCGGCTATCGAGAGCATCCCCGGCACGACACCGATAAGCGCTGCTACGATCTTGCGCATCTGCGGCACGACGGTGATGAGCCTGAAGAGCCGCAGCACCCTGAGGATACGGAGGATCGAGAAGATATCTCCGGCCGGTACGAGCGAGATCGCGACCACGAAGAAGTCGAAGAGGCTCCAGGGATCCCTGAAGAACGCACCCCTGTGAACGTAGATACGCATAGCGATCTCCAGGGTGAAAACGGAGATAATGAGCGTATCGAGCAGATGGACCGCACTGCCGAACGATCCCATCATCTCACGGGAGGTTTCGATCCCCATCGTGATACCGTTGAGGACAATGAGAAATATTATAAAGGTCTGAAAACGTGAAGACTCTACGATCGTTTTGATCCTGTCGTACATACTGTTATCCTTTCTGTTTTTGCGAAGTATACATCAAAACTGTGCAAAACCAAAACACATCGAAACACCCCGGTATCGTGCACACTGCCGCCCACACCCCTTTCAGCTAACCATCATCTATCTACATTTATAATAAAAAAGAATAGTTGCAAGGATGGCAAGGTGAAGGTGTTACTGCTCGAAGATGAACTGATGCTCCAGAATGCCATAGAGGAGTACCTGAGTGATGCAGGGTTCATCGTCGATACATACGATGACGGGATCGAGGCATACGAAGGGATCAAACGCAACAACTATGATCTTTTTATTCTCGATATCAACACCCCTTCGCTCAGCGGTCTCGAACTGCTGGAGAAGATACAGGAAGAGAGGATATTCGCCCCCACCATCTTCATCTCGGCGATCACCCAGATAGAGCAGATATCCAGGGCTTACGAGCTCGGATGCTACGACTATCTTAAGAAACCCTTCCACCTCAAAGAGCTTGCCCTCCATATCGAAAGGCTGCTCCAGATATCCAAGATCGAATGCAGGTACACTGTCAGACTGACCAAAATGTACACATATGATCTCCAGAAGAAACGCCTCTACTTCGACAGTGTCGAACAGACCCTGAGCGCGCGCGCATCGCAGATAATGCACCTTTTTGCTTCAAATATGAACAGAACTGTCGACTTCGACATGCTCAGGCACTACGTCTGGCAGGACAACTTCGTCGACAATGCTACGATTCGTGCCGAAGTCCACCGTGTCAGGGGGGCACTCCGGGAGGACATAATCGCCACCGTCAAAGGTGTCGGCTACAAACTCAAACTCAACTAGTGTATAAAATTTACCCTTTTGTGTAACAATTCTTCTCATATACGTTATTAATCTGCGCCTTTTTTCATCAAAAATCCCCATGCTATGTTTATGCTATACATGGGCTTTACTATAGCATTATCAAACAAGGAGGAAATATGAAAAAGGTTTCAATGAGCATGATCGCAATAGCTTCATTGCTCTGCGCAGAAGGTGCTGCACCGGCATCGTTCACAGACGCGCTTACCATGGGTAAGGTAACAGGTGAATCAAGAACGTTCTATATCCAGAGAACGATCACGACGGCTACAGACGAGTGGACCCGTGATGCACTTACAACGGGCGGTCACGTGGGGTATGACAGCGCCGCGTTCAACGGTCTGAGCTTCGGTGTCAGATTCTACGGTGTCTATGGGTTCAATATCAATGATGCCGAGGCGACATCAGGTGAACTGGCCTATGCCGACATGATCAAACAATACGATCCGTCACTCTATGGTTACAAAAACGGCAGACTTGACAACTACCTCTTCCTCGGAGAGGCGTACCTTAACTATACGTTCGGTAACACGAATATCAAGCTCGGTAGACAAAAGCTCGATACGCCGATGGCAGGCAGTGACGATGCGAGAATGCTTCCGAACCTCTTCGAGGCAGTTGTCGTCAGCAACACCGATATCGCAGATACGACACTTATCGCTGCACATGTAACCAAAATAACTGTAGGTACATTCGGTAACGTCTATGGCGAGACGGGATCATACCTCTCAGCTCACAGCGGTTACGGATACAATTTCTCTGCTGCATCGAGCGGTGAATTCGTCGATATGGGCGAAGTGGCACTTCCTGCGGGCAGCCCAAGCACTGACGGCGTTACGGCTGTAGCGGCGATCTACAAAGGTATCCCGGACCTTACGCTCCAGGCATGGGACTACTACGCGCATGATATCGTCAACGTGATCTACCTCCAGGGTGACTATGGCTGGAACTGCCTCATCAACGATGCGGTCAAGATGAAAGCCTCTGCACAGTTCATCAACGAGTCTGATGTAGGCGACGCGCTTGCAGGTTCGATCGACAGTACATACTGGGGCGTACAGCTTGCTGCGACATACGGCGGTCTCACATTGACAGCTGCGTATTCTCAGACAGATGACGGAGAAGATGACGGCAACTACGGTATCCTCTCACCATGGGGCGGTATGCCTGCATTTACCCAGGGTATGGTCACAAGACACCAGTTCTTCACCGATACTACTGCGACCAAAGTGGCTGCGACGTATAACTTCGCCGACTACAATGTCAAAGCGACAGGTTACTACACAGAGTTCGAAGTGGGTGCGCTCTCAGGATATGCAGCCGACACCACGACCAAAGAAGCCGGTTTCGATATCATCTACCAGGCGACCGACAAGCTCCAGTACAGACTCAGAGGGAACTTCCCGACAGACTTCAAACAGGATGTTGACTGGGCAGAGTACAGATTTATCGTGAACTACAAGTTCTAAGAACAACTATACAAAGGATTCGTTATGACACAAGAGATGGTCGACAAGATCAAGAACAATCCGAAATATCAGAAGCTCGTCTCAAGCAGAAGCAGTTTTGCCTGGACGCTGACGATCATTATGCTGGTAGTCTACTATGCATACATTCTGCTGATCGCGTTCGCTCCTGAGATTCTGGGTGCAAAAATGGGTTCAGGGATGACAACGGTCGGTATCCCTGTAGGTATCGCTATCATCGTTTTCTCGTTCGCTATGACAGGTATCTATGTCAAGAGAGCGAACGGTGAGTTCGATGATCTGCTCAAAGAAGTAAAAAAAGAAATCGAAGGGGAGATGAAATAATGTTTGGTAAGGTTTTATCTCTATTTATGCTTGCATCTGCTGCCCTCCTGGCATCAGGCGACATCGCAGGCGGTACAAAGGCTGAGCAGCTCAATATCCCGGCTATCGTAATGTTCTTCATTTTCGTAGCCGGTACGCTCCTTATCACCTACTGGGCGGCAAAAAGAACCAAGTCTGCAAAAGACTTCTATACTGCCGGCGGCGGTATCACAGGTACGCAGAACGGTACGGCGATCGCGGGCGACTATATGTCGGCGGCTTCGTTCCTCGGTATTACCGGTATGGTCTACCTCAAAGGTTACGACGGTCTGATCTTCTCTATCGGTTTCCTCGTCGGCTGGCCGGTGATCCTCTTCATGATCTCCGAGCAGCTCAGAAACCTTGGTAAATACACATTTGCCGATGTTACGGCGTACAGATTGCAGCAGAAGCAGATCAGGATACTTGCGGCGCTCGGTTCTCTCTCTGTCGTTATCCTCTACCTGATCGCACAGATGGTCGGTGCGGGTAAACTGATCGAGATCCTTTTCGGTCTGGATTATGAGTACGCTGTCGTCCTGGTCGGTGTGTTGATGGTAGCCTATGTCGCCTTCGGCGGTATGCTTGCGACTACATGGGTACAGATTATCAAAGCGGTGCTTCTCCTTGCAGGTACGACATTCATGTCGATCATGGTCATGGCGAAATTCGGATTCAGCTTCGAAGAGCTCTTTACGGCTGCTACAAAAGTACACTCGAAAGGTGAGGCGATCATGAGCCCGGGCGGACTCGTATCTGACCCTGTTTCTGCTATCTCTCTCGGTATTGCTCTTATGTTCGGTACGGCGGGTCTGCCGCACATCCTCATGAGATTCTTTACCGTTTCCGATGCGAAAGAGGCGAGAAAGTCTGTCTTCGTTGCGACAGGTCTGATCGGGTACTTCTATGTCCTTACATTCATCATGGGATTCGGTGCGATCGTCCTCGTACTCGGTGATCATTCAGGTGCAGGCGGTATCAGCCAGTACTGGGATACTGCGACGAACGCTCTCAAAGGTGAGAACAACATGGCGGCAGTATGGCTCGCTCACGCGGTCGGTGGGGACTACTTCCTCGGATTCATCTCGGCAGTTGCGTTCGCTACGATCCTTGCGGTCGTTTCGGGTCTTACACTTGCAGGTGCTTCGGCTATCTCTCACGACCTTTATGCAAATGCATTTGCCAAAGAGGGTGTGAAAGTAAGCGAAGAGAAAGAGATGAGCGTCTCCAGGTATGCTACATTCGGTATCGGTGTTGCGGCTATCTTCTTCGGTATCGCGTTCGAGAAGCAGAATATCGCGTTCGTCGTCGCCCTTGCGTTCACTATCGCGGCATCGGCTAACTTCCCGGTACTCTTCATGTCGATCTTCTGGAAGAAGCTCACGACAAGAGGCGCAGTACTCGGCGGGTACATCGGTCTGATCTCGGCGCTTGTCCTTGTTATCCTCGGTCCTGTCGTATGGTCTGAGATCATCCATGCCGACTCGCTCAAAGCAGCTGTCGATGCTGTGAAGGCTACCGGTGCAGATGCTGCCGCCATTGCTGCTGCGAAGGCACAGTTCATCAAAGATACGGCGATCATCCCGTACAAGTTCCCGGCAGTGTTCTCTGTGCCTCTGGCATTCATCGCTATCTGGTTCTTCTCTGTCACTGACAGCAGTGCGGATGCGGCAAGATGTGAAGCTGAGTTCGATGCTCAGGACATCAGATGCCAGACTGGTATCGGTGCCGATGGTGCAGTCGATCACTAAGATCGCGGCAGGGGTCAACCCCCTGGCTGCGGGGACCATAGAAGGAGCACTATGATATCATTGCTGGAGAATCTCCGATCGCATACCCCCTTTGACATGCTGACACTCCCCGAGCTCAAGATGCTCGAGGAGAACGCAGTGATCTCCTACTACCCGGACAACACCACCCTTTGGGGGGTCGGTGAGCGTCCCCGCGCACTTTTCTACATCATCAAAGGCTCCGTCGAAGCCACGGAGGACGACACCCTCATCGACATCTACCACCACGACGACACTTTCGGCGGGATCGAGCTCATCGAGGATCAACCCTCAGCCTACCGTTACCATGTGACACAGGAACTCATCTGTTACGAAATTACCCCCGACATCTTCCTCAGACTCTGCAATGCCAACAAAGACTTCAAATCGTACTTCTTCTCCACTATCATCGAACGGATGGATATGCTCAAAACGGGCAAGATGCACGGCGATATCGCCGATATGATGGTGGCGAGGGTCGACAGTGCGATGCTCTCCCCGGCAGTAGTGGTCGAGGCGGACAGACCGATCATCGAAGCGCTCTCCCTCCTCGAAGAGGAGCAGGGGGCGGCGCTGATCGTCAGGAACGACGAGGGGTACGGTATCGTCACCGATGCAGATTTCAGACGCTATATCCTCCGCCGGGAGAGAGAGGAGCTCACGCAGGTATCGCAGATACAGAGCTACCCGATCATCTCGATCGATGACGACGACCTGATGTTCAATGTCCTGCTGCTGATGACCGAACACTCCATCAAGCACCTCCCGGTCTTCGACAGCGGGCGCAGCCTGCTCGGCATCCTGGAGCTGGTCGACCTGCTGAGCCTCTTCTCCAACCAGTCCCACCTGATCACCGTCCAGATGGACAGCGCCAAAACGCTCGACGAGGTCGTGGCGGCCGCTTCGCGCGTATCGCTGATGGTCGGGGCGCTCCACACCAAAGGGGTCAAGAGCCGCTATATCGCCAAGATGGTAGCACAGATGAAGCGCAAGATGTACGGCAGACTCTACGAGCTCATCATCCCCCGCGAGTGGCATCCGTATACTGCGCTGCTGCTGCTCGGGAGCGAGGGGCGCGAGGAGCAGATACTCCGCACCGACCAGGACAACGCGCTGATCTTCGCCGACGGGTTCGAGCCGGAGGGGCAGGAGGAAGCGGCGCAGCTCTTCATCTCCACCCTCGAGCGTATCGGCTTCCCGCTGTGCAAGGGGGGCGTGATGATCACCAACCCACGATGGCGCAAGAGTCTCGGAGCCTACAAAGAGGATATCCGCCAGACCATCGACGCACCGTCGCAGGAGTCTCTGATGGATACGGCGATCCTCTTCGACTCGGTCGCTATCGCGGGTGAGGCTGCGCTCCATGAGGAGCTCGTCTCGTATATCATCTCCAGGTTTGCCGACCACAAGGAGTTCATCTCCTACTTCGCCAAGCCGATCGAGAATTTCGAGTCGCCCCTCGGGCTTTTCTCGGGCTTCGTCACTTCGAGCAAAAAAGAGCATAAGAACGAGATCGATATCAAAAAGGGTGCGATCTTCGCACTCACCCACGGTATCCGCTCCCTCGCGCTTGAGTACGGGATCAGGACGACCAATACTACGCTCCGTATCAAAGAGCTCAACAATATCGGCTATATGGGCAAGGATGAGGCTGCCGAACTCCTCGAAGCGCTCGAAGTGGTGAGCCGCCTGCGGCTCGACGCACAGCTCGAGAAGCTCCAGCGCGGCGAAACGCTCGACAACTACATCTCGCTCGACAAGCTCGGCAAGCTGGAGAAAGACCTGCTCAAAGAGGCGCTCAAGACCATCGACCGCTTCAAAAAGCGTATCAGCTACCACTTCAAGCTTTCGGCAGTAGGATAAGCAATGTTCGCAGCGATCAAACGGAAGTTCAATCTCAGGGGTCTGAAGGATGAGAGATTCCTTTTCCTCTTCGACCAGACGCCATCCGATGAGGCTGTGGTATTCGACTGCGAGACCACCGGGCTCGACCCGAAGGTCGACGATATCATCTCGATCGGCGCCGTCAGGGTGAGGGGCAACCAGATACTCGCCAACGAAGCGATGCACCTCTACATCAGGCAGACCAGGGAGATGAGCCACGAGAGTATCAAGGTGCACAAGATCAGGCACTGCGACCTTGAGAACGCGATCCCGCTTGAGGAGGCGATCGAGAAGTTCCTCTACTTCATCGGCAACCGCCCGCTCGTAGGCTACTACCTCGAGTTCGATGTAGCGATGATCAACAAATACATCAAGCCGCTCTACGGCATCACACTACCCAACACCCAGAAGGAGGTTTCTGCGATCTACTATGACAAAAAAATACCGCTCATCCCCCAGGGCAACATCGACCTGCGATTCGACAGCATCCTGCGCGACCTCAAGCTCCCCAGACTCGGAGCCCACGACGCCCTCAACGATGCGGTGATGACCGCGATGATCTATATCAAATTACAAAATACCAACAAGCTAAACTAAAAGGAGAAACCATGACAGACAACCTATTCCACCCCGACAAAACCCAATTCCCCGATGCACGCATCAAGAATATGTGCGAGTATAATGACCTCGTAGAAGCGTTCAATGCTGATTATGAAGGGACATGGGCTAAATTCGCAGATGAGAAGATCGACTGGTTCACACCGTAT
>QKDN01000013.1 GCA_003252535.1 Campylobacterota bacterium | reverse complement strand
GTAGCTGTCAGATCCTCTGAAAAATACTTGATTATCTCTCTAAATTTTGGCTCTGAAATGTGGGCAACTTTTACATACTTGTTTTTCATCGGTATTATCGTACTCCTATGGCACTTTAATACCTCTAAACTAGTCTAGCCCCTAGTATTTTACCAAACCTGTAGCAGGGCGCGTATTACGCACCCTTGTAGCTCCACTCATCCTGCCACCATTCCTACATCTACTTTCGCAAGGGATATTACCGAACGGAGTGGGGCCTGAATCAGGTTCAGGACGACGATCTGCAGTGTGCAGCAGATGCCGGATCAGCTCCGGTATGACAAAAACACGGCGGATTTTATGATCGTGCGTGTCCGTGCATCGATTGCAAGATCTTGATAGCCACCATCGAGACGATGATCTCGAAAAGGCTTGCGAGGATCAGCTGATAATAGGTCAGCAGGTCGATCAGGTGTGCTCCGTATCCTACGGTCGCTACTGCGATAAGGAGCGTGAGAGGCATGGAGAGAGCGAAGGCGACCAGTACCGCCTGCGGCTTCCCATGGATACCCCTCAGGACGAATGCCGAGAGTATCCTGATGACGATCATCGTCACCGCGATCAGCAACGCGCCCGAGATGATCCCTGAAAGGGCGAGAGCGCTGAGGTCGAACGACGATCCTACATGGATGAAGAATATCGGCACCAGGAACCCGAACCCGAAGCTCGACATCTTCTCCTCGAGCTGCTTCTTGTGGTGGAAGAAAGTAGAGATCGCCACCCCGGCGATGAACGATCCGAGGGCGAGTTCGAGGTGGAGGAGCATCATGATGATGATCAAGATAAAAAAGAGCGATATCGCCAGTCTCACATCCTGGTCTGATGTATCGAAACTCGGCATCAGGCTGCTTTTGAGCTCGGGATACCACCAGAAGAGGACCTTCAGCAGCTTGTAGAGCGAATAGACCGCAAAGAGGAAGAGGACAAGGTATCCGAGCTTCACGAAGAGCTCCAGGCTGAACCCAACCACGCTGGCGACCTCCAGGATGGTGAGGGTAGCGATACTGACGATTTCTCCCAATACCCCGACAATGAACGCCAGCTTCAGCCACGGCTGCTCCTTGCCGTAGACTTTGGAGAGGGAAGCGAGTATCCCTATGGAGATAAGGGGGAGGGATATGACCGTAATGACGTTCATACCGAGCAGCCCCCCGATAATACCCGAAAGAATGTTCATGACAATGATGAAGAGGAATGCCCCCTGGAGAATCTTGCTCGAGCTGCCGAGTATCTCCTTGAGGTTGACTTCCATCCCCGCAAGGAACATCAGGTAGAGGAAGCCTACTTTTGCGACGAGGTCGAAGTGTTCGTGGGAGCCGATAAAGCCGAAATAGGTCGCCAGCGAGCCCAGAACGATCTCGATGGGCGGAGTGGGTATCTTGATGAGTTTGGAGAGGAAAGGGCTCCCCCAGATGATAAGCGATAGCGTGAGTATCAGGTCGATACCGTTGAAACTATGCTCGCTCACAATCTCTCGCTATCGTATACCCGATCCGTTCGATCATCTCGATATCTTTGGATGGATTCTCGCCCGATGTCGTGAGGTAGTTGCCGATGACCATGGAGTTGGCCCCCGCTTCGAACATCGCTCTCTCATCGCCGCCGAACATCAGCTCACGCCCGCCTGCGACCATCAGGAGCCTTTCATCCCCGAGCATGGCACGGGCTTTTTTGATGATGGCTATGGCTTCCTCTTTGGTGATGTCGGAGCCTTTGATCGGCAGGGCAGGATTGGGATGGAAGAAGTTCAGCGGTGTCGAAACAGGCTCAAGGGAGACAATAGCTTCGAGCAGGGCATTGCGGTCCTCTTCGCTCTCCCCCATGCCGAATATACCCCCTGTGCACAGCGACAACCCGGCTTCTTTGGCATTGAGGCAGGTTTGGTAGCGTTCGCTCCACGGGTGTGTGGTGCATATCTCTTTGTAGTAGTTTTCGCTTGTCTCAAGGTTGTGGTTGTAGCTGTCGACACCGCTCTCTTTGAGGTATCGCAGCTGTTCGAGTGAGGCTGTGCCGTTGCAGGCGATGATATTGAGGCCGGGGAGCGCCTTTTTGACGCTTCTGGCAGCCTCTGCGACATATTCCGTCTTTTTGTCATCGAGCCCTTTGCCGGCAGTCACGAGGCAGTACCCGAGGGCGCCCTGGCTGTGGGCTATCCGGGCCTCTTCTACGATCTGTTCGATACTTTTGAACCGGTATCTTTCTATATCGGCTTTGTACCTGACGCTCTGGGTGCAGAATTTGCAGTCTTCGTTACAGCTGCCGCTTAGGATGTTGTTGATGGCGCAGAGAATGATCTCTTTATTTTTCGATTTTTTCATAGGGTATTATACTCAAAGTGTCTCTTTATTTTTGCTTGGTCTGCCTGATCTCAGCTGCCAGAATCCTCCCATTTTCGGCATCGACCGAAGTACCTGCCGTATCGATGATCCCTGCATGGGGGTCGTGCAGTACTTTCATGTCAAGTTTCCCTTCGCTTTTGGCGACGATGAGCGTCGTGACCGCGTCGCCGGTGACATTGACCACTGTCCTGGCCATGTCGAGTATCCGGTCAACGGCGAGGATAAGCGCGATCCCCTCCACAGGGAGCCCCACCTGGGCAAAGACCATCGAGAGCATGATGAGCCCGACCCCGGGCACCCCTGCCGTCCCTATGGAAGCGAGGATCGCCATCAGTATCACCGTGAGGTACTGAGTGATCCCCAGCTCCACGCCGTAGATATTGGCGATGAAGATCGTCGCGACCCCCTGCATGATCGCCGTGCCGTCCATATTGATCGTAGCGCCGAAGGGGACGGTGAAGGAGGCGACAGAGTTGTCGACACCCAGCCTGGCCGTGAGGGAGCGGAGCGTGACGGGGATCGTGGCATTGGAGCTCGATGTCGAGAAGGCAAAGAGCTGTACATCCCTGATCTTGGAGAGAAAAAGGCGCGGGGAGATCCCCGTGAGGAGTTTGAGCAGCAGCATCAGATTGCCCAAAAGGTGCAGGGCGAGTACCGCTACGAGGATCAGCATATAGTTCGCCAGTGCCAGGATCATATCGAACCCGAGCTCACTGATCGCCCTGGCCATCAGGGCGAAGACCGCATAGGGGGCGACGCTCATGATAATGGTGACCATATGCATCATCACTTCGTTCATCGTCTCGATGCTCTGTGCCAGCCGTGAAGCCTTGGGACCGAGCATGAGGATCGAGATACCCAGAAGGATCGTAAAGAAGATCACCTGGAGCATATTCCCCGAAGCAAAGGATTCGATGATGTTGTCGGGGATAATATCGGTGATGACCTGGGTGAGGGGAGGGGCTTCTTTCACGGCGAAGCCTGCGGTATTCGGTGCCGGCACCGATGCAGCGGGATCGACAAGAACAGCGACGACAATAGCCGTAGTGATAGCCAGCGCTGTAGTAAAGATATAGAGGACGAATGATTTGACGCCTATTTTGCCCAGCGATCGGATATCTCCTATCCCGATGACTCCCGAGAGGAGGGAGAAGAGGACCAGCGGGACGACCAGCATCTTGAGCGCTTTGACGAACAGGGTACCGATGAGAGCGAAGAGACCGTTGATGATATAGGTATCGAGAAACGTCCCTTTGCTCCCCATGGATGAATAGTTGATCACCAGACCTAGCAGCGCGCCGAGCGCCATAGCCCAGAGCACCTTCGTCGTCAGCGTCATTTTTTTTCTGTGCGGCATGATATCCCTCCCAAACACTTTGTACAATCATACAAAATTTTAATAAATCTATAGAATATTAGATATTTTATCATTATTGGCTTTTAACAATTTCTGGTGTATACTTAGTGCGTAAATTTTGAAGTTTGATTCAATACAATCTTAATACAACAGGTGAGCAACTATGAATAGAAGTATGATAATCTTTGTGGTCGTGGGTATAGCCCTGTTTTTCGGCATTACGAACTTCGTGGGGAAACTCAAGGACGAAGACGACAGACTCATGAACGCAAGTGATATCCAGAAGAAACAGGATGCTGAAGCCTACCGCACCGATGTAGTAGGGAATGCCGTGATCGTAGCAAGCAACGCTCCGATAGCCAAGAGAATAGACACATGGAAGAGAAGCCCGCTCCATGACGAGTATATGGACAAGTTCCCTGATTTCTCCGATATGAAGCTCTATATCGATGACAGGGTGCAGGATACCGAGCTCAAGGATATCATTATCAGAAGCCTTGAGAAGGTCGAGAGCAAGTACTTCGCGGGTGGTCTCTCCCCCATCCAGGCCAAAGAAGAGATCGACAATCTCCAGTAACCGAAGTCAGATGTGATGGATCTCACCCGAAGATTTTATCACTTCGACGAAGATTTCCGCGATCCTTTCTCCCGGGATCGCGACCGTGTGATCCACTGCAGCTCTTTCCGCAGACTCGAATACAAGACCCAGGTCTTCCTCAACCACGAGGGTGACTATTTCCGCACCCGCCTTACCCATTCCCTCGAAGTGAGCCAGATAGCACGGACGCTCTGCCGTATGCTTGGTCTCAATGAGACCCTCGGCGAAGTGATCGCCCTCTCCCATGATCTAGGTCACACACCGTTCGGTCATGTGGGGGGCGATGTCCTCGACGCGCTCCTGCGGAGTGACGGGAGGGAGTTCGGGTTCGAGCACAATTTCCAGTCCTTCCGCGTCCTCACGAGGCTCGAGAAACGGTATAAGGATTTCGACGGGCTCAATCTCACCTTCGCTACCCTCGAAGGGGTGCTCAAACACTCCTACCCCTATAAAAAGTCTTTCCTCGAACCGCTCGATCCCCTTTTCGACTTCGGGAAGCACCCGTCGTTCGAGGCGATGGTGGTCGACCATGCCGACGAGATCGCCTATTGCAGCCACGATATCGACGATGGGATCAAGTATAAGCTTATCTCTTTCGATCAGCTCCTCGCCACGCCGCTGGCAAAGCGGGTCAATGAAATGGTCGAGAAAGAGGGGCTGCGGGTAGGGGAGCCGCTCTACCGTCACCGTTTCGTCGCCGGGCTCATCAAGATACTGGTCGAAGACTTGATCGAGACCTCCCGACCGATGCTCGCCGGGCATCCCCTCGACTTCAATGCCCGGAACAGGCTCGACGCCTCGACCAAAGCCCCCGTATCCTTCAGCCCCGAGATCGCCACCGAGCTCAAGCTCCTCAAGAAGCTGCTCTACAAGGACCTCTACAAACACCAGCAGATCGCGCAGAAGATGTACGCGGGCAAACAGTGTATCAAAGGGCTCTACAACGCCTTCCGCGACGACAGTGACCTCCTGCCGGAGAAGCAGAAGCAGCTTTTCCAGAAGAGAAATCCGCCAAGGGTGATCGCGGACTATATCGCTTCGATGACAGACAGGTATGCGTTCAAGACCTATCAGAGTATTTATGGATTAAGTTCGTTATAGTGCGTATGACTGTACGAATATCTTTTCAAGATCAATAATATATGGAAGAAAAATTTAGGTTACTTACCGATATACAATATGTAGAATCACTTAAACTAGAAATCAGAGATGTTTTTGGGGATGTAGAATTTCCTTCCCATTGTGGTTTGCATGCAGCGATTGCTATGGATGACTGGATTGATGATCCATTAGAGCTAAAAAGAATTACTGATGAACAGGATATAAAGGCAAAATGGTGGGAAATTCCAGATACAGAATTTACCGAGAATAGTTTTTCCTTGGCTACTTGTTATTTTGATGAGTTTGGGACAGAATTCTATTTACCTGCTTTTTTGACATTTGTATTAAATGATAAATCTTATAGTGCCTATAATTCTCTTATCTTATGGTTGCTACCAAGTGAAGAGGATGATTTATATGAATATTTTTTAAAGATGTTTTCCAGGATTGATTCTTCCAGAAAAAATGTTTGTGTAAAAGTATTGAAATATATTCAGCATAATTTACTTGATCCACGAGATAATATATCGTATCAAATGATAAATGCAATAATTGATCATCCATTTTGGAAAATATAATAATTCTTGTATAGAATTTTTTCTTGGATTGAGTATTCAAAATTCCCGTAGGGTGTATTTCAATACACCGTTCATCTCGAATACAGAAATATTTCCTATGATCAGATATTTTGGTGCAATGAATTGCACCCTACGGGGAAGAGAGCAGGGAATCCCACGCGCAGGAATTACTTGAAAACCCTTGCGAAGATCTTGTCTACATTTTTGGTGTAGTAGTCGTAGTTGAAACACTCTCTGATCTGCTCTTCGGAGAGTTTGGCGCGGAGTTCTTCGTCGGCGAGGAGGTGGCCGAGGTAGAGCGATTCGCCTTCCGCGTTGGTGGTCGGTTTGCCATGTTGTATCTCTTCCCATACCTTCATCGCGTTTCTTTGTACGATACGGTAGGCGTCTTCACGGCTTACGCCTGCCTTGGGGAGTTCGAGGAGGACTCTCTGGGAGAACACGAGACCACCGGTGAGGTTGAGGTTCTTCATCATGTTCTCAGGCATGACAGTGAGATTCGCAATGACGCTGTTCATACGGTGGAGCATGAAATCGCAGGTGATGAAGGCATCGGGGAGCCAGAATCTCTCGGTAGAGGAGTGGGAGATATCTCTCTCGTGCCAGAGGGCGACATTTTCCATCGCAGGGATAGCGTAGGCGCGGATCATTCTTGCCAGACCCGTGATGTTCTCCGTGAGGATCGGATTGCGCTTGTGCGGCATCGCGGATGAGCCTTTTTGACCCTTTGCGAAGTATTCTTCCGCCTCGTAGACCTCTGTACGCTGGAGGTGTCTCACCTGTACGGCGAACTTCTCTACCGATGAGGCGAGGAGGGCGAGGGCGGTAGCGAGTCTGGCGTATCTGTCCCTGTGGATCACCTGGTTGGAGCATGGTTCAGGCTTGAGTCCGAGCTCTGCCATTGCGTACTCTTCGAGTTCGAGAGGTGCGTGGGCGAAGTTCCCCATCGCGCCGCTGATCTGGCCGACTGCGATCACTTCCATCGTCTCCTCGAGGTTTTTGAGGTGTCTGGCTACCTCGTCGTACCATACTGCGAGTGTGAGACCGAATGTGATAGGCTCGCCGTGGATACCATGGCTTCTCCCCACCATGAGGGTGAACTTGTGCTCTTCGGCTCTCTTCTTGATCGATTCCATCAGCATCTTGACATCGGCGATGATGATCTCCAGCGAATCTCTCATCTGGAGTGCCACGCCCGTATCGACCGCGTCGGATGATGTCATACCGTAGTGGAACCATCTCGACTCTTCGCCGAGAGATTCGGAGACGCTGGTGTTGAACGCGATAAGGTCGTGCTTGGTGACCGCTTCGATCTCTTCGATCCTCTCTACCGAGAAGGTCGCGTTCTCTACGATCTTGCGGCAGTCCTCATCTGGGATGAGCCCGAGTTTATTCCATGCCTTCACCGCTGCCTTCTCTACCTCGAGCCATGCCGCGTATCTCGCCTGCTGTGTCCATTTCTCCGCCATCTCTGGGCGTGCGTATCTCTCTACCATATCTTATCCTCTGTCTTTGATTTCTCTGCGTGTCAAACGCCTCTGTGTCCGCTGCTGCGTGGGAGTAATAAAGCCTTATTCTATCGAAAATGCAGTTATGAACAGGTAAAATACCGTATACAGCGGCTTCGTGAACCCGCAGCGAATTTTGTAGATTCCCGCTTTTGCGGGAATGACTCTGTTCGTCATCCTCGGGCTTGCCCCGGGGATCTTATACGAAACATTGCACTTTATTAAATGATTATCAAGGAATTTGTAACTATGCCTTTCGTCAAAAAGAGATATGTCGTCCCCGAACCTATCAAAGCCTTTTTGTATCTTATCCGCGAGCACGGATATACCCAGGCCGATGCGCAGAGTCTCATCTGCCGCGGGAGAATGCTCCAGGATGACAGGTCGGTAGAGAGGAGCTCGCAGGTGATCAGCGGCGAGATAGAACTGGTCTATTTCGAGCCTGAGGGGAGGGGGGTGAAGCCGATATTCCATACGAACGATTTCGCCGTATTCGACAAGCCCAGCGGCGTCCTCGTCCATCCCAACAAGATGGTGACCGAGTACTCCCTCCTCGACGATATCCGAGGGCTCTTCGGCGATGAGGCCAACGGCGTTCATCGCATCGATATGGAGACATCGGGACTGCTGATAGCGAGCAAGCACAAAAAGACCGAATCCGACCTCAAGATGATCTTCGAGGGGAGGGATATCAAAAAGTCCTACCTCGCGTGGGTCGACGGGAAGATCGACGAGCCTTTCGAGGTCGATGCCCCCATCAAAGTACGGGACGACTACAGTATCCTCAAGCACAAAGTGGAGATCAGCGAGGAGGGGAAGAGCGCTTTGACAACATTTAACCCCCTCTATTATGACGAAACGCTTGACGCGACACTGTTGTCTTGTCATCCCCATACAGGGCGGACACACCAGATTCGTTTACATTTGTTTCACGTGAAACACCCGATCCTCGGCGATCCGCTCTACGGGACGACATTTGACACGGCGACAGAATATCTCGAGGGGAGGTTGTCAGAGGAGAACAGGTTGACACAGACGGGTGCGACACGGCTGATGCTCCACGCCCAGAGCCTGCGATTCACATACAAAAATCACTTCTATATAGAGAGCAGGGATGAGTTCCGGTCGCTTGTTTCGGAGATATGTCCGAAGGATATGAGGGTTTTTAACAGGGAGAGTTGAGGATCATTCGTGGTGCCAGGATAGATTGATTGTTTTGTAGGTTCGATTTCATCGAACGCTATTTTACATACGGTATATATTTGTTGAGAGTAGGGTGTTGTGCCCTCACAACACCGATATTTTCTGTAATGTGCAATGTTGTGGTGTTGTCGGGGGACAACACCCTACGCGTTAATTAGAGGATTGAAATGATGGAAACAATCACTTCTCCTCATCGCTCCGGGCTTCTTTGATAAACCAGCCGCCGCCGACCACTACTACTACGATGATAAATACAAGCAGTGCCAAATCTATAACAGACATTTCCATTTAATTCTCCTTCTTTTCTTGTTCTCTTAGCTGTCCGCATGCTGCGGAGATATCGAGTCCTTTGGACTCACGGATGGTACAGAGCTGTCCTCTGCTGGTCAGGAACTCCTGGAATGCTACCATATCTTTGGGGTCTGGGCGTTGAAACGGGCTGCCGGGGTAGGGGTTGAAGTAGATGAGATTGACCTTCGCCTTGATGCCGTTGAGGAGGCTCAGGAGCTTCTTGGCGGCATCGAGTCCGTCGTTGAGGTCTTTGATCACCAGGTACTCGAACATCACCCGTTTGCGTGCATTGATGGGGAAGTTCCTGACCGCGTCGATGATCGACTTGATATTGTACGCCTTGTTGATAGGCATGAGCTCCTGACGGAGCTTGTCGTCGACAGCGTGGAGCGAGATGGCGAGGTTGATCCCCAGGTCCATCTTGCCAAGCTTCTCTATCTTTGTACTCAGGCCGCTGGTCGAGATTGTCTGGCGGTGAGCGCCGATGGCGAGGCCGTCGGGATCGGCGAATATCCTGATAGCCCTGGCGACATTCTCCAGGTTGTCGAGGGGTTCCCCCATCCCCATGTAGACGATATTGAGACGGCGGTTGGCCTCGATATCGTTGTCGGCTTTGATCATCAGCAGCTGGGTGACGATCTCTCCCGGGCTGAGGTCACGGACGAATCCACCCTTGGCTGTGAGACAGAATGCACACCCTACCTTGCACCCCACCTGTGATGAGATGCAGACGGTGTAGCGTTCATGGTGTTTGAGTGTACCGTCCTCGTGGTACTCTTTCTCTTTCATCAGCAGCAGTACCGCCTCTACCGTATGGCCGTCATGGAGCTCGAAGAGGTACTTCCTGCTCCCGTCCGTACTGTTCTGGATGGTGAGTATTTTGAGAGGGGTGAGGGTGAATTGGCTGTCAAGTTCCGCCCTCATGGCAGTGGGGAGATTCTTCATCTCCTCGAAAGAGGTGACATACTTGTGGTAGCACCAGTTCCATATCTGCTTGATACGGAAAGAGGGTTTGATGAACTCGGCAAGCTCCTCTTTGCTATAGTCTTGTAGTATCTTTTTCATTGTGTATCTTTGTCTTTTCTCTTGTGGTAAGTAGTGGATTATATCGGATATTTGCTATTGGATGGGTGAGATGAGGGTAGGGTGTTATCTTCATGGAAATGATTTTGTCATCCTCGGGCTTGACCCGTAGATCACTTGTTGTTGTTCTTTACAGAGATTCCCGATCGGGTCGGGAATGACAGGTATGGAATTCAAATCCTCACATTCGGAAATCTGTTGACCACATATTCATGCATCCTTCTCTTCGCTTCCGCATGGTTGGTGAGGAATGTTTTATGGGCGTCACGGTCACAGTAGTTGGTGACGATGAAGAGTCCCCCGGCGGGTATCCCGAACTCCTGTGCGACCCTGAGGATAGAGAAGAACTCCATATTCTCCAGTGAGATGTTGTGGGCGAGGTAGTGCCGGGAGAGGGCAGGGTCGGTTGTAATGTAGTTGCTTGAATTGACAATAGTTTCACGTGAAACATTGTCAGAACTAGATATGACATTGTCAATAGGGGTGTAAGCACCGTTTGTAAAGAACCCTGTCTCGATGTTGGCAGCGCTCTTTGACTCAATGATGTCAAATATCTCGTGCCCGCCGTAGCTCCCGGCTGTCCCTACGAAGAGGAGGAACTCGGGGGGATTAAGGAGGCAGAGCTTTGTCAAGTTGATCGCGCTGTTGACAAGACCGATACCGATGGGTGTCGCGAAGTCAAACTGTTCGATGTCACCCGCGCAGATAATCATTGTCAACGCCTTACGGGAATGTTCTGATCTGCAAGGTAGTGCTTGAGATCCATGATGTCGATCTCACGGAAGTGGAAGATCGAGGCGGCGAGGGCAGCATCCGCTTGTCCTACCGTGAAGGCATCGCGGATGTGCTCCATCGTCCCTGCACCGCCGCTGGCGATGATGGGGATATTGACCACTTTGTTGATAGCGGCGTTGAGCTCGTTGTCAAAACCTGCCTTGGTGCCGTCGGCATCCATCGAGGTGATGAGGAGTTCGCCCGCACCTCTCTCGTATGCCTCCTTCGCCCACTTGACAGCGTCGATACCGGTATCGTTCCTCCCACCGTGGGTGAAGATATGCCACTCTCCCGGAGCGACACGCTTGGCATCAATGGCGACAACGATACACTGCGAGCCGAAACGCTTCGCACCCTCATCGATGAACTCGGGGCGTTTGATCGCTGCGGAGTTGATGCTCACCTTGTCGCAGCCGACATTGAGGAGGGCGTAGATATCTTCTAGCTTGCGGATACCCCCGCCGACCGTCAGCGGGATGAACACCTCCTTGGCAACCTGCTTGACAACATCGACGATGGTGTCGCGCCCCTCGTGGCTCGCACCGATATCGAGGAATGTGATCTCGTCGGCTCCCTCTACATTGTACCGCTTGGCGACCTCGACGGGATCACCCGCGTCGCGAAGACCGACAAAGTTGACACCTTTGACGACGCGTCCGTTATTGACATCCAGACATGGGATGATTCGTTTGGCAAAATAGTCCATGGTTCTTATCCGTTTCTTTTTAATTGTATGTTAAGATTATACAAAAATAATCTGTAAAGAGATAATATTTTAGGTACACTGCATACCTCCAAAAGAGAGCGCTCATGCGCCATGCGAACGCAAGCGCCCACTTCGTGGGTTGAGCGCATGGCTTTTCGCACTCTCTTTTGGAGCTGAGAATTTCCAGAAAGTATTATGTGACGAATGATTTTGCATGATTTAAGGCATATTAGAGTATGATAAAAAATAATTTAAAAAACCAGGATGCAGCTGCGATAGCGGACAAGAAGTTCGGACAGAACTTTCTCAAGGACGGCAGGGTACTGCAACAAATCATCCAATCGATGCCCAATGACGATCTGATGGTCGTAGAGATCGGGCCTGGCTTAGGTGATTTAACCAAAGAACTCGTAAGAGTAAAAAATGTTACGGCATTTGAGGTTGATAAGAGATTATGCGAGCATCTTCAAAGTGAGTTTGACGAATACCTCCAGAAGGGGAGTTTCAGGCTCAATTGTGGCGATGTGCTTGAGCGTTGGGGGGAGAGGAGCCTCGTAGATGAACCCTATCATCTTGTGGCGAACCTTCCCTATTATATAGCCACCAATATTATTCTAAAAGCATTGAATGATCCGAACTGCCGGTCGGTTCTGGTCATGGTCCAAAAAGAGGTAGCGGTCAAGTTCTCGGCTGAGCCCGGGCAAAAAGAGTTTTCGGCTCTTGGTGTCCTCGCTCAGACAGCCGGGAGAGGCTCTATCTGTTTTGATGTTCCGCCAGAGGCGTTCGTACCGCCTCCGAAGGTGACATCCTCGGTGCTGCGGATAATAAAAGAGAGAACACTCGATGACAAGGGTTTTGAAGGATTTTTGAAAGCAGCTTTCTCACAGCCGCGCAAAAAGCTCTCCAAGAACCTCGCTTCGAGCTACTCCAAAGACACCATAAACAATCTCTTTACGATAGAGGGGCTCGACCCCAATATCAGACCTCACGAAGCCGCGACATCTATTTATCATCACTTATACAATGAATTGAAAAAGGATTTAATAGATGGAAGAGAACAAACCAAGCAGCAGCCAGCCTTCACAGCCAAATAAAGATCAGGGCTCCCAGCCCAATAGACCCAACAGAGAGCGCAGACCCAACCCGCACAGAGTAGGCAACAACCGCCCCAGACCCGAAGGGGGCGAGAACAGGAACAATGCTCCGAGAAACAACGAACAAAGAAATAGCGAACAGAGAAGCAACGAGCCGAGAAACAACGAACAAAGAAGCGGCGAGCCAAGAACGAACGAACCGAGAAACAGCGGCGAGGGGAGACCGGAAGGGAACCGCAAACCAAACAGAAGACCCAACAGAAGACCCAACAACAATAACAACAAGTCCGAAGGTAGCGAAGGGCAGAACAAAGAGCAGCGCCAGGGTCAGAACGCAGGTCAGAACCAGAACAAAAAACAGGGTGACAACAGACCGAGACAGAACGCTCCCAAGAGCGGCGGTTCGAACCGCAAGAAGAGCAGCGGCCAGACGACCAATGTCAGCCTCGACATGAAAGCCTCTATCGCCAAGAACAAAGAGGTACAGGAGGCGAGACTCAACCCGTGGAGACAGATCGATATCACTGGCAAAGAGCGCGTGAGATTCACCCCGCTCGGCGGTCTAGGCGAGATCGGCGGCAATATCGCCGTCCTCGAGACAGAGAACAGCGCGATCATCATCGATGTGGGGATGAGCTTCCCCGATGAGAGTATGCACGGCGTCGATATCCTCGTACCCGATTTCAGCTACCTCCATACGATCAAGGACAAGATCGAAGCGGTCGTCATCACCCACGCCCACGAAGACCACATCGGCGCGATGCCGTACCTCTTCAAGGAGCTCAAGTTCCCTGTCTACGGTACGCCGCTTGCCCTCGCTATGATCGAGAACAAGTTCGCCGAGCACGGCCTCTCAAAGGATGCGAGCTACTTCAGGTTCGTCACCAAGAGAGAGCAGTACGGGATAGGCGAGTTCAAGATCGAATGGATGCACATGACCCACTCGATCATCGACTCGTGCTCGCTTGCCATCGAGACCCCGGCGGGTACGCTGATCCACACGGGGGATTTCAAGATCGACCATACCCCGATCGACGGCTACACCGCCGACCTCCACCGTCTGGCATACTACGGCGCCAAAGGGGTGCTCTGTCTCTTCAGCGACAGTACCAACTCCTACAACAGCGGCTTCACCAAGAGCGAAGCGGTCGTCGGCGATACCTTCGATACGCTCTATATGCTCTCAAAGGGTCGTATGATCATGTCGACCTTCTCCTCGAATGTCCACCGTATCTACCAGGCGATGGAGAGAGGGGTGAAGCACGGGCGCAAGATATGCGTCATCGGCCGCTCGATGGAGCGCAATGTCGAGGTGACCAGGACGCTCGGGTATGTCGATATCGACGACAAACACTTCATCGAGCCGCATGAGCTCGGCAAGTACCCCGATCACGAGGTGCTCATCGTCACGACAGGTTCGCAGGGCGAGGATATGGCGGCGCTCTTCAGGATGGCGACCAACGAGCACAGACATATCAAGCTCAAGCCGACCGATACCATCATCATCTCCGCCAAGGCGATCCCGGGCAACGAAGGGTCGGTATCGCGCATGATGAACCACATCGTCAAGTGCGGTGCGACCGTGCGCTACCAGGACTTCGCCGATATCCATGTCTCGGGACACGCGGCGCAGGAGGAGCAGAAGCTCATGCTCAGGCTCGTGCAGCCGAAGTTCTTCCTCCCTGTCCACGGCGAGTACAACCACATCGCCAAGCACGCCCAGACCGCTGTCAAGTGCGGCGTGAACGAGAGGAATATCCTCCTCATGAGCGACGGCGACCAGATCGAGATCGCGCCGAAGTATATGAAGAAGGTCAGAAGCGTCAAGACAGGAAAGACCTTCATCGACAACCAGAACAACAAAGAGATCCACGACGAGGTCATCGTCGACAGACAGAAACTGGCAACGGACGGTATCGTCAATGTGATGCTCCAGATATCCAACCAGACCCACAAGATGCTCGGCAAGCCTGTGGTGATGTCACACGGTATCGTGCCGGAAAAACAGGGCAAAAAGTTCGCCGAAGAGATCATCGCGATGATCGAGGCGTTCATCCTCAATGCCAAACCCGACCAGGTCGTTTCGCCCAAGGTCGTGGAGAACGAGATCAGGCTCATGGTGCGCAAGCATATCGTCCGTACCAAGAAGCTCTACCCGATCATCATCCCTACGATCTTCTACGCATAATCCAACGCTCCCACCCGGGAGCCCCATACTCACCGGAGTAAAACATGAGACTCAATAAATTTATATCCCACAACAGCAAATATTCGCGCAGAGACGCCGACAAGTTCATCGAAGAGGGCGAAGTGACCGTCAACAAGAAAACGGTCAAGGATTTCGACTACGAAGTGAACGACGACGACCATGTCGCTATCAAGGGGAGACCGATCAAGAAGCGCGTCGAGCTCACCGTCATCGTCTACAACAAGCCCAAAGGGGTGCTGGTGACCCGAAAGGACGACAAGGGGAGAGCAACCATCTACCACAAGCTTCCGGGCAAATTTCGCCATTTTATCCCCGTAGGGAGGCTCGACTACGCATCGGAAGGGGTACTGCTCCTCACCGACTCGCCGAGCGTCGCCGAGAAGCTGATGACCAGCTCGCTCCCGCGAACCTACAATATCAAGATCGACAAACCCGTCACCAAAGAGATGGTAGAGGCGATGGAGAAGGGGCTCAAGCTCGAGGACGCCAGAGCCGGCGCGCATGAGAAGAGCGCCATTACCTCGATGGAGTTCGCTCCGTTCACGGGCTTCGAGCTGCGCCATGAGGGGAAGAGCTTTACCAAGCTCCGCGTCACCATCAGCGAAGGGAAGAACAGGGAGCTGCGCCGTTTCTTCGCCCACTTCGGGGCGACAGTGATGGATCTCAAACGGGTCTCCTTCGGCGATATCACCCTCAACAATCTCCCGACCAACAAGACCCGTTTCTTCACCCGCAGGGAGTACAGCGACCTCTACGACTTCCTCAAAGGGAAGGAGAAAGAGGAGCAGAGAGCCAAAGAGAAAAGGCTGAAGGAGAAACTCCAGGAAAAGCTCCATGCAGAAGCGCACAATGACGAGAAGCCGAAGGAAAAGACCCCTGCCAAAGGCAAACCCGCTCCAGGCAAGTCCGGCAAACCGAAGCCAAAAGAAACCCCAAAGAGCAAAGTAGCCAAGGTCAGAAAGCCTGCAAGGGACAGATAGGCCTGCCCCGATGAATCTCGCCCTCAAGTACCGCCCCAAAACGCTCGACCAGATGGTGGGGCAGTCCCACCTGCTGGGAGCCAAAGCGCCGCTGCGCGCGCTCGTCGTATCGGGCAGACTCCCCCATCTCTTCCTCTGGGGCCCGCCGGGAGCTGGCAAGACGACCCTCGCGCGGGTCATCGCCACCACCCTCGACCGCCCCTTCTACGAGATGAACGCCACCACCCTCAAGGTGGAGGATCTCCGCAAGATATTCAAAGAGTACGCCAACGCCCTCCAGAAGCCCCTGATCTTCATCGACGAAGTACACAGGCTCTCAAAGACCCAGCAGGAGGTGCTGCTGCCGTTCATGGAGAACCACAGCGCGCTGGTCATCGGCGCATCGACCCAGAATCCCTACTACTCCCTCACCGCCGCGATGCGTTCGCGCTCCCATACTTTCGAACTCTATGCGATAGAGGACGGGGTGATGCGCGGCTATCTCGACAGTATCATCGGGCGGGAGGGGTTCGATGTGAGCGACGAGGCTCGGGGATTCCTGGTGAGCTCCAGCGGCGGCGATGCGCGCGCGATGCTCAACCTCCTCGAGAGCGGTATCGCCATAGAGCAGCCGCTGGGTGTCGACACCCTCCGCGCCATCCGCCCCCATGCGCTGCGAGCCGGGAGTATCGAGGATGAGAGCCACTACGAGCTCACCTCTGCGATGATCAAGAGCATCCGCGGCAGCGACAGGGACGCGGCGCTCTACTACCTCGCCAGACTCATCGAAGGGGGAGAACCCGCCGAGTTCATCGCCCGCCGCCTTGCCATACTCGCCAGCGAAGATATCGGCAATGCTAACCCCAACGCCCTCAACCTCGCCGCCTCAGCCCTGAGCATCGTCAAGCACATCGGCTACCCCGAAGCGCGCATCACGCTCTCCCAGCTGGTCATCTACCTCGCCTCATCCCCCAAGTCCAACAGCTCCTACGAAGCGATCAACAAGGCGCAGAATCTGATCAACGACGGGCTTATCACCCCCGTCCCACGCCATATCCGCACCCATTCAAAGGACTACCTCTACCCCCACAGCTTCGGCGGATGGGTAGAGCAGAAATACCTTGAGAGAGAGCTCACCCTCTACGAGACACAGGGGATAGGATTCGAATCGACCCTGGAGCAGTGGCACAGGAAGATCACGGGGAAAGAGAAGTAGGGTGGGCTTGCCAGCCCACCGTAAACAACGCATAATAGGTTATATCCAGATCAGAATTTATTTACAGTTGGAGCTAACGGTGGGCTGGCAAGCCCACCCTACGAATGGAGGAATATTTTCATTGGTCGTAGGTTCGATTTTATCGAACAATAACCCGCATAACGCAAATTTCTGCCTTTGTGATATTCGTTCGATGAAATCGAACCTACAGATCAATACATTCCATTCGCAGATGTCGTCGCCCGACAACGCAGGACAGCCGCGATTTTCCTCTTTCTAACGACTACTTGGCTATAATAAGCCCAATTTTCACTCAAGGTTTTAGTATGACTGTAACGCGTTTCGCACCATCGCCGACGGGGTATCTCCATATCGGGGGGCTCAGGACGGCTCTGTTCTCGTGGCTGGCGGCCAAGAATAAAGGGGGGATGTTCCACCTCCGTATCGAAGACACCGATCTCAGCCGCAATTCCGATGAGGCGCTCGCTGCCATCATCGAGGCGTTCGAGTGGGTAGGGCTCGACTACGACGGTGAAGCGGTCTACCAGTCGAAGCGATTTGACCTCTACGGGGAGTATATCGACAGGCTCCTCGCAGAGGGGAAAGCCTACAGATGCTATATGTCCAAAGAGGAGCTCGACGCGCTGCGCGAGGAGCAGATGGCGCGCAAGGAGCGGCCGAGATACGACGGCAGATACCGTGACTTCGACGGGACACCGCCCGAGGGAGTGGAGCCTGTGATCCGTATCAAGGCGCCGCAGAGCGGGATGATAGAGTTCGACGACGGGGTCAAGGGGAAGATATCGATCGCCGCGACCGAGGTCGACGACTTCATCATCGCCAGAAGCGACGGCACGCCCACCTACAACTTCGTCGTGGCGATCGACGACGCGCTGATGGGGCTCACCGATGTCATCCGCGGGGACGACCACCTCTACAACACACCCAAGCAGATCGTCGTCTACGAGGCGCTGGGCTTCACGCTCCCACGCTTCTACCATGTCGCGATGATCAACAACGAAGAGGGGAAAAAACTCTCCAAACGCGACGGCGCGACCGATGTGATGGACTACAAGAAGCAGGGATTCCTCCCCGAAGCGCTCCTCAACTTCCTCGTGAGACTCGGGTGGAGCCACGGCGACCAGGAGATATTCTCGCTTGAGGAGATGGTCAAGCTCTTCGATCCGAACAATCTCAACAAAAGCGCGTCGAGCTACAACCTCGACAAGCTCCTCTGGCTCAATGCCCATTATATCAAGAACACTCCCCATGCGAAACTGGCGGAGCTGCTCCATGATTTCGGCGTCGATATCCACGGGCACGACAAACTCGAAATTCTCCTCGATGCGACGACCCAGAGAGCCAAGACCATCGCCGAGCTGGCGGCTCAGGTGCGCCTGATCATAGAGCGACCGGCAGCGTTCAACGAAAAGTCGGCGAAGAAAGCGTTCAAAGGGGACGCGGTACAGATGCTCGAAGGGTTTGCCGCGATGCTCCAGGGGTGGGAGAAAGAGCTGCACCTCCCGTGCGACTACCATGCTGTACTCGAGAAGTTCGTCGCTGACAACGAAATCGGCTTCGGCAAGATCGGGCAGCCCCTTCGCGTGAGCCTGCTGGGCGATATGACGGGATCGGGGCTCGACGAGATCATGGCGATCATCGGTCTCGGGGAGACCCTTGAGAGGATAGCCAAAGCGGTGGAGTATATCGGCACGCTCGGAAGCGAGTCCGAGGTCGCCGTAGAGCAGATCATAGAGGTCAAATAAAAGGAGCGCAAATGGGACTCAAATCAGATACATGGATACGGGAAAAATCGCTGGGGGAGGAGATGATCACCCCTTTTTGCGAAGGTCTCGTAGGAGAAGGTGTCGTGAGCTACGGGCTCAGCAGCTACGGGTATGATATCCGCGTCAGCGACGAGTTCAAGATCTTCACCAATATCAACGCGCAGGTGGTAGACCCCAAGGATTTCGACCAGAACAATGTCGTCGATTTCAAAGGGGATGTCTGCATCGTCCCGCCCAACTCCTTCGCGCTCGCCCGCACGATAGAGTACTTCAAGATGCCCAGCGACACTCTGGCGATCTGCCTGGGCAAAAGCACCTACGCCAGATGCGGGATCATCGTCAATGTCACCCCGTTCGAACCGGGATTCGAGGGGCATATCACGATAGAGATATCCAACACCACGCCGCTCCCCGCCAAGATATACGCCAACGAGGGGATCGCCCAGGTGCTCTTCCTCCAGGGGGACGAGCAGTGTGAGGTGACTTACTCGGATCGCAAAGGGAAGTACCAGCAGCAGACCGGCATCACCCTGCCGAGAATCCTCAAGAGATAGGGGAGAGCAGATGAGCGCATTGGTAGAGTTTGCGATATTCCCCACCGAGAAGACCCAGAGCAAGAGCGAGTTCGTCGCGCGCGTGCTCGATATGATAGACAGGAGCGGCGTGAGCTACCAGATCACCCCGATGGGGACGATCATCGAGACTGAGACGGTAGGCGAAGCCCTGGCTCTCATCGAAAAGGCCTATGCGGAGCTTCAGACAGACTGTTCGAGGGTCTACAGCACGATCAAGATCGACTACCGCGAGGGGCCGCTCGGGCGTCTGGGCAAAAAGATAGGTTCGGTCGAGGAGAAGCTCGGGCGAAAGCTCAAGAGCTAATAGGGATATCCAAAACTGTTTCCAAAGAGAGCGTTCCTGCGCCATGCGAACGCAAGCGCCCATTTCATGGGTTAAGCGCATGGCTTCTCGCGCTCTCTTTGGAACAAAAGGATAATTTGTAGAGGTCTCCTAAAAGCTAATCTGCTATAATTATATACCAAAACACAAAGGGGAGCTATGTGCGCTGACAGAGTACACAGGATAGTGATAGCGATCATGCTGGGATTCGTCCTGGGGATCGCAGGTGCGGGGATGTTCAAGCTGGCGTTCCTGCTACAGCTTTTCGTGATGATCATGCTGCTGGTGTGGGCGTTCACCGACTTCTGTCCCGGATTGTACCTGCTTCGCAAGATACTTCCCCCGTGTGAAAAAAAGGCGTAAGGTACAACCGCTAAACTTATCCGTATTGAAGAGATACGGGTGTTTATAGCAAAAAAGAGAAACCTCTGAACTCTCTTCTCCCGCACCCGAAAGGTGCGGGTAGCTTCAGGGGGTTGTAGGGACACGAGTGTCCCTGCCGTTTGAGAGGCTTTGCCTGTCAAACGCCTATATAAAAATAAAAAAAAGAGTAAATATGGCAACAATTTCCTATAAAGACGCCGGTGTCGATATCGATGCGGGCAACGAATTCGTCGAAGCGATCAAGAGCGATGTCAAGTCAACATTTGACAAAAATGTCATCGGTGGTATAGGCTCCTTCGCAGGCGCCTACGCACTCCCCACAGGCTACAGGGAGCCTGTCATCCTCTCCGCCACCGACGGCGTGGGTACGAAGCTCAAGCTCGCGATCGAGAGCGGCAAGCTTGACACTGTAGGGATCGACCTTGTCGCGATGTGTGTCAACGATCTCATCTGCAACTACGGCACGCCGATGTTCTTCCTCGACTACTACGCGACAGGCAAACTCCTCCCCAAAAACGCCCAGGCGGTCGTCAGCGGTATCGCCGAGGGGTGCCGCAGGGCGGAGTGCGCCCTCGTAGGCGGTGAGACGGCGGAGATGCCGGGGATGTACAGCGAGGATGATTTCGACCTCGCAGGATTCGCTGTAGGGATCGCCGAGAAGAGCGAGATGGACAGGGTCGCCCTCGTCAAGCCGGGTCAGGTACTTGTCGCGATGCCAAGCTCAGGTGTCCACTCCAACGGCTATTCGCTTGTCAGAAAGCTCTTCTTCGATAAGCTCGGGATGAGCCTCGACAGCGAGTTCGACGGCAAGCCGCTGATTGACACGCTGTTGACACCGACGCGCATCTATGTCAAAGAGTTCAAGGCCAACCAGGAGAAGATCGTAGCCCTCGCCCACATCACGGGCGGCGGGATCGTCGAGAACCTCCCGCGCGTCCTCCCCGAAGGGATCAAAGCAGTTGTCAAAAAAGATGACATCAGGGTACTCCCTGTATTCGAGTTCATGGGCAAATATGTCGAAGAGAGCGAAATGTACCGCGCGTTCAATATGGGCGTAGGGATGGTCTGGGTCGTCGAAGAGGCGGACGTGGAGAGTATCCTTGCCGCTACCGACGGCTATGTCATCGGACACCTTGAAGAAGGGAGCAAAGGAGTCGAGCTTGTCTAAAGTTCCCAAGGATATCGGATGCAATAACAGCGTCTGTATCGAAAGCGAAAACTGCTACCGCGCCCTCATCGCAGAGAACGGCATGGCCAAAGAGATCAAGAAGTTCGGCGGCACTCCTGAGAAGGGATGCGGCAAGTTTCTCCCTATCAAGCACAAAAAATAGTTCTTCCCGCATCAATGTCCGATGGGAATTTCTCCCGGACATTGATGTAACCAAAATCTTCCCTTCTTTCATAAACTCCAAAGTATCGACACTCTATAATCACATAACTACCCCTCAAAGGAGAGGATATGAGAATCGTCATCACAGGTGGAGGGATCGCGGCGGTCTATCTCGCCAACAATCTCAAACAACTCGACAAGAGTCTCGATATCGTCATGATATCGGACGAACCCTACAGCCCCTATGACCGCATCCATCTGTGCTGTCTCGTGGGGGGTGAGCGTGACTGCAATGACATTGCCCTGAGCCTCGATCCCTCGGTGAGGGTCGAGCTCTCCCAGGAAGTGGTCGATATCGACAGGGAGAAACGCCGTGTCATTACCCAAAAGGGGGCTTACAGCTACGACAAGCTGATCATCGCCACGGGCTCCCATCCCATAACCCCGGTTGACATCACCCATATCCAAAACGCCGCGACATTCAGAAGTATCGACGACTGTCAAAAGATCAATGACAATTTAGAGGAGAGGGATGTCATCATCGTCGGGGGCGGTCCGATAGGGCTGGAGCTGCTGGAGCGGTTGACAGAGTTCGAGGCTGCGCGGAGCATCACCCTCCTGATCCGGGGCGATACCCTCTATGACAAGAGCCTTTCGACCGAAGCGGTCGATATCATCGAGGAGACCTACGCCGTCAAGTCGCGTGTCAATATCTCGTTCGAGGATCAGATCGAGGATATGGAGATAGAGAACGGGAGGATCGTCAAACTGGTGACAACCAAGGCCACCTATGACAACCCCCTCGTCATCTACGGCATCGGCATCCGACCCAATATCGACAACTTCAAGGAGAAGCTGCGATCCAACAGGGGGATATTGACAGACCTCAATATGTTGACAGAAGATGAGAATATCTACGCGGTGGGTGAGTGCGCCGAGGTCGAAGCGTACGGATTCAGTGCGGGGCATGTGCAGGAGTGTGTCACACAGGCGAAGGCGGCTATCGCCCATATCATGGGGCTGGAGCCGACACCGTTCAGCCTCGGTGTCAATATTGACATGCTCAAAGTAGGCGAGCTGGAGCTGGTCGATGCCCGGAGTCTCGAACACCACGGCGAGTACGAGAAGATCGTCATCTCCTCCAGAGAGCACAGAAGGGTCGACGAATACTATCTGAACAATGACAAACTGATACGCTTCATCGGGCTCAATTCCAATATCGACATCGGTTATATCGAGACGATGATCGCTTCTGGGGAGCCCTTCGATATCGCCTATATCTACGAGGGGAGACTGGTCAACGAGCGGGGCAGGCTGATATGCAGCTGCGAGCACCTCTACGAGAACGACCTCAAAGAGATCATCATCGACAATGCCGTCGAAGATTTCGCAATGCTCTCCGAATACAGCCAGGCGGGGAGGGTCTGCGGCAGGTGCAGGATGAAGGTCGAGGATGTGGTCAGGCGCAGCCAGGAGCTCATCGACTTCACCAGGCCACGCAAAACACCCGAGGAGAAAGCGAGGGAGAAAGAGCTGGCGAAGGTGCGCAGGAGGGTCGAGAAGTTCAAGACCCTCCACCCCTACAACGACCTCACCGAAGCGCAGCTCGAAGCGGCAATGGAGTCGCAGAACATAGGACGCGATGAGGTGAGCCGCTGGGTTTCGATGCTGGTGGCCAATATGCAGCTCCACCCGAGCTTCGAAGACCTCGCGGGGGAGAGCCTGATGCAGCTCAATCGGATCCCGGTGATCTGGCTGGAGTTGAGCGATTGCAGCGGCAACTCCGAGGCCTTTATCAAGTCAAGCCACCCGAGCATGGAGGAGCTGATCTTCGACTATATCTCGCTCGACTACCACGAACTGGTGATGAGCGCGAGCGGTGATCAGAGTGAGACGGCGCTCGATGATGTGCTCAGAGAGCAGAAGGGGGAGTATATCCTCGTCGTGGAGGGTGCCGTGCCATTGGCGATGGACGGGAAATACCTCCGTATAGGCCCTAAGGGTGAGACGGGGATCGACCTCCTCCGGCGCACGGCGGCTGATGCCGCGCTGGTGGTCGCCGTGGGGAGCTGTGCACTCGACGGCGGTGTCGTCGCAGCCGCGCCCAATCCCACGGGAGCTGTCGGCGTAGCAGCGGCGCTGGGGCGCAATGATGTGATCAATATCCCCGGCTGCCCCGCCAACCCGATCAATATCGTCGGGACGCTCCTCTGGCACATGATGTTCGCCGAACTCCCTGCGCTCGACGCTCAGGGACGACCGCTCTGGGCATACCAGGGGCGTATCCACGACAACTGCGAGCGGAGAGGGCACTATGAGCTCGGCGAGTTCGTCAGAGAGTGGGGCGACGAGGGTGCGAGGAAGGGGTGGTGTCTCTTCGAGATGGGTTGCAAAGGGCCGTACGCCTTTGCCAACTGCCCGACGATGAAGTTCAACCACGCCACGAGCTGGCCTGTCCAGGCGGGGCACGGCTGTATGGCGTGCACCGAGGCGGGATTCATCGACAAGTATGCGAGTGAGAGAGTCATAAAGGAGAACCAGTGAGTACAAAAAAGATCGTCATCGACCCCATCACCCGTATCGAAGGACACCTCAGGATCGAGGTGGAGGTGGACGAGGAGGGGGTGATCACCGACGCGTTCGCCAGTGGTCAGCTCTTTAGAGGGATAGAGTATATCATGCGGGGGCGCGATCCGCGCGATGTGGGGCTCATCGCAGGGCGCATCTGCGGGGTGTGTACCAACTCCCACTTCCGCGCGGCGGTGAGCAGCGTAGAGGACGCCTACAGCCTTGAGGTACCAACCAATGCGGTCATCATCCGCGACCTGATGGCGATGGCGCTCTTCATCCAGGATCATATCGTCCATTTCTACCACCTCCACGCGCTCGATTTCGTCGATGTAGTGAGCGCCCTGGGGGCAGACATACCCTCCACCGTCAAAGAGGCGTATAAGTACGCCAGCGACCCCTACCGCAACTCCGAGTCCCACTACGCCTCGCTCAAGAACAGGGTGCAGAAGTTCGTCGACTCGGGCAAGCTCGGCCCCTTCGCCAACGGCTACTGGGGACACAGCGAATACAGGCTCACCCCTGAGCAGAATCTCATCCTCCTCTCCCACTACCTCGAAGCCCTCCGCTTCCAGTCGGAGATATCCAAAGCGGTAGCGATCTTCGGCGGCAAGACCCCGCACCCGCAGAGCATCGTCGTAGGGGGCATCACCAGCGTCGCCGATATGCTCAACCCGCAGCGGCTCAACGACTACCTCTTCGTCATCAAGGAGGCCAAAGAGTTCATCGACCGCGCCTATATGCCCGATATGCGGCTCCTCGCCGAGGCCTACAGGGGTGATATCAAAGCAGCGCAGGGGAGAGCCAACGGCAACTTCCTCGCGGTCGGGGGCTATGCGTTCGACAACGATCGCAAGCTCTTCGAGGGGGGCGCGATCTTCGGTCACGACTTCACCGATATCCAGCCCTTCGACGAGAAGGAACTGAGCGAAGCGGTCGACCGTGCGTGGTACGAGGGGGATGAGGTGTGCTACACCGATCTCAACGACGACGGCACCCTCAAGACCGCCGAGCCCACCGACAAGTACTCATGGATCAAGGCGCCGCGCTACAAAGGCGAGCCGATGGAGACAGGGCCGCTCGCCCGCGTACTGGTGAGCTACCACAAGGGCGGGCTCATCAAGCCCTTCGTCGACGAGTTCCTCGAAGCAGCCGACCTGGAGATCATCGATCTCTCCACGACGATGGGGCGCAATATCGCCCGTGCCATCGAGAGCAGCTTCGTTTGCGAATATATCTTCAAGCTCGTCTCACGACTCCTCCAGAACATCAGCTACTATGACACGCAGACCTGGTGCAAATACGAGTTCAGTGAGATGCCCCCGGAGAGCAGCGGCAGGGTCTTCCTCGAAGTACCGCGCGGTTTCCTCTCCCACTTCATCGATATCAGGGAGTCGAAGGTAGAACGCTTCGCCGTCATCGCCCCCACCACATGGAACGCCACGCCGCGTAACCGCGACGGCAAGAGGGGAGCCTACGAAGAGGCGCTCATCGGCATCAAACTCGCCGACCAGAGCAAACCGCTCGAAGTGCTCCGCACCATCCACTCCTTCGATCCCTGCCTCGCCTGCGCAGTGCATGTGATCGACCTGAGGGGTACGGAGCTTTCCAAGAGGTTGTTGCGGGTGGAGTAGGGTGTGCTTGCCAGCACACCATTCGTTCCAAATGATAATAATCGTACAATAGGGTGTTGTCCCCCGACAACACCGTTGGCAAGGGAGAATGACCTTTTACCGCACCGCTTCCCGATCCAGTTCTCCATCCCTGTACTTTGCGAGGTAGGCGTCGAGGTTGGCTTTGACATCTCCCTGGAGGAAATAGAGACCGATGAGGTTGGGGAGTGCCATCGCGAGGAAGAGGAGGTCGGAGAAGTCGAGGAGTACTGCCGGGCTGGTGACCGAGGCGATGACGACAAAGGCGACGAAGATGATCTTGTAGACCATGGTGTACTTTTCGCCGAAGAGGTAGGTCCACGATCGCTCGCCGTAGTACGACCATGAGATCATCGTGCTGAAGGCGAAGAGGACGATCGAGAACGAGAGGATATACGGGAACCACGAGATCACCGTACCGAAGGCAGCCGAAGTGAGCGCAGCGCCGTTGGCACTGGTGACAAGTGCGGCAAACTCACCATTGGGATCGTAGACACCTGTCGTGACGATGACGAGAGCGGTGACGGTACAGATGACGATTGTATCGATGAAGGGCTCGTAGAGGGCGACGAGCCCCTGTCTGACGGGGTATTTGACCGCGGCGGTGGAGTGGACGATGGCTGCCGAGCCGGCACCCGCTTCACTGGAGAATGCCGCCCTCTTGAATCCCTGTACGATCACGCCGATGAGTCCTCCGGCCGCAGCAGTAGGG
Source organism: Campylobacterota bacterium (assembly GCA_003252535.1). Taxonomy (GTDB): domain Bacteria; phylum Campylobacterota; class Campylobacteria; order Campylobacterales; family Sulfurovaceae; genus SZUA-451. The sequence goes on along the minus strand of QKDN01000013.1, from coordinate 23,285 downwards.
GCGAAGGCTTCGGCGAGGATGGTGTTGATAGCGTGGGGGATATGAGAAGCGTGGGCGATGAGTATCCAGATCGAGGCAGAGAGGTAGACGAAGACCATCAGCGGTACGATCTTCTCCGCGGTACTTGCGATCCTTTTGATCCCTCCGATGATGACGAAACCGACGATGGCGGCAAGGACCAGGCCGAACACTATCGGCATCTCCTTGAGGATCGGGAAGTTCTGGGTCATGATCCCTGTCGCCTGCGAGACCTGGAAGGCATTCCCCGCGCCCAGCGACCCGCCGATGGCGAAGATAGAGAAGAATATTGCGAGGATAGCGCCGAGTTTGCCGTAGCCTCTGGCGGCGAACCCTTTGGAGAGGTACTGCATCGCTCCTCCCATGATACGGCCGTCGGGGCGTTTTTCACGATAGATCTGCGCGAGTGTCACCTCGGTGAACTTCAGTGTCATACCGAAGAATCCCGCGAGGATCATCCAGAAGGTCGCTCCCGGTCCCCCGATGGAGATGGCGATGGCGACCCCGGCGATATTGCCCAGACCCACCGTGGCGGAGAGGGCGGCGGTCAGCGACTGGAACGGTGTGATCTCCCCGACATCGTCGGCGGTCTTGTACTTGCCGGTGATGATCCTGAATGAATGTGCGAACATCCGGACATTGATAAAGCCGAAGCGCACCGTGAGGATCACGCCGCCCGCGATCAGCCATGCGACGATCAGGGGCATCGATGCTCCTTCCACTTTGCCGCCGAGAAGGTCAAAAAAGAAAAACGATGCCAAAAAGCCGTTGATCGTCTCGAAAAAACTGTCCATTTTCACTCCTGTACTGGTAGTTCATATTATACAAAATTATAATTAAGGCTTCCATCTGGTTCAATAATGGAAAAAAATACGCTTTTTTAAATTTTTTTTCGAAAAACCCTTGACAAAACATATTTTTTGGATTATAATTGCACTCCTTTTTAAGACGGAGTGTAGCGCAGTCTGGTAGCGCACCTGGTTTGGGACCAGGGGGTCGAAGGTTCGAGTCCTTTCACTCCGACCATATAAAAGTTCTTTAAAACAATAATAGTAAAATCATTCCTATGGTGGATGTAGTTCAGTCGGTAGAGCGACAGTTTGTGGCACTGTATGTCGCGGGTTCGAGCCCCGTCATCCACCCCATTGACAATAGAAGAACCACCCCAATGAAGCGCTAGTGGCTCAATTGGATAGAGCATCAGACTTCGGATCTGAGGGTTAGGGGTTCGAGTCCTCTCTGGCGTACCAAACGGTGGCTTAGTTGGCTCATATTGATGATTTTATTATTACGATGCGTTCGTAGCTCAGCTGGATAGAGCACTCGCCTTCTAAGCGAGCGGTCTCAGGTTCGAATCCTGACGGACGTACCACTTATGCGGATGTGGTGAAATTGGTAGACACGCCAGACTTAGGATCTGGTGCCTCACGGTGTGGAGGTTCGAGTCCTCTCATCCGCACCACTTTACAATCCCATACAATCTAACACAATCCAAAATATCTTCACAAAACCCCTTAAATACGGCACTTTCATATTTTCATTAGTCTAACACACTCTTATCTTATTCAATACAAGCTATAATTTTTTACGGTAACTTTTACGGTAACTCTCCAAATGGTCGGTTCGATAAAAAAGTTACCGCATAAGTTACCGTAAAAAAGGCGAGATATGCCCAGGATAGCGACACAATTAACCGATACCGAAATCAAGAAAGCAAAACCGAAAGATCGTAACTACAAAATGACCGATGGTAAGGGGCTATACCTCATCGTTTCCACCAACGGCGGGAAGTGGTGGAGGATGGATTACACCTTTGCAGATAAGAGGAAAACACTCTCTTTGGGTACATACCCCACGGTTACTTTGACCGATGCGAGGAGCGAGGCTTTGGAGCTAAAGAGATTGATACATCAGGGTATCGACCCGCTGGAGCAGCGCAAAGAAGAGAAGCAGCAGACCAAAGAGGAAACGAAGCTTAGCGAGTTCGAGCGATCAACACAGCTGCATTTGGTAGTCGATGAGTGGTTTACGCTCCATGAGAAAAAGGTATCGGACTACACAGCGGGCAAAACAAGGGCTTTGCTCTACAATAAGCTCATTCCTCACTTTGGCGAATACACACCTAAAGGACACCTCAAACGCTCAACCCCGATAAGCCATATCAAGCATCATGAGATCACCGCTCTACTCAAAGAGGTATCCAAAGAGACAGAATACACCGCCAAGAGACTCAAACAGTTTTTGGAGCGCATTTGGCTTTTTGCGGTAACGAGCGGGTATTGCGAGCAGAACATCATAGCCAACATATCAAATGAGATACTCCCTGCCGCGAAAGTGGAGCATATCGCCAAGATCACCGATGAACAGACCCTTAGCCGATTACTCCACGGCATAGAGAACTATACGGGCGGGGTGATGGTGCGGGCGGCGTTGCAGTTCGTCACCTATACGATGCTCAGAGCCTCCACACTGGTAAATCTCAAATGGGAGTATGTGGACTTCGCAGCCAAAACGCTCACGATCCCCCGAGATGAGATGAAAGTCAAGGATAGCAACCTCAACGACTTCACCCTCCCGCTGGTCGATCAGGCGGTGCGGGTACTCGAAGAGATCAAGCCTTACAGCGGCGGCGGGGCGTATATCTTTGCTATCAACGGCAAACCGATCAACAAGGAGAGCGGCAACAAAGCCCTAAGGCTTATGGGCTTTGACGGTACGGAGGGGAGAGCGAAACAGACCATGCACAGCTTCAGGGGTACATTCAGGAGCTTAGCCAACACTCACCAAGAAGAGCATAACGCCCCCTACGAGGTAAAAGAGGCTATTTTGGATCATCAGGTGGGCGGCAAGGTAGAGAGAGCCTACACCCATAAGAGCGACTATGTGAAGCAAATGCGGGCGTTGCTGGAGTGGTATGCGGGGTACTTGGAGGGGGTTAAATATGGGTGATTCATTCTATGAATATTTGCAGCTGGAGATTGTAAATAAGCAACTCCCGCAAAGTGAAACACTGATAGATTTTTTTGAGGAATTAGAAAGCCATATTGAATTTATTGATAAAGTCCCACGGGATAAATGGGAAAAGCTAAGTAACATTATTGCAGCAACTTATAAAGCAAGGCGAGATAAATCAAAGAGGGCTAAGTACTCTAAAGGGCGAAATACAGAAGACCCCAAAAGAGACAAAGCAAGAGACATAGGGAGTCTTGATGATGTTATTGATTTTTTAGGACGCTTTAGCAATATGTATGATCCATATGAGGAATTAATAACCGATGATTTTACTATAAGTAGAGGAACGATAAAAAAACTTGCTAAAAATTTGGAAGTCATCAAGGAGCAGGTCGAGAATTCAAAGGGGAACGAATATTATTATCAGGATATACGACAATATGGGAGTATAGAGACAATGGAGGAGCTTTGGGAACACATCACACAGCCACCGCCAAAGGTCGATTATACGAAACGCCCAAAAGCCTACACCACCGAAACGATCAATAATAAAATACTGGAAATTATTACCGATGAGGTAGCAACAAGATTGCAAATAAAAAGTGAAATCAAGTCTTTATCAACACAGTTAAAAATTTAGCCGTAAATTTTACGGATGAACTTTTTTACTCAGGCATCGAGACTTGCTATCATTCGTTTAGTTGCAACCAAGTCTAACAAAATCCAAAGCTTTGGTAATCTCAAAGGATTATCTTATGGAAAATATCAAAAACTTACGCCCTAAAGAGGCAGCGAAATATTTAGGTGTCGGATTATCGACTATTTGGCATTATGCCAAGCAAGGCAAACTTCACCCGATCAAACTCAGCGAACGGGTAACGATCTTCAAAAAGAGTGACCTTGATGCGTTCATCAATAACGCTACTTCTCAGGAGGTGGCATAATGGATAACTTCACCCGTAATCAACTCTATAGATGGACTTATGAGAAGATCAAGGCGAACCCTTTACGGTTTGGTGGCGATGAGTCTAACGCATTGATACAATTAGCGTATCTCCAAGAACTCCACCGAGGGGAAACCGTCGAGCAATTACCCCCGACAGTTATCAAAGCCATTGTATCCATATCACGGATAAAAAACAAGCTTCTAAGCAAGTACCCCCAATATGATTTGAGGGTCAAGCACAAACCCAAAAAGGGACTCCCCAAGGGCTAACAATGAGAACAACGAGAGCGGTCATTGACTCTCTCAACCTCTCAGCCCCACGGGTGCTTATTTGCCGATTATTGGAACGATCCCCCGACCTATACCACCTCAATCACACCCCCTACCTCTCAGAGCTTAGGAGAGAGTTTGGTATCGAATCGACAAACGGACTCCATAGAATCACAGTTGTTTACACCGCCTTTGGTTGCTCCATCCCTATCAAAACCTATCACAGATTCAAAGATATGGGCGTGATAGAGTTCGCAGGGCTTGAGGGATACAACGATAGGGGCGAAGCATTAAAGAGCGTATACGGGCATTTACGGGAAGATATGAAGGGATTTAACATCAATCGCTTAGATATCGCTATCGACTCTCCCACGATCCCACACAAAGCACTCAAAAGGCTCAGAGAGAAGAGGGTCAAGGTGTACGACCATAAACACACCGACTATTTCAAAACGATCAAAGAGGGGAAGAAAAACGGTTACTTTGATGTGAAGTATTACGACAAAGCACACAAAGAGGAGCTATCCTCTCCACTCTATCGGTTGGAGTTCGCCTTTAAGTCCTCATATCTCAAGAAAACAACCCTTGAAGATATGGCGACATTGTACCCAAAGATTACAAGAACGATCAAGGACTACACGGGGCTATCCATCAAGATAGAAAGTGATGCAGCTTAGAGGGTATCCCCTAAGTTGTATAATAAATCAAAGCACAAAAAAACCCTCTCCAATCCCCTTAAAATCGACATTTGAAGCACATTATCTTTTTACTAAATTTTGAGAGCCAAAAACAGCACAAAAACAAGGCAAAAACAGCGTGTATTTTGTATCCTCAATGAGGGCGAACAACACAGCGAGAACCACACACTACCTACTCAAGATTCAATTATGAGGTGTGGGGAACTGGTGGGCGATCCACTTTAACATTTTTGTGAAACCGTGCTTTAGGTTCTTTGGAGATAAAGTAGCGGTTGGGATAGTTCAGACCCTCGATATCTCTCTATTTGTGGGCATGGTAGACAAAGGTTTACTTTTTACCTATCGGTTTATCTCAATTTTGGGAAAAAGTATTCGTAGGCGATCCTCTCAACTTCTCATTTTTGAGATTCGTAAAGGGGTGTAAATTTTTTTGACTACCTCGTTAGTAACGACCCCATGTTATGAGCAAAGGGTAGCGAATGGGTGCAGGGGTGGGGCTATCCTCTACCGATCAATGGAGACAGTGCCAAAGGGTGTAGTTTTTTACGACTACCTCAAATCCTAAAATCAAAAGGTACTCCCGAGCATTTGAAAGCGTGGGGGTGGTGCGATCCTCGATCAATTACGCACCGTGTTAGTTTGATATTGGTAAAGTAGAGTTATTGGTAAAATATGGAAGTGATAGAACGCTATAATAGCAGTTCTTGAAACACGGCTCAATCACTTACAAGAAGCAAACCAAGGGTAGCCACCATCCTTTGGAGGGTTGTGAGGAGTGTTTTTTTCAATCTTCTTCATAAAAGCCCTAAAAATAGGAAGGTTCGGGGCTTCTCATCTCCCCCTTTTTTTCCAAATCTTATTTTTTTTGCTCTTTATTCACATATCTTTTCACAATTATTCTTGGTATGCGTAATTTTTGGTGCGCTGGCAAGCGCACCCTACAGATGGTCGGAGTGTTTTATCCGTACCACATACCGAATATTTGCAATCGTGATGTTGCGTAGGGTGTGCTTGCCAGCACACCTTTTGTTCCAAACACTCATTAATATCATGACAATATGACATACTATCTTCAATAATGTAAACCTTGTGCTTATAATCGAATATGGCAAATTACAAACGACTATACCTCGACGGATACAGCTACTTCATCACCATCGTAACCCATCAGCGTCAGCCTGTTTTGATCAACAATATCGATCTGCTGCGTGAGAGCTTTCGTGAGAGCAAAAAATATTACCGCTTTACCCTCGACGCTATCGTAATTCTGCCGGATCATTTGCATATGATCCTTACGCCATATTAAGCGAAAGAATACCCAATGATCATCAGAGCGATCAAATACAATTTCACCACAAAATATCAAAGCAGTGAAGAAGTCCCACAATCTTTTAGCAGGTACCTAAGAAGGATGCTGCCTGTCTGGCAAAAGAGATATTACGAGCATACGATCAGAGATGAGAAGGATTTTGCAGAAAAGATCGAGTACATGCGGAACAATCCCGTCAAGCACGGATTGTGCGAGGTCTGGAGTGGATGGGAGTATTCTTCGTTCCGGTCGTCATCATAAGCGGAGATGTTCCTTTGTGCGTTGTCTTTGGTGCGCTGGCAAGTGCACCCTACAGATGGTCGGGATTTTCCTGTATGCGTGGGGTGTGTTTGCCAATACACCATTTGCTCCAATTACAATCGTTATTGGATCGTGACATAACCTTTGTGCGTAATTTTTGGTGCGCTGGCAAGCGCACCCTACGAATGGATGTAATGTTTCTGCGGGTGTAGGGTGTGCTTGCCAGCACACCATTTGTTCCAAATGCTGATAAGCGTACGATCCTTGATATCGAGCTATGCGCCACTTTGACAAATTTTCGCTAAAATCTTTAGTCATTAGAATTGATGGAGAAATACTCGGCAGATTACCATGGGAGTGGTATTTTAGTTACTTGGAGGACGTGAAGCGTGGATAAGAGTTTAAGATATTATCAAAGATTTACTCTCATACAAAAAATAAAGACTTTCTATTTAGGTAAAGATGTCAGAGAAGGGAGACGCATTTACAAAGACGATGTCGAGAGATTTAATCATTTATTTCTTGATCAAGTGAAATCAGTTTTATTGGAAAAAGTTTTAACTGGAACACAACTTAATCATTTACTCTCTTTAAAAAATAAAAAACAATTTGAAATTGATTTCGACCTGATGATTAAGGCGGCACTATGGGAAATTGCATATTCTAATGATGTGTATAAGGGCATTGAACAGATGTTTGGCTCTATGGCAATGACTTTGGAAAAAGATACAGAAATCAAGAAATTTTATAAAAATATTCAAAATGCTTTAGGTATTAAAACACTTATTGATGAAGAAAAATCTAAAAATATTCAATGGTACAGGTATGAAATAATTAAGACTCTCGAAACTACCGAAGAGATGGTAGGATATATTCTTGATGAAATCAAGAAGCCTTGTGAGTACGATAGTGTATTAGGATCGATTCAAAACTGTAGTTATGTAAGTTCATTACCTAAAAGGGATAGAAAAGCAATCTATGAAGCAAAACAAAAGTTTGAAAGAGTAAAACAGAAAACCATAGAGGGGTTAAAGTTTTTGAATTTGCCGTATGATGAAGTTGAGAAGAAGCAGTATGCCTCCAAAGAAGAATTTGGCTGGGTTAATTATGAAATGACACTCAAGCATATCAAAAGGGTGCTATACGACGATTTGACGATCATATGTGGTACTGGCAAAAACAGAGCTAATATGATAATAAAAATTTTAGAGTACATATAACTAGTTGACCAATACTTTACTCATGTGTATTTGAAAATGTCAAGGTTTGTTCCCGACATTTTAAACCTACCCATTTCCATAAAATCCTGTCATAATTCTTTCATTCAAATAATAGCACTATTTTCCGCTCCCTAGCTAGAGAACGGAAATTTTGCCATAATACTCTCATAAAAACTTGCTTCACTCAAGAAGGACTAATATGAGCGAAAAGAAAACTATCATGAAGATTGCGGAGGAATAATAAAATGGATTCATACCAGGGGGACATGGTCTCTGCAAAGGATTTTGTCGATAGCCTTTACCGGGACAAGGGTTTCAACAAAAGCAAATATCTATCCAAAGATGAAATAGTAACAATATGTCAAAATATCGGTATCTTCAAGCTCAAAGGCTATGTAAGGGAGATCAGATCGTTGCCCGAAAAAAATATCGATGATGTGATGTACTTGTATTTTTTTGACAAATATTTTTCCAAAATCCTTTTTGATCTTACTATCCGTATAGAGTCGAAGCTCAAGAGCATACTGATTGATGAATGTTATGCGTTGACCCGGAATCATTTTTTCTATCTGGAACAGAGAAATCATAAATGGAGCAATTACAGGATAGACTTCGCCACGCTCAAGAATTGGGAAATACAAAGCAGAGACGGTAACCAGTCCGAACACTACAGGCACTATATCCAGTTCTATCTCAAAAACTATGATTTCAGCTCCAACAAACAGAGATATCTCAATAACAGAGGTTTGTTAAATGACCTCGACGAATCCAGGTATAATTATCCCCCTTTCAAATATCTTGTCGAGAGTGCGACACTGGGGAGTGTGAATTCTTTCATCGGGAGCTTGAAGATCAATAGTCAGGATATCGACAAAAAAGTATCGCATCACTTTGGAGTAGGAAATACAGAGATATTCAGGCATTACCTTGAGAGGCTGAATGAGATAAGAAACCGTGTGGCACACGGAGGCAGAATGTTTAACCGAACCTATCGAAGTGCAACAGGTATCGGAAAGTTCCAGTCATTTCGGCAAAGTATAAACAATCACAAGTCTATGGATGTCTTCCTCTTTCTGCACTATATGTTGAATCGTCTGGAAAGATATAGAAACTTTGAAGATTTCAAACGAAAACATGTTGCCAAGTTATTTGGAGAACTGAAAAAAGACAGGTTATCTGATGACGAATCATTTGGTCTTAGCAACAAGTATACGAAAAAAGATACCGAACGGATAAAAAAAGTGATATTGAGAAGAATGAGTAACTAAATTAGATAGCCGTGAAAACACAGAGGTTTACACTACTGAAGCGTAGTATAAACATTTCGTTTACAGAGGACTATCGTTGGTTACAATCTAATCTTATCAGGTTGAAACTTAAAAAATGCCCATCGGGTTCATGACCCGATGGGCGTTCCGCTCTACACTGTCCCCGATCGGATTGAGTTCGAAACTAACTGTAAATTAAGTGTAAAATCAATATCATAAATGACAGTTATATATTCTCAAAAAAATGGCCATAGAAATGCTGAAAAAAACCCCTCTGACTTTGACATACTGGATCGCGTTTTCCATTCTGGGCCTGTGGGCCACATTCGCGTATTATACGATGCACTCTCTGATCGAATCGCAAAAAATATATGGAAAACTCATCAATCTCAGTGGGAAACAGCGTATGCTCTCCCAGAAGATCGTGCTGCACAGCCATCTGGCGCTGGAACATGAGGAGCGGCTGTCACAGGTGCATGCTCTTTTCGGGCAGATGCAGGCGGATTACCGTTTTATCAGTACCCATCTGACATCCGATGCGACCAGGGAGTATTATTTTGCCGCTGACGGACTCGATACCAGGATCAATCAGTTCTTCAGACAGGTAGAAGCCTTCATGGCAAACCCGACTGATGAGGATTTGCAGAAGGCGAACAAGTACAGTTTTGAACTCCTGCAGGTGCTCGACAAAGCCGTGACGATATTTGAAAAAGAGAACGACTCGATCGTGGAGGGGTTGAAACGCAGAGAGCTGTATATCTATATCGGGACGCTGATCACGCTGCTGCTTGAAGCGATCTTTATCATCACGCCGATGATCCGGCTGCATGAGAACAATATGCAGAAACTTGAGGAGGAAGTGAAAAAAAGGACAAAAGAGCTCCAGATATTTGCCAGGATCTTCGAGAACTCCAGGGAAGGGATGGTCATCACCGACCATGAGGAGAACATCATCAACGTCAATAATGCCTTTACGAACATTACCGGATATCCGAAAGAAGAAGCGACAGGGAAGACACCCCGTATATTGAGCTCGGGGCAGCAGAGCAAGACATTCTACGAGCAGATGTGGGAGGCGATTGAGTCGAAGAATATCTGGCAGGGCGAGATCATCAACAAGCGAAAAGACGGGAATGATGTCTACGAGAACCTGACCATCATGAAGATACAGGATGAAGAGAACATAAGGTATGTCAGTGTATTCACGGATATTTCCGAGCGTGTCATGCACCAGAAGGTCCTCCAGTATATGGCAAGCCATGACAGTCTGACAGGCGTGCTGAACCGTTATGAGACGATCGACCGTATCAACCACGCAATAGCGCTGGCGGACCGTATCGGCAAGAACCTGGCCCTCCTCTATATAGACATCGACAATTTCAAGCTGATCAACGACTCCCTGGGGCACGAGGTAGGGGACAAGCTCTTGATCAAGATCACCCGCCGGCTTGCATCCGCCATACGGGAATCCGATACGCTCAGCAGGGTAGGGGGCGACGAGTTCGTCATCCTGCTGGAGAGCCTGAACGGGAAAGGGGATGAGGCAAGGGATGTCGCGAATATCAGCAGCATGTTCGCGACACCTGTTTCGGTCGACGGGAGGGAGTTCAGCCTGGGGGCGAGCATAGGGATCGTATTCTATCCCGACAACGACACGGAGCCGTCTACCGCCCAGACACTGCTGCGCAAAGCCGATCTGGCGATGTACAAGGCAAAAGAGCTCGGGAAGAACAGGGTATGTTATTATGACGAGAAGCTTGAAGAGAGCATCAGCAGCAAGTTGCTCGTGGAACACCAGCTCAAAGAGGCGATCTCCAACCATGAACTGCATCTCTACCTGCAACCCAAAGTAGACCTGGAAAACGGCACGATCTATGGCGCCGAAGCGCTGATACGCTGGATCAGGGAGGGTGAACTGATCCCGCCGTCGGTATTCATCCCGGTGGCCGAAGAGACCAACCTGATCAAAGAGATCGATCTGTGGGTAGTGCATGAAAGCATCCGGCTCTTGAAGCTCCTGCACGAAGAGGAGAAAAGCCGGATATCGATCGCGATCAACCTCTCGGGCCGTACCTTTTCCGACGGGGAGAGACTCGACCGGATACTTGATACGATCCGGGAGAGTGGGATGGCATCCTTTATTGAGATCGAGATCACCGAAGGTATCCTGATAGAAAACTTCGCCATAGCGGTACAGCATATCCAAAAGGTCAAATCACTCGGGGTATCGCTGTCGCTGGACGATTTCGGGACAGGTTACTCATCCTTCTCCTACCTGAGCAACCTGGCGCTCGATACCATCAAGATCGATCAGTCCTTTGTCCGGAATCTTGAGCACTTCAAGCAGCAGGTGCTGGTAGAATCGATCATCGCTTTCTCCAAAAAGCTGGGGATGAAAGTGATCGCGGAGGGGATCGAGACCCACGAACAGTACGAATGGCTGAGGGAACACGCCTGCCACTACGGGCAGGGGTACCTGGTCAGCAAACCCGTCAGGTTCGAAGAGTTCGTCAATATACTCAAAGAACCGACCTGGCAGGACTCCTGACACTGTCCCCCGCCATTACCGTACCTTCAGCCGAAACTTTTTCCCCCTGTCTGTTTTTACCCTGACCATCTGCCCGCTCTTGCCGGTGACCTTGAAGTAGATCGTGTTGCCGTCGAGGAATTCGTTGTCGATCTTCATCCCCTCGATGTATGAGAGGGATATCCTCCGGTGGGTATCGCGGCAGTCTTCGGGTGGAAGGTAGAGGAGGTACCCTTTGCCGCTGCGGACGGTGAGCAGCTGATCCTTCGTTGCAGCGGTGAGGATGGGGTAGGGCGGTTTGCGGGTACGGAACGACCACTCTTTGACGAGGGTTCTGTCACCGACCCGGTAGATGACCCTGGCAGTGTACCTGCTGTCGAAACTGAGTCGTTTTTCGGGCATAAAGGCGAACTGGAACGGGTCAAGCTTGCGGTTGGGGTCGCTGCTTTGGGTGAGGATGGCAGCGGGCCTGAGGGGACGGTGCGCGTCGTCGTAAAGCTCGAAGGAGACGAGCGATACATGATCGAAGTAATGCGGGTTGAACTCAATGCTCACGGGGTAACCGCTCACCGAGCACTGCGGGAGAGGATCGGGGTTCTCTTCGTAGAAGGCGGCAGGGATATCCGCAGCTCCGTCCCAGGGCCAGACGATAATACCGGGATTGAGGGCGAGGTTGTGCTTCCGGGCAGCGAAGTAGTCCTCCTCTTTGACAGTGAAACTGCCTATATTGCAGACGCCGCTGTAGATCATTCCGAAGCCGTTGTAGGGTCTGCCGCGGCAGAGCTCTGCTATCCTGGAGTTGGCCATATCGTAGACGTAGACCTGCAAGCCGTCGGCTTTCCCCCGGCAGCAGTGGGCGGAGCCTATCTCGTCTATCTCGAGGTCCAGGAAGCCGTAGCGGTGGTAGATGGCGGAGAAGAGATTGTCGATGGCGTCTCTGGAGTTCGGGCTCGTGGCGATGTTCTCGCTGATCTTCCCGAGGTATCCCACGTAGTGCGCCCGTTCATCGGCATTGACACCGGTATAGAGACGCTCCCCGCTCCTCTCGAAATGGTCGGCACGCGAATGGACATGGAGGTAGCGCGCATGGTTGGATGCGGCTTTTTCGAGCAGTGTATCGGGTTGCAGTTCGATCAGCCCCGCTTTGGTACGCAGTTCGTTGAGATAGGAGAGATCATCCCCGGTGAGGAGCAGGGGGATGAAGAGGAGGGCGAAGGCTTTTTTCATCTCTCTTTCTTGACCGTCAGGGGGACGCCCGGTTTGCCCGCGTAGAAGACGATGATCACCGCGGGATCGTCGCTGGTGTTCTCACCGTAGTGCCAGGTATCGACCGTCTCGACGAGCGCTTCGGAGGGGTGCAGATGCACCGTTTTGCCGCTGAGGGTAGTGACAGTGAGCTCGCCGCTGATGAGGTAGCCTGCGTTGATGACAGGGTGCATATGGGTCTCGATACGGGTGTGTGCGGGGATCGTGATCCTGAGGATGCTCACCTCGGGCTTGCCGGCCGGGTAGGAGGGGAGGGCGGCGCCGTCCCAGCTCTCCGATGTTTTGGCGAGGGTCTCTACAGTGATGGCCGGGCGGACGCTCCTGGCATCGAGGATGGCGGAGAGGAGCAGGATACCGAGGAGATATTTCATTGTCTGCTGCTCAGTATGTGGCTGGTGATCCTGTAGCCGTGGTTGAGCGCGATGGCGATACTCCCGCCGCTGTTGAAGACGATGTCGCCTGCGAGATAGAGCCCCGCTGTTTCGCTCTCACAGGTTTGGGGATCGAAGATCGGCTGTCCGTCGGTATCGAGGGAGACATGGCATTTTTTGAGGAACTCCGTCGGGGTCGTGCCGCCGATGGCATAGATGATGCGGTCATAGACTGCGCTCGTGCCGTCCGCGTAGATCACCTTGACCCTCCCCTCCTCATCGTCGAGCGAGTCGATCTCGATCCCGAGCTTGAGGAGGACCAGGGTACTTTGGGCATATTGCTCGATCATCGCGAGGTTCATGGGGTTGGGGCGGGTGAGCTCCTTCTTGCGGTAGTTGAGGGTCACACGGTTGTCCTCTCCGAGCTCACAGGCGTACTCCACAGCGCTGTCGCCGCCTCCGACTACGAGGATGGTCTCGCCGTGGGTGCATTGGTCGAGGTTGAAGTTGATCCTGTTCTTGAGGGTGGCAGGGAGCTTGTAGCTGGGCTTGTTGGGTTTGCCCATGCGGCCGACAGCCACGATGACATGGTGCGCATGGTAGATGCCGCACGAAGTGGCGACATCGAATATCCCGCCCCCTTTCACCACCTTTTCCACCTCGCAGTTGTATTTGGCATCGATCATCCGTTCGCTGAGCATCGTGTCGAAATACTCTATCGTACTCTCTTTCGTGCCGTTGACGAACTCCACGTTCCCCTCGAGTTCGACGGTCTGCCCTTTCCAGTCCTTGTCGACCCTTTTGTTGTCCTTGTAGTATTTGCGGATGGTATCGGAGTGGTTTTCGCTCTTTTCTATCAGCAGTATCTTCTCGAGTCCGAGAACCTTCGCTTCGATGGCTGAGCCGATCCCTCCGGGGCCTCCACCGATGATGATAAGATCGTAGAGTGGGGACATTGCGCCTCCTTGCATATGAGGATTTTGGATTATTGTAGCCTTTTTTGGCTTTGTCCGGTATTGTACGGCAGCCACAGCGGATGTGTGACGGATCAGGGGTGACATAAATACACGGATAAAATCCCCGGATGCGGATACACGGGGCTTTGGCGGGGATATGGTTTTATAGCAATGATGTTATAATATATTATGTTTAGATATATTTTATTATACATATCGGCTCTTATTGTTGCGCTTTTGTTGTTTGTTAAATACAATCACAACAGTATCGAGAAGGTCAAACAGAGGGAAGAGGAGCTGGTCTCCATCGAATACAATACCGTCATTTCCAACTACGAAATGCATGCCAGCCTCTACTACCTCAATACGGTCAACCAGGCCGATGTCCTTTCGATCTTCAGGGATGCTACTTCGAAGGACCCTCTTCTCAAGGCCGAAGCGAGGAAAAAACTGCATGCGAAGCTGGTGAGCGGGTATGAGAACATGAAGCTCTTCCAGATACGGCAGCTCCATTTCCACCTCCCCGACAACGAAAGCTTCCTCCGTTTCCACAGGCCGGAGAAATACGGCGACAACCTCACGGGTATCCGCTCGACGGTGGAGTATGTCAACAGGGAGAAAAAAGCGATATCGGGGTTCGAGGAGGGGCGTATCTTCAACGGTTACCGTTTCGTCTTCCCCATCTCCTACGAGGGGAGGCACCTCGGGAGCGTAGAGACCTCGGTCTCGATGAAGAGCGTTATCGACAGTATCAAAAAGAATCTCGGGGGTATGGTCAACTTCATCATCAAGAGGGATGTCGTGGAGAGGAAGGTCTTCGACAACGAGAAGTCCAACTACAAGGTCTCCTGCATCAACGACGATTACCTCTACGACAAAGAGGTGTTCAGGGAGTGCCCGAAGGCGATGACCGGGGCGATGCTGAAGACCATCCCAGATATCAACGCGCACTTTGCAGAAAAGAAGACCTTCTCCACGATCTTCTACTTTGAAGGGAGCTACCATATCAGGGTCTTTTTGCCGATCTTCAACCCGGTCACCAAAGAGAGGGTCGCCTACCTCACCACCACCAGGAAGAGCCCTGCCATAGGGGATCTTGAGCAGCGGGAGGATATAGGTGTCGTCATGATTGCCCTGATCCTCGGTATCATCGTATTCTTTTACAAAAAAAGCCACGATGCGTCGCAGAGGCTGGAGAAAGTGTTCAATTTCCAGAACAATATCGTCATCCTCACGGACGGGAACACGCTCAAGTTCGCCAACCGGACCTTCTACAATTTCTTCGGTTACGGTTCGCTGGGGGAGTACCTCAAAAAATACAAATGTATCTGCGACCAGTTCGTCGATGACGAGGCGTTCTTCTCCCTGGCAAAGGTCGGGCCGCAGGACCGCAACTGGCTCGAAGCGATGCAGAAGCTCCCCGAGAGGAAGCGGATCGTATCGATGTTCAGCCAGTACGAGACCCTGCATGACTTTGCCGTCTCGATCAATATCCTCGACCGGGACAATATCATCGTCACCTTTGCCGATATCACCGAGAATATCAAAGAGAAGATGAGCCTCAAAGGGAGGATCATGATCGATCCGCTCACCCAGGCCTACAACCGCACCTACTTCGATGAATCGGCGGCTTTGCTGCTGGAGAAGAACAAGATAGCGGGGTATCGGACAGCATGTATACTCTTCGATATCGATTTTTTCAAAAAGGTCAACGACACCTACGGACACAATGTCGGCGACGATGTGCTCAGAGGGGTGGTCCGGCTGGTCAAGGCCAATATCCGCCCGGAGGAAAAGCTCATACGGTGGGGCGGGGAAGAGTTCATCATCCTCTCAAGGGTCAGGAGCGAAGAGGAGGCGCAGATGGTAGCCGAAAAGATCAGGGCGGAGATCGAACAGCACTACTTCGATATCGTCGGGAAGGTCACCTGTAGCTTCGGGATAGCGCTGTACGATCCTCTCCGGGAGCTCAAGTATCTTATCGAATATGCCGACAGGGCGCTCTACGAAGCCAAGAAAAGCGGGCGGAACCGCGTGGTATTCTACGAAAAATAGTTTGAGGGCAATTATTTACACTCGTTTACATTGGGTTGACGATGAATTTACACTAGTGTTCTATCATTGCAGTATCTCCTTATGAGAGAAATCCAACAAAAAGGATCAAAATGAAAAAGAGAGTTTTGGCCGTCGTTATGACGCTCGGGCTTGGCAGTGCAATGCTGTTCGCTTCGGGTCATGGCGGTCCGGACGGTATGGGACGGGGTATGATGCCCAAAGACAGGTTTGTCACCCTGCTCAAGCAGCTCGATCTCACTACCGATCAGAAAGCCAGGCTCATGGATCTGCGAGATGCGCGAAGAGATGAGCGCAGGGCCCAGAAAGAGATGATGCGCGACGAGAGATCCGGCAGGCCTCAGCCGTTGGTCGATCCGGGTGCATTTATGACAGGTGAGAAATTCGACAAAGAAGCGTTCAAAGCCGCCATGAAAAAAGAGATGGAAGAGTACCAGGCACGTATGGCCAAGATGCGTGACGAAATGCTCGACAAGAGAGCCGACCACATCCAGGCGATCTTTGACATCCTTACACCAGAGCAGAGAACAAAGCTCATCGAGTTGTCAAAACAGCCAGCCCCAAAGGGCAAGAAGTAAGAAGAGAGAAGAAGTAATGTCACGCATCCTGATGGTCGAAGACGATGAGCAGATCGCCACACTGCTCGAAGAGTACCTCGCACGCTACACACTCGAGGTACTCTCGGTCGCTTCACCGTCGGTTGCACTGGAAAAGCTCTCCATAGAGCAGTACGACCTGATATTACTCGATCTGGGTTTGCCCGAAATGGACGGGCTTGAACTATGCAAGATCATCAAGAACCAACATCCTAATATCCCTATTATTATCTCCACAGCGCGCTCCGATGTGAGCGACAAGGTCGTCGCCTTCGATGTCGGAGCCGACGACTACATCGCCAAGCCCTACGAGCCGAGAGAACTCGTAGCGCGTATCCAGGCGATTATCAAGCGATACCAGACCTTCTCCACCGCCTCCAGGGAGGAGGTCTTCGTCGTAGACAAGATCAAGATGCAGATCGCCATGAACGGCGAAACACTCGATCTGACCCTCGCAGAGTATGAAATATTCGCCCTACTTCTCGAACGCAAACACCAGGCTATCAGCCGTGAGTTCATCGTCAACAGCGTCAATGCCGTCAAATGGGAGAGCAGCGACCGCAGTATCGACGTGATCATAGGACGTATCCGCCACAAGATAGGAGACGATCCGAAAAATCCCAAATACATCCGTTCCATCAGGGGAGTCGGCTACAAATACATCGGAACCTAGATGAACCGCCATTCACTGTTTTTCAAGCTCAATATACTCTTTGTCATTGCGCTTTTGGCCACACTGGTCGCAGGTGCTTCGATCATCATGCATATCGCCAAAAAAGACCGTTTCGATATGATGGTCAAATCAAGGCTCATTGCCAATGAGTATAGGATGCGCCCCGAAGTGCCCACAGAGCTCCTCGAAGAGCTCGACCTGGCCATCATCACGGGAGAGCAGAAGCAGCAGGTCATCGCCCATGCCGTCAGCGATCCCCTCGCCCCACCGCCACCGCCTCAGAAGAAAGGGGGGCTCCATTTCCCGAAATACATCAATCTTTTCATCTATGACGGGCATGTCTACCTGCATATCATACGCTCGGACATGAACCTGCTTATCCAGGACCGGCGTTCGGAATACGATATGTTCATCGTCCCTGCCCTGATACTGGTACTGATCGTGCTGCTGCTGGTAGTGATGTATGCCCTGCTGCGCAGTGCCCTGCTGCCTCTGAGAGAGCTTGAGAGGGATATCCTCCTCTACGGGGAGGGGAAGCTCGGGGAGTACCCCCTCTCGAACAGAAAGGACGAGATATCGCAGGTTGCCGACGTCTTCTACCGTACCGCATCGAAGCTCCGCAGACTCAGCGATTCGCGTATGCTCTTCATCCGCAACCTCTTCCACGAGCTCAATACCCCCGTTACCAAGGGGAAACTCCTGACCGAGCTCGTCGACAACGAGAAGGCCAAAGGGATGCTCGAAGCGATCTTCTCGCGTCTGGCAATGCTCCTGAGGGAGCTCGGGCGTATCGAGCAGATCACTTCGGAGAACTACGATATCAAGAAGGCAGATATCCATATCGCCGATCTCATCGACGAGGCGGGGGACCTCCTCTTCCTCGAAAGCCCCGTCGAGACCAATGTCAGGGACGAGATGATCAGGGCCGATTTCGCTTCGATGAGCATCGTCTTCAAAAACCTCATAGACAATGCCTGCAAATACGGTAAAGAGCCTCAGGTGCTCTACCACAACCGCAAGCTCTACTTCATCAGCCGGGGGGAGCCGCTCGCAGGGGATTTCAAAAACTACCTCGAACCCTTCTCCCCGAGCCCCGGCCACAGGAAAGAGGGGATGGGACTGGGACTCTATATCGTCGCCGAGGTGCTCGCCCTCCACCAGATGGAGTTCGACTATATCCACGAGGATGGGAAAAACATCTTTACTATTTTTCTGGACAGAAGAGTGGTGTGATGTTCATAGTGGGGTTATTTCTCTCCCTGTAGGTTCGATTTTATCGAACGCTATTTCGCATACAGAATCTTTTTCGATTTTCGTGACATTTGTTCGATAAAATCGAACCTACATGCAAAGCAATATTCCAATCATCCGTAGGGTGGGCTTCCCAGCCCACCAAAAATCATGCAAACATTCATTTTTCGAATCGCACGGTTATTGACGATGGAATAAACGGTGGGTTGGGAAACCCACCCTACAAATATGTTTCAATCTTTTGCGGTCACTTCCCGATAGCAAGCATATACAGCACATTCTCCTCCGTCCCCAGGAACTCCTGCACTTCGGTGTCGTAGTAGGCTCCTATCCCGCTGCATCCGATATTTTCCATACTGCACCGCAGGTAGATGATCTGGGCGATGAAGCCGCTGAGGATATAGGCCTTCTGGTAAGTAGACTCTGCTGCCGAGGTGAAGTAGAAGGTCACGCCGCTCTGTCCGCCGAGGTTCTGCTCGAGGGCGAGGTAGCGGGACTTGGGGCGGAAGTTCCCCTCTTGCAGCAGTTCGTCGTAACGGTAGAGACCGATCGATTGCCCCTCGACATCGTGGAGGGTGTAGTAGATCGATACCTCGTGCGCTGCGGCGAACTCGAAGAGGTCTCTGATGATATGGGCGAATGCCGATTCGCCGATCGTCCCTCCCGCAAATGCCCTGATGGAGCGGCGCATGAGGATCGCCTGCCGGAGCTGCTCTTTAGGGATATGCTCGAAGAACGGGAGCTTTTCGATAGGCTCTGCACTGTACTCCGCGCTCTCGCGGTAGCTCTCTTCGATGAAGCGGTTGGTTTCGAGGTAGTCGCAGCCGCTGACATAGGGGAGGGTCTGTTTGAGCTTCGCTATCTCTTTCTCCCCCTTTTGTGCGGCGCTCAGCGCACAGGTAAACGCCTCGTCATCCCTGAATCCGAAGGCTTTGTTGAGAGTCAGTTTGTCGAATTCGAAATGGATCGTGCTCTCCAGTCCCATCACGCAGAGGGCGGCATAGAGGCTGCCCAGCTGGTGGCCGCTGTCGAGGAGGATGTATCGGATCGCACGGTCCTTGTACTTCCACGAGGAGCGGAAGTAGACGGCGGAGATGAGGAAGGTGAAGCCCCTGTTCTGCCGTGCGTCGCCGAAGTAGTGCTCCACACCGTCGCTGTCGATCTCGTGGAGGAGGGTGAGGGAGTCCTTGAGGGGCTCGTAGTGGTAGATGCCGTCGATCATCCCCTTCACCGCGCGCAGCTGCACATAGACCTCGCAGGGGTAGAGCGCCCCCGCACTGGGGACGGTGCGGAGGTAGTAGGGGCCTTCGGGGTAGTTGTGGCGGTAGGTGTCGGTGCCGGTGAGCTTGAGGTCATCGAGGAGTTCGTTCTCTTCGAGCTTGTAGCGCAGCTGGAAATGGGGATAGTGCTTGGTGCTGCGCGGCTGGGTGCGCCAGTCGAGGAAGGAGGCGTTGCGCCGGACGGAGTGGTAGGAGTGGTCGGTCTCTTTGTGGAATTTCATGGTCGGTACTTTTTGGTAATTCTAACATAATCGTAGAAATCGCTCAACATCAGGTAGCGGATCTGCACATCCTCGAACTTCTTGACCAGCGGCTCGAACCCTTCGCGGTAGAGTCTCACATCGTACTGGAACTCCTTGGGGTAGTCGAGCTTCTCCGCGCCGATGGAGGCGTAGGCATCGAGGAACTCGAAGAAGAGTTTGTTGACAAGCGCCTCTTTCTCCACGCTGGGCTCTTTGATGAAGTTGCCGATCGTTTCGAACTCCCTGCATATCGCCACAAGCGCGCTATTCACACTTCTCTCCCGAGGTGCAGGTCGAGGGGGCGGCTCCGAGGTCGACACCGAGCTTCTGCGAGAGTGCGTCGGTGTCGAACCCGCAGAACTTCTCCCCGCCGATATCGATAAGGGGGCGTTTGATGAGGATGGGGGACTCGATCATGAGGGTGATGAGGTCGTCCCTGGAGAGGAGGGAGAGGTCGACCTCCCCCTGCTTGACCGCAGGGGCGAAAGGGTTGACGATCGCCTCCTTCTCCAGCCCCGCAAAGAAGCTGCTGAGGCTCGTGTAGTCCCACTCGGTTTCGA
This sequence comes from Campylobacterota bacterium, assembly GCA_003252535.1. GTDB lineage: Bacteria > Campylobacterota > Campylobacteria > Campylobacterales > Sulfurovaceae > SZUA-451. The sequence continues at coordinate 2,548 of QKDN01000013.1, read as the reverse complement.
GCAGGTCGGCGGTCTCGAAGGCGATGCCGTGGCTGCGGAGCAGCTCTTTCTGCCGCTTGTTCCCCGCACAGCCGGATTTTTCGTAGAATATGATCTTTGGTTGCAGTTTCATGAAAGACTCCTCTGTTTGGAGAGGGTATGCAATAATTGTGCCCGAGTGCCTATCGGGTTGGATTTTGTAGGTTCGATTTCATCGAACATCTATTGCTCATAAATGTAAGGTTGCTATATTTGTTCGATGAAATCGAACCTACGGTTTGTGTTCAATATTTAGAATAGATAGGAGTCGGCGGCTTCAGCCCCGAAAAGGCGAAGCTGAAGCTTTCGGTTCCGGATCACTTCCTCCTGTTGATCAGGTAGATCGCGACGACGAGCATCGCCCCTCCGATGAGGGTGGTGTGGGTGGGTATCTCGCCCAGCAGGAGGTTGGAGGAGAGGACGGCGGCGAAGGGGACGATGAAGATGAAGGACGAGGTGTAGTCCGCCCCTATGGTGCTCGATGCGTAGAAGTAGAAGGTGGTGGCGAAGCCGGTGTTGATGACATTGGTGAAGATCAGCAGCATCCAGAAGAGCCCGTCGTACCCCCATATCGCCCGCAGCGCCCCCTCGGGGACGAAGAAGAGGACGCTGACAAGCGACATGAAGAGGTAGAGGTAGAGGGTGAAGAGGATACCGCTCACCAGCCCCCTGGTCTCGATGGTGAAGAGGGTGGCGATCGTCCAGAGCAGCGAGGAGAGGAGGAAGAGGAGGTTCCCCCCGGCGAAGATATCGGCGGTGTCGATCGAGGCGATATCGATGGTGACGAGGGTGCCCGCGAGCCCGATGGCCAGGGCGATCTTCTTCCTCCTGTCGATGGGCACTCTGGAGATAAGTGCGACGATGAGGAAGGTGAAGATCGGGTTCGACCCCGTGACGATCACCCCAGCCAGCCCCGCGTACCCTATCGTGAGCCCGTAGAAAAAGATGATATTGTAGAGGATCATGAAGAGGGAGGCTCCCAGCAGCGGCCTGACGATCCCCGGGTGGTAGAGGGGTTTGGGTCTGAGGACGAAGAGGACGATAGGGAGGATCGCGGCGGCGCTGAGGATGAACTTGAGGAACATCAGCGTGTAGGGGTCGGTGTAGCGGGTGAGCATCTTGGAGGTGGGCCACGAGAGCCCCCAGCTGAGCATCGAGAGGATGAGGTAGGGGTAGAGGTGTTTCGTCAGATGTTCGCCGGCTCTTTTCATAGATGCTATTTTAGCATTTTATAGATTCGGGGAGAGGCAGCGAGATCGATCGCTCTGAAGCCGTCGAGGTTGACGATCTCTTTGTCGGCGCCGAACTCCAGCAGCGCGCGCACCATGTTGTCCTTGCCCGCGCTCGCGGCGTACATCAGGGCGGTGACACCGTTGTCATTTTCCCTGTCAAGCCCGATCCCGGCATCGATGAGCATCTTGACACACTCGTAGGAGCCGCCGAAGCAGGCGTTCCACAATGCGCTGTTGCCGTCGATGTTGACGATCTCCAGGTTGACACCTTTGTCAATGAGCTCTTTTGTCACATCGGCGTTGGCTTCGCGTACCGCTTTCATCAGCGCGGAGTTGCCGTATTTGCCTGTTTTGTCGAGATTCTTGGGGTCGTAGTCGTTGGCGAGCAGCCAGTCGGTGGTGGTTTGGGTCATATTTTACTCCTTTGTCGGAGCATGGATATTCATTTTGTATACCGCAGGGAGTGCAGCGGATATTTTACAAAGGTAGATGGTGTAAAGTGTGGATCGATTGGCAATATTATTATTTAGTCGAATGAATCCGCTGCGGAGGAAATGGTAGTAGAAGAGTGTTAAGGGAGTGTTAAATTGGTTTTGGTTTTAGGCATTGGAATTGGAAATGTTTTTTGTATAATGGGGTCAGGTGTAAGTTCGTTTTGACGATATTCATCGGAATGCAGGTGTGGCTGACGAATGGAGCTTCAGTATACGCTCCCACGAGAGCGTACAAGCGAAGGAAATCGAACAGGTATTCTCAAGTTGGAGCTTGGGAACGAGATGAAAAGGACTATATATGCGTAAAAGACAACTTAGACCAATATTGCATAGCGAGGTAAATATCGTTACATTTAAAAGACTGTTTATATCTCTTGCTGTTTGCTGTATTGCTTTTGGGGTCGGGAGAGGGATAGGCATGCTATATCCGATAGAGTATGATTTTAGCAAAGAATCATTATCCTGGTATCATGGACTATTATTCTTTATACTTTTTCTAATTTATATGCATATATTTTCGGAATTGGAATCAAAATATGTGTGGGACAGATACAATGTGATTCATGAAAATGATTTACATCCAATGACCTTTGGTGTACTCCTGGGCTACTTATTTCAATTGCTATTATAGGTCAGTGATGTGTGTTGCCGGAAAATATATTTGGGGCTAGACTAGTTTAGAGGTATTAAAGTGCCATAGGAGTACGATAATACCGATGAAAAACAAGTATGTAAAAGTTGCCCACATTTCAGAGCCAAAATTTAGAGAGATAATCAAGTATTTTTCAGAGGATCTGACAGCTA
>QKDN01000021.1 GCA_003252535.1 Campylobacterota bacterium | reverse complement strand
AAACTATATTTCAAATATTTTATTGTTCTTTTCTTATTTACCGAATCATACATGCAATAATGTAGCTGATGGTACATCGATTAAGTTTCTTGACTCTGATTTGGTTTCCGTAAAAACATCTTCAGATAAAGAAAAAATTACTTTTGATGTAATAAAGTGTCAAAAAAATATTAAGAATTGAAAGGTTTACTTTAAAAATAATAGTTTCGCGTAGGGTGTTGTCTCCCGACAACACCTTTATACACCGCCGCAGCGAACTACACAATCTTACAGAGACATTGCTCTATCCGCAATATTGCGGTGCTGTGAGGGCACAGCACCCTACGGGCGATATGACAATTTGATATGAAATATTTTTTTACAATAATTTCGCGTAGGGTGTTGTCCCCCGACAACACCTTTATACACAGCCGCAGCAAATTACACAAATTTACAGAAATATTGCTCTATCCTCGATATTGCGGTGCTGTGAGGGCACAGCACCCTACGGGCGATATGACAATTTGAGATGAAAATCGTTATGTGATTTTTTACAATAATTTCGCGTAGGGTGTTGTCCCCCGACAACACCTTTACACACAACCGCAGCAAACTACACAATCTTACAAAAACATTGCTCTATCCGCAATATTGTGGTGCTGTGAGGGCACAGCACCCTACGGGTGATATGACAATATGACATGAAATTTTGTTTTGTGATTTTTTTACCATACCATTATCGTATGTCAAATTACAAACGAATTTTTCTTGATGGTCATAGCTACTATATCACGATGGTCACCTATCGCAGGGCACCTCTGTTGATCGAAAATATCGATCTGTTGCGAGAGAGCTTCAAACGATCCAAACAAAGATATGCCTTTGGTATCGATGCCATCATCATCCTGCCGGATCATCTCCATATGATCATCACACCGGAAAATCCAGATGAATATCCCAAAATAATCTCCCATATCAAAAGAAGCTTTGTATATGGACTGGATAAAACATCCAGGGATCATGCCCGAATGGGATTGAGCCGTTCGTCATATCAGCGAAAGCTTGCAGGTATCTGGCAGAAAAGATACTATGAACACACGATCAGAGATCAAAAAGACTGGGATGAAAAGGCAGAATATATCAGACATAATGCCGTAAAACATGGTCTTGTAGAAGCATGGAATGATTGGAAGTTTTCATCTTTCGCGTAGGGTGTTGTGCCCTCACAACACCTTGATATACAAACGCAGAAAAACATTCATTCTTACAGGAACATTTCTGTATCCGTAATATTGTGGTGTTGTGAGGACACAACACCCTACGGATGATCCGTTGCAACGATCACAACAACCCCTCATCCGAAAAGCTGTAATACCCCTCTTTGGACAGGATCACATGATCCAGCAGCTCTATCCCGACGAGCTTCGATACCTCCTGCAATCTTCTGGTGATCTCCCTGTCGGCTCTGCTCGCTTCGAGCGTGCCGGATGGGTGGTTATGGGCGATGATGATCCCAGCGGCGCGGTCAGCTATCGCATCGGCGAAGACCTCGCGCGGGTGGACGATGCTTTGATTGAGCGTCCCGATGAATACGGTGCGGGTATTGATGATGTGCGATGCACCATCGAGGGTGATGGTGAGGAAGTGCTCCTGCTTCTTGTCAGCAAATGCCCTCAGCTCATCGTAGACATCCCGAGCCGAAGTGATACGGCGATGGGTGCGGATGAGATAACGGCGGCTGAGCTCTATCGAGGCGAGTATCTGCGAGGCCTTGGCAGTGCCGAGACCGTGGACATCGCAGAGTCTTTCGAGTGTCAGCGACTCGAAGCCCTCATCGAGCAGCGCGACGATCTCCCGGGAGAGCTTGCGTACATCCTTCCCCTGTATCCCCGAGCCCAGCATGATCGAGAGCAGTTCATCGTTTCTGAGCGCAGCCGCCCCTTTGTGGAGGAGCTTCTCTCTCGGTTTGTCGTCTTTGTGTAATTCTTTGATCGTTTTCATGGCGCTTACCTGAGTGTCATTTTGTATACATTTATTGCTATCATGAAATATTTTTGTTATAATACCGCTAGTTGGGGCAGGCAGAGAGCTGCGAACTCTCTGCAAGCTTTTAAAGGGGCGCCTCTAATAACCCTATGCACTACAACATCAGCAGCTTTTGTTTAGGCGAGGCGCTCTTTTGAAACCCTAGCCGTAGCTAAGGTGAGAAAGAGCAACGAAGCATAAACAAAAGCTGTTGATGCCCGAAGGGTGGGCTTTGCAAACGCGATCTTTCATAAGATAGTCTCTTCATCTTAGCTTTGGCTAGGACTTGAGCCTCTCTTACAAAATCTCACATTTGCAAAACCCATTGTGAGTGTATAGGGTTATTAGAAGTGCCCCAAAGTCTTACTGTTAGCAATAACAGCAAAACTATAACAATCACTATGTATCGAAGCATTGTTATATCCTTTCAAAAAGGCTGACCCTGTCCCACCTTCTCCTTACAATGCATTCCATTCACACGATCGCCAACCAGCTAAATATAGTGTAGACAAAGAAATTACAGAAGTTCAAAAAATATGTCATATTGTAATACAATATTTATACTCTGCGGAGTACACTATCACAGGTTGATAGCTGCTATCGAATCCGCCACACTGTCGGGCGTGACGCTCCCCTCCAGATCGTCAGGTCTGAACTTCCCTGTCCTCACCAGTACCGCCAGCAGCCCGGCGTCCTGCGCCCCTGCGATGTCCCCGATGATATCGTCGCCGATCATCACCGTTTCACCCGGTTCTACCCCCATAGAGTTACAGGCGAGGGTGTAGAAGTCGCTGCTGGGTTTGCCGATCAGGTGCGCTTGTTTGCCCGAAGCGTACTCGAGCGCGGCGACGAATCCCCCGGCGTCCATGCTCAGCTCCCCGTCATCGTCCATGAAGTAGCGGTTGGACGCCGCGGCGATCATCTCGCCACCCTCCATCAGGGTACGGAATGCATCGTTGAGACTCTCGTAGGTGAAGTTGTGCTGCGCATCCCCCACCACGACGAAGCGGCAGGGAGCCTCGGGGAGATCGTCGAAGAAGCGCGCGGCGTTGTCGGTGAGGAGGAGTTTGGCGGTCGCTTTGTGTTCGAGCAGGTAGCTTTTGGTCAGGTCGAGTGTCGTGATCACCTCGGAGGGATCGATGTCGAAGCCCATATTGCGGAGCTTTTCGACGATCTGCACCCCGGTGCGCTGGGTGGTATTGGTGATGAAACGGATGGGATATTTCTCCCGCAGTCGTCTGACCGCTTCGACAGCCCCGGAATAGGGGGCATCCCCCTCGTAGAGCACCCCGCCGATATCGCAAAGTATCGCTTTGATAGATGAACCGTCCATGATATCCTCCCGGGAATTTATCCCAAATGATAGCATATCTTTGAGTGAAACGCTGTCACCCTTTTCGTTTGCGCGCCAAAAGTTTGAAAAGGAGTGTCGTGAGGACGAACTGCGGCGAGGAGCCGACATCGAGGGCTTTGTAGGAGTCGCTGAGGAGTTCGAGACTCTTCTCGTCAAGGTCGTACGCACCTGTGAGGATCGCCGCTTTGCCGATACGCTGGACGAGCTCTTTGGCGGCGGAGTTGTCGATCCGCTTGTTGGCCTGGATGAACTCGTAGACCGTTGCGAGGTTCATACGCACGAGGTCGAGCCCCAGCTCCTCCTCTGTCCTCTCCTCCCGCAGGGTGATGATGGGGAGGCGCGAGCGGATGGTGGGGAGGATGATCGCCTTGGTGGGGACGATGATGATGAACTCGACATTTTTGGGTGGTTCTTCGATGATCTTGAGGAGCTTGTTCTGGATCAGTGGAGGGAACGCTTTGGCAGCGACGATGATGATGTTCTTGACGCTGGTAGCGAGGTAGGCCTTCTCGATGATGAGCTTGGCATCATCTACGAGGAGGGCGTCATCCTTGATCACCTTTGTGATGAACTCGTCAGTGCGCAGAGCTTCGAGCGCCGCTATGGTCTTGTCCCTGTCGGTGCTGACGATGACCTGGCTGACGAGTCTCATTCGTCGAGGTCGAGATCACCGAAAAGGGCGGCGTCGATAGTGAGATTGAAGAGCTTGTAGAGCTGCAGGAGCTTGATGTCGAGCAGCGGGTCGGAGCTGCGGAGCGCGAAGCTGTTGGGCATCTGCTCGTCGAGCACCCACATGAAGTTCTCATCGTTACGGAAGATCAGCTTGGTGAAGGGGTGATCCCCCTTGCCGATATACCAGATGAAGTAGCCGTTGGGATACGAGATATCGAGCATATCCTCGAGTATCTCGATCTCCTGGGTCGTCACCATCGAAACGAGGTTGGGGAAGACCGAGAGGAGCGAGTAGCACGAGAGGAGCGGCCTGCCGCTGTCGAGCGCATTGATCCTCGTCGAGATATAGCGGCTGAACCACCGGCTCTCCTCATCGGTGACGATGAGCATCGTCTGCCCCGAGAGGAGCTTGGATACCGCACTCTTGACCAGCGGGGTCCAGTCATAGCGGTACTCCTCCATCCAGCTAAAGCACGACTCTTCATGACGGATCGTCTCCAGTGTCCAGTTGAGAAGTTGCTGCATTCAGGCTGCTTACTTGTCTAGCTCATATGCTTCGTGGAGACTTCTGACCGCCAGTTCGCCGTACTTCTCTTTGATGATCATGGAGACCTTGATCTCGCTGGTGCTGATCATCTCGATATTGATATTGTTCGCCGCGAGTGTGGAGAACGCCTTGGCAGCGACGCCTGAGTGGGACTTCATCCCTACGCCTACGACCGATACCTTGCAGACATTTTCGTCGAAATCCATACCGCCGATGTCGTGGTCGAAACCGCCGATCACCTTCTTGGCTCTCTCGATCTCGCTTGCAGGTACGGTGAAGCCGAGGTTGGTCGTGCCGTCCGAGCTTGCGTTCTGGATGATCATATCGACATTGATCTGCTCATCCGCGAGCTTCGTGAATATCTCCGCCGCGATCCCCGGTCTGTCCGAAACACCTCTGATCGTTACTCTTGCCTGATTCCTGTCCAGCGCTATACCGCTTACCAATACCGCTTCCATCTCTTCTGATTCCTTTCCTATTGTCGTCCCCTCTGCGTCAGAGAAGCTGCTCTTTGCTATGATCGTTACACCGAGTTTTTTTGCCAGTTCTACCGAACGGTTCTGGAGAACCTTCGCCCCGAGGCTTGCGAGCTCGAGCATCTCGTCGTACGAGATATGCTCCATCTTCTTCGCCTTGGGCTCTATGCGCGGGTCGGTGGTGTAGATACCGTCGACATCACTGTATATCTCGCAGGCATCTGCCTCGAGCGCACCCGCGATAGCCACCGCCGAGAGGTCGGAGCCGCCGCGTCCGAGCGTACTGACCTTGCCGCTCTCGGTGAAGCCCTGGAAGCCTGCCACGATAACCACCTTGCCGGAGGCTATCGCCTCTCTCATCGCCGTAGGATCGATCGACTCGATACGGGCATAGGTGTGGTTCTCATCGGTCCTGATCCCCGCCTGGCGGCCTGTCATCGCTACGGCATCGATCCCCATCTCCTGGAGCGCGATCGAGAGGAGCGCTGCCGTGACCCTCTCGCCGGAGCTGAGCAGCATATCCATCTCCGCTCTCGCGGGTGTCTTGCTGAAGTGGTGGGCATAGTCGACGAGCTTGTTGGTCTCACCGCTCATCGCCGAAACGACGACCACGAGATCGTTGCCCGCATCTCTTGCTTTTTTTACCCTATTGGCGACATTCTCTATTCGTTCAAGGCTCCCTACGCTGGTGCCTCCGTATTTATGAACGATCAACATTAAACAAACCCTTCTTTAATAAAATAATCGATTACTCGTTTGTAAATTCTTCTTTTGAAATAAGTAACTCTTTTGAACAGCTCCTCGTATGTCACGAATGCATACTCTTCAAATTCCGGCGATTTGTGTGCAGAGAGATTGATTCGCGTATCCTCCTTGAGGCGGACGAGAAAATACTTCTGCTTCTGCCCCTTGAAGGGGTACATTTTTTTGGATACTATCTTGGGAAAATCATAAGTGATCCAACTGGGAAACTCGGCTATCACTTCTATATCGTTATAGCCGATCTCCTCATAGAGCTCCCTGATAAGAGCCTCGTGCGGACTCTCCCCCTCGTCAATCCCCCCTTGCGGAAACTGCCACGCATCTTTGATATCGCTGCGGTGGGCAATAAAAAATTCACATTTCTCTGGATATTTTGAAGAAAGTATTACAGCCGAGACATTGGGACGGTATCCCAAATCTTCGCTCATAATCCACTCTTCTTCCCGATAGTCTACCCCTTGATTGGGTAACACTATGGTATTATTATTTGTATAATTTTATCAAAAATGCGGTTACAACCATTTGAAATGGAACAAAAATGCTTTGCTATATCCATATCCCTTTTTGCGACTCCAAATGCCACTATTGCAGCTTCAACTCCTATGTCGGGCTCTTCGACAGGCGAGAGCGGTATATGGAGGCACTCCACAGGCAGCTGCGCCATGAGCTCGAACGCTTCGATGCTGCCGAAGGGTCGATAGAGACCCTCTTCATCGGCGGCGGTACACCATCGACGATCCCGCCGCAGCTCTACGCGGATATCTTCGCCCTCCTCTCCCCCTACCTTGCTCCAGATGCCGAGATCACGGTGGAGGCAAACCCCAATTCGGCTACATCAGCCTGGCTCGATGGGATGCAGGCGCTGGGGGTCAACCGCGTCAGCTTCGGTGTGCAGAGCTTCGATGAGGCGAAACTGAAGATGCTAAACCGCGCCCACTCCCCCGCGCAGGCGATAGCAGCGGTAGAGAGCGCCCGCAAGGCAGGGATCGAGCACATCTCGCTCGACCTCATCTACAACTGCGCCGGCGATACCAGGGAGCTCCTCGCCGACGACATCGCGACCGCGCTGAGTCTCCCCATCGACCATATCTCCGCCTACGAGCTCACCATCGAGGAGCGCACCCCCTTCGCCGCCGCGCCGCAGATGCGGCAGGAGAACGACGAGATCGCCAGGTTCGTAGCCGATACCATCACCGCCGCAGGGTTCGCCCACTACGAGATATCCAACTTCGGCCGCTACCAGAGCAGGCACAACCAAGGGTACTGGAAGCTCGAGAACTATATCGGCGCGGGAGCCGGGGCAGTAGGATTCCTCACCGACCGCCGCTTCTACCCGCTCACCGACATAGAACAGTATATCGTAGACCCGCTCCGTATCGCCGAGGAGCCCATCACCCCCGAAGAGCTCCGAACCGAACGGATATTCCTGGGGCTCCGAAGCTGTGTTGGGATAGATGGGTCGTTATTCGAAGAAGATGAAAGGACAAAGCTCGAACACCTCCTCTCCGAGGGGATGCTCCGCTTCGAGGACGAGCGATACTACAACACCGACTACTTCCTCGCCGACGAGATCGCGCTCTACCTGATGGGGTGAGGGAAATCATCCCACCACCCTGTTCCTCCCTGTCTCTTTTGCCCTGTAGAGATTTTCGTCGGCTCTTTTGAGGAGATCATCTACGTCACGGGTATCGCCGCCGCTGACAGCGATACCGAAACTGCCGGTGACTCTGCCGATCTTTTCAAACCCGTGTTGCTCCAGCTTCATTCTCATAGACTCGGCAGCCTCACGCAGCCTGTCGGTATCGCCGAAGGCTGAAACGATCAGGAACTCTTCGCCACCCCAGCGCCCTATCGTGTCGGATGGCTGGAGAGCCGCCGAAAGTATCCTCGCGACCTCCTGGAGCGCATAATCCCCTGTCTGGTGCCCGAAAGTATCGTTGATCTTCTTGAAGAAATCTATATCGACAAGGATAACGCCGAACCGATCTCCGGTGGCCCGGTACCTATCCCACTGTACCGTCAGCATCTCATCGAGCCCTACCCTGTTGTATACCTGTGTAAGCTTGTCGGTCTTCGAGAGTTTCAGGAGTTTATGGTTGAGCACTTTGAGCTCCTCGGTACGATCGGAGACCTCTTTTTCGAGCTTTCGGGCGTAGCTCGCTTTCTCCCGGTAGAGCATCTCTTCGATCCTGAGCTTCTCGGAGGTCTCTTCGTTGATCTTGTTGGCGAGGATCAGTGTGAAAAAAGCGAATTCCAGGAGTGAAACGACCATGAAGCTGTATTGGTTGATATCATTGTTGGGCAGCTCCCCGAGGTACATATTGGACATCATGGCGAGCGATATGAGGTGGGCGATCAGGATAGCCAGGTAGATGCGTGCTTTTTTGATCCCACGGTATGCCACTTTGACAGAGGCTGCCAGCAGTATGAGGAAGACCAGCGTCGAGAGGTTGTTCAACACCATATACCACGGCCTGATATCGATATTGATCAGGAGAGCCGTGACCACAAGGAGTACGCTGAGTCCTTTGAGCGCTTTGCAGAGTCTTGGGGTGTGTTCCTTCAGCTCCAGTAACGAGATGGTGAAATAGATGAAAAACACCGAACTCAGCGGCACGAGCGCATGGAAAAACTGCGTCCGGGAGACGAGCCCCATGTTGTTATTGAGACCGTTCACCGTCGAGATGAAAAGTCCGAAAAATATCAGGTACCCGACATAGTACCCGTATACCCTCAGGCGCAGGGTGAGAAAGAGGAACATATTGACCAGGATGACGAAGCTCATCGCGCCGTAATAGTACGCAAACCCAAGGTGATATTCCTTCTTGTGGGCAACATAGGTGAGATAGTCTGGATAGATGATGAATTCACCCACGATCGCAAAGTAGCTGTCGACCCTCACAAAGACACTTTGGCTCTCCCCGGTGGCTATACTAAGTTCAAGGAGGGGATTCTTGTCTCCGTATGAATGGTCGCCGAATTTGCTCCGCGACCCCTCTTCATCGCTCAGGTAACGGCCGTCATGCGGGCAGTAGCAGGTGAATGTACGGGCATAGAGGTTGGTGAAGTAGAGGAGGAGCCGGGGATTTTCCGTACGGTTAGTGATATCGATCCTGAACCAGTGAACACCGCCGGTAAAATACCCAAGGGTAAAGCGGCTCCCGAGAGTCCTGTCAAAGGGGAGTTTCCGAACATCATCGATCCCGAGCGTCCCGTTCTCGTCATAGAAGTACCCGATAGTGAAATCCCGCTTTGGCTGTGCAGGTACATCGACATCGACACCATAAAGCCACAATACCGCCAACAGATACAAAACGACTAATCTCATGTTGATCCCTTATCTCCAATGTGCTGCCTGATGCATATCATAATCATATACCAAGATTGTACAATCTTTATTTTTTGACCGATTCTTCCCTCTTGTCGTACTCCAGCACCACTTGTTCCATCCTGGCGAGCATATCGCTTTTCATTTTCAAAAGGCGGATCATCGATTCGAGGTTCTCCTTGACGGCGTCGCTCCCCCTGGCATTTTCCATGAACAGTTCGATATCGCTGATCGAAGGGAGCCTGAGCTTCGCGTAGGCGCTGTCGAGCTTTTCGAGCTTGAGGACGAACCTGCTCGGGGCAAAGAAGTTGTTGAGGTAGTAGCATTCGCTCCGCTCCCTGTCGATATCGAGCCTGAGTATCCTGTAGTGCTGTTCTTCGATATCGATCGTGTAGATCGTCCCGGTGAAGAGTATTTTGCATGCCATGCTGCTGTAGCGTATCGTGTACTCTTCACTGCCGCTGAGGGTGACCGATGCACCCGACCTGTTGTTCCTCGCTTTCCACTCTCCGGCATACTCCGCCCTGGAAGCTTCGGCATGGATAGTGTCCCTGTGGGAAAGTACCGTATAGAGAGTGAAAATGATCCCGGCAAGCGAGAGGAAAAGAAATTTGTTCTTCAGGATCGTATCGAGGTTCATTGCATTTCCTTCATCAGCCGAGGAATCTCCCCCTCACTTCTGCCGGGGGGATCATACAGCTCTCTTTTTTGCCGAAGAGTCTGTAGCGGTTGCGGGCGATGAGGGAGTAGAAAAAGTTACGAATCGGTGTGGGGACGATGCGGAAGATCGTGAGAAGTTTCCAGAGGCCGTCGAGCCTGGCGGCGATCCTGAGCGCTGCATCGCTTTTGTCGTAGATCGTCCCATTGTCGTACAGTATGAAAGTATCGTAGGGTTCTTCCAGGGTGATCCCATGGGAAGCGAGGAGCTCTCTGGTGAAGTCGCTCTGGAGCGAGGCGAAGGAGAAAGAGCCCTGCGAATCGCGGGCTATGATGAAATTGACCGAGGCATTGCAGAAGTTGCAGACGCCGTCGAAGAGGACTATCTGTTCGCGCCCTCTTTCCACGGGATCATCTCATCATTCCGGGGAAGCCGCCCCCGCCCTGCATCTGCGCCATCATATCCTGCATCTGCTTCATCCCCTTCTTGCCGGAGAATTTCTTGGCCATCTTGGCAGCGTTCTTGAACTGCTTGAGGATACGGTTGACCTGTACCTGGTCGAGACCGGCACCTGTGGCGATACGGTGCTTGCGGCTGTTGTTGAGGAGATCGGGATTTTCCCTCTCCTTCTTCGTCATCGAAGAGATCAGCGCCTTGATCTTCTTGATCTCGTCAGAGTTGTCGAAGTCAAGATCGCCGAGCTGCTTGGTCAGTCCACTCATCCCCGGGATCATTCCAAGGAGCGATTTCATCGAACCGAGCTTTTTCATCTGCTCCATCTGCTCGAGGAAGTCGTTGAAGTTGAACTCCCCTTTCTTGATCTTCTGACCGATCCTTTTAGCCTCTTTCTCATCGATCACCGCTGCGGTCTTCTCGGCGAGACCTTCGATATCCCCCGCACCCATGAGTCTGCTGACGATACGTTCTGGGATGAACTGCTCGAGGTCGGGCATCTTCTCACCCGCACCGATAAATCTCAGCGGTACACCTACCTGCTGCGAGAGACCGAGGGCGACCCCACCCTTGCTGTCGCCGTCGAACTTGGAGAGGACGACGCCGGTGATGCCGATCTTCTCTTTGAAGGTCTCAGCAGTACGGATGGCATCCTGCCCTGTCATCGCATCGGCTACATAGAAGAGCTCGTCAGGGTCGGCCGCTTTCTTGACCGTAGCCAGCTCCTCCATCAGCTCATCGTCGATCGCAAGACGTCCTGCGCTGTCGATCAGGACGACATCGTAGAGCTCTTTTTCCGCTTTTTCAAGGGCTCTTTTGGTGATCTCTACAGGCGTTGCGTTCTCATCGGCTACGAGCTCCACCCCTATCTGTGAACATATCTGGCGAAGCTGCTCGACCGCTGCCAGCCTCTGGAGGTCGGCTGCGGCGATCAGTACTTTCTTTTTTTTCTGTTCTTTGAGGAAGTAGGCGAGCTTCCCGGTGGTCGTCGTCTTACCAGAACCCTGAAGACCGATCATCAGGACGACCGTAGGGGGCTTGGGTGCGAAGACGAATCCCTGGTTCCCTTTGACCGTCAGTACCGAAGTGAGCTCGCCGTGAAGGGCACGGAGGAAATTATCCTTGCCTATCCCGTTCTTCTTGGTCTCGTTCTCTACGGAAGTTATCAGGTCCTTGACGATCTTGTGGTAGACATCTGCCTTGAGCAGCGATTTCTTGAGCTCTGCTGTAGCTTTCTTGAGCGCCTTCTCATCATCGTGGAAGCGGATCTTCCCTATGGCGTTCCTGAAACTATCGGTGAGACTATCGAACATTTATACTCCTTACGTGGCTGGCATATTCTTATGAGGCACCTCTGTCAATCATTATCCCAACTCCACCAGTGAATGCGCCGATCAATACGCCAAACAGTGGAGCGGGACCAGAGATACCCTTATGAAAATGAAAATATAATTGCTGCGATTGTACCCAATAGGGGCTTAAGCCCTATTTGGTATGGATATAGGGAAGGTCAATGGGTGCTATTCGATCTCTTTTTCATGGTTGACGATGTAGCTGCTGATACCGTCCGCTATCCCTTCTGCCAGTTTCTGCTGGTAGCTGGGTGTGAAGATCCTCGCTCTCTCCCATGAGTTGGTGATGTATCCCACCTCGACCAGTACCGCCGGCATCTGTGCCCCTACAAGTACATAGAAAGGTGCCGGGCGTACACCGCCATCCCGAACGTTGTTGAACCTGTTTCTGGTCTGTTTGAGCATGTTTCTCTGGATATCGATCGCCAGTTTGTTGGACTGTACGAGCTTCGGTCCGGAGATGATGGAGTCAAGGAGCACCTCGTTGGTGACATGGTCGTTCTCGCTGAGCACATCCATGTTTTCCATCGCTGCCAGACGTTTGGCACGTTCGCTCCGTGTCTTCTGGAGGAAATAGGTCTCGATACCGTAGACGATATCTTTTCTGCTCTGGTTGGCGACGGCGTTGGCATGGATGGAGACGAAGATGTCGGCATGGTTGCTGTTGGCGAACCTGGTCCTGTTCTTCAGCTGGACGAAACGGTCGTTCGAACGGGTCATCCTCACGGTGAACCCTTTGTCTTTGAGCTCTTTCTGCACCTTTTTCGCTATCTGGAGTACGGCGATCTTTTCCTGGTAGCGCCCGTCCCCTACGGCACCGCTGTCATGCCCACCGTGCCCGGCGTCGACGACGATGGTATAGTCACCTTTTGGACCCCGTGTCCTTGACCCGAACAATGACGCGAAGAAGCCCGGCTTCTCATCGGGTTCTTCTTCTATCACGGCAGGTTTTTCTTCATCTTCTTCGATCGGGCTCTCACTGTAGTCGGTCGTCTGTTTGATGATGGACGGAGGTGCATAGCGACTCTTCTTCGGTGCTTTCACGACCGCATTGCCTGTATCTTTTGGCAGGGAGATATGGTAGAACGAACGTGAAGCCATCGGCTGGTAATGCCTGCATCTGTACGACTGCCCCGTCTCGATGACGACCCTGATGACATTTGCCTGGAATTGTGAGATACGGAAGTCGGTAACGCCGCCGGCTGTCAGGCCCGAGGCTATGTTCGGGCTTGAGAGCCTGGCATTCCTGATGTCGATGACCGTTCGCGGAGGGTTGTTCAGCTCCATGATCTTGACGTTGCCGGTATCGAGCCACGACTCGAAGACAAGTCTCAGTTCCCTATTTTGCACATCAGCTTTTTTGAGTACGTTCATACCCCCGTACAAGCTGCTGCCTGCAAAAAGCCATAGAAGTACAAAATAGAAATATCTCAAAACTCTTACTCTTCACCGTTCATAAGTTTGTTCATCAGCTCTTCGACACTGATCAGTTCCTTGAGCCTGTAGCCGTTCGAACCTGTGAAGAAAAGTCCGAGTTCTTCATTGCCGTCATAGGCATCGGTCAGACGGTCGGCGATACAATAGCCGACCGCTTTGGCCTCTTCACCCCTGTTGCACGGTGTGACACAGTTGGAGATACATGCGACCTTGGGTGCTTCACCCTTCTCGATAAGCTTCTGAAGATTCGTGATGACACCCCTCGCAGGGTACCCTACCGGCGATTTGAGCAGTTTGATATCGTCTTCGCCAGCTGCAAGGATCACCTTCTTGAAGTTGTCGTGTGCGTCACACTCGAACGTACCGATAAATCTCGTCCCCATCTGCACACCGTCCGCACCTAGTTCGAGCATCTTCATGATATCGTTGTGATCCCATATACCGCCTGCCGCAATCACAGGCATATTGCCCCAGTTCTTCGCCTCTTCCACTACAGGCGGGAGGATCGCTTCGAGCTGGTTCTCCGGGAGGAAACACTCGTCATATTTGAACCCCTGGTGTCCGCCGCTGAGCGGTCCCTCTACGATGACGGCATCGGGGAGACGGTTGTGGGTCTTCTGCCATCTTTTGCATAGGATCTTGAGCGCTTTGGCCGTCGAGACGATCGGGACGAGGGCTACATCCGGGTAATCCTTCGCAGCTTCGGGCATCGTCAGGGGGAGACCTGCACCGGTGATGATGATATTGGCACCCGCCTCACAGGCATCTTTGACGATACGGTCATACTCGCTCGAAGCATAGAGGATGTTGCACGCAAGCGGTTTGTCGCCGCAGATCGCACGGGCATTCCTGAATATCTCGAAAAGCGCGTCCCTCGAGTAGAAGTTCTCCGCTTCGTAAGGACGTGTCGCCACTACCCTGTGGGAGAACTCCCTGTTGTGGTAGACACCCGTACCCACGCCGCTGATGACTCCGAGGCCGCCTTCTCTGCTCACACTGCCTGCGAGTCTGTCCCAGGAGATACCTACACCCATTCCACCCTGGACGATCGGCTTTTCGATCGTGTATTTTCCTATTTTCAATGCTTTCATCTCCATCAGCCGACCTTTACTTTTGCAAATTTTCGTTTTCCTACCTGCAGGATATACTCACCTGCCTCGAACTTCATGTTCTCGTCGTCCACTTTGGCCTGGTCGAGCTTGACTGCACCCTGCTTGATATCCCTTCTGGCCTGTGAAGTAGAAGACTCAAGTCCGCAATCGACAAGAGCCTTGCATATCCAGCAGCCATTCTCAAGGGAGAACTCTTCGATATCGGCTGGAAGCTGGTTGGATTTGAACACATTGTCAAACTCCGATTTGGCAGCGGTCGCCGCCTCTTCGTCATAGAATCTCGCTACGATCTCGAGCGCCAGGTTCTCTTTGGCTACCTTCGGATGGAGCGTCCCTGCTGCGACATCATCCTTGATCCTGGCGATCGCATCAAGCGACTTTGAACTCAGAAGCTCGTAGTATCTCCACATCAGTTCATCCGAGACGGAGAGCGTCTTGGCATAGATATCGTTGGGGGCTTCGGTGATACCGATAAAGTTGCCGAGCGATTTGCTCATCTTCTGCACCCCGTCGAGCCCTTCGAGGATCGGCATCATCACGATCGCCTGCTCTTTGCCCACATTGTATGAACGCTGGAGGTGTCTTCCCATCAGCAGGTTGAACTTCTGGTCGGTACCGCCCAGCTCGATATCGCTCTGCAGTTCTACGCTGTCATAGCCCTGGAGCAAGGGATAGAGGAACTCGGAGATAGCGATGTTCTGCCCCGATTTATATCGCTTGTGGAAATCGTCACGCTCAAGCATCCTAGCTACCGAAAAGAGTGTCGTGAGTCCTACCAGCCCGGCTGCACCGAGCTTATCGAGCCATGTTCCGTTGAAGACCACTTCGGTCTTCTCCGGATCGAGTATCTTGAATACCTGTTCCTGGTAGCTCTTGGCATTTTCGAGTACCGTCGCGCGGTCGAGGGTCTTTCGCGTCTCGCTCTTGCCCGTAGGGTCGCCTATGGTAGCAGTGAAGTCGCCGATAAGCAGCTGCACTTCACCGCCGTACTTCTGGAACGTCGCCAGCTTCTGAAGCAATACTGTATGCCCCAGGTGCAGATCGGCGGCAGTAGGGTCGAAACCTACTTTGACCTTGTAGGTCTTCCCACCTTCCAAATAGCCGCGTACCAGATTTTCGATCCTCTCACTGTCGATGATCTCGGCACTCCCTCTGCTGATCTCATCCATTGCTTCCTGAACTGTTATCACTATATAAACCCCTCTTATTGATTGTAGGCATCATCGAGACTGATGATCTCTACCAGTTTTATCTTTTTCATTATTTTTTCTTTGAGATGACTCTTCTTGGATTCCATGCTCTCCACCTCGATCTGGCAGTATTCCGCGCTCTCAGAGTTGCGTATACCCAGCTCTATATTGGTGACGTTGAGATCCATTTCCGAAAGAGTCGTCAGAAGGAGCGCCAGGGCCCCTTTCTGGTTCTGCAGACTTACGATCAGCCGGTATCTCGAAAGTTTCTTATCTTTCCATTCGACATAGATCATAGGCTCTTTATCGCATATCTTTGTATATGCCTTACGGCAGAGCTTGTGGTGTATGATAGCTTTGTTATCCTTATAAAACGCTACTATCTGGTCTCCTACCTTGGGGTGACAGCAATAGTCGAACTCCACCCCTTCGATCGGTTTGTTACCGTAGAAACGGAAATGGTCGACCTCTTTGACATGGGGCATTTTGTACCCCCGCTTCATCAGTTCCCAGAAACGCACCTGAGCCTTGCCGAGGTAATTGGCCACCTTGTGGATGGTGTCCTTGTAGTAGTCGAGCTGCACGGTGAGTCTGTTGATGCTGTTGACAAGTCCGAGATTCGTAGTGATCGACGCATCGATATCGTAGTCGAGCAGCGTCGTAAGGATATTGTGTGCGCTCTTCTCGTCACACTCCTTCAGCCTTGCCTTGCAGCGCGAGCGCATCCCCTCTTTGGCCTTTGATGTCTTGACCGTGTCGATCCATGAGCAATGAAGATGGCACTCGCCATCTGTATCTATGTGAACGATATCGCCGTTCTTGAGGGTGGTCAGGAGGGAAGCTTTCTGCTTGTTGATCAGTACACCTATCGCACCTTCACCGATCTCGGAATGGATCGCATAGGCAAAATCCAGCGCGACCGATCCTTTGGGGAGTGTATAGTAGTCTCCCCTCGGTGAGAAGACGGCGATATCTTCGCTGAAGAGATCGGTCTTGGCAAGTTCGTAGAACTCTTCGATAGACTCTTTCTGGTAGTTGAGCGCCTCGAGCCACTCCAGGTTGATCTTCCCGGCACCCCCTTTGTACTTCCAGTGCGAAGCGATACCATATTCGGCGAGCCTGTGCATCTCATAGGTGCGTATCTGCGCCTCGACGATACCGTCGTCGTCGAAGAGCGTGGTGTGGATCGTCTGGTAGCCGTTCTCCTTGGGAAGCGCCACATAGTCCTTGAACCTCGAGATAAGCGGGTTAAACTTCAGGTGCAGCAGCCCCAGGGTCGTATAGCAGTCGATCGGTTCTTTAAGGAGGATACGGATGGCGAGAAGATCGAGCACCTCTTCGATACTGACCCCCTTGCGGTGCATCTTGAGATAGGTCGAGTAGCTGTGCTTGACCCTTCCAAGGATATCGAAGCTGTCGCGCTCAAAACCGTTGCTCACGAGCAGGTTGGTCACTTTCTGGATAAAAGCATTGAGCTTGATCTGAAGCGACTGGTTGTTGGCGTTGACGTACTCCTCGATCCTGTTGTAGTCTTCTGGATAGATATACTTGAAGCTCAGGTCCTCGAGCGAGTTCTTGAGCCTTGAGATACCCAGGCGGTGCGCGATCGGAGCATAGACCACCAGAGTTTCTTCTGCGATACGGCGCTGTTTGTGCGGTGTGAGGGCATCGAGTGTGAGCATGTTGTGCAGCCTGTCACAGAGCTTCGTGACGAGGACACGCACATCCTTGATCGACGCGATGAGCATCTTGCGGAAGCTCAGAGCGCTGTTGATCAGTCTTTCGTTGGATATCGATGATATCCTTTTTTCATCCCTGATCTCGACGATCTTGGTGAGCCCTTCAACAAGGTGGAGGACATCGACCCCGAACTCCTTCTCGATCTCATCGGAAGGGTAGTCGGTATCTTCGACGACATCGTGGAGAAGGGCAGCGATCACCATCGTCTCGTCACCGCTGATGGAAGCTGTGATGGCTGCCACGAGGATGGGATGGACGATATAGGGTTCACCGCTCTTGCGCTTCTGCCCTTCGTGGGCAGCGGTCGCTATCTCAAGGGCACGGTTGACGCGGGTATTCTCCGGAGAGATATACTCAAAGAGCATCTCACGCGCTTCTTCAGCGGTATGAATGTTCTTTGCTCTGAGAAGAAAAGCATCCAACGAGACTACTCCTCGATAGTGACGAAAATTTTACCTTCAGCTATCTCGTGAAGCGCGATATCGGTATATTTTGATTTCTTCGGGTCCATGTTGACGAGCGGCATAGCGCCATTTGAGAGCTCGTGCGCTCTCTTGCCTACTGCTGTAGCGAGCAGGTATCTGTCGAATTTTGCATTCTCCAATGCTTTTGCAGTTACTTGTTCTATTCTCATTGAGTCTTCCTTGTTTAGTTATTTTACGATCGAACAGCGTGTGTGGTCGCCGTTGATGATGGCGAGCAGGTTGCCCGGCTGGAACATGTTGCACACGACGATCGGCAGTTTGTTGTCCTTGGCAAGTGCGATGGCCGTGTCGTCCATCACCTTGATATGATCGTGCAGCGCCTGGTCGTAGCTGAGGGTCTCAAGCTTGACGGCATCAGGATACTTGTTCGGATCTTTATCGTAGACACCGTCGACCTTGGTAGCTTTGATGATCATATGGGCGTCAATTTCCGAAGCCCTGAGGGTACCTGCTGTATCGGTGGTGAAGTACGGGTTCCCTGTACCCCCTGCGAAGATCACGACACGCCCTTTCTCGAGGTGTCTCTTGGCACGTCTGACGATAAAAGACTCACCGATCTGTCTCATATCGATAGCGCTCTGAAGTCTCGCTTCGAGCCCTTCGTGTTCGAGGGCTTCCTGGATCGCTACGCCGTTGATGACGGTCGCGAGCATCCCCATATAATCGCCGCTTGTTCTCTTGATGATCCCGTCAGCTGCCGCGCTGACACCTCTGATGATATTGCCGCCGCCGATGACGATACCTACCTGGATATCGTTCTCTACCAGCTGCTTGATCTCATCAGCAATGAATTTGAGTATCTTCGTATCGATTCCGTGTCCCTCGTCACCGGCCAAAGCTTCACCGGAAAACTTGATCAAAACTCTTTTGAACATATCACGCACCCCCTCTGTTTAAATGCGATTATATCCAAAAAACGTTAGAATGAGATAATGACCCTTCCGAACCTCTACCAGATAGGCCCCTGACAGCGTCTGCGGCCGGCGAACCATCCCTCCTGGTAATCTGCGATCGTGTTGAATTTTTCGTGGTTTTTGCGGTAACTTCCCTTGGCGGTCTTGCAGCCTGCGATCACTCCATCCTTGTATGAATCGGTCCTCTTGGAGCCATAGTTCTCACCTTCGTAGACGAAATCGTTTGGCCCTACGCATCCTGAAAAAAGGACTGCACCCAGAATCGCCGCACCGATAGCTTTTTTCGTTATCAACATCTCTCTTACTCCGATTGCAAATGTGTTTTGGCGAAAATTATAGCCAAAAATCATTTTATTTGCTTTGTATTCATCTCTCAAAAAAGTTAGTAGTGTAATAATTAAGATATAATTGCATAATTTAATAGAAAACCCACTATTTTGGTTTTGTTGTTATTATAGTTAGAATTAGAAATACTTAAAAAGGTTTAGTAATGTTTGTAGATAGTGTAGAGCTGACGATATCTTCCGGGAAAGGGGGTGCGGGATGTGTATCCTTCAGAGTCGAAAAGTTCGTAGTCAACGGCGGTCCCGACGGCGGTGACGGCGGAAAAGGCGGCTCAGTGTTCTTCAGAGTGGACAACAACACCGACACCCTCGGTGCCCTCAGGGGACGCCATGCCATCAAGGCGGAGAACGGCAGACCCGGCGAAGGGAAGAGATGCTCCGGGCGCAAAGGAAAAGATTCCGTCATCACAGTACCTCCCGGAACGCAGGTGATCGATGCAGAGACGGGCGAAGTGCTTCTCGACCTCGTCGAAGAGTGTGAAAAAGTGCTCTTTATCGAAGGGGGCAAGGGAGGGCTGGGCAACACCCACTTCAAGAGCTCGACCAACCAGCGTCCTACCTACGCGCAGCCGGGGCTTCCCGGTATCACCAAAGAGGTGAGGCTGGAGCTCAAGTCGATCGCCGATGTGGGGCTCGTGGGCTTCCCGAACGTGGGCAAATCGACCCTCATCTCGACCCTCTCCAACGCCCGCCCGGAGATAGCCAACTACGAGTTCACCACCCTCATCCCCAAGCTCGGCGTGGTGATGGTAGGGGAGTACGATTCGTTCATGATGGCGGATATCCCCGGTATCATCGAGGGGGCGAGCGACGGCAGGGGGCTCGGTCTGGAGTTCCTCAAGCATATCGAACGGACAAAGACCCTCCTCTACATGATCGACGCGACCAACTACAGGGAGATGAAGTACCAGTACGAGAACCTCCTTGTCGAGATCAAACGCTACTCCGAAGAGCTCTCGACCCGCAAGCATGCCATAGCGATCACCAAGATCGATTCGCTTACTGCTGAAGAGGTCAACGAGCTCACGGCGCAGTTCCTCAGCGATATCGGTCTCGAAGCCAACAAGGTACTGAACAAATACAAACCGAACGAAAGCTACATCAGCTACGGCCTCGCCAAAGAGGAGTGGGAGGAGCACAGTGCGGAAAAAGTAGGCTTTGTCCTCCCTATCTCATCGGCTGCACAGATCAATACACAGGCGCTCCGCTACGCCCTCTTCGACTTCATCCAGGAGTCCAAAAAAGAATCGGTATCTGTCACGGAGAGCGAAGAATGAACCAAAGGATCGTCATCAAGGTAGGCTCCCATGTCCTCACCGAGACCGACAGTGCCACGGGACAGAGGATCATCGCCAGAGATCGCATGAGAGCCCTCGTGAACCTCATCAGTGACCTCCAGAAGAGCGGCTATGAGGTGCTGCTGGTGAGTTCCGGTGCCGTCGCCGCAGGCTCGACCAAACTCGGCCTCGACAAAAAGGTCATCGCCAACAAGCAGGCGCTCGCCGCCATCGGCCAGCCATTGCTGCTGGGGATGTACCAGAGCAAGTTCAACGACTACGACATGCTCTGCTCGCAGATACTCCTCAGCGCGGACGATTTCGACTCGCGCAAGGCGACCGCCCATGCCAAGGCGGCCATCGACAAGCTCCTCGAACACGGTGTCATCCCCATCATCAATGAGAACGACGCTACAGCCGTAGAGGAGCTGGTATTCGGCGACAACGACAGGCTCTCGGCTCATGTCGCCTACTACTTCGACGCGCAGCTGCTGATCATCCTCTCCGATATCAGGGCATACTACGACAAAGATCCCAACAAACACGCCGACGCGAAACCGAGGAAAGTGGTCACCGCCATCGAACCCGAAGAGCTCGAAGCAGCGCACTCCCCCAACAACGAATATGCCACCGGCGGCATCGTCACGAAGCTCCAGTCGGCAGACTTCCTCCTCCAGCGAAACAGGGAGATGTTCCTCGCCAGCGGATTCGACCTCAGCGATGTGAGAAGCTACCTGATAGACGGTGTCCACCAGGGTGGGACACTGTTCAGGAGTTAAAGGTCAGTATTATAGTCTTGAAATAATTTTGTTATTTTTATAGCTTATAATATCCACCACTAATATGGTGGGGACTACAATATGGATTTTGAAAATTCCAAAGAGGTAAGAAATATCCTTTTGGATGCTATAGAAAGAGCCGATAGAAAAACAATTTATACAACTCTTATGAACTATACGCAATCCGATCATATTTCTGTACTGGTATATGATGCGCAAAACAAGGAATTCCATGAAATGGAACTCCAAAAAACCATCACTGTTGAAGAAGCAGAACCCGATTCATTCCTAGCAGAAGCAATAAGAAGCCTAAAAATCAAACTCTATCGGCATGTAAACAGTGACAAGAACTACAATCCAAAGATTGATAATCTCTATAAGATCAAACTCAAATCCCAAATCGTAATACCGGTCACAGCAGACAGATACCTTCTTGGGGTGATCAGACTTTCCAAAACGATCAAGAGTACAAAAATCTACAGCAACCGTGTCATTGATAATGTCAAGGAGATATATCCTATCCTCATAGAACTTTTCTCATGTATTGCCGATAAAGAAAATGAATCCAGGGGGCCGTTCAAATGCCATACAACTTTTCCGTCTACAGATCAGTGTATCAAAGGTGATATCGAGAGCATCAGGAAACTGCTTGAAATTATGCGGCAAAAAAGCTCCGACAGCAAGGTTCTGGAACTCATAGAACTTAGCCGGTCTAATATTGAGCAGCTTTCCGAAGTATACAGAATACAAAGAATCACTCTATCACAAACAGATACTCTTGCCCATAGCAACAAAGAACGGCTCAATATACTCATAGTAGACGATACCAAGCTCAATACTTCAATCCTCAAAGCGCTCCTGCATGATACCAAATTCGATATCAATATTGCCCATGACGGTGATGTGGCTCTCGAAACCCTTGCCAAGATGCACAAAAAACAAAACAGTGCCGACATCGTTTTTCTCGATCACCATATGCCCAATATGCTTGGCTCCGAAGTAGCTGAATATATTTTCAAAAAGCCGCAAAAATTCACAGCTACCAAGCTCTATATCGTCTCTATCACCAATGATCCCGAAGCAATACTTGACAAAAAACATCTCTATGATTTTCATATCCGAAAGCCATTTATGAAACTTGAGATCATGAATGTGATCGAAAAGATCAAAAGTAACATCGGTTTTGTTTGCAGTTAGGAATTGGAAATAAGAACAGAAATTATCTATATGAAGATAAGCGGAGAGCCGAAGCTCTCCTGTGATTACATTGCGTCAGGTTTCGGAGTGTCATAGGTACTTGCAGGAAGTACCGGGTAGACCACTTCCGGTTTCTTGCCTGTAAGCGCTTTGAGGAATGTTGCGATAGATGCCGCTTCCTTGTCATTGATATCGATACCGAGCTGTACGCTTCCCATGGTCTTGACCGCTTCTTCGAGCGTCCATACCTGGCCGTTGTGGAAGTACGGAGCTGTCTCTGCGATGTTTCTGAGTGTCGGTGTTCTCACCATACCGTTCGCGTCACCTTTGAAGTCACCGACGTCGGCGAACTTGTATTTGTTGACCACCTGGAACGGCTGCATGCTACCGCCCACAGCGATGTCATTGTGACAGCTTACACACCCTTTGTCGATGAAGAGCGAGAGACCGTCCTGCTCCTCTTTGGTGAGTGCGTCGGCTTTCCCTTCGAGGAACTCGTCATATCTTGAAGGAGTGACGAGCGTGTGTTCGAAGAGTGCGATAGTATCGGCGATCTTCTCGAATGTCACCTTGACATCCTTGCCGTATGCTGCCTGGAACTCCTCGACATACGCAGGGATAGAGTTGACCCTCTTCTCTACGAGCTCTTTGGGAGCAGCCATCTCCGGACCTGCCTGGATAGGACCCTGTGCCTGATCGGCAAGGTGCGGGCTTCTGCCGTCCCAGAACTGCGCTTTGTTGAATACCGCGTTGTATACCGTCGGTGAGTTGAGGTGGTGCGGGTTGGCAGTCCACTTGTGCCCGATAGCCGCAGATACCGTGTCGGCGCCACCGAGTGCGAGGTTGTGGCAGGTGTTACAGCTGATCAGGTTACTTTTTGAAAGTCTTGGATCAAAATAGAGCTTTTTGCCCAGTTCGAGCTTGGCAGGAGTGATCTCCCCCTTCGGATCGATGAGCTTGTTGAGCTCTTCTATCTTTGAAGGGATCGGTTTGAGGTTGGCATCGGTAGCTTTTTTGACCAGGTCATTGGCCACTGCCGAGCTGCTGATAAATGCTAAAGCCGTAATAGAAGCCAGCGCTATTTTTCTCATAATAATTCCTTTTTAATAATAATTATTGTCCTGTCATTGTACTCAAAAAGAGTCAATGTGTCAAGATTATCGAATATATAAAATATATTGATACTTTCAGCCCTCATGGAGGAGTATACGGCATACCTATTTTTGCGGTTCTCCGGCTTTTTCTTTCTCTCTTTCTCCACTGTCAACCTGCGGCTGCTGGTCATCGTTCACATTTTTGTTCACTTCTTTGTTGTATGCATCGAGCGTATCCTCTTCCGCTTTGTCTATGGCTTTGAACTGTTCTGCTTCGGAAAGCTCCCCGGAGATGATCGAAGAGACCGAAAAGATCGAAAATGTTACGAGGAGGAATATTTTTTTGACTATAGGCATGGCTATCCTTTGTTGTTGTATTTTTAACAATTTTCGCAATTGTATCAAAGCAAGAGTTATATTCAAATTTATCTTTGGCTATAATCTTTTTATGAAATATGCATGTATAGATGTAGGACTCAAGAGGATAGGATTCGCTTTCAGCCCCGATGGCAAAGTGGTCCTTCCTCTCGATGCCATCCTGCGAAAGAACCGTAACCAGGCAGCCCGCGACGTGGCTGACCGCATCATCGAATGGGGGGCGGAACGACTCATCGTCGGACTCCCCTTCGACGGCTCATCCTCGGAAGAGATGCAAAGACGGATCAGGCATTTCGTCTCGCTGCTCGATCTCTCCATCCCGGTCGATTACCAGGACGAACAGGGCTCCTCACAGGAAGCCGCCGAATATATCAGGGGGCAGTTCCGCGACCGGAGGGACGGCAGACTCGACTCTGTCGCCGCCAAGATCATCCTGGAGCGTTACCTGGAGAAATAATCACCCTCTTTCTCCACTCTGCCAGAATATTTTTACACTTTCTGTCAACATATCTGTTACAATATAGGTATGCGACTACTTATCATAATCTTATCATTATTATTGTCAACAGGGTGCGGCGGGAATACCCGTGAAAGACCGCAGACCACGATCGCCGTCAGCAACTGGGTGGGTTACACCCCGCTCCTCTATGCCTATCAGAAAGGGTGGCTGGAAGACCTCGATATCAAGGTCGTCTCCACCACTTCCCTCGCTGCCTCGCTGGAGTTCGCCAAAAGAGGTCTGGTCGACGGATTCTGCGCAACGCAGATGGAATACGAAGCGGTCAAGGAGAGCTTTGCCCCGCTCATCGCCCTCGACCGCTCCTACGGAGGGGATATGATCCTCTCCAACATGACCAAAGAAGAGCTCTATGCTCTCCATGACACCGGGGTCGACGTCTATCTCGAATACGAAAGCATCAATCTCCTGCTCTGGCAATATTTCAAGGATTCGAGGAAATGGAACAATATCACATTCGATCTCAAGAGCAATACCCAGTCGTTCATCGCCGAGCTCAAGTTCAGAGAGCCGTCGATCATCGTCACATATTATCCCTACGCATCGAGACATATCGAAAAAGGGCTCCATGTCATCACGACGACCAAACAGAGCGACCTTCTCATCGCCGATATGCTCTTCGTACGCAGGCAGGATATCCCCGAAGACCCTGTACGGTACAAAAAGCTCAAAGCAATCATCAAAAGAGCCATAGCCGCCCTCGAGAACAACCCGGTGGAATACTACCGCACGGTTTACAAATATCTCGAAGGGCAGAGCTACGAAGAGTTCATAGGGTCGTTGAATGATATCAAATGGATGCTGGACCCGGAGCCATCCCAGAAAACCCTCCTCGACTCACGGGGCGTAGAGACCGGGACACTCCTATGAAAAAGCGGATCGATCAAAAGTTCTTCTGGTTTCTCCTCGGGACCCTGATCTTCATCAGCCTGACATTGTCCAATATCCTCAGCTACAAGAAAGAGGAATCCAAGCTCCTCAATATTCACAAACAGAGGATCGCAGACTACTGCAAACTGCTCCGGTACGACATCTCCCTCCATGTCGACCGTACGGGCAATATCCAGAGTGCCCTTGACATCTTCGATTCCCACGCGCTGGTGCACGGCTTTATCGACCATATCCTTGTGACCGAAGAGGGGCGCATCACGGTCTCCACGGACAGGGTACTCGCCGGTGAATCAGGCAAAGAACTGCCGTTTATCAACTTCGATGATTTCAGGATGCAACAGTCACCGGACTTCAGCCGCTATATCAAACTCACCCTTACCAGACATTCGGACAACCACGAATACGACATCTTCATCAAACTCAACAGGGACTACATCTACAAAGATATCAAAGAGACGATGAACGAGCATATCTACTACATCATCTACGGTGTAGCGATCATCTTCCTCATCGTTTTCTGGCTGATCGAACGGTTCGTCATGGAACCGATCAAGACCATCAATAAGAAAATATCCCGCAAGGATCTGACCCATTCCCATTTCATGATAGAAGAGCTCGATGCGATCGACCACACGATCATCGACAGTTTCGCGGAGCTGGACAAGAACAGTATCTTGCTCGACTCCATCATCAATGCGGCAGACGACCTGATCTTTTACAAGGACAAGGAACTCCGCTATGTCGGCGGGAACCTCTCTTTCTCGAAGCTTGTCGGCTGTTCGCGGGAGGAGTTGATCGGGCGCACCGATTTCGACCTTTTCGACGACGAACACGCGGTGTTTTTCAGAAGGATGGACCAGAAGATACTCGCCGAAGGGAAGATCAACGCCAACTACGAATGGGTCGAATACCCCGACGGGACCAAGGCCTATTACCATACGCAGAAGATCCCCTTCCGCTACCCTGACGGCACGGTCGGTATCCTGGGGATCAGCAGGAACCTCACCGATCTCCATCTCGCGCAGGAGAAGATCACTTCGATGATCTATATCGACGAACTCACCGGCCTCCTCAACCGCAAATCGTTCAATATCAAGGCCCATGAAGCGATCGAAGCAGATCACAGAAAAGCGATCAGGTCGACGCTGATCATGTACGATATCGACGATTTCAAAGCGATCAACGATCAGTACGGGCACCAGGAGGGGGACAAGGTACTGCGGGAGATGAGCGAACTTGTCAAGAACATCATCAGGGAGGATGACCATGCGTTCAGGCTCGGCGGAGAAGAGTTCGCGATCCTCACCACACAGGATATCGATGCGGCAGACAAACTCGCATCGAGGGTGCTCAGTGCCATACGGGAACACCGGATGATCGAAGGACGTCAGGTGACGGTGAGCATGGGAGTGACCGCCATCAGGTATGACGATACTTTCGACACCCTTTACAAAAGGGTCGACGATCTCCTCTACGAGGCGAAGCGAAGCGGAAAGAACACGATAGTCTCCGGATAACTACACCTGGATACCGGCGGCTGGTTACCCTATGATGTTTTCGATCTTCTCGACGACGTTCATGATCTCCGCTTTCATGAACGGCTTTCTGATATGGAAGTCATAGAGATATTTCTTGTCGAGGATCGCTTCGGGGTCGTTGGTGATCGAAACGATATATATCTTGCCATCGGTATATTTTTTCGGCTCCTTGACGATATGCTGGGCGACCTCGGAACCGAGCATCCGCGGCATATGGTGATCGAGGAAGAGGATATCGATGCTGTTTTCCCTCTCGCGCATCTTCTCTAGCTTCTCAAGTGCCACATCCCCGTCGTCGGCTATCGATATCTCGAATCTCTGATCAGTCAGAAGTGCTTTGAGGATTGATGTGTTGAGCCTGGTATCATCGACGATGAGGATATTGAGCTTCTCTTTTTTGATGGTCGGCGTCTGCGATACCCTGGGCTCCTCTGCCTGCCTTTCAGCATCGAACTCCATGAGTATCTGGTCGATATTCTGCATACCGGCAGTGACCAGCTGGATGATCCTGCCGTTGGAGCTTTTGTTGAAGATGTCTTTCAGGAGCTTTTTGATCTCTCTGGCCTCTGTCCTGATAGAGACCTCTTCCGACTCCTGGGCCGACACACATTTGAAAGGGCCTCTCTGGCTCCCCTCTGCCCCGAGCAGACAGGAGCAAAGCTCTATGAGTACCGGGTATATCTCCCGGATGTTCTCGATCATATGGTGGGTATAGTTCGCCGTGCTCTTGATAGTCCGGGAGAGACGGATGATCCCCATGAGCCTGTCACTCTCCACCACAGGGATCACCAGCTGCGACCGGAGCTTGATCCTGTAGGGGTTGTCGAATTCCGGGTTGTAGTTCTTGTCGCTTGTGATGTGTTTGTAGAGCTTGATGCTCTTGTCGTAGATCGCTTCGCTCAGGAGCGAGCGCGGATCGATATCGTCGATAGCGATGGTCTTCTGGAGCTCCATCTCATGAAGCTCCCTCTTCTGACCGTCATAGATCCATATCGAAATATGATCAGACTGGGTATAATTTGTGAGTGTGGTATAGACCATCTTCCGGTCGGTTCTTTCGATGGCATCCAGTAGTGTATTTCTTACCTCTTTGCTGTTTTCATAATTCATACAAATTCTCTCCGATTTTTTAACCCTAATATTATAGCAAGAAAATATCGTTAAAAAATTATAATTTCAGAGCCTCCCACACTTTCATCGCTTTAGAGTGCTCTTTCACATCGTGGCAGCGGATGATATGCGCGCCGTTCTCAAGGGCTTTGAGGTGGATCGCCAGCGTCCCTTCGAGGCGCTCCTCGACGGGGGTAGGGATGATCTGGTCGATCATCGATTTGCGGCTTGCCCCCACCAGCAGCGGGCAGCCGAACTTTTTGAAATGGGAGAGGTTGCGGATCAGGGCGATATTGTGCTCGAGCTTCTTGCCGAACCCTATCCCGACATCGAGGATGATATCCGCCCGCTGCATCCCTGCCGCTTCGCACCGCGCTATCCGCTCCTCGAAGAACTCGCTCACCTCCGCCGTCACATCGTCGTAGTGTGGACTCTGCTGCATCGTCTGCGGGGTCCCCTGCATATGCATGATGCAGAGCTTGGCGCCGTACCGCGCTGCCAGCCCGATCACCCGCGGATCGCTCCCCCCGGTGATGTCGTTGACGAGCCCGAAGCCGCACTCGAGGGCGTACTCAAGGACGAGCGGCTCATAGCTGTCGATGCTGAACACCGCCTCCTCCCAGAGCCTCTCATCCCTGATCGCATCGAAGAGCGGTCGGAGCCTCGCGAGCTCTTCTTCGGCAGGGACGGCGACAGAACCCGGACGGCTCGAGACGGCGCCGATATCGATGATCTGCGCCCCTTCCCCTATCATCCCCCGTATCCGCTCCACCGCGGCATCGGGAGCGAAGCGGCTCCCCTGGAAGAAACTGTCCTCGTTGATATTGATCACCCCCATGATCTGCACCGGGTACGGACGCTCTTTCAGGAACGCTTTGAGCTCCCCCGCGAGGGTCTTGAGCCCGAAAGGCTGGGCGAGCTCCTTGCGCGAGAGTATCCCGATATGCTTGCGCGTCCCGATCAGCAGCGCGTCGTAGTGCTCCTTTTCGCAGGTGATCACCCCCGAGGGGACGGCAAGCTCCGCGCCGATGCTGAGGGCATCCTGCTTGAGGATATTGAGCGCGGGGGTACGGACATCCTTGAGGTAAAAGCAGTAGTGCTCCATCTTGTCGGCGATGATCGAAACACCGCCGCTCTCTACTCCGAGCTGCTTCAGAAAGGCTTTCGGGTCGTTCGGCATGGCGATCCGGTATATCTTCATCCCCACTCCTAGTACCGGTAGAATCTTACCGGAACCCTGTCCCTCGGCTCCGGGTAGTCGTCGTATCTCCGCTCGCTGTAGCCGCACTCCTCTTCCCCGTCGTTCCAGCCGCTGCGATAGTTCCTGTCCTGCTCGTAGAGCCTTGCACTCTGGACGAATCGCCCCCTCGCGCTCGCACACCCGTCGTTGTACCCTTTTTTGTAAGTGTTGACGGGCGGTTTGGGCTGTTCTTTTTTCTCCTCTTTGCGCTCGACCTTCGGTGTCTCGTCGCTTTTGGATTTGCACTCCTCGTAGCCCTTTGTCCATGCATTGGCGTAGGTTTTTGACTCTTTGAAGAATTTCTCGTTCTTCGTCACCGTCCCTTTGGCACTGGCACACCCGTCCTTGTAGCCGTCATCCTTGAGCGACTTTTTGCGCTTGATCTCGGCGCGGCATATCCGCTCGCCGCGGTCGAGCCCCAGCAGGAATGCTGTGCTCGCGTTCTGCTCCGCGCTCACTGCATCCACCTCCCTCTCGAGGGCGATATCGCACCCCTTGCGGTACCCCTCCTGATAGAAGGTGACCGTCTCGAGGATCGTCCGGTTCGTATCGATTTGTTCCTCGGCTTCGACTATTCCAGTCTTGTTGGCCTCTTTGGGCTCATGCTGCACTCTCTTGAGACTCTGCATACAGTAGAGAGCGATGATCATGATCACCCCTAGCAGGATGATGATCACCGAATTTTTCTTATCCACGATGGCTCCTTTGGAGTTTGATTAGTGTATTTTAGCATTATTGAGATAGGATACAGAAAAAATCCGGGGACAAATCATGCACTCTATCCTTATCATCGATACCGGCGGCACCTTCAACAAGCAGTACAACCCCCTCACGGGCAACCTCGATGTGGACGGCAATTCGCTGGCACTCCAGGATATCGCCTCCAAGTGGCTCTGCGATATCGAATGCACCTCGGTCATCGGCAAGGACAGTCTCGAGATGGACGATGGGGACAGGGAACACATCGCCCGGGAGATCGCCGGGTGCAACCATGAGCACATCATCGTCATCCACGGCACCGATACGATGCATCTGAGCGCGGAGCATATCGCCGCGCAGGGGTTCGACAAAACGGTCGTCTTCACCGGGGCGATGGTGCCCTACTCCATCGAATCGACCGAAGCGACCGCAAACTTCGCGATGGCCTACGGCTTCCTCGCAGCCTCGCCACGAAGCGGTGTCTATATCTCGATGCACGGTCTGGTCAGACCCCACACCCATATCGCCAAATCCTACACGGAAGGGAGATTCCTCCCCAAAGGCTCCGATCGATGAGGATGGCGTTCTTCTTTCTCTTCGCTACCGGGCTCTTCGCGAGCTTCCATATCCTCTTCTACCTCCGGGTGGTACGCAGACTCCTCGTGAGCGACCGGGGCAAAAGGCTCATCACCGCCGCCCTCTTCGGCAACCTCGCCCTGAGCCTGGTCTACTTCCTCACCCGCTACGCAGATATCCTCCCCTATGCGTTGCAATATGTCTCCTCGCTTTCTGTCGGGATCACCTTCGTGCTGCTCCTCTACCTCGTCACCCACGAGCTGCTCAACCTCCTCTACCTCCCCCTCTACAAAGTGGACAAGAGCAAGCGGGAGTTCCTCAAAAAAGGAGCCGACTCGACCCTCTTCGCCCTCTCCTCGGGCTATGTCGGGGCGGCAGTGATCGAGGGAGCCAAGGAACCGGTGGTCAATGTCATCCCCCTGCGCCGCTTTGACTTCACCATCGTCCAGATCAGCGACCTCCATATCGGCGGGCTGATCGACAGGGAGTTCGTCCACAGCGCCATCGAAAGGATCAACGCCCTCAAGCCCGATATCGTATGCATCACCGGCGACCTCGTCGACGCCTCCGTCGACTCCATCGAGGAGTCCGTAGCGGAGTTCAAAGCGCTCCGGGCGAAACACGGCGTCTACTTCGTACTGGGCAACCACGAGTATTTCCACGAGCCCCAGAATACCATCGACTACCTCCGCTCCATCGGCATCACGGTGCTCCTCAACGAATCTATCACGATAGAGGAGCTGAAGGTCAATATCGTGGGGACGACCGACTATTTCGGTTACCGTATCGACCAGTTCGTCCCCGATATCCCCAAAGCATTTGCCGGGATCAACCCCGACTACCCCGTGATCCTCCTCACCCACCAGCCCAAGATGATCGAGCACCTCGGCAGCCGCCGACCCGCCCTCATCCTCAGCGGCCACACCCACGGCGGTCAGATATACCCCTTCGGCTACCTCACCGCGCAGGTACAGCCCTTCGTCAAAGACCTCCACAAGCTGGGCGAGGACTCCTACATCTATGTCAACAGCGGCATAGGATTCTGGGGACCCCCGATGCGCCTGGGATGCTCGGCGGAGATAGCGTATTTTATATAGGGGTTTCACGGTAATTCAAGTTTAAGTCTTCGTATTGGCAAAGAGCTGAGAGCTCAGAGCCAAGAGCTTTAAAAATGTACGAATTCTATCATTTGCTCTAAGCTCTATGCTCTTAGCCTTTTTGAACTTGAGATAAAAGTTGAATTACCGTGATATGGGTTTTACTTTTATTGACATTGTATGTGATATGGGATACAATATTCCATATTCTCAAATGGAGATGGATATGAAAACACAAACAACCATTCGAGTAGATGAGTCGAACTACCAAAATGCCAAAGATATCCTCGCAAAGCTCGGGCTCAGCTATTCACAGGCGATCGGCCTTTTCAACAGCCTTATCGTGATGCATAACGGCCTCCCATTCGATGTCAGGATTCCTACCCCGGAGACGAAGGAAGCGCTGGATCAACTCCGGAACAAAGAGGGGAAGAGCTTCGATACGATCGATGAGCTTTTTGACGATCTGGACAACTGATGTACTCCATCTTCAGAACCGGTAACTTCAAAAAGGACTACAAAAAACTGTTCAAGTAATTCCGGAGAGCTACTTCACTTCACCTTCCGATTCAAGAGCCGGAAATACGCCGATTCATAGCCCCGTTCCTTGTCATTTTTTCGCATTTTACGCTTTATGAGCACCTTTTGGCGGGCGTTGGGGGCGAGGGTTCTTGAGAGCTTGAGCCTGTGGTGGAGCGACTCGTAGCGCATGGCGGCGAAGGAGCGGATGGCTCTGCGGAGCTTCACGACGAGCGCACGCATAAGCTTCTTTATGGGGATATGGAAGAACCGCTCCAGAATCTCCTCGAAGAAGAGGAAGAACCGCATCACGAAACGGTACAGCCCCTTCACCCATTTCCCGAGGAACGGCATCTTTTGCATCAGTGAGAAGAACCAGCTGAACACAAGCACCTCCATGATCGGGGTGATCC
Organism: Campylobacterota bacterium; assembly: GCA_003252535.1. Taxonomy (GTDB): domain Bacteria; phylum Campylobacterota; class Campylobacteria; order Campylobacterales; family Sulfurovaceae; genus SZUA-451. The sequence continues at coordinate 20,150 of QKDN01000021.1, read as the reverse complement.
AGCTGCTCCAGATATAATCGGTGAAGAAATAGACCACTGCCGTGCTGATCTTGATGAAGAATGCGAGCAGGAAGCTCCATATCTTCCCCAGCACCACCTTGATCGCGAGGAACACCCCCATCGTCTTGGCAACGACGCTCAGAGAACCGAGGAAAGTGAAGAGGGCGATGAGCTTCTTGACGATCCCCAGGCGTCTGAAATTGCGGGTGGTGTAGCGCATGAGGTAGGCGATCTCCCTCCCCAGCGGGCGGATCAGGTGGGTCTGGAGATGGTAGAGGAAGACCCGTTCGGTGATGTAGCGTTTCCCCAGCCCCGTGGCCGAGAGGACGGCGAGCTTCTTGAGGAAGATCGTCCAGATGAACTTCCCCTTGACCAGCACGAAGGTCGCGATGAACGAGAGCAGATTGCGTTTGGCAAAAAAGAAGATACCCACCACGACAGCCACGAGATACCCCCTGGCACTGTCGATATGGAGACTCCCCACGATCAGCGCGAAGAGTGCGACACTCCCCCAGATCACCGTACGCCGCGAGAGTTTCATCCCGATATCCCAGCCAGTAATAATATATCGGTCACCGGATCGGGTACGAGAAGCCATGCGCCCAACCCATGCAATGGGCGCTTGCGTTCGCATGGTGCAGGAGTGCCCGATCCGGTGAACAATTCTTTCAGGCTGCCCATCTACTTTTCTTGCTGCTTGAAAATCTTTTTGAGGGCGTAGTAGAGCCGTTTGAACCTCGCGGTGAAACTGCTCTCTCCCGAGAAGTACCGCAGCTTCAGTGCAGCCAGCTGCTCCCTGAGATAGAGTTTGACTCTCCTGGCTTTCTCCATCGTGCTCTGGTAGAGCTCCATCGATTTGATCCACTCGAAGAGGGCGATGATCTTGCAATAAAGCCATTCGAACCACCCATAGGAGAGGAGTTTCGCTTTGGTGACGCGAAACATCCAGAAGGTAAAAGCGGCAATAGGTATCTTGGCAATATAGAGTGTCATACCAATCATCGGCTGCCCCTGCACCAGCAGCACCCCTGCAAAAACGCCAGCCGCTTCGACGACGATGAAAGTGACGACAAATATGATCAGTATCACCCATCTGGGGGTAGTCTGAAGCGTGCGTTCTATCCGCACGAGGAGCCGGAGCTCCTTGACCCGCTCGTAGATGGGCTCAGCTATCCCCTCCCAGATCACCTCCTCGAAGATGATGAAGAGTATGACAAAAGGCAACTGCAGCACTACCAGCAATCTATGCATGATCTTATCCAGCACGATACGACTCCTTTTTGGGTTTTGGTGATTATAACAAAAGGGAACTTTTGTCTCCTGTTACCGCTTTTGAAAAAAATTCGCGATTTTGATACCGTATTATCGATTTCGGATTTTTTTTTATTATAATATCCGCCATCACCCCGACAAGGTTAGCCAATTGACAGTGACACATGCCCAGATAGAGGCCCTCGCCCCCGACCAGGCCTCCAACAAGAACGCCATGACCATCTTCAACAAGACCCCGTGGGAGGTCTACCGCAGCGACCGCGCACTCTGGAGCGCGATCAAGGGGAGCGGCTCCAGGCCCTACCTCTGCGCGATGGATATCTCCTCCATAGCCTTCAAATGCTCCTGCCCCAGCCGCAAGTTCCCCTGCAAGCACGGGCTTGCACTCGGATTCTACCTCGCCCACCACACCATAGAGCAGATCGCCGCAGCCGAGGAGCCCGAATGGGTCAAAGAGTGGATCGACAAACGCTCTGCCAAAGCCGCCGCTCCCAAAGCCCCGCCCAAAACCCAGGAGCAGATCGAGCAGAAATCCCTCTCCAGATGGGAGAGTCTCCAGAGCGATATCGAGTACATCGAGCTCTTCCTCTCCGATGCGATGAAGGGTGGGATACTGGAGTTCGCCAACAAGGACGCGGCCTACTGGCAGAACCACGCCAAAGCGATGGTCGACAAGAAGATAGCGGGACTCAACCGCTACTTCAACGCCCTCGCCTCGATCGACTACGGAGCCGCCACCCACCGGGAGCAGATACTCGGAGTCCTCACCTCGCTCCACCTCATCGTCAGAGCGGCGCGCAGCCATGACAAGATCAGCGACGAAGTACGGGGCGAACTGGAGCAGATCCTCGGATGGAACCGCACCAGACAGGAGCTCCTCGCCGACACCGGGGCGAAGATGTCGGAAGACCGCTGGCACGTCGTCTCCATCCGCTACGACGAGCTCGACAACCTCACCTCCCGCAGAGTCTATCTCTACGGGGTCGAGAGCGGCAGCTGGGCGCTGATCCTCGACTTCTCCTACAACGGTATCTTCGAGAAGCTCTATATGGAGGGGGAGTGTTTCAAGGCGAAGCTCCTCTACTTCGGCTCCCTCCAGCCCCGCGCGATCGTCAAGGTCAAGGGGGAGAAGTGCGCGCCGGACGATGTGCTGAACCCGCTGCCCGACCTCACACTGGCACAGGAGCGGTTCAACAATGCCAGAGACACCTTCCCCCTCCTCTACGAAGAGCTCGCTTTCGTTGCAGAATTGAGGGTAGTGCAGAGCGGTCACAGCTATCTCCTCGTCGATACGGCAGGGCGCTATGTCCCGATCGAGAGCTTCGGCGATGAGAAATATCTCAAGCTCCTGATCCTCACACGCGGCGAGCGCTTCGACGGCTTCGTGGTGAAGTCAGCCGAGGGGTACCGCCTCCTCGCCATCCACTATGACCAAAGGACACTATCGCTATGAGACTCGACCCCGCCATCCTCAAACCCGCGCTGCTGGGGACAAAAAACATCAAGTTCGATAGCGCACTCCTCCCCGAAGCTGTACGGGAGCGCCTCCGCCCCTCCCCTAGCGACGAGGAGACCCTCCTCGATGCCCTCACCCTCTACACCCGCTATATCGAGAGCGGATCGAAACTGCCTAAGCTCGAAGGGGTCAGCGAAATGCCCGTCTGCTCCGCAGAGACGCTCACATACGCCCCCGGAGAGTACCACGACTTTCTCACGCTACTCCTCGCCGCATCGGCTGAAGCAAGCGCATACTACCTCCCGGCACTCTGCGGTCTGTTGCGGGAGAGAGACGAGATACTCTCCCCCGAGCTCCTCTTCCCCCTCAGCCAGAAGCTCAAGTACACATCGGGCGACCTTGCGATCTACGAAGCCTTCGGTGAAAGGGGTCGATGGCTCTATAGCCAGAAGAGCGAACTGACACCTGAGACCCTCGATATGAACAGCGCACAGCGCAGGACACACTTCACACAGATCATGGAGGATGCCCCGAGCGCGATAGCGTTCCTCGATGAGTTCATCGATGCGGAGAATATCTCGACCCGGTTCAGCTACCTCAAGCTCCTCTACGACAGGAACAGACAGCCCAATCCACAGCTCTTCGGCTATTTCAGGGACAAAGTGACAGCGATGGGGAGCAAGAGCCAGACCTACGACTCGATGCTCCGCACCCTCACACTGCTGGAGCTGAACGACCCCGCCAGCCCCCTCTTCGGGGAGTATTTCGAGCACTATTTCGCACCGATCTGGCGCAGGGAGAGTAGCAAACTCGGCTCGATGGTCGCTTCGGTGATGGGCGGCAGTGGAGGGAAGCTCGTACTGCGTGATACTGACGAGCTCACCACACTCCTCGCACCGCTCGAACCCCTCGCCGCAGAGAGCTACTACGACTACCCCCGAGACCTCGAAGGGATCGACAGGCTCCTCTACTTCGTCATCACCGTCGTGCCCCCAGGCCGCTGGGCGGAGCGCTTCGACCTGCCGCTAGCCAAAGCGCTCGATGCGATCGCAGCTGTCAAACCGCAGGTCTCAAAGGCGAAAGCGACCAACACCATCGAGCACCTCAACTACCTCGGCGCGCTTGATACCAACCTCATCAAGTACGGGGAGCGGGATGCCGCTCTGGAGCTTTTCAGACGCGGCCGGTTCGATCTGATCACACCGGGGTTTCTGAAACTCCTCAGCGAGGAGAATGCGAAAGAGTTCATCATCAAGCATATCGATGCTTTCGACCCCAACCAAAACCTGCTTCGTTTCGTCAGCCGCGAACTCGGGTTCACGCACAAATGGAGCCGAAAGTTCACCGAGACGATCCTCCGCCACTCGCTTGGACGCTACGCCGACAACTCGATCAAGGGCGACCTCTGGCGCTGCGCCCCCTACCTCGACAACGACTTCATCGCTATCGTCGAGGCGAAGAACGGCACGAACTACTACAGTTCCAATCTCTACGAAACTCTATTTGAAATAGAACGGATCAAAAAAGCATTTACTACACTACAAGAGGAGAAACAATGAACAGACTCAGACTGCATTCTGAAGAGATGTACCGCGAGGAGCTCGACGAGCTCAGAATAGACGACACCCGCCACCGCCCTGCCAACTGGCAGCTCAGCCCCCACGCCGTGCTCACCTATCTCATAGGGGGAAGGCTGAAGAACGGCTTCGAGATCACCCCCAAGTACATCGGCAACAAACGGCTCATGGAGATCGCCATCGCCACCCTCACCACCGACCGCGCGCTGCTACTCTACGGCGTGCCGGGTACGGGCAAATCATGGGTGAGCGAGCACCTCACCGCCGCCATCTCGGGCGACTCCAAGCTCCTGATCCAGGGGACGGCGGGTACGAGCGAAGATGCCATCCGCTACGGGTGGAACTACGCCCAGCTCCTCGCCAAAGGCCCCAGCGAAGAGGCTCTGGTCGAGACGCCGATCATGAAGGGGATGAGAGAAGGGCGCATCGTGCGGTTCGAGGAGCTCACCCGCGTCCCTGCCGAGGTGCAGGACACCCTCATCACGATCCTCTCCGAGAAGTCGATGCCGATCCCCGAGCTCAGCGCCCAGATCGAGGCGGTCGAAGGGTTCAACCTCATCGCCACCGCCAACAACCGCGACAAAGGGGTCAACGAGCTCTCATCCGCGCTCAAACGCCGTTTCAACACCGTCGTCCTCCCGACCCCTGCCACGCAGAGAGAGGAGCTCGATATCATCCGCCGCCGCGTCGCCTCCACCTCCCGGGCTCTCGACCTCCCGCTCGAGGAGTCGTCCCTCGCCCAGATCGAGAAGATCGTCACTATCTTCCGCGAACTCCGCCACGGCCTGACCACGGACGGCAAAGCCAAGCTCAAATCCCCCTCCGGCACGCTCAGCACCGCCGAAGCGATCTCGGTGGTCAACCAGGGACTCTCCCTCTCCGCACACTTCGGCGACGGCGTCCTCAGCTCTGACGATATCTCCGCCAGCCTCATCGGAGCCATCGTAAAAGACCCCGTCGAGGACAAGACCGTCTTCACCGAATACATGGAGAGCGTCATGAAAAAACGCCCCGAGTTCAGAGATATCTATCTGGCGTGTAAAGAGTTGGTGTGATGGATAAAACGGTGGATTGCATCCGCCCTGCGAATAACGAAAATGTCACATTGGTGTAGTGTGGAAGAATTCCACCAAAAATGACAAAGGAGAGAAGCATGGGTAAGAGAGAAGAGATTGAAAGAATTATAGAAAAGCATTATCAAGCTACCTATGCCAAGCATTTTTCTGAAGTCACATTGACTGATATAAAAAGTTATTTTTTGAACGATGCAAAAGTATATAAAATCACATACAGAAAAGCAAATGATTTTTATTTTTATACGAAAGTGCTCAATGATTTAAAGAATATAGTGCCTCTTAAAGTAGTTAACTTAGTATTTTTTGAACCAAACTCAGACACTACAAGAAATTTAGATTTTTTATTAGAAAACATTAATGATTACAATCAATTCATTGAACATACTGTTTCTATGCATAAGAAAGTATTAAATATTTATTTAGAAAAACTTAGAATTGAATTTTTAACTTACAATCCACATGATATTTATTATTTAGATAATCGACTAGTGAATTTTATGCAACTACTACACAAGCTCTCTTCTTTTGATATCACTTACAAGGATGAATTTATCCGGTTAGCAAATCATTATCTGAATGATACACCTAAATATGAACAGTATGTTCGCACCAACACACCTGCAATACCTTTTAGCCTATATCTTTTTAGTATTTTAAGCACAATTTATTCAAAAGAAGAATTAGCTAACAGATTAGTTGAACATATTAAAACATCAACTTTTATTCGCAGTGAACTTCCTTTAAAGACATGGGAGCTTTTAGATGAAAAAGCTATTGAATTACTTGATACCATCTTATCAGTAAAACACCATGATGTTGGATATTATAGTAATGTAATTCAATTTATTCGTAAGATTAATTGGCTAACACATATAGATAAGATTTTTAGTTTTGGAATAAAAATAAACCATGACAATAAACTACTTTTAGTCAAGGTTCTAGCCAAACACCCCAACGAAGCCTTCCCCAAAGCCCAGTCATCCATCCTGAGCAAAAAAGCGGACGAGCGCATCGTCGGCTACCTCACCCTCCTAGAACTCAAAACCCCCGAAGCCCTCGATCTCGTCCTTGCCAATTTCCACCATGAGAAGGATGACAAGAAGGTCAGGGAGGTGATCATGCCCCAGATCGCGGCGAAGCTCTACGGCAGACCCTACTCCCTCGAAGAAGTCAGAGAGATCATCGCCCATGCCAAAGCGCGAAAGAAGCTTGAGAAGTGGAGCGAGAAGGAGCTCGATGAGTCCTCCCTGCCGCCGCTCTACCTGATGAACGGCGAAGAGCTGGACGGCGATATGGTGCGATTCCTCTTCTACCGCATGGGGTTTATCAAGGCGATCGAGTCCGATCCCGAGGCCAGGCTCCTCATTGCTCATATAGACAAGAGCCGCTCGGGTGCGTTCGCCAGATATCTGCTCCAGACCTTCCTCGACGGCGGGGCGAAAGCGGCGCAGAAGCACTACCTCGCTCTCGCTGCGCTGCTGGGTGACGAGGCGCTGCTCGACCACTTCAAAAAGCTCTTCAACGCCCTCTTCGAGGAGAAGCGGATCAAGATGCTCCAGTATCTCGTCCATGCCGTCGCCCTCATCGACTCGATGGGCTCGCTGCGCTACCTCGACTACCTCACCAAGAAATACAAGTCCAAAGCCTCCATCGCCGACACCGCCAGGGAAGCCCTCACCCTCTACGCCAGGGAGCAGGGGCTCAGCTACTTCGAGCTCCTCGACCAGCTCATCCCCGACTTCGGTTTCGACGGGCTCACGCTGATCCTCGATATCGGCGGGCACGAGTACCGCGTCTATATCGCCGACGACTTCAAGCTCCGCTACATCGACGAGGACGACAAGATACTCAAATCCCTCCCCAAAGCCGCCTCCAAAGAGCAGAAGGAGCAGGTCAAGGAGATACAGAAGCTCATCCGCGAAGCCAACAGATCACAGGGCGACAGGCTCGAATACTACATGATGATCGAGCGGCGGTGGGACGAGGAGAGCTGGAGAGCGTTCTACCTCACCAATCCGCTGATCTTCGTCTACACCTCGACGCTGCTGTGGGGGACATACGACAGCGAGGGGAACCTCGGCAGGCTCTTCTATGTCGATCAGGACAGCTCGGTGCTCGATATCGGGGACGAGGAGATCGAGTTCGCGGAGGGGGAGCGGATCGGTATCGTCCACCCCCTGAGACTCTCTGCCGAACAGCTCTCAGAGTGGATCGACAAGTTCTACGAGCTCGAGCTCAACCAACCCTTCCCCCAGCTCCACCGCACGATCTACAGAGTCCCCGCAGAGCAGCGGGAACAGACAGAGATCACCGCCTACACGGGGATGCAGCCCAAACGCACCCCATCGACTATCAAAAGCTACCTCGAAAAACAAGGATGGCAAAAGGAAGCGATGGACGCAGGGATGGCGGTCTACTACAGAGAGTACCCGGAGTACGATCTCTATATCGAACTGGGTGTCGGCGGGCTTTTCGTCTACTACTGGGAGGACGAAGAGGCAGAGATATACGATACGGCATTCAGGAAGATCGGCAACTATCTCGCCAAAGTCCCGCTCAAAGACATCCCCGATATCATCTACTCCGAGGTCATCAGCGACCTTGAGGCGATCGTGAGAGGGTGAGGGATGATTGACAAAAAGTATCTTTTAGGATAACATACAGATGGAGCAAAAGTGGAAAATATCATTCTTCAACCATAAGGTTGAGAGCGAAACCCTGGCACTTCCCAAAGGTATTTTGGCCGATCTGTTGAGCATCTTCGATCTCGTCGAGGAGTTCGGGCCGAACCTCGGCAGACCTCATTCGGCTCCGCTGGGAGACGGGCTTTTCGAGTTCCGTGCCAAAGGGCGCGAAGGGATCGCCAGAAGTATCTTTTGCACCGTTATTGACAAGGAAGTGGTGATCCTGCACAGCTTCATCAAAAAAAGCAATGCGATCCCCAAAAAAGACCTCGAACTGGCGAAAAAAAGGAAAAAGGAGTTGGAAAATGGATGAGAGACCGGCGTATGAAGATTTCAAGAAAAAGGCGCTGATTGATGATGAGGTGAGAGAGCGCTACGATGCGCTCAAGCCTCTCTACGAGATCAAGAGGCAGCTTATCGCGATGAGGAAAAGCGCGAACCTCACACAGGAGCAGGTCGCGCAGATCATGCATACCAAGCGGAGCAATATCTCCAGGCTCGAGAGCTTCACCTACGAGGCCGCGCCGAAGATCACGACGCTGATGGACTACGCCCACGCTACGGGACATGAGCTCAAAGTGGAATTTACTAGCTTGAAGTCGTGAGAGTTCACGAATGCCCCGGGTTCGGGGATATCTGCGAAATCCGTAGGTTTGGCACTGTCAAACAGTTTAAAGGAAAAGTATGGAACTGGTCTATTTGTGGGTTGAGGAGTATAAGAATATTCATCGGCAGGGGTTTAATTTTTCACCGAGGTTTAAATGCGACTATAACCCCGATATCATCTACTCTGAGGTCATCAGCGACCTCGAAGCGATCGTGAGAGGGTGAGGGATGAGTGAGATTGTGATCTATGAGGATGGTGTCGTTTCTATAGAAGCCACAGTCGAAAAAGATACGCTTTGGTTGAGTCAGCAACAGATCGCCGACCTGTTTGATGTGCAAAGACCTGCCATTACCAAACACCTTAATAATATTTTCAAGAGTGATGAATTGAGTGAGAAAGTGGTATGTTCCATTTTGGAACATACCACTCCACATGGCGCTATGCCATCGCGTACTCAGAAGGAGAGAATGATGGAGCATGAGCTTGAAGTCATGAGAGTTCACGAATGCCCCGGGTTCGGGGATATCTGCGAGATCCGTAGGTTTGGCACTGCCAAACGATTTGATTGATGATAAAGGAAAAGGTTGCCGTAGGGTGGAAGAATTCCACCAACCATTACAGTGCAAAGACAAATTACAATTTGGAATTGACACGACATATACAGCAAACGGTGGATTGCATCCACCCTACGAATGACAAAAATACCACGATTACTGTAGGGTGGAAGAATTCCACCATCTGTTTCGGTCGATGAAGAGCGTGCAGAATGGTGTTTCAAGTCACAGTAACTAAAGGGATTAAATGAAAACTTCAAGACATGAATGGATGACAAAGTGTGGCGGTAATAGCAAACAGATCAGCATTGATGATAATAGATTGATTCTTCATGTGGGACTTGTATGCGATCATGTATTTACCTTTGAAGATATTAGTCGTATTGCATATCGGTTCCGTGATGATAAAAATATTTTATTGATACTCATGTCAAAAGATAGTAGTACGAACAAAGGAAGTGATACTGAACTCAAGTTTTATAATATCACTCATAATCAAAATATAGAGTATGAATGTTATCCTCATTTTACTCGTACACTTCTGACACAGTTACAAAAACATAATATCATCGTCAAAGATATTCCAGATTCATTGATACTCGCAGAGAGAATCAAAAATTACAAAACAGTTGTCTGTCCATTCTTTCACGGATGGGATATTTCAGATAAACAGGATGAGTTAGAAGAAGCAGAGTATCTAAGATCAAAACAAATCTATACTCTCCATTTTACAGATCATCATGGACATGCACTTACCAACTATGGGTTGACACAAAAGATCGGTGCGGATGATGCATTTGTCAAAAAAGAGTTCCTTGATCTCAAAAGAGCAAAAAGCTATACCAATGCTTTCATTCGCCGTTATCCACAAGCCATCGTAAGTATATATAGGGGAGATACCAAGATCGAAACCATACAAAATGAAGAATATCGAGCATGGAAAGAAACAAATAACAAAGAGTGGCACGAAGTGTATAAGAAAGCCGATAATCTGAGAAGAATCATGACCGTGATACTGCTCGTCATAAGTGTCTCTCTGGTGACACTGTTGGAGCATTGGTTGAGTCTCAACAATTTTTCACTTTGGGAAAAGATGCTTATTTCTCCACTTGTGTTCATTGTATCTTGGTGGATAATTCAGTTTATTATTCGAAAATCTGGTAGGTTTGGCACTACCAAACACCAATGAAACCGTGGGAGATCAAAGTGAAAGTGATGTGTAGGGTGGAAGAATTCCATCAACCGCTGCGGTTTCAAGAACAGTTTACAATTTGTAATCGGAATGACATATGGAGCAAAACGGTGGATTGCATCCACCCTACGAATGGCGGCAATACCACGATCACCGTAGGGTGGAAGCATTCCACCAATCGTTGCAGCGAATAGAAAAAGGTTGAAAAATGGCAAACTACAGAAGGATATTTTTGGATGGTTACAGTTATTTCATCACCGTAGTCACCCATCAAAGAAATCCTATTCTCATCGACAATATTGAACTCCTTCGTAAAAGTTTCGACCATAGCAAACAGAAGTTTCAATACAATATCGATGCCATCGTCATACTGCCGGAGCATTTTCACACGATCATCACACCTCAAAATGCGGATGACTATCCCTATATCATCCGATCGATAAAGCAGTACTTTTCAGAGCATTGTGAAGAGCGCTACTACGAGCATCTCTATCAGTCAGATAGCCGTCATCAAAAAGGCTACAAACCTGTCTGGCAAAAACGATTTTTTGAGCACACGATCCGTGATGAGAAGGACTATCGAGTGCGGCTTGACTATATCCATTACAACCCTGTCAAACATGACCATGTGACGAAAGTCAGCGATTGGGAATTTTCATCATTTTCAAAGTTTGTCGATAAAGGGTTTTACGATCCAAACTGGGGAGACTTCGATGCAAATATTGACTTTGAGTAGGAGCAGACGGTGGATTGCATCCACCCTACAAATGGTAAAAAATGTCACAGATCCCGTAGGGTGGAAGAATTCCACCAACCGCTACAGTTCAAAGTCAGATTGTAATTTGGAATTGACCCGACACACGCAACAAACAGTGGATTGCATCCACCCTACGAATGGCGGCAATACCACGATCACCGTAGGGTGGAAAAATTCCACCAATTGCTCCAACAACAATAAATATCCCATCAAAAAAGGCTGCCTATGAACCTCCATATCCTCGGTATCCGCCATCACGGTGTCGGCTCGGGTGCGCATCTATTGCGTCGTTTGTATGAGATCAAACCCGATCATATCATCATCGAGGGGCCTGTCGAGCTGACCGATACGGTGGCAGGTGTCGACCTCACAGAGTTCAAGCCGCCCGTGGCGATACTCGGCTACAACCCCGCCGATCTCTCGCAGTCGCTCTTCTACCCCTATGCCGCCTATTCGCCCGAGTGGCAGGCTCTGCTCTATGCGCAGGAGCACGGCGTGGAGTATACGATGGCGGATATGCCGCTGAAATTCCAGTTCGGCTACACCCGCGAGGAGGGCGAAGGGGTCGGGGAGCAGACCCACCCTATCGACGAGATCGCCAGACTCGAAGGGTACGAGAGCGGCGAGCTGTGGTGGGAGCATCGCTTCGAGCAGCGGCGCAGCGACCCCGCCGAACACTTCGAGGCGGTGATGGTGCTGATGCGGACACTGCGGGAGCACTACGGGAGGGAGGACGGGTACAACGATATCCGCGAAGCCTTCATGCGCGAGGCGATCCGCAGCGCGAAAGGGGCGAAGAGGGAGCGGGTGGTATTCGTCTGCGGCGCGTGGCACGCCCCCGCCCTCGAAGCCTACGCCGATATCCCCGCCAAAGCCGACAAAGAGCTGATCAAGGGTCTCCCCTCCGCCAAGGTCGAGACCACATGGATACCGTGGCTCAACTCCCGCCTCTCGTGGCGCTCGGGATACGGCGCGGGGATCGACTCGGCGGGGTGGTACGACTACCTCCACCGCTACCCCGAGGATGACGGTACGATCTGGCTCTACAAAGCCTCCAAACTCTTCCGCAAGCGCAAGATGGATATCTCCACCGCCCACACCATCGAGACCCTCCGCACCGCCCATTCGCTGGCGGCACTGCGGGGACTCAGCCGTGCAGGTTTGAGAGAGCTGAGCGACGCCATCCTCACCGTGATGTGCGAAGGGGACGAGATACTCCTCGACCTCATCCGCGACGAGCTCATCGTCGGCAAAGCGATCGGCAAAGTCCCCGAGAACAGCTCCACCCTCCCGCTGCTGGGGGACTTCGAAGCGTCGATCAAAAGCTACCGCCTCAAGAAGCTCGACGAGGAGAAGAGCTACACCCTCGACCTGCGCAACGAAACACACCTAGCAAAGTCGATCTTCCTCCACCGCCTCGCCATACTCGGGCTCCCGTGGGGGAGACTGGCAGCGAGCCACACCAAAGGAACATTCAAGGAGGTGTGGGTGCTCAAGTGGCAGCCCGGCTACGAACTCGAGCTGATCGACAAGGCGATCTGGGGCAACAGCGTCGAATCCGCCACCCAGAACTACATCAGAGATATGGCAGCCCGCTCGCAGGACAGCGTGGAGCTCGGCAGACTGATCGACCTCTCGCTCACCGCCAGACTCTTCGAGAGCGTCTCCTTCCTGATCGAGCGGATCGATGCCCTCATCTCCCTCAGCCACGATGTCTCCCAGCTCATCGCCACCCTCCTGCCGCTGATGGTGATCTCCCGCTACGACGATATCCGCAAGCTCGACAAATCGATCCTCGAAACCCTCATCGAAGCGCTCATCGTCAAGATCACGGTCAACCTCCCCAACGCCTGCTACGGACTCGAGTATACCAGCGCCAAAGAGCTCCTCACCCTCATCGCCTCGCTCCACGAAGAGATGCGGCTCATAGAGGAGCAGGAGCGCTACGATGCATGGATCAGGACTCTGGAGAGCATCGCGAGGGATATGACGATGCCGACATTGATCCGAGGACGGATCACAAGCCTCCTCTTCAATGCCAAGCATCTGGAGCTGGACGAGCTCAAACTCCTCCTCTCGCAGGCACTCTCCACGGGCGCGGACACTCTCGACTCTGTCTACTGGATCGAGGGACTGCTCGAAGGGAGCGCGGTGATCCTGCTGATCGATGACAACCTCTGGAACATCCTCTACGGATGGCTCGAGGGGCTGAGCGATGAGGAGTTCGACCATATCCTCCCGATCCTGCGGCGGACATTCAGCGGGTACGACCCCAAGATACGCCGCGACCTCGGCGCCAAAGCCAAGGCGGGACTGGGACAGGGTGAAACGGATGAACAGCAGCAGGTCGAGTTCGATACCGCACGCGCCGAACACTCACTGGAGAAGATAAAAGGATGGCTCTACTATGCATAACGATACCAATCTCAAACGATGGCGGCTGATCCTCGGAGGTGAGGAGAGCGACGGGACAGGGTGCGAGCTCAGCCCTGAGGAGCTGGCAAAAGATATCGCACTCTCGGCGCTCTACGACTACGAGATACGCGAAGAGAAGTTCCACTATCACGGTGAAGACGGGACGCTCGGAGCAGGAAGCGGCGCATCCAATCCCTCGATAGCGAGGTGGCTGGGGGATATCCGCCGCTACTTCCCCTCACAGGTGGTCGACATCATACAGGACGACGCCCTCAAACACCCCAAGCTCCGTGACAAGATGATGCTCGAACCAGAGATACTTGAAAAGGCGACCCCAAATGTCCACCTCGTCGCCACCCTGATGGAGCTGGGCAAGCTCATCCCCTCCAAGACCAAGGAGACCGCCCGCCTCGTCATCGCCAAGGTGGTCAAGGAGCTGATGGAGAAGCTCGAGAACCGCATGATCGAGGCGATCAACGGGGCGATCAGCAGGAGCGTCACCAACCACCGCCCCAAGTACAACGAGATCAACTGGCACAAAACGATCCAAAAGAACCTCCGCCACTACCAGCACGAGTACGGAACCATCATCCCGCAAAAGCTCTACGGCTACGGGCGCAAGAGCCGCAAGAGTCTCAAGGATATCATCCTCTGCCTCGACCAGTCGGGTTCGATGGGGACTTCGATCGTCTATTCGGGGATATTCGGCTCAGTGATGGCGTCGCTCCCCACCGTCCGCACCCGCATGGTGGTCTTCGACACCGAGGTAGCCGACCTCACCGAAGACCTCGACGACCCGGTCGACCTCCTCTTCGGCGTGCAGCTCGGCGGCGGCACCGATATCAACAAAGCGCTGGGCTACTGCCAGGGGCTCGTCACCAAGCCCAATGACACCATCCTCGTCCTCATCACCGACCTTGAAGAGTGGGGCTCACCCGCAGGGATGCTCGAAAAGATCAGGGCGATGAAAAGCAGCGGTGTGCAGGTGATCGTCCTCCTCGCCCTCAGCGACGACGGCAAGCCCTACTACAGCCACGCCAACGCCAAATCGGTCAAACAGCTCGGTGTCCCCGTCTTCGCCTGCACCCCCGATATCTTCCCCGATATGATGGCGACTGCGATCTCCAAGGGCGATGTAGGGGAGTGGGCATCGAGACAGGGGGTCGTAGGCGGGTAGCCCGTGGAGATGAAAGAATTTTTTATATATCTTCGATGTACAATATACTCTCACCAGTATCTTTGAGGTTAGATGGGTGCAGTATGAATCCTGCCTTATTTTTCACAACTCTTCACAGACTATAAAGGTATGCTGATGTCTACTTTCCCCCTGTTCAAACACACACTCCTCTCCATCCTTTTGCTTCTTTTCGTCAGCTGCGGCGGCAAAAGCGGCGGTAGCAGCACGATAGATACCAACACCACCGATACAAATACCACTGACACCAACACGACCGATACCAACGACACCAACCACGCCCCCACCGCGGCGGGCTTCTCCCTGATGCTCGATGTCAACGAATCGACCGCAGGCACGGACTGGAAGGTCACATCAGGCGCGCAGGATGAGGACAACGACACCATCAGCGCGAGCGTGAGCGTCCAGGGACACTACGGGACTTTCACCGTGAGCGGCGACACCCTCACCTATCTCAAGACCCATGAGACCAATGCCACCGACACCGCTACCCTCACGATCTCCGACGGCAAGGCCGATATCGACATCACCGTCACCGTCAGGGCACTCTACTGGAAGACGCTCACAGCAGGCGACGACGGCCATGTGCTGGCGGTCAAGAGCGACGGCACCCTCTGGGGATGGGGGAGCAACAGCAGCGGCCAGCTCGGCGACGGGACCAATACCGATCATACCTCGCCCGTACAGATCGGCAGCGACAAGGACTGGAGCAAGGTCGCTGCCGGGTATAAGTTCTCCATCGCACTCAAGAGCGGCGGCACACTCTGGAGCTGGGGCAACAACAGCAGCGGACAGCTCGGCGACGGCACCACCGTCTCGAAAAATACACCCGTCGAGATCGGCAGCGGCTGGGGCGTGATAGCCGCCGGGGGGAGCTATACGCTGGCGCTCCGCACAGACGGCACCCTCTGGGCATGGGGGTACAACAACAACGGCGAGCTCGGCGACGGCACCAATGTCGGCAAAACCTCCCCCATACAGATCGGGACTGCGAACGACTGGGAGAGCCTCAGCACCGGGTACTCCCACTCCATGGGCTTGAGATCGGGCGGCATACTCTACGCCTGGGGCAAAAATACCGACGGGCAGCTCGGCGACAGTACCAATATCTCCAAAAACACTCCGACGCAGATAGGGAGCGGATGGGCAGCCGTAGCCGCCGGAGGATACCATACCGTCGGACTACGGAGTGACGGCACTCTCTGGGGATGGGGCTCAAACCTCTACGGCGAGCTCGGCGACGGTACGCTCGTCAGCAAGAACCACCCCGTCCAGCTCGGCACCGACGACGACTGGCATGGTATCGGCTCGGGCAACAGCCACTCGATGGCGATCAAGGAGGACGGCACCCTCTGGGCATGGGGTCACAACGGCGACGGCCAGCTTGGTGACGGCACGATCACCCACCGTACTTCGCCCGTCCAGATCGGCACAGCGGATGACTGGGGTATGATCGACGGTGGCGAATACTTCACCATGGCGATCAAAACCGACGGCACCCTCTGGGGCTGGGGGCTCAATACCTTCGGACAGCTCGGCAACGGCAAGACGACCAACCGCAACCTCCCCGAACAGATCGCATCGGATGAGCTCTGGGAGAGCGTCGTCGCCGGAGGATACCATACCCTCGCGATCAAAGTCGACGGCACCCTCTGGGGCTGGGGCGACAACAGCAAAGGACAGCTCTGCAGCGCCACCTACCCGCAATACACCCTCCCCACCCAGATCGGCGCCGCGAACGACTGGAAAGGAGTAGCGGCAGGGTACGAGCACTCCCTCTTCCTCAAAGACGGCGGCACCCTCTACGCCTGCGGTGACAACAGCAGCGGACAGCTCGGCGACGGCACCAATACCCTGCGCACTTCGCTGACCCTCTCGGGCGGCGGCACCAATGACTGGAAGATCGTCGCTTCAGGCGGCAACCACTCCCTGGCGATCAAGACCGACGGCACCCTCTGGGCTTGGGGACTCAACGGTGACGGACAGCTCGGCGACGGCACGCTGATCGCCAAAAGCGTCCCGATCCAGGTGGGGATCGATACCGACTGGAAGAGCGTCGACGGCGGCGATGCCTTCACGGCAGCGGTCAAGACGGGCGGCACCCTCTGGACATGGGGTGACAACATGGACGGACAGCTCGGCGACGGTACCAATATCGACAAGAACACCCCCACCCAGATCACCCCGGCGACCGACTGGGAGAGCATGAGCGCCGGGGAATACCACACCCTCGCGCTCAAGAGCAGCGGTACCCTCTGGTCGTGGGGCTACAACCTCCACGGCGAGCTCGGCAACGGTACGACCACCGACACCAACGCCCCCGCACAGGTCGGCAGCGCCAACGACTGGAGCCTCGTGTCGGCGGGGATATACCACTCCACGGGGCACAAAAGCGACGGCACCCTCTGGGCATGGGGATGGAACGAAAGGGGCGAACTCGGCAACGGCACATTCGACGATGCCCATACTCCGATAGCGGTGAGCGGGGATGACTGGAACGGAGTCTATGCCGGGGGCTTCCATACGCTCGGCAGCAAGCTCGACGGCTCGCTCTGGTCGTGGGGATACAATACCAGCGGACAGCTCGGACTCGACGACCTCCTGCCCCACCAGAGCATCATCAGGGTCGAGGAGTAACATGGGAAAGATGGAGCATCTATGAAAACGATCCTGGTCTATGCAGCGGGGTGGCTGGGGATGGTGATCCTCGCGATCGTCAACGGTACGCTTCGAGAGAAACTCTACGGCGGGTATATGAGCGAACTGGCAGCCCACCAGCTCTCGACGCTGATCGCGATAGCTCTCTTCGGACTCTATATCTTCGCTATGAGCAGGATGTGGAAGCTCTCCTCCGCTGCCGAAGCGCTTGCCATAGGGGTGATGTGGCTCGTGATGACAGTGTCGTTCGAATTCCTCTTCGGACACTATGCGATGGGGCACAGCTGGGAGAAACTCCTGCACGATTACGGTCTCTTCGCCGGGCGACTCTGGGCTCTGCTCCTCCTCTGGACGACGGTCGCACCGTATCTCTTCTATCGGCTCGGAAGATTCCAGAAATGACGAGATCGTAGGGTGGGCTTCCCAGCCCACCAAAAACAACGCATAATACAATATACCAATTTGGATGCCATTGACACCCGGAATAAATGGTGGGTTGGGAAACCCACCCTACTCGCCGATGAGATTACAATGGTAGCGGAGGGTGGCGTTCCTGATCGTCTCGATGTCGTAGTCGGCGGCGCCGTCGGTGGAATTGCACCAGAGGATATTGTTCTCGAAGCGTTTGCGTGCGGAGATGATCATGACGCTGAGCTTGTACCGCTTCCGCTCGTCGAGGCTGTAGCCGCGCTCCCGGAAGGGTATCTCGCCGACGCTCACCCTGCCGGTCGGCCGGGTCACGATAGCTTTTTGCGCGATCGCCTCCTCCTCGATGTACTGGGAACCGTACTTGTCGATGGTGAGATCGACGGTGATCGATTCATGGCTGTTTTCGAGCTTGGCTTTGGCAGCGGGGCTGTAGGAGATGAGTATCTCCAGGTCGAGCTTCACCCCGGCGCTCTCGGCAGCTTTGTGAGATGCGGTCGGCGGGAGAGGCTCGGCGGGGGTCTCTGTGCCCCGGGTCTCCTCCCCTTTGCCCAACGGTTTGATCCACTTGACGATGGCAGCCCCTTTGGGATCGAAGCGCAGCAGCGCTTCGCCGCCCTGGTACTCGCCGTCGATGTAGCGGGTCACTTTGGCGCGTACACCGTCAGCCCCGGCAGAGACGAATCCCGAGACCCACACACCCTCGTAGGCGTTGGTGAGCTGCCACTCGAAGCGGTTCTGCGAGGTGAGCATAAGCGCCTTGGAGGGGACGATGCGGAAGCGTTTGCCCAGCCACTTGAGGACACGGAAATAGGTGGGCGAGACATCGCTCTGCGGCTCGGGGGCGATGAGTTCGTAGTGGCCGTCGCCGTCGATGTCGTAGAGGAGCTCGGGCATCGATATCCCCACATGGGTCTCATAAAAGACGAAGCGGTTCTCGATATCGGTGCTCTTGGGGCCCTGCCAGAGGAGCGATCCGTCATCGTCGATCACGGCGAGCTGGTAGAAGCCGCCCAGCTCCCCCTCCCCGCTCCTGCGCAGCTCCATAGACTCCTCTCTGCCGTCGCCGTCGATATCACCGTAAAGCACCTCCGCCCCAAAGAGCGGCAATGACATGATCAAAAGGGTGAAAATGTATCGCATCGTATCTCCTCTCAGACGGGTGGCGGGAGGTTATTTCTTGATCTTCGCCGTTTTGAGCTTCTCAGCGAGCGCAGGTCCGATCCCCTTGACCTCTTCTACCTCTTTGAAGGTCTTGAAGGGGGTCTTCTTGCGGTACTTGATGATCTCATCCGCTTTGGTCTCGCCGATGCCACTGACGCTCATGAGCTGCTCTTTGGTGGCGTTATTGAGCTCTTTGAGGGTCATCGCGTGCAGCGATACGAACGCCGTGAGTGTGGACAGCAACAGAATCTTTTTCATGGTTTTCTCCTTGGGTGGTTTGGATAGTTCAATTATAGGCAGAATCTCATTTGGCGGGGTTGAAACCCCGGTTCCGCGTGAGCTTGTACCATATATTCCGTATTATCGTAGGGTGCGCTTGCCAGTGCACCGAATATCACACAGACAGATATATCACGATAATTCGGAACGAATGGTGCGCTGGCAAGCGCACCCTACGCCACTATCTCCGGCTCAATTCCTGCCAATATGCCAAATATTCTTTGGTTCCCACAAGGATGTGGAAATCCATATTTGACTTTCAGATGTCAATCTTGTATGCACTCCTACGAGAGTGTGGGAGCGAGGCAATACTTAGCTAAAATTAATATCATCTATTTTATCAGCATATAAATACTTTTGTCTTAACGCTGCAATTTCGATTACTGCTGGTATTGTTACTCTATAGGCAGGGCCAGCTATATCGATTGCTGTCCATAATCCGGTAATCACCCAGCCAATAGGCCCTGTTAAAATTGCCATAGTTCTTGTAAGTGCTGCATTTGCGCCCAAACTCAATCCTCTACCAATCAATGCTTTCAATATAGCATTTACAATTATTAATGTCAATTGGTAAGATTTAAATCCTCCTGCCCTAAATATAGCTTGAAATATACCTGTCATAGCTTGAGCTGAAAAATCTTGTGTATTTTTTAAACCTATACTTTGTGCTAATTCTTTTCTCTCTTCATCTGACATTTTTTCTAAAGCATCCTCAAGAATCTTCATTAACAAGTTTGTCTCAATTCTTTCCACACTGGAATTTTTGTTATAATTGACTTTTAGTTTGTCACACACATCCATAAGTATCTCTTTATATAAAACTCCTTCACCAAATCTT